>CAYXUL010000067.1:10791-16711 GCA_964468475.1 uncultured Ignavibacteria bacterium | reverse complement strand
AGGGAGTCGACCATCAGCTTGCAGTTTTCGCATTCGCCGATATGTCTCTCGATCTCGGCGCACAGTTCCGGGTCGAGCTGGCCGTCGAGATAGTCGTTCAGACCATCAATGTAGTCTGCGCACTTTTTCACCGGAATCCTCAATTCTCAACACCTTGTCCAATTTCTCTCGCAACGCCAGCCGCGCCCGCAATATGCGTGACTTGGTAGCTGCTTCCGTTAGACCCATTGACCTCGCGATTTCCTTGACCGACATCTCCTCATGATAACGCAGCATGAACGGTACCGAATACTCAGCGCGCATTTCATCGAGCGCCTCGCGTATGACCCGCGCGATCTCGGCATCCTCCATCACCTCGTGCGGATCACGCCAGTGTGAAACGCGGTGACCGGCTGCGATCTCGTCATGTTGTCCGGCGGGGAGCAAGTCGTCGAGCGATTTCAAATCGGCGCGTTTCTCTTTGGCCAGGAACGCCCGCCCTTCGTTGAGGGCGATCGCGTATAGCCAGGTTCCGAACGAGCTGTCACCGCGAAACTGCTCGATTTTATCGATCGCTTTCAGGAGGGTATCCTGAAGCACATCTTCGGCGTCGTGCTCGTTTCCGGTCAGCCGCCGTGCCAGCGCAAAGAGCTGGCGTTCATAGTTCTTGACCAGAGTGGCGAAGGCTTCATAATCACCCGCCTGCGCCTGCTGAACTAATTTGCGTTCATCCATTGGATGCGAATATAGGGAGAATGATTCAGAAAATTAAGGGAAAAGGGGAAGAAATCGTGAGGAGGTAGTGCCAAGTCGTGGATGTGCCAACACACTCCGTCTTTCATCCCGATCAGGATCGGGATGAAAGCCACCCCTCTTGATAGAGGGGACTTTGCGCTGCGCGCATTGTAGGAGCGGTTTTGACCGCGACCCGGTGAGATCACACCGGTACGCCGTCTAGCGGCTGAGATTCTGATTTGGTGATTGCTGTTGCTATCAGAGAGGGCGGGAAAGGACGCCTGACCCCGCAGGACTCGCTCATTTTCGCGGATAGTCGCTGGGGTTCTGTCGCCCCCAGCCTACATAAGCTCGATCGGTGGCATAGATGTTCTTGACTACGGAGATTTCGATTCCGTCAACCTTCCATTGACACGCTTCCTGAAAGAACTCGAACGTCTGGTAGTCAGCGGCACATCGACCGTAAATATCTGAATAGAAGCTTACGAGCTTTTGATATATCGTCTCCGCAGCGAGTGAGTCAATATCCAGAATCTTATAGTCGAAGGCATATAGAGCGTTCTCGGCGGCATCTCCGCCACGGAACTTAAATTCCATCTCGCACGGATGACTATACAGGCGGAACTTCACATGCGATTCAAGAAGGCCAAGTTCAGGTTTCGCGGTGACGTTGCCCTCGGATATCAGTTTTCCCAGAGAAGGGAAGAACCGACTAATCTCACCGAACGTTGTCTTTTTCGGCAATCGTTGCACGAGGTCGAGCCAGTTGCTATCAGTCATTGTCTTCGGATCTAGTGAATCAGCTGTAAACGCGAAGGAATCAATGGAGGTATCAGAGGAGTCGAGTTTTGAGTCCGCATCAACATGGCCGTACCCTACTGATAATACTGCTATCGTATATAGCAAGAGTACCAGGTGGGTTCGACAAATACTAATATTCGGTTGTCCCATTTTGTCACTACCAGCGACTGAAGATAACTTCACTTCATTATAGGGCGGGCTTGCACGACAAATCAAGTCATTTTACAACCTACCGCCTACTGCCCCAGGATTATCTCGCCCTCACCCCTGCGCCCCTCTCCCAAAAGCGGGAGAGGGGAATTAGAAAATGCTTGCCGATAACGCGTGGCTCTGTTGAGCCTATCTACTGCGTCGCCATCGGCCGACAGTTCAGCTGGCTCCCGGGCTTCGAGTTGCGTATGAGTCGCGATTAAAACCGCTCCTACAGCGCATAGCTCCTCACAACATCCCCTCTTGAGAGGGGTGGATTCCGATTCGCTCCGCTCCAGCGGAGGGATCGGAAGACGGGGTGTGTACGGCTCTCCAATACATCACCAGAGTTCTAAACTTGTGCCTCTGGCGCGGGCGACCGCCAGGGTCACCCCTACACCTACTTAACCACGCCCGCCAGCCAATTACCCAGCGTGTCCAGCGCTTCCGGAGCGAAGGTTTCCTCGATGCGGGCGTACTCGGTAGGGCTGCCGGTGTCGCTGTGTTGGAACAGGTGGTTCAGTCCTTTAAGCTTCACGATCTTGTAGGACGTATTCCCGCCCTTCTTGAGTGCCGCTTCGATTGCGGGCAGGTTCTGGTCAGGCAACACTTGCAGATCGTTGCTACCGTTGAGCACCAGCACCGGACACTTTACCTTGCTTAACGCGGGTGCGGGATCATACTTAAGAAAGAACTGCATCCAGGGAGACATCAGCTGCTCGATTTTGGCAGAAATCATCACATCCGTGAAGCCTTCCTGTTGCCAGCGATCCTGTGGAATCGTATCGCGCATCATTTCCATGGCATCGGTCAGCGCGACCCGCTTGTCGACGGGCGATTTGTCACTGGTAGCGATCTTGAGCAGCTGTTTGCTCATGGCTGCATCTCGGGCCACGGTAGCCGAATCGATTCCGGTCGCTTCCATAATTCTTTTTTCCTGCAAAGCAAGGACGTCACTCCCCGGCACACCGGTGCCCGCCAGGAGCACAACAAACGCGATCTTCTTGTCCTGTGCGGCCACCATCGGCGCAATCACCCCACCCTCACTGTGGCCGATCAGACCGATTTTTGCGTGATTGATATCATCGCGTCCCCTCAGAAACGCTACAGCCGCCTCGACATCATGAGCAAAATCCTCGCTCGTTGCCGTCGCAAAGTTACCTGTGGACTTGCCGATGCCGCGATCGTCAAAGCGCAGTACGGCAATGCCTTTGCGGGAGAGATAATCTGCTATCACCTTGAACGGTTTGTGTCCAAAGACCTCTTCATCGCGATTCTGCGGACCGGAGCCGGTGATCATCACCGCAGCGGGAAATGGCGCTCCGGTTTTCGGATAGGTGAGCGTACCCGCGAGGGTAATGCTGTCGCGGTCATTTCGAAAAGTGACATCCTCAACGGCGTATGGGTAAGGTGGCTGTGGTTCCTGCGGGCGAATGAGATCAACCGGACCTATGGCCCGCGTCAGTTGCAGGGGCAAATCCATCCCACCCTGCGCCCACATGCCGGATATTGAGTCACCGTCCGCGAAGTATTGCGCGCGGAAGCCGGCTGCCAGCGCGAGCAGTTTCAGCTCCAGCGAATCACCCTGAACGATAACACTGTCAACGGTTATGCCTTTGGCGCCCTGATCGGGGCTGTCGACAGTCGCGGTAAGTTGGTTGCCAGTGGAATCGAGATGTAACACCAGCCTCAGCGACACGGCTCCGATATTAAGATCACCCTGCCAGTCACCGGTCAGTTTTTGTTCAGTCTTTGAAAATCCCAACAACGGCGTGTTTAAGGCCAGGAATATCACGGTCACGGCTAAAGAGATAAGCGAACGCATTATCCACCTCTATCTGTCGAAGTTTCGATTCAGTCAGTGGGAAATGTGGTAATTTCAACGCGTCCTGTCAAATCAACAGGAGATCATTGTCGGAGAGAATAAACCAAAGATGAAGGAGGCGATTTACTAGAAGCTGTACGTCAGCGCTACTCCCGGCGCCCCGTAAGAGATCGAAGGGGAGACTTCGAGGCTTTTTTCATCTTCGGGCTTTCTGACAATCCTGAAGCCGACGTAACTGCCGATGATCGCTCCGGCGACGACATCACTGAAATAGTGTTTGTTTTCCTGCAAACGCGAGAAACCGACATAGGTGGCCAGCGCCAGGGCGGGAATGCCATAGTATTTGCCGAAGTGCTCGTAGACAACACCTGCCGTCGTAAATGCTGATGAGGTGTGCCCGGAAGGGTAAGAATAGGGGCCGCCATTGGGTCGCTTGCGGTGAACGATGCCCTTCATGCTCAGAGTAATTACGCCGTTGATCATATGGGCGCGGAAGAGATCGGAGCCGAAGCTGCGAAGGTTCGGGTGGGATTTGACGCGACCGAAGTCATACAGAAGCACTGCGGCTGCCATATGGTAAACCGCCTGACCGTAATATTCGCCGGACTCGAAGAAATCATCGGCAAACTGGGAGCTTCCCCACATCTCGGTGAACTCAGGATCTTCGGTGGCAAAATTCGATCTGAAAATGATCGGCATTGCAGTGACACCACCGACTAGAGCATAAGACTCAGGTTTGCTCAGGAAGAACTTGCAGTCATCGAAAAGCTGCGAAAACAGGAACTTGCGGCCGTAAGGGTCATACGGTTGCCGAGTAGTTACAGCTATCTGATCGAGCATCTCCGCGCTTTTGGGTAGATGAAGGCGAAAATCGGCTGCAGTCAGACGCTGAACCCGACGCGGCGCCGCCCACATCACTTTCGGCCACATTACCGCGAACAGAAGAAAGATCCCGACTCCGAGGAAGATCGGATATCGGCGATTCGCTCGACACGGCTGCATTGACTTCTAATCCTTTCGTTCCAACGAACACCTGAGTGCTGGCGGTATCTCCCTGAGATCTGCGATCGCTAAATCGATGTCAACGATCGGCTTATTCCTATAGCACTGAAACACTCTAAGTAGTTCCCTGATTCGACGATTACACCGCCCAACAACAGGACTATATGAGTCGCTTTTCTGTATGGCGTGCCGACTTAGCCACGATATCGGAAAATCAGAGTTCAACTAAAGGGAGATTAGAAGAAGACTTGGTTAGAAAAGCCCGTTTTGCGAACCGATGACGACAAACATCATCAGTCCGCCCAGCAAACCATACCGCACGAGCGTTTTGGTCTCGGGGGTTCTATCGATAACGTGCAGGCGCGATAGGGAGTCCACCCACGAGAGATGAATGCGAGCACTTTTGAAGCCATTCTCATTGTTGAAGGGAACCATCATATCGATGTCATAGCCATTGATGAAGTACGCCATTGGCTCGAAAACAAAGGTGCTGTCATCGCTGATGTAGACTTTCTCAATCTTGCCGTCCCGCGAACCCGAAAGGTGGTAAAGCGGATGTGCCGAGCTGACATACTCCGAAGGCATATATGTGGTATCGACTTCACTCCTGGGGTACGACTCGAGATATCTGAGGGAGTCTGAATCCATTATCGAATCGACCGTGGTCCAATGCTGCATATCAATCATATGTGGGTGATCAGCAGCGTTCGGATTCAGCAGGGTCGTATCCACGAGGAAGGCGTGCGGGTCAACGTTGCGCAGAGGATTATGGTAGACCAGGACCTGGGTGGAACTGCAGCCGACGAGGAGCGCGGTTATGAACGATGCGAGAATTACTGCTGCCAGCCTGGCAAGGGTACTAACCATGACATGCCCTCACTGCTTGAAATAGAATCTGCCAATTTGCACCTACGGTACAAAGGTCTCAGAGAGCTTTCTGTTTACTGAAGTCACAACTGAAGGAAAGATCAACAAGTTTTTCGGGAATTTGTTGAGGAAGGAGAGCAGCTCGATCCGGCGAAATATCGAAGTTCAGAGGATTGCCTTGAACTGGCCAAAGATAACCCCCTCCATCAGCATGCCCAACACCGTTGCCGCGATCCAGGGTGCGTCAGAGTAGAATGGGGTGGGTGTTTTGATTTCAAGCGAGTCTACCTGCCCCAGATGATACCGGTACACATCAAACCGCTCTTTGTCGGGCCGCACATTCATTGTGTAAAGGAAGTTTCCCTCTACCAGATAACCATCTGGCTCAATGACGGCTCCATTATTAAGATAAAGCGTCGTGATTTCCGGCATGTATGATCTGGTCAGGCGCCACCGTAAAGACGCATCACGGGGATTGAGTGTTGCCAGTCCGGGTGGAATCGAATCCTCCAATCCCGGCGG
>CAYXUL010000067.1:3343-10691 GCA_964468475.1 uncultured Ignavibacteria bacterium | reverse complement strand
CCCGGCGGAATCAGAAGCAATCCAGTTTTTAAGATCGAGGCGGTTGGGTTCAGTTATGGGAGCCGGGTTGAACAGGTTGCTATCGGCCAGTTCCATCCTCTGTTTCTGGTCCGGGATAGGGTTATGCAGCATTGTCGTGGGCACCGTGTAGGCACAGCCGGTCAGCAGCGCTGTAGCCAGCAGCACTGTAACCAGCAGCACTACCGCGTAGCCTGCAGAACGGTTCCTCCATTTCGGATAAATCATGATAATCTCTTGATTCCCCTACCCGGTGTCGCGAGAGCTTTCGTGGAAGTTTTACTCCACTAAGGT
This sequence comes from uncultured Ignavibacteria bacterium, assembly GCA_964468475.1. Taxonomy (GTDB): domain Bacteria; phylum Zixibacteria; class MSB-5A5; order CAIYYT01; family CAIYYT01; genus JBECKX01. Next base: position 10,379 of record CAYXUL010000067.1, on the reverse strand, counting down.
AAGACTCTGCGAAGTCAGGTCAAGGGTTTTTGGTGAAAACGAAGTAATGCCGTTCGACTCATTGCGCCGGGGTAAGTTACTTTCCCTTAAGTGCGCCGATCTTCTTGATAATTTGAGAAGTGGATAGCTCCGGTACCAGCCTCATTCTGACCACCTTGCCGCCGATTTGGCGCACGAAATCCGCGCCCACGATTTCAGTCAGCTTATAGTCAGCCCCCTTGACCAGCACAGCGGGGCGAATCATCTCGATCAGCGTTTGCGGGGTTTTCGCAGCGAGCGGCACGACAAAATCGACACACTCGAGTGCAGCCAGCATCCGGGCGCGGTGACGGTAAGGAATGATCGGCCTTTTAGACCCCTTGTTTTTCTTTACCGAGCTGTCAGTATTTAGTCCGATTACGAGGACATCTCCGAGCGCTGCGGATTTTTCGAGATAGTCGGCGTGGCCCGCATGGAGGATATCGAATACGCCGTTGGTGAACACGACCTTCTTCCTGGAACGCGACAACTTGCTGGCAAACTGCCGCAGCTTGCTCACAGGGATGATCTTGTCCTTGCCGCGAGTCTTCATTTCGCCTGCTCCAGAAGTTCGGTGATCAGCCGCTCCTTCTCGACGACAGCGGTGCCGATAGTCTCCACGACAATCCCCGCCGCCTGGTTGGCGATGAAGGCTGCTTCGAGACGATTGGCGCCTGCCGCCGTTGCTGCGCTTAAGGCGGCGATCACGGTGTCGCCGGCGCCGGTAACGTCGTAAACTCGCTTCGCTACCGTTGGCAGATGGTTGAACGAGCGGTCATTCTCAAACAGGGCCATTCCCCTGGCCCCCAGAGTAATCAATATCGACTCGAGTTCCAGTTCGTCCAAAAGCCCCCAGCCGACTTCGCGGAGGTCGTCGTCACTGCGAATTCGCCTGCCGGCGGCAAATGCCGCTTCATGCTCATTCGGTGTGATCACCGAGACCTTCCGATAATTGCGAAAGTGGGTTTCCTTAGGATCGACCGCAATGAATACCCCGTTCTCCTGCGCAAGTTTGACGATGGCATCAAGCAACGGCCTGGTAATGGCACCCTTGCCATAATCAGAAATCAGCAGGCAGTCGATGGCTGAAATCTGCGCCTCGAAATAGCGTAGAAATTCGCTCTCGATAAATCCATCAATTTCGTCGCGCGATTCGCGGTCGGCGCGGACGACCTGCTGGTCGTGGGCGATGACACGTGTCTTGAGAGTGGTAGGGCGTTTCTGATCAGATATAAGTTTGTGGCTGGAAATCCCCTCGCGTTCGAGAAGGTGACGCAGGCGGGTGGCGTTTTCATCATCCCCGACCGGCCCGGCCAGCTCCACCCGGCAGCCGAGGGCGGCAATGTTGCGGGCGACATTGGCGGCACCACCAAGATGAATCGTTTCCGAGAGAACCTCGACCACCGGCACCGGAGCCTCCGGAGAGATGCGGTCGACCCGACCCCAGAGGTATTGATCCAGCATTAAATCACCGTAAACCAGCACCCGCCCCGATTCTAGCTTGTCGAAGATTTCGTTGATTCGTTCTGTAGTTAACATTGGCTTGCCACTAGTCGATAATCTATTCGCGACACCACGGTGGTGCCGGCAAACATCCCTTGACTAAGGGGGGTATTATATTACACTGATTCAGCGATTACAAGGAGGATCGATGCAGAAACCGCAGCAACAGCAGATACAGTTGGAGTTGAAGGAATCGGAGGCAGAGGGCATCTATTCCAACCTTGTAATGGTTGGACATTCCCCTTCAGAGATCATTCTCGATTTTGCGCGCTTTCTTCCCGGCACACCCAAAGCGCGTGTTCATGCCCGCATAGTGATGACCCCGCAGAACGCCAAGTCACTGTCGAAGACCCTACAAGAGAATTTGAAGAAATACGAAGAGAAGCATGGCGAAATCAAGCTGCAGCAGGGAACGATGGAGCAGAAGAATATCGGTTTTTCGCGAGCGGGAGATTCTGAGGATAAGGGAAAGGACTAGTCGATTTCAATCGCCGGAATAACTTCCGCAATAATGATGATCTTCAGCTTATCGCCGGTACTTTGCCGAGGACGAGCCACTACTTCAATGGAGCGGCGCACGCGTGACCATTGCGCTGTCGGTACCGCCGGCGCCAGCTTGGCCTGAAAACTGTAAAATGCCAGATTGAGATCAAAGAGGGAATCTACGTCGTAGCAAAGAAGCAGTTTCGGCGGCTTCTTGATGATCTGCGCTTTTTCGGAGCTATCGCAGTAATCGGCGAAATCAAGCTTACGAGTTCTGCGGTTGCTGACCGCACCAAGCAGTTCACTCGGTACGGAAAAGCTGATTATGAACTTCGATTCTGAGTAAGGCAGGGGAATAATATCGATCCTGCAGGATTGCTGAAGAGTCCTGTTCTCTTCAGGATCCTCCAGGCGATTATACATCTGGTTCACCCCGTGCAGTATTTCCATGAGCTCAGGTGTTGAGTTTACCATATACCTGATTCGCTTCACGATTCCGTAGGGAGTGACCTGTGGAGTAGCAACCGAGTTTTCGGAAGGAGATTTGGTAGCCTGTACTTCTGCCATTCGTCAATACGCCTAAGAAAACTGCGTTCGGAAGTGCCTCTCTTTGATTCAGTTACAGTCTTTATCGCTGTAGCTGATGCTCTCAGAGTATCAATTAGAACCTCTAAGGTTCTGTAATAGTATCGGCAATAGTGGGTATTGACTTAGCAAACAGTGACTAAAGAGCTCGAAGCTCCCGCAGGCAATTACTACTGTCAACTCTCTCTAAAACATGAGGTTACAGGTAGAAAGGCGTGAAGCGTGGTCTATTTAGCGTAAGTGACGGTGATGCCCCAGCGCTCGGCAAAACGTGGCGGAGCTGCGTTCCAACGACCGAATGAATGTGAGCCGTCACTAACATAGTGAACGGTATACTTGCCCTGGTCAAGCATGATATCAGTGTCAACCATGCGATTTTTATCGGCGCCGCCGGCGTTATCAGTTTTGCGATAAGTCATTTCCCAGACGATATCACCGTTGGAGCGGTCCTCGATCCAGCCGTAGTCGTACATCTGACCATCCTTACCCTCACCCAGAGCGATGATTCTGACTCGAGTGGGCTTATCGAGCTGAAAGTCTTTGGAAACGTCCGCGTCGTCACCGATCCGTGTGAGCTGAGCCAGCACATTCTGATTTTCTTCTGCCGCAGGCAGTTCACGGACAATCGAGCGATCGAAATTCTGGGAAGGCGGAAACAGAGTGACACCGTAATTTTTCTGGTCATATGGCGGTGAAGCATTCCAGTCACCGTAGGAATGGGAATCGTCGGTGACATAACCAAGCAGATACTTGCCCTTCTGCAGGTGAATCAGGCGGTCAACGAGGCGGTTTTTCTTGGCGCCACCGGCGGGCTCAGAATCGCGACCTTTCATTTGCCAGACAAGCTCCGGCTGATCAAGCTGTTCGATCCACGCATAGTCAGCCCATGGCTCATTGCGGTCGACATTGCCGGTGTATTCCCCGATAGCGTATACCCGCACATCAGTAGGCTTCTCCACCTCGAAGGGTTTGACCTCAAGGAAATCATCGTGTGCGCCAACTATCGCCAGCAGAGGCTCGCGCGAATAGGTATCGCGAAATGGCTTGACGTGCTTCAGGTCGTCCTTTTCGGTCGCACTCACGCGAATACCATAGGCTTCCGGCTTATAGGGCGGGGCTGCATTCCAGTCATCGTAGGTGTGCGAATCATCGGTGACATAGTATAGCAGGTAGTCACCCTTATCGAGCGAGACGCTCTCCTGCACATATTTGTTCTTCTCGGCGCCACCAGCCCAGCGCAGGTGGGTGTCCGCCATAGACCAGACGCGGTCACGGGTGGAGGCGTTGATGATCCAGCCGTAGTCGGCGTAGGTATCACTCCAGCCGACAACCTCACCAAGGGCCGCGATCTCAACCTCCATCGGTTTCGTCAAAGTGAAACCCACCGAGGTATATTCATTGTTTTCCGGACGGAGTATCTCGGCGATCACTTCATCCGATTTGTAATTACAGCTGGCGCCCGTGATCTGGTCGGAATCGCCCGATATCTGCAAACTGTATTTGTCCACGAGTTCGTCGGAAGATTTGTCGTCGGAGTCAACAAAGACCTTGAGATTGCCCTGCCCGAACTCATCACGCAGTTTCTTGAGTTTCTTTTCGGCTTCCTGGCGGTTCTCCTCGGAATTGTCCAGCTCGTCGGCGATTTGATCGAGAAGGTCTTCGAGTTGGCTGAAGTCGAATTTGAAATTAAACGAGTCGAAACCGCTGGGTATGCCCGCATAGAAGTAGGCCTCATACTCTCCCGGTTCGAGTTCGAACCGGCTGTCATAAATTCTGAGCTCGTGATCGCTGCCGTAGCGATCGGTGTTGCCTTCCTCCATCACCCATACCGGCTGCAGGTTGCCCGATCGCATTATCCAGGCGTAGCCCGCCATATTATCATCATTCTTGTGTTTCGAACCAATGGCCTTGATCTGGACATTCGTCGGTTCCAGAACCTTGAAACCTTTGCAGTAAAGTTCATTTTTGCGGAAATTGTCTACTTTGACAATGTAGTTGTCCTGCGCCAGAAGCGAGGGCGACATCATTGCGGCAACCAGCATTGTCAGGGCGGCGATACCGAGGATACTGCCACGTGGGATGTTGTAAGGCCTGCTCAAATTGCTGTTCATCTCCAATCTAACTTGTTTTCACCTTCAGAACCGATCAGGCAAAATCCCGGCTAATTCATGCCTGCAACAACTTATAACTACGCTGATTCCGGAACTATGTTTCACTCCAGCCGCCTGCATTAGCAAGGAACTTATGCCTTTCGCGAAGTAAATTTAATATCAATAAGTTTGCAAAAGTCCATTTTCTCAATGGTTTTGGCCGCTTCGGCTCTACGGCTGGCCAGGCTCACCGCATAACCAACCGCCTCGCTTTCGCTGAGTCCACCAACACGTGCAGCCGTAAATGCGGCTGAGAAGATATCACCACAACCGGTAGGATCGCGAACGGTAGCTAGTCGCGGCGCTTCGACCCTTAAGTGAGTCAACATCTTACCGGCAGCAATGGAAAGGAGGGCACCCTTCTCACCCAGCGTCACGATCAACGAACGCAATCTTCCCAGCGAGTTCCGGGCTATGAAAGCCCGGCTGTTCAGCGGTGTCGGCGGCTTACCGGCGAGAAGCACAAATTCCTGCTCGTTCATCTGCAGGTGGTCGGCACAGGCGATGGTCGCCCGCCAATCCGATGGTCGCCGGAAAAAACGACTGCCGTCACGTCGACGCCCCAGTGTGCGAGAATGAAAATCGAGATGGATTGTCGCGGTGCTGTGCTTTCGCAGCCAATTCAAAGAGGCGGTCGTAATATCTCCGCCCGATACGAAATTGACCAGAATCACGTGTGCATCGACTATCTGACATAGTTGACGTCTGTCGACAGCGCCGACCCAACCGCGCAGGATTTCAGTCTTAGTGCAGTCATCCTGATAGGTCAGATAGCAATGATTGTTGGGCGAGTCGACAATCTTGACGGCATCAAGGCGGTTATTGGGCAGCCTTCGCAGCCGCTGCGTGATTTCCTCGGAGTGATCGCTGCCGATTTTCGCTACCGGCCAGATCTCCACGTCGCTGCAGAACTTATCGCAAAGCTGCGCCAGCGGGATCAGGTTATAGAGGATGCCACCATAGCCGTGCGAAACCGAGCCGTCGCGTCGATAAACGGTATCGCGATTGATGGTACCGATAACGGCAATCTTGAGAGTCGCTGGAGTCATCGCTGTAATTTATCAGGAACTCTCGTTCGTGGCAAGAGGCGGTGGTGCGCCAAATGAACAAACCGGAGGACTCCTTTCTCCCTTTCATGGGAGAGGGGCGTGCAGGTCTGTACCGTTTACCGGGTTGAGTTATCTTTGCCCGCCCGTCCTCGTGCGCCGCGTTTCATCCGTCCCCCCCGCATTTACCTTGCCTCACTCCCCATGCTCCGCTATTCTTGACAACGATGAGAATCGGATTTGATGGCAAGCGCGCGGTCTTTAATCGCACCGGCCTGGGCAACTACAGCCGTACCCTGATCAGTTCGCTGAGTGAGCTCTACCCCGGAAATGAATACCGGCTCTACACGCCGCGTTACGAATCGAACTCACGCATTGAGTCGATCGTAGAGCGCGCGAATATCGCGATCGTCACGCCCTCGACAAGCATCGGCAAAGCGGGCGGCGCGCTCTGGCGCAGCAGGCTGATCAATCAGCAGCTCAAAGATGACAGGCTCGATATCTATCACGGGCTCAGCAACGAGTTGCCGTTCGGTATAGAGAAAACGGGTGTCAAATCAGTGGTGACGATTCACGATATGATCTTCCGGCGTTTCCCCAATCTCTACCCATTGCTCGACCGCACCGGCTACGGACTCAAAGTAAGTTCGGCTTGCCGCAATGCGGATGTGATTGTTGCCGTCAGTGAGCAGACGAAGCAGGATATCATCGAATATGAGAAGGTTGACCCTGCCAGGATTCGCGTGATCTATCAAAGCTGTGATGATGGCTTTACGCGCGAAGTCTCCGGTGTGGCGAAGGCCGAGGTGTGCAAGAAATACAAATTGCCCGACGAATTTATTCTCTATGTCGGCGCCATCGAGGAACGCAAGAACCTGCTGGAGGTCGTTAAGGCGATAGAAGTGATTCCTGCAAGCTCACGGCCGGTATTGGTGGCGCTGGGGAACGGGCGTGATTATAAGGTTGAGGTTGAAAACTATATTGTGGAGCATGACCTGTCGAGTTACGTCATGATTCTCCCCGATGCAGACTTTGCCGACTTTCCGGCGATTTACCAGATGGCGACGATGCTGGTGTATCCCTCTATTTATGAGGGCTTCGGTATCCCGATCATCGAGGCACTCTGGAGCCGGACCCCGGTGATCACTTCGCAGGGCGGTGTCTTCCCCGAAACGGGTGGTCCGGAGTCGGTATATGTTGATCCGCGCAACATCGAGGAATTGCGCGATGCGATCGAGGGATTGCTGAAGG
>CAYXUL010000067.1:0-3243 GCA_964468475.1 uncultured Ignavibacteria bacterium | reverse complement strand
GTTGATCCGCGCAACATCGAGGAATTGCGCGATGCGATCGAGGGATTGCTGAAGGAGAGGGCACGTTGCGAAGGAATGGCAAAGGCGGGATATGAATACGTTCAGCACTTTAGCCGTCAAAAAGTTACGGGGGAGATGATGGCGGTGTATGAGGGGTTGGTAGAGGGTGGATTCCCGCCCCGATGAATCGGGATTTCGCAAGGCTCAATTTTCGCGGGAATGACACATTTAGTCGGCACAGGGAGTGACAATTTCATCCGGTCGTTAGTTCGTGCCTAATTCCCCTCTCGTAAGAGGGGTGGATTTCATTCTCCCCGACAGGTCGGGGAGGATGAAAGACGGGGTGTGTAGGTCAGTTTATCGCATCCCCTCGATTTTTTTATTCCTGTCCTCAGGTGCGGTAGTAAGACCGAGTTCCCGCCTGCGCGGGAATGACACGCTCCAATATTAGCACGTCCATCGCCGCCAGACGAGGACGGCTGGCGGCCAAGGTAAAGTTTTCAACCACGCCAAATCGGCACGTCCTAGATCCCCTCTTGAGAGGGGTGGATCGCCCCGATGCTTCATCGGGGTGAGACGGGGTGTGTAGGTCAGTTTATCACATCCCCTCAATTTTCTTATTCCTGCCCTTAGGTGCGGTACTAAGACCGGATTCCCGCCTGCGCCTGTGCGCCGTGGCGCGCGGAAATGACGGCGAGGCTTCGCCTCACCTGACGGGCGACCACTCGCCGCAGCGAGTCGCCCCTACTAGTTCACGTCTCCGCCGTTTTCGCCGTTACCGTTGCCATTCCCGTTTCCATTGGTATCATCTTCGTAGATGATGCGGGCGACATCCTTAACCTTATCGCCGTCGCCGAGGTTGATCAGCCTGACACCCTGCGTGGCACGGCCGATCACGCTGATATTGTCCGCTCCCTGGCGGATGATGATTCCCTTCTCGGTGATAATCATCAAGCCGTCCTGATCGACAACCTCCTTCACCGCGATCACTTTGCCATTGCGCTGGGTGGTCTTGATGTTGATCACACCCTTGCCGCCGCGATTGGTGATGCGATACTCGGCGATCGGTGTGCGTTTACCGTAGCCGTTCTCCGTCACTGTCAACAGCGAGGTCTCCCGCTTGACGACTACCATCGCTACCAGGTGATCCTTGTCGACAAGGTTCATGCCGCGCACACCGTAGGCAGTGCGCCCCATCGCCCGAACATGATCCTCATTGAAGCGAATCGCCTGACCGTTGTGGGAGGCAAGAATGATATCGTTGGTACCGTCGGAGATGTCAACCTCGATCAAGACGTCATCGTCGGGGATGTTGATCGCCCTGATACCGTCGCGACGCGGGTTGGAGAACTGCGTCAGTTCAGTCTTTTTGACCTGGCCGGCACGCGTGGCCATCACGACATAGAAGCCCTCGTCGAAACTACGCACTGGCAGAAACGCCACGATGCCCTCGCCATCCTCGAGCTGCACCATGTTGACCACCGGCTTACCCTTGGCCATCTTGCCGCCGACCGGAATCTCATGCACCTTCACCCAGTAGCATTTTCCTTTATCAGTGAAGAACATGATGTAGTCATGTGTCGAGGCGATGAAAAGGTGCTCGACGAAATCTTCATCCTTCATATTCGCGCCGATCACACCCTTGCCGCCACGATTCTGCCGGCGATAGGCGGAGGTTGACAGCCGCTTGATGTAACCGAGGTGACTGATGGTGATGACCATGTCTTCCTCGGCGATCAAATCCTCGATCGTCATCTCCTCTTCCTCATCGACGATTTCGGTGCGGCGCTCATCACCAAATCTTTCGCGCAAGTCGGTGAGCTCTTCTTTGATGATTTGCATCCGCATGTCACGACTTGAGAGTACGTTCTTGAGATACTCAATCTTCTTGAGTAATTCGCGATACTCATCCTCGATTTTCTCACGTTCCAGTCCGGTCAGCTTCTGCAAACGCATATCGAGAATTGCCTGTGCCTGGACTTCGGTGAGCTTGAACTTGCTCATCAGGCCCTCTTTGGCCTCCGGCACCGTCTGCGAGGCACGAATCAGCTTGATGATGGCATCGATGTTGTCGAGCGCGATCCGCAGACCCTCAAGGATATGCGCGCGCGCTTCAGCTTTATTCAAATCAAACTGCGCCCGACGGACTACCACCTCATGACGGTGGTCGACGAACTCCTGCAGTACCTGTTTAAGCGGCATCACCCTGGGGGCGCCGTCGACAAGCGAGAGCATGATGACACCAAAGGTGGACTGCATCATCGTGTGCTTGTAAAGCTGGTTCATCACGATCTGCGCCTGGGCGTCACGCTTCAGTTCGATCACGATGCGCATGCCGTCACGGTCTGACTCATCCCGCAGGTCGGCGACATCATCGATGTTCTTATTGCGCACCAGGTCGGCGATTTTCTCGATCAGGTTTGATTTGTTGATTTGATACGGAATCTCCGAGATAACGATGTTCTCTTTGCCGTTCTTGAGTCGCTCGACATTGGCTCTGGCCCGCACCAATAAGCGGCCCCGTCCGGTGAGATAGGCGTCCCTGATGCCGGCACGGCCATAAATGATGCCACCGGTGGGAAAATCGGGACCGGAGACGAGCCGGAGCAGTTTCTTGTCTTCGATTTCCGGCTCATCGATGATCGCTACCAAGGCGTTGACAACCTCCGTCAGGTTGTGCGGCGGCATGTTGGTGGACATTCCCACCGCGATACCGGATGACCCGTTGCAGAGCAGGTTGGGGAACTTACTGGGAAGAACGCGCGGCTCCTGCAGGGTCTCATCATAGTTGGGCATGAAATCGACGGTGTCGCGGTCAAGATCGGCCAGCATCTCCATGGCGATCGGCGTAAGGCGAGCTTCGGTGTAACGCATGGCGGCGGCTTCATCACCGTCGATCGAACCGAAGTTGCCCTGACCATCCACCAGCGGATAGCGCATATTGAAATCCTGCGCCATACGCACCAGCGTGGGGTAGACGACCTGCTCACCATGCGGGTGATAGTTACCCGAGGTATCACCGGCGATCTTGGCGCATTTGCGGTGCGGACGGTCGGGGGCGAGGTTGAGGTCGTTCATGGCGATCAGGATACGCCGGTTGGAGGGTTTGAGCCCGTCGCGCACATCGGGCAACGCACGCGAGGTAATGACCGACATCGAGTAATCGAGGTAGGAGGATTTCATCTCCTCCTCGAGGTAAACGGAAATCAGGTTTTCTCTGCTTATTGACATTTATGGTTCCTT
>CAYXUL010000066.1:12281-16888 GCA_964468475.1 uncultured Ignavibacteria bacterium | reverse complement strand
TGGAACCGGTTGATCAGCGCCACGCCGCCGGCGATCATAATCGCGCGCATCACCAGCGCGCCCAGGATTCCCCAATAGAGCGTCTTGTGCTGCAGTTTGCGCGGAATCGCGAAATAGGTGAAAATCAGCAGAAAGACGAAAAGATTGTCCATGCTGAGTGACAGCTCAATGAGGTAACCGGTGAGAAATTCGGTGCCGGCATGATGCCCCTTGAAGATGTAGACGCCAACGTTGAACAGCAGCGCCAGCGAGATCCAGACGGCGCTCCAGACCAGAGCTTCCTTCATCGAGATGACATGCGCGCGGCGATTGAATAGCCCGAGATCAATCGCCAACATCAGCAGCACAAATACGATAAAGCCGCCCCACGCCCACCAGGAGGTAAACAGCAATATTGGATGTGTAATCAGCGCCGTCATGATAGTAATACTCACCTTCAGCGGCGGAAGATAAGATTCATGGAGTTAATCTGCAAGGAAGGATGAGGTGGGGATGAACACCAGCGGCATCAATCACCTTATTGACTCTGCAGTAATGTAATGTGTAAACCATGTCTCCGGATCAAACTGCAACCCATGTCTCCACTCTGTACCGTCACAAATTCCCCTCTCGTAAGAGGGGTGGATTGCGTCCCGATCTTGATCGGGACGGAAGACGGGGTGTGTATGATCGTAGGGGCACTCGGCGAGTGCCCTTGTTCAAACAATGAGCGAATTCCATTCAGGGTACGCGCCCGCCGCCGCGGGCGCCGCTACGGAGTTCTTAGTTAATCGAATTGGATTATTGATTCGTGGCTTACGGGCTTGAACAAAATCCCCTCTTGAGAGGGGTGGATCCCCGATTTATCGGGGAGACGGGGTGTGTAGGCGCGCCTACGGCGCGACGTCATACAGGAATGTCTGATCTCCTGGAAGGCTACACCCTACCCCCTGATAATCTTCGAAACGATATCGGACATCACCACGACGCCCACCACGCGTTCACCACGCACGATCGGTACCATACGGAGGTTCTTGAAGATCATCATTGCCGCCAACTCGACCACCGGCGTGTCCTCGTTGCAGGATGCATTCTCTTCACTCATAAACTCGCTCACCGTGCGTGCCTCGGTTGCTTTGAGCAGGTCATCGAACGGCAGCACCTCAGGGGCCATGGAAAGACTATCGATGAGAGACTTGTAGTCGGGCAGAGCGGCAGTGATCAGGTCGCGGTTGGAAATTTGCCCCAGCAACTTGCCCTCGTCATCCACGACCGGCATGGAGCCGATGTGATGTTTGTAGAGCAGGTTTGCTACTTCCTTCAGGGAGGTATCGCGTTTAACGCTGATTACCTTATCGACCATAATGTCGCGTACAAACAGATCGCGGTCCACTTTGACTCCGGAGCTATGAATGACATCGATTACTTCCGCAGAATTTTTCGCATTGAGCAGGCGCTGCAGGTACTCGCCGTTTCGGGCCAGGCGCGCGAAAGCAGAGAGCGTCTGCAGATAGAATTGTGAGATATTTGACGGGGTCAGCATCAGGCAAACCACCCGCAACGGCATGTTGTCGGGCGTCTTGCTGGTGAGACCTTTGCGACTCAGACCAACCGCGATGTACATGCGGTTGACTACGTCAGTACGTGCATGCGGGAATGCAAATCCGTGGCCGTAGGATGTATTCTCCTCACGCTCACGTTCGGCGATGGCTTCCGCCAGCTTGTCATGATCGAGAAGGGGGTACTCCGAGCAAATCTTGTTGAGCAGAACCTCGACAGCTTCTTCTTTCGTCTTTGCCTGCAGATCGGCAATGACGAGATTATCAGTAAGCAACTTAGATAGCTTCATATGCTCTATTGCTTCGGCGGTGGGGAGACCCACTTATCAGGTGAGACGATTCCTCCCGACACGACAAAACGTACCGCTTCCTCCACACTTATATCAATCGGAACAACTTCTTCTTTTTTGACCAGCACCGTGAAGCCGGTGAACGGCGTCGGCGTCGACGGCACAAAAACCGCCACATAATCGCCGGGACTCTCCGCCTTGTCAAGTTCGACCTTGCTGCCGGCAAACGCAAAGCAATAAATGTCCTTTCGCGGGTAGGGAATCAGCACCACACGCTGATACGTCAACTCCCGTGGTTCGGCAATTGAAGTGAGCAATTGCTTCGAAGCGACATAGATCGTACGCACCAGCGGTACCCGAATCAGGAAGCGCTCCCAGGAATTTATGAATTGGCGCCCGAGCACCCCGCGCGTGAGCACCCCCACCAGGAGAATTATCAGGAGTAGCACGACAATTCCCAAACCGGGAATCGTGTAGCCTAAAGCTTTCAGTACCAGCGGCGAGAGAATGCCGTCGATGCTCTCCAGCAGAAATTTAAGTATCTGATAGGTTATTATGAGTGGTACTGTTACGAGAATTCCGGAAAGAAAATAGCGCTTGAGTTTGCTGCGTAAATAACCGTCGGGATTCATAGAGTATATCGCCACATGCAGGCGAATTGAGTCTATACAAAGCAGGACGGGATGTCAACCCTTAAAAGGGAAAGACGGTCATCGCCTGCCGCGCGAAGTCGATCACCGATTGCGGGAAGATGCCAAAGTAGATGGTACCCAGCACCGTCAACGCCAGGGTCAGCTTCATCGGGAAATCGAGGGTGGGTTTGCCGAACGCAGACTCCTCTCGATTGAAATACATCTGTTTGATGATGTTGGCATAGTAGAATAGCGCTATTACGGAGGTCAGTACTCCTATCATCACCAGCCAGGGATAGTTATTCCACCCCGCGAGGAAGACGTAGTACTTTGCGAAGAATCCGGCCGTCGGTGGAATTCCCGCCAACGAGAGCAGGAATATCAGCATTACGGCTGCCATGAAGGGTGATTCCTTTGACAGACCAGCATAATCCTTGATCTCGTATGTGCCGAAGTTGCGCTCAAAGGCGATCGCAATCGCAAAGGCGCCCATGTTGGCGAAAAGATAAGCTACCATATAGAACATGATTGAGCCCGGCCCAGCGATGGTTTGGTGCCCGGCAGCGGGGATTCCAAGGAAACCAACCAGCACAAAGCCTGCATGCGCGATAGATGAGTACGCCAGCATCCGCTTGACATTGGATTGCATCACCGCCGTTATGTTTCCAATAATCATCGCCGCAGCCGCTAGTACAGCGACGATTATCCCCCACCAGTCTTCGCGGAAGGATGGCAGGATGGCGAAAAATACGCGGGCAAACGCCGCCAGTCCGGCGCCTTTGGAAGCTACCGATAAGAATGAAGTTATCGGCGTCGGTGCGCCCTCGTAAACATCAGGCGCCCACATGTGGAACGGCACCAGCGCCAACTTGAAGCCGAAGCCGCCGATCATCATGATCATCGCGACAATCAGAGCGAGGTTGATCTGTCCGGAAGCCGTCAGCATTCCGATTGACTGCTGCAGCAGGCGGGTGATCGCCACCGTCATGAAGGTTGTGCCGGTGAGGCCGTAGATGAGCGAGATGCCGTAAAGCAGTATTGCGGATGAAACCGCTCCGAGGATCAGGTATTTCAGGCCCGATTCGGTCGATTTGAGCTTGCTCTTCTGAAAGGCCGCCAGCACGAACAGCGGGATTGTGGTCAATTCGAGCGAGACGTAAAGTGTGATCAATTCCCCGGTTGAAACCAGGAACATCATGCCGACCGTTGACATCATTATCATGCCGAAGTACTCGGCGTGATCGCGGTCAAGTTTGCGGATCAGTCCCGACGAGGATGAGATTCCGAAAAACGCCGCGCCGAGGAAGATCAGTTTGAATAGAACCGAAAATTTATCGACAAAGAATGTGCCGCCAAAGAGGACTCCGTAACCGACAAGGGGAATCGTAGCGCCGGAGAGGATGATGCCAACAAGTGACAGGTAAAGCAGAAAATCATCTTTCTTGTCGCCACGCACGAGTCCTGCAATCAGGACGACAATCGCCCAGCCGAAGAGTATGAATTCTGGTAGCATCAAACTGAGGTCGGGCATCGTATTACCTCAACGCCAGGTGGACTATGTTCTGCAGCGTTGCCGAGATCATGTTGATCAGCGGCTTGGGATAAACGCCGAGCGCTACGGTGAGCACCAGCAGGGGCGCTACGGCGAAAATTTCGCGCGCGTTGATTTCGGTCAGGCTGGACCATTTCACGTTAAACTCACCCAGGAACACCCGCTGCACCATGCGGAGAATGTAGCCCGCGGTCAGCACCACGCCGATCACCGCGATTCCGGTAATGATCTGGAATTTCGGGAAGGCGCCGACGAACACCATAAATTCGGCCACGAACCCAGACATGCCCGGCAAACCGAGAGAAGCCATCGCAAACACGGTCATTAGCGCCGTGTAAACCGGCAACTTGGAACCCAGACCTCCGAAAGCGGCGATCTCACGGGTATGAGCGCGATCATAAAGTACACCGACCAGCAAGAAGAGTGCGCCCGTGATCAGTCCATGGCTGAACATCTGGAAGATTGCGCCCGCGAGTGCGGTAATATGGGCGGCGCCATCGGAGCCGATAAAGAAGACTCCCATGCCCAGCACACAATAACCCATGTGCGACACCGATGAATACGCCACCAACTTCTTTAGATCTTTCTGTGCCAT
>CAYXUL010000066.1:0-12181 GCA_964468475.1 uncultured Ignavibacteria bacterium | reverse complement strand
AAGAAGAACACCCAGAGCAGAATTTGCATCGAGTGAGTATAAGTCGTCCCAAGCTTGATCAACTCCATCATGTCGAGAGTGCCGGTGTGGAGATAGAGAATCAGGATACCGACCAGCATGAAAATCGAACCGAAGAGCGTGTAAAGGAAGAACTTGATCGCGGCATATTCCTTGCGCGGCCCGCCCCAGATGCCGATCAGGAAATACATCGGCACCAGCATCACTTCCCAGAATATGTAAAAGAGAAAGAAATCAAGTGCACAGAACACGCCCAGCATTCCCGCCTCCAACAGCAGGAAGAACGCGAAGTACTCTTTGACCCGCTTGGCGATATTGAAGGAAACGATCAGTGAAATAGTCGACAGCAGCGCCGTGAGAAACAGCATCGGTACCGAGAGGCCATCCACGCCCAGAAAATACTGGATCGAGAGCGACGGTATCCATGATGTCTTCTCGACATATTGAATCGCGGCAGTGGAGGAATCATATTTGAATAGCAGGATCACCGACAGTATCAGCGGTATCACACTGATCAATGTCGAAGTCCATTTGACGATACCCTCCCGCTCCTTGTTGATCATCATCACGATGATCATGCCGAGAAGCGGCGTGAAGATCATAACACTCAGTATTGGAAATCCCATATTAAAAACTCCTGCCGACTGCAGACCAGATAACTCGCATCTATATCACTTTTATCAAGAGCATGACCACCAGCCCGAAGACTATGGCGAAGCCATAGAATTGAACCTTGCCTGTCTGCACTTGCCTGATTATCGCGCCGAAACCCCAAATCGTGTAACCGATTCCATTTACCGCGCCGTCAACAATGTGCTGATCGAACCACTGCTTGACTTTGGAGAGCCAGACCGTGAATCTGGCAAAGCCGTTGACGATCCAATCGATGACTCCACTGTCAAATGTCCAGAGGCCACGGGTGAACGCCAGAATCGGATCGATGATGACGGCGCCGTAGATTTCATCGAAATACCATTTATTGTAAAGCAGGGTGTAGATTGCTTTGAAGCGCTCACCCATCCGCTTCGGTGAGATCGCACCCTTCATGTACATCAGCCAGGCAAAGCCAATACCGCTCACTGCCACGATAGTCGAGGTAATCATGATGCTCCAATGGGCGTGAGAGTGTTCCGGCTCGTGGAAGTAGGCGAACATCGAATACCCGTGTTTCAGCCACGGCAGCGCTACCCAGCCGGCGAAGATCGAGAGCACGGCCAGCACTATCAGCGGATAGGTCATCGAGCGCGGTGATTCGTGCGCGTGGTTGTATGATTCCTCCTCACGCGGCTTGCCGTGGAAGGTGAGGAAGATCAGCCGGAACATGTAGAAGGCCGTCATGAAAGCCACCACCAGCGTCAGGACATAGAAGACGGGATGTCCCACCGTGGCAGAGACGATTTCATCCTTCGACCAGAAGCCCGAGAAGGGAAAGATTCCTGAGATCGACAGCGATGCGATCAGCATCGTCAGGTAAGTAATGGGCATTTTGTGCCGCAAGCCCCCCATATTCTGAATATCCTGCGAGTGCAAGGCGTGAATAACCGAGCCCGAGCAAAGGAACAACAAAGCCTTGAAGAAGGCATGAGTCATCAAGTGCAGTGTGCCGGCTGTGAAGGAACCGAGACCCAGGGCCATAACCATGTAGCCGAGCTGGCTAACCGTCGAGTAGGCCAGAATGCGTTTGATATCATTTTGCACGAGAGCTATCGTGGCAGCCAGTACCGAAGTAATTATACCGATCGATGCAACCACTAAGGCTGCGGTCGGACTGTGGGCATACAGTGCCAGTGAGCGCGCGACCAGGTAGACACCGGCGGCGACCATCGTCGCGGCATGAATCAGCGCCGATACCGGAGTCGGTCCCTCCATGGCATCGGGCAACCATACATGCAGCGGGAATTGTGCCGACTTGCCGACCGCGCCGCAGAATATCGCAATCGCAGCGAAAGTCAAAACTCCCGGCGGTATCGCTCCGGTCGCTGCACCGTGGAAGACCTCCTGGAAATTGAGCGTACCCATATAGGCAGCTATGGTGATCACGCCGATCATGAATCCGAAGTCACCGATACGTGTCGTAATGAATGCTTTCTTACCGGCGTCGGCGGCGCTCTTCTTTTCGAAGAAGAACCCGATCAGCAGGTACGATGTCAAGCCCACCAGCTCCCAGAAGATGAAGATCATGAAGAAGTTGTTGGCGAGCACCAGGCCCAGCATCGAGAAGGTGAAGAGCGACAGATACGAGAAATAGCGCGAATAGCGCGGGTCACCGTGCATGTAACCGACAGAGTATATCTGCACCAGCATCGACACCGTCGAAACCACCACCAGCATGATCGTGGTCAGGGCATCGATCCAGATTCCGATTTCGAGTTTAAGTGTCGGGAACACCGCCCAGGCGTACGACATCTCAAATGAAGTGTTATCGCCAAGCTGCCGGAACAGCAGCGCTATCGAATAGATAAATCCGATGGCAATGGCACCGATCGAGAGAGCCGACGACAGCCCGCGATTCTCACGCGTGAAGAAAATAATCAGGAGGAAGCTGAGCAGCGGGAGCGCAGGTATGATCCAGACAAATTCACGCATGGCTTACCATTTCATCAGATTGATATTATCCACAAAGACATCACGGAAGTTTCTATAAATCAAGAGCACGATCGCCAAACCAACGGTGACCTCGGCGGCTGCTATGACGATTGTGAAGATCGAAAACACCTGTCCGGTGAAGTCCGTCGGAGTGACAAAGCGATTAAAAGCGACGAGATTGATATTGACGGCATTGAACATTAACTCGATCGACATCAGTATGCCAACCGCATTCCGCCGCGTCAGCACGCCAAAGAAGCCGATGGCGAACAGGATCGCTGCTAATGAGAGGTAGTGGATCAATCCTACATGCATACTCTCACGTCCTCCTCGCTATCACAATTGCCCCGATCAGCGCCACCAACAGCACTACCGATACTATCTCGAACGGCAGCACATAGGTGGTAAGCAGCAATTTGCCGAGCTTCATCGTACCTTCCGCCGGAACTGTGCGGGTACTGACATTCCAGACGGTCTTGCCCAATCCGAAGAGTGTGACCGCCACAAACACCAGGGTCGTAATCAGTGCAATCGGCACCTGTTCGTTTTGCTGTTTGATGCCGGCGCCGGAGACGCGTGCCGTCAGCATGATCGCAAAGATCATCAATACTGCCACCGCTCCCACGTAGATAAGTACCTGCACCGCCGCGATGAAATCCGCACCCAGCAAAACGTAGAGTGCTGCGACTGAGAACATGCAAACGACCAGCATCAGCGCGCAGTGGAAAATGTCTTTAAGCGAGACCACCAGAATACCTGAAACTATGATGATGAACCCAAACAGGTAGAAGAGATAGTTGCCGATGCCGCTTTCCATGATCAGGCTCCTTTCTCCTCGTTATTGTCATCAGGCTTTGTCTCCGCAGCAGGCGCTGAATCGCCGGGCTGCTCTTTCTTTTCAGCGACTTCGGGGGATTTCCCTGCCGCTTCGGGATTCGCCGCCGCGGCTGACTCCGCCTTTGCCTCGCCGGCACTGGCATCCGTCGCTGGCTTCGGCTGCGGTGTGGCCGCCGGTTTTGGTGCCGGTTTCTTGCGCTTCGGCTCGTAGTCAACGTCCAGGCCCAATTCCTGAAGCCGGTTCACATCGTAGGTGAGGCTCTCTTTGTCAAAGGCAGAGAATTCGTACTTACCGGTTAGCTTGATCGCGTCGAAGTTGCAGGCTTCTTCACAAAGCCCGCAGTAGCAGCAGATTGTATTGTCGATCTCGAATTTGTCGAGTTTCCAGCGTTTATCGTCGCCGCGGTGCCGTTCAATCCAGATCGCTCCCACCGGGCACGCTTTGGCACAGAGAATGCAGGCGGTGCAATTCAGATCACCCGTTTCCTTGTCGGAGAGCAGCACCACCACACCGCGCGAGCGCTCTGGCATCTCCCAGCGTTCGTCAGGGTATTGCAGCGTCACCGCGTGACTGAAGAGGTGACGGATTGTCACACCCAGCCCGATGATCAGGTTCTTGATACCACTATATACTTTGATTTTCGCCGCCATTACCCTTCACCTAATGGTAGAGAAACCCGGAAATAATTATATTCGCAAACGCCAGCGGCAGCAGGAACTTCCAGCAGAATCCCATCAATTGATCGACCCGCAGGCGCGGATAAGTCCACTTGAACCACATCACGATAAACACAATGAACAGTGTCTTCAGCAGGAACCAGATCCACGATGGCAGCAGCGGCCCCTGCCAGCCACCGAGGAACAGCGTCGCCGCAATCGCGGAGATCAGGAAAAGATTGAGATACTCCGCCATGAAGAACATCGCGAAACGCATGCCCGAATATTCGATGTTGAATCCCGCCACCAGTTCCTGTTCAGCTTCGGGAATGTCGAACGGCGCGCGGTTGGTCTCGGCTGTCGCCGCAACGAGATAGACCAGAAAGCCCAGCGGCTGCCTGAAAATGAACCAATTGTAAATCTTGTCCTGAGCTGCGACGATCGCTGTCATCGACAGCGACTGCGTCATCATAATGACGCCGAGAATCGAGAGCGTCAGCGGCACTTCATAGGAGATGATTTGTGCCGCGGATCTCATGCCGCCGAGCAGCGCGTACTTGTTATTTGAACCCCAGCCTGCCATCAGCAACGAGATCACCACGAAGGTCGTGATCGCGAGGATGTAGAGAATCCCGATATTCAAGTCGGAAGGAATCAGTCCCCTTCCCCACGGAATCACCGCAAAAGCCGCAAAGGAGCAGCAGAACATAATCACCGGCGACCAGTAGAAAACGCTGCGGTCGATGTCACGCGGGAGGATATCTTCTTTTTGAATCAGCTTGATTCCGTCCGCGATCGTCTGCAGCCAGCCATGCCAGCCGGTACGCATCGGGCCGAAGCGCTGCTGAAAATGCCCGGAGAGTTTTCGCTCCCACCAGACCAGGAACATGATCATCACGGCGCCCACACCGAGCACGATCGCCGCCACACCGATCATCTCGATCAATTGGGCCACCCAGCTTGGCAAGCCGAGCGCGGAAACGATGCTGGCGACGACGCCATCAAGCCATTTGAACAAGCCGGTCAGTTCCATGATCCTTACCTGTCTACCTCCGGAAGGATAACATCAAGCGACGCGAAGGTCGCCACCAGGTCAGCTATCATCAAACCCTTGGCTATCGCCGGAATCATCTGCGTGTGAGGAAACGAGCCGCCGCGCAATTTGACGCGATACGGTTTGTCGGTGCCGTCGGAGATAATATAGCAGCCCATCTCGCCCCGAGCGTTTTCAATGCGAGTGTAAGCTTCTCCCTCCGGCGGTTTGAAATTACCCTTAACCTTCGCCCGAATCTCTCCTTCGGGAAGATTGTCAAGGGCCTGCCTCACAATTTCATTCGATTGCCGCAGTTCCTGAACACGGACCATGTAACGATCCCAAACATCACCCCTGGTGCCGGTCGGTATCTTGTAATCGAAACGGTCGTAGATTGAATAAGGATCGTCGCGGCGCAAATCCCAATCAACGCCGCTGGCGCGCAGCACCGGGCCGGAAGCCGCCCACGTGATCGCCGTCTCACGGTCGACAACGCCGACATCCTTGGTGCGGGCCAGAAATATCGGATTTTCCGTCAGGATCGCTTCGTAATCGTCGACACGACGCTGGAAAGTATCCACAAATTTACGAGCCAGAGGGATAAACTCCTCGGGGATGTCTTTGGAAACGCCGCCGACACGAATGTAGTTGTAGGTTAGTCGCTGTCCGGTAGTCATCTCGAAGAGATCCATTATCATCTCGCGTTCCCGCAGACAGTAGAGGAACGGAGTAATGGCGCCGAGATCGAGGGAGAACGTACCCAGGAAAATGAGATGGGACGCGATCCGGTTCAACTCCAGCATAATGATGCGCAGGTACTCGCCGCGCTCCGGCACCTCAATCCCGGCGATACGCTCGGTCGCCAGGCAGAAAACCTCTTCAGCGGCCATCGAAGTGACATACTCGAAACGATCGAGCATGGGGATGCACTGCGCGTAAGTGCGGTTTTCACAAATCTTTTCGATGGCGCGGTGCAGGTAGCCGATATAGGGGACGGCATCTACGATATATTCTGCGTCCATGCGCAGTTTCAACCGCAGCACTCCGTGCGTCGACGGGTGCTGCGGACCCATGTTGACTTCGAATTCCTCGTTATAATGTGCCGGTGTTGCTTCAGCCATGACGACTAATTCACCTCCGGCATACGGACGAAGTCGGGTCCGTCCCAGTCACGCAACATCGGGTTGCCCTGATCCCAGTCATCGGCCAGCAGGAAGCGGGTCAGGTTTGGATGACCGTTGAACTCGACCCCGAACAACTCCCAGATTTCCCGCTCAAACCAGTTAGCCGAAGGGATGATATCCTGAATCGAATCAATGCTGCCACCGCTGCGGGCAACAACGGCCTTAACGGTCAATTTGATTTTGGATTCGAGTGAAGAAACGTGATAGACGATTTCGATATTCTCGGTTTTGTCAACACCCGCTATAGATGAGAGATAATTCATCTTGAAGTCCGGGTTTTCCACCAAAAATTCGAACAGCTCGTGAATTTTTTCAGCCGCCACCTTAATGGCATTCTGAGCGGGCTGTAATTCGAGTGCTTCAACCGAGCCGGGAAATTTCTCCAGAATCGTCCTGATGCAGGTCTCGTTGTCAAGCACGCCGGTCAGCGCTCCATTTTTCGAGTTTTTCCGATTTGACCTTTTCCTGAAGCTTCATGCAGGCCTGCAACAAGGATTCCGGGCGTGGGGGACAACCGGGAAGATAAACATCTACCGGAATCACTTTATCGATGCCTTTCAGTACCGCATAAGTGTCATAGTGAAAGGGGCCGCCGTTGCAGGCGCAACCACCCATAGCGATCACATAGCGCGGCTCGGCCATCTGCTCGTACAGCAACTTGACACGCGGCGCCATTTTATGAGAAATCGTGCCCGCAACAAACATCAGGTCAGCCTGACGCGGCGAGGCACGGAAAAACATTCCGAAGCGATCGAAATCATAGCGAGATGCGCCGGTGCACATCATCTCGATTGCGCAGCAGGCTGTCCCGAAGAGGAGATACCAAAGTGACGACGCACGGGAAACATTCAGCACTTTCTCCAGTGAAGTTGCGACAACGGTCCCGCCCGGAATATTCTGCAGCACAACGGGGAGTTTCGAAATTACGCCCATTTCAGGACTCCCTTCTTCCAGGCCCAAATCAGGCCAAAGAGAAGGATAAAGATGAAAATCAGCATTTCAACCAGGGCGAATAGTCCGAGTGATTTGTATGCCACCGCCCACGGGAACAGGAAGATAACTTCTACATCAAATATCACAAACAATAGCGCAAAAATGTAGAATCGGGGATTGTACTGTATCCAGGCTGAGCCGACCGGGGTCTCGCCGCACTCGTACGGCTGGAGCTTGGTTTCGGAGGGCCGTTGTGGTCGGACAAGCTTTGCGATCCAAAGAGTTATAAGAACGAAAACAATGCCGAGAAGAATGAAAATGGCAACAGGAGCAAAGCTATTCAAATCCAAACCAATTCCCTCCGCTTCAAGTAACGATTGTGACAAGGTTCACAAGAAAGCAACCATCAATCGCCACTAAATTACTCGGTAATTAAGTGACGTGCTTAAGTTTGTCAAGCCCTTTTTCGAGCTTTTCCTCTATTTAATTCGAGCAAGTATGGTATGACTTTGCAGCAATCGCTCCACGGGATAGTCATTTACAGTACAGTAAGTTGGTCAGTCAGAGTCAGGGTCAGTCGAGCGGTGGATATCGCAGGCTAATCCTGTGCACAACTTCCGCCGTGCCAACCTGAACGTCGGCATCGTGCCCGCGTAGGTTTTGCGAAAACAGCTCTTTACTTACCGGATACAATTAATTCCATTGCGACAAATGCTCTGAGAGTGCCTTTGAGATAAGGAGATGACATCTATTACGTTCAGTAGTGCACGTTTGCGAGATTTTGCCGGTGCGATCATTCCCGGTCTCCTGGTGCTGATAATCATTCAGGGGCTTTGTATTGCATTCGTCAGGGCGGAGCATCCGGTTGATGCATTGGAGTATCTGCGATTCTCTGAGAACCTGTATAAGCACGGAATCTATTCCTATGATGGCGTGGTCGCTTCTCGCGATCGTCAACCACTCTACCCGCTGCTGCTTCTGGTCTTCTACTGGGCGCTCGGCCGAAGTGAATTCGTTGTCAAGATTGTGCAGTTCTTTATTGGGCTATCCACCTATCTGCTGATGCTGAAGATCTATCTCCTGACTATCAAAGACAGGAGAATACTCCTGCCTGGAATTCTGCTAGCTTGTTATCTCCCTCTCTGGATAAACTGCGTCTTTATTCTGACAGAATCGCTCACTTTTTTCTTCCTGGTTGCAGCGCTTTATGCGTTCATCAAAGGCGTCTACTCGGAATCGCCGGCAGCATTTGCCGTGAGTGGTGGGATCTTTGCACTTAGCGTTCTGACCCGCCCGAATTGTGTTGCACCACTGGTGTTGGGCATTCCACTGATCATTTATTTGTATAGAGACAAGATGCGTTGGCTGCGGCGGGTTGCTCTCTATGTCATCACTGCGCTGCTTGTGCTGTTGCCGTGGGCTGTCCGGAACAAGCTTAGTACTGGATCACTGACACCGCTGTCGTCGGAAGGGCTATCCCACCTGATTTTCTCGGCGGGCCCGGACACACCGGAACGACGGGATGCATACTATTACGCCACGGTGCCTGAACGAGACAGTCTCGCGACGAATCTGCATCCCTACTCCATCCTGTTCAATGGGATCATCGACGATCCGCTTGCGTTTACCTGGAGGGGAATTGAGCGCATCCTCTGGGTTTGGAGCTACTTTCCCGGCACAAGAGACTACTTCGGCAATCCTTTTCTCTGGACTATTACTCATCTGGCACAGTGGGTTCTGCTCGCGCTGGCACTGTTCGGCCTGATCCGCGCGGGTTCGCGAGAACGGCTACTACTGCTGCTACTGCCGGTTAGCCTGTCGCTGATCTTGTTCTTTGCGGTGGCCACGTCACGCTATATCCTGCCGGCAATGCCAACTGTCGTGATTTTAGCGGTTTTTGGGCTGACAGAACTGTTTCGCCGCTTGGGTCTGATTCGCAAGCTGACCGGCGCTACTTGAGTTCTCACTTGACAGCCATGCCTCAAAAAGGGTAAACTCAAAGTCACTAATGGCAATCAGTACTGAAATAGAATACAGGTTTCGCGATATCCTCAAAGCCCCTCGCCTGGCGCTGTCGGGGAAGAGCCTGCTCGCGCAGGGGGCGCCACTGGCATATGGCTACTTATTTTACGTAGTCTTCACCTACGTCGCCCTAATGGCGGATGGGCACAGTTTCCAGACGATCTGGCAATACTATACTTTCTTTCCTATCTGGGTCCTCCACTTCTCCGCCTGGTATAGTCTGGCGCTTTGGATTGTGGGAGTCGTACAGTTTGTCGGATTTTTCAGTTTTGGGATTTTGTCCGTCGGCAAGCTGGCTTTTGAGGAGCTGAGGGGTAACCTCTTCTTTGCCCGCGCGCGAGCACATGAAGACGCCCGCGCCAACCTGATGCAACTGTGGGTCGCAGCAGGGCTGCTAATCCTCCTGATCGTAGTGCTGGCGCTGCTGCAGGGAGTCGTCAGCCTCGTAGGGTTGATTCCGGTAGTGGGCGAACTGATTTACTCAGTTCTATATATCTTCCCCTTTATTCTCTGGGCACTCTTTCTCGTGTTTCTGACGTTCGGGCTGGCAACGTCGGTGCTGACGCTGCCCGCGATTGTGGTAGCACGCGAAAAAGACACCTTCGGAGCAACCTTCTATATCTACAATATTATTTGGTCGCAACCGCTGCGCTGGCTCAGCATGACGGTAGCAGGCGCGGTGCTCGCCAAGATCGGGATGTTTATCTTCGGCTATTTTCTGATGCGGGCGCTGCAGTTGACCAACTATCTCGGTGGTTTGTTCGGTGGCGCCAAAATCAAGGCCGTAACCGAGGGAGCGTATCAGATCCTCACCCCCGGCCGCTCGGTGATCGATTTCTTCACCACGCTGTATCCCGGTTCCTGCATCCACTACAAGTGGCTTTACGTCGGGACTCAGGTGCCACTCAATACCAGCGAGACCGCCGCTGCCTTTCTCATAGCAGTCGCCATCTTCCTGGTAGTGCTCACGGTGCTTACATACGGGATAAACATCATAACTACTTCACAACTACTGGCGTTTCTGCACGCGATCTACAAGCAGGACGGTGTCAAACTGACCGATGATCCCACCCTGGAACGCGACGACCCGCGCGAGATCATTCCCCACAAGCCGGATAAACCGGACAATCCCCCGGATACGGTTTGAGCAGATTGCCCGGGTCTAATTTCAACTCAAAGCGTAAATACTCCGTATGGAACAGCTAACCCACATACGCAATTTCTCGATCATCGCGCATATCGATCACGGCAAATCGACTCTGGCTGATCGTCTGTTGGAACAGACCAAGACTCTCTCAGTCACCAAGAAACAGATGCTCGACAGTATGGACCTCGAGCAGGAACGCGGTATAACCATCAAAATGCACGCTATCCGAATGCTGTACAAATCGGATGACGGCCGTGATTATATTCTCAACCTGATCGATACTCCGGGGCACGTCGATTTCTCCTACGAGGTGTCGCGCTCGATCGCCGCTTGTGAAGGCGCTCTGCTGGTTGTTGATGCAACCCAGGGTGTCGAAGCGCAAACTGTCTCGAACCTCTATAAGGCGCTCGACCAGAATCTAGAGATTATTCCTGTAATTAATAAGATTGACCTTCCCCACGCCGAGCCGGAGCGGGTTGCCGAGTCGATCGTGAATTTGATCGGCTGCGACGAAAACGATATCTATCAGTGCTCCGCCAAGGAGGGTACCGGCGTACATGAGATTCTCGAAGCGATTATCGCCAAAATCCCGCCGCCGCTGCACGAACCGGGAGGGCCCCTGAAAGCGATGGTGTTCGACTCGATCTACGACACTTATCGCGGCGCGCTTCCGTATGTTCGCGTGGTGGACGGCGAAGTGCAGAAGGGGGATGTCATCAAGTTCTTCTCTACCGACATACAGTATGAGGTTGATGAGGTCGGCTACTTGATACTGAAACGAGTGCCGGTCAAGAAACTACTTCCCGGTGAAGTTGGCTACCTGGTGTGCAACATCCGCGAAGTTAGCGACGCCAAAGTAGGTGATACAGTCACATTGGCGAAAGGCGGAGCCAAAAAGCCATTGCCCGGGTTCCGCGAGATCAAACCGATGGTTTACTCCGGCATCTACCCTGCCACTACCGAGCGCTACGAACAGTTGCGCGAGGCGCTGGAGAAGCTCAAGCTCAACGATTCTTCCTTAATCTATGAGCCGGAGTCCTCGCTGGCGCTGGGGTTCGGTTTTCGCTGTGGCTTCCTGGGGCTACTGCATATGGAGATTATTCAGGAACGGCTGGAACGCGAATTCGCTGTCTCGATCGTCAACACAGTTCCCAATGTCGAATACCACGTCTACCTGGAAAGTGGCGAGATGGTGCGAGTAGCCAATCCCTCTCAGTTTCCTGAGCGTCAGAAGATCGGCAGGATTGAAGAGCCCTATGTTGACGCAGAGATCATCACTCCGACGGAATACATCGGCACAATTATGAAGCTGATCTCGGAGCGGCGGGGCGAGTTCAAGAGAACCCATTATCCGGAACCGTCACGCGCGCAAATTGATTTTGCGATGCCGCTCTCGGAAATCATCTTTGATTTTCATGATAAGCTCAAATCGGGTTCGCGCGGTTACGCTTCCCTCGACTACGAGTACGCCGGCATGCGCGAGAGCAAGCTGGTCAAGCTCGATATCCTCCTCAATTCGGAGCCGGTGGATGCGCTCTCCTGCCTGATCCATACCGACCGCGCCACGGTTTGGGGGCGCAAGCTGTGCCAGAAGCTGCAGGAACTGATCCCACGCCAGATGTTCGAGGTAGTGATTCAGGCTGCCATCGGTTCACGGATCATCGCCCGCGAGGCGGTACGCGCGCAGCGCAAAAACGTAACCGCCAAGTGTTACGGCGGGGACATCACTCGCAAGCGCAAGCTGCTGGAACGCCAGAAAGAGGG
>CAYXUL010000065.1:8939-18208 GCA_964468475.1 uncultured Ignavibacteria bacterium | reverse complement strand
CCACCGCCGAAGATAAAGTTGATAAGGTATACCGCATCGCCAATCGACACACCGCCACTGCAGTCAGCATCGGCTGCCACCAGCGGATTGGGCGCCGGGCCACCACCGAAGATGTAGTTGACGATCATGACCGCATCGCCGATTGAGACATTACCGCTGCCGTCGGCATCACCGCAAAGGTACTGACCCGCGGTGACCGGCACGCTGAGGTACGGCTCCGGACTGATTCCAAAGAGAGAGTCGCCGGCTACGAAATGGAGATCACCCGAAATGTAGCCGTTCCAGGTTGGCGGCGCTGTCAATTCGTAGTACAAAACCATCGTTGTGTCAGGCAAAACGTAATTTTGAATGGAGAAGCCGTACCAGGTGCTGCCGTCGTCCATAGGGTAGTCGGCGTTTAAGCCCACCGAGATTGAATCGTCGGAGGCTAAAGTTGCCAGAACGGTTCCCCCACTTCCGGGCGCATACTCTTTGAACGAGACATTGGAGATTTGCCAGCCTTGCGTGACAAAGTCTGGCGGCAAAGCGACGCCAAAGAAGAACGACTCGACCGGTGGCGGAAATGTGTAGCAATGCCACCACCACGGTGTATTGATGGAAATTGTGGGAGTTGTGCTTCCCGGTACTTCATAAACCCCCGGGTATGACCAATAGGGCCAGGAGCTGGGGCTATAATAATCGTAGCCGTAATGCCAGCCATGGAACGGGTCAAGCGGCGTCGACTTGGGGTAGTCCTCGACTTCGCCGAGTTGTGCGGCGCCGCGGGAAGCGTTCAGGGTGAAGTCCACCATTCTGGTGCGCCCAACCTGTTCGCCCCAGTCAAGTCGCATTCGGAAATAGGCGCCATCAGGCCAGGGCGTTGGCGCAAACCATTGTGTGATCGTACGCGAATCTCCTGCGCCCCAGCCGCCGTTACCGGGGCCGCCACTCCAATCCACCAGCCGTTCACCGGGATCGCCCCAATCCTTGTCGTTGTTGCTGTCCAGCCAGCCGTTTACGTAGATCCGGCGCCCGCCGGCAGCGGTACTGTATCGCGCCGGGCCTCGACCGTTTGTACTCACTAAGAACCGCACCCCTACCAGGTTACCAAACCAATCGAACAGGAAATTAACCCCATCGTCGTAGGGTGTGTCCAGGTCGGTTACTTTCGCCTCACATTCATCGATGGCATCATTGACGCTGGGGCCGAGCCATTCGTACTCATACATTCCACCGCGATAGACACTGCCAAGGCTGTCACGGATGCCGAAGAAATGATCGGCACCGAGATTGGGCTGGAATAATGGCAGATCGTTCAGCGTCGCCCACTGGATAGGCCCATGAACCTTACTGGGGTAGAAATTCGGTGCTGCCGCAGGATCGGGAGCGTCACCCAGGTCGGGTGTATAGAGGAAATTGCAGCCGTCGCGATCGTCGGCTGACAATGACCTAAGTTGGAAACTGGGAACAGCGGTACCGGGTTGCCCCCAGATAGCATTGCCATACGACATCGTCGGATCCTCGGGGCTTCCGGGCCCCGGTACATGAGCCAGCCCGATGAAGTGACCAATTTCGTGACTCGCTACCCCTTGGACATCTGTGGACAACCACAAAGCTGGCCCCGGATCAAGATCATTCGCCCAATCCTGGCCCGCATTCCCCCACATGTAAGGTCCGTTATCGTTCAGCGCGATGTCGGACTCCATGAGCGCGCCTGTTCTGTTGTTCCAGCGAAATCTGGTGAGCCCGGAGTAGCCGTTGTAACCCAGGTCAACCCACGAAACGACATTCCAGCCATCGTTGACGAAGTAGTTCTGCCCGGGATTCCAGGCTGCCGGCTGTGCCAGCGTAAATTGAATTAGTGCCGGTACAACATCTTGCCAGCTGGTGAATGCAGCCTGCACGGCCGCAATCAACTGTGCCTGGTTGAGATTCGTATTGGTTGCATTCGGGTTGACCGCATAAGGAACTTCACAGTTGGGGAACTCCCGCAAATCCCAGTGAACGAAAGGTGGTGCATCCCAGGGATCGATTGTTGTGC
Organism: uncultured Ignavibacteria bacterium; assembly: GCA_964468475.1. Lineage (GTDB taxonomy): Bacteria > Zixibacteria > MSB-5A5 > CAIYYT01 > CAIYYT01 > JBECKX01. Next base: position 16,188 of record CAYXUL010000065.1, on the reverse strand, counting down.
TCGGTGGCATATCTTGAGTGTTGAAATGCAAATCGAGGCTATCGGCTGCACCACCATAGTCGGTGATCGTGCCCAGCAAAGCCTCGATGCGCACGGCACCCGAGCCGAGGGATGAGCCAACCACGCTCACCGTTGCAGTTCCGGGGGCTTGTGCATCAATCGCCGCCTGTATTGCATCCGCAACCTGCTGGGCAGTCATGGCAACGCCACCGGCTCCGAAATGCACCGTAACCATGATCCCGTTGATGGTCACGGTAAAATCGCCTCTGGGGCGAAGTGGCCAGTTGCCGGGACCCGCTTCCCATGAAGGTCGTGAGAAAATTGTCCGGGTGTTCGAAGGCGTGAAGAGACGGAATCCGAAGGTGTTTCCCGCCATAATTGATACCAGCAAGAATATTAGAACGATCTTAAGTCTATTCATCTTCTCATCTCCATCACTTCAACAATCCGAGAATCGACGCAATCATATCTGACAGCTTCTCTGGATCTCCAGCGAAGGCAGGCTCCAATGAATCGGATGCTGTCGCCGCCGGGTACTTTAGCACCGGGTACCAGAAGAGAGCCTCCTCGTCATCAGCATCCAGCAGGATGTTGACTTTACCCTGATTGTAGTGTGTAAGTTGATAAAGAGTACTATCCGCAGCTGAAGGCTGGAGGAACAGCAGCACCCTTTCCGGCACGGCCCAGGTCGGGGATCCGGTCACATATTCACTTATGGAATCAACCGTCCCGCCCATCTGCCTGATAGTAACGGGTGGGGTGGCTACCGATCCTTTGATAACAGAATCGGGCGAAACCGTTATCAAAGTGTAAATCTCATCCGGACTCATACTGTGCACCGAATTTACGGACTGAACGGTGCCGGTAAGAATGAGCTCGGAATCACCCGCCATCTGCCAGAGTTTCCAGCGTGGCAGATAGCCTGACACTGCAATCGACACCCACACAAACGTGGCCAAAAGAACAACTGCAAGCTTGACAGTTCTGTGTGCTTTCATATGCGGACCCTCCCGCCGAGATTGGAGTTCCACCGGCTTCAGCGGCGGAGTTGCTGACGCCGAGATTCACGGGCCTGATTTGGAAAAGGTTCTTCTAACTTCAGATGAAAGCGAATAAGGTCACCGGCACAGAGTAGCCGGGTTGCCGCCCTAATGAACGCCTGCTGGCCAATCTACCAGTAGCTCGCCCTACGTTCTTGGAAACTGACTTGTGATGATTTGTACCACCTGATTGTTAACAATGCCGATAGATATTGTCAAGTCTTTTCTGGTGACGGGAGTGCCTGGCTAAATCTGTCAGTGATTTGATTTGTGGTCAAAAGTCTATTAGCGAATATCAGAAAGACGCCGATAATCCCGCTTTGCAGATGCTGTGGATCAGAATCTGGCTTCCAGAGAAAGCAGCTTAGCCATCTTGAAACCGTCGCCACCATCTTCGTAATAGTGCTCGATGACGCCGACCACTATGTACCCGTGCTTCTGGTAAAGGGCGATGGCGGCAGCATTATCCTGGCGAACCTCCAGCACGATCCGGTCGCAGTTGCGCCGATGCGCCTCATCCTCACAAGCCAGTAGTAGTTTCTTACCGATTCCCTGTCCATGCAGAGCGGGATCAACCGCTATCGTATACAGGTGCCCCCGCTTGCTGCCGGCGCGCCATAACATAATGGCGGTACCGACGAGTTCATCACCAATAGTAACGACCAGAGAAGTCGCATTGGCGCGCAGAAGGAGGTAGCGGTATTGCGCGCGACTAAACCGATCAGATATAAATGCTCTTTCCTCGAGACGCAGAAGATCCTCGAGATCATCTATTGAGGCTTGTCTCAGTTCAGCGACAGTTGATTCCACTAACCCCATTCCCCCACCAGGTAGCGGATCAGGCGTTCGTATAACTCCGGCGCTTCCTGGTCCTCTTCGTCCTGCGAGATTGTTGGGTTGTCGTTGACCTCGATGATAACATAATCGTCTGCAATCTTCTTCAGATCGACTCCATAAAGACCGTTCCCGATCGCTTTTGCGGCCTGCACCGCCCGGTCGAGCAGCTTCTGCTCAACATCCCCAAGCTTGAATCCCTTGACCGCGCCATAGATAGCTCGTCCGTCCTCGGTGTAGGTCATGATTTTCCAGCGCCTTTTGGGTATGACGTATTGGCAAACGAAGAGGGGCTCACCACCGAGCACACCGACGCGCCAGTCGTACTGCGACTGCACGAAACGTTGCGCGACAATGCGATCAGCTCTCCGCAGGAAACGATTACCAACTTTAACAAAGTCTTCGGATGTAGTTACTTTCTCGACATACATGGAGAAGCTCGAATTTGGCGCTTTCAGTACAATGGGATTGCCGAGCACATCGAAGAAGTGCTGGGCTTGCTCGACAGTAAGGTCACTTTCTTTGAGTATCTCTGTTTGCGGAATCGGGACCTTGGCGCGCTGCAGGTGCTGATACATATTGACTTTGTCGCAGCAAATGAAAATCGAGTCGGGGTCATCGATTACGCGCAGGCCGTTCATCTCGGCGATACGAGCGGCGATGTAAGATGAATTGAGGGGGTCGGTCAGGGCACGGATGAAGATGGCATCGTAATCCGGGATCTTGTACATATCGGAGCGAAAGAGGAAGTCGAGGCGATGCCCGAGTCGATGTGCTACCTGACCCAGGTGCATCAGGGCCCCCATCTGCTCGGAGCTGCTGATGTTGTAGCGTTCGACAAAGACACCTATGTCAGCCATTCGGCCACCTGTTCTTCCAATTGCTGATGTTCCCGGCTGTTAAGTTTGTGATACGGTAATGGCGACAAATCACTGAGGAGGAGGTCGCCACTGGCAAGAGTCACTATGCGTGCTTCGGCGAGTGGTATGTTCAGCTTGTCCCAGATCGCCTGCGCCAAATCGCGGTATTTGGAAACCTGCGTCGACCCGAGAATCTGCCGAAAGAACCCGACTTTGGCATCGGTGGGAATTTCCTGACAGCAGATCGCATATTTGAAATTGCGCGTCAGCGATCTCGCCACGCGCTCGACATGTCCCGATTTCTGCACCAGGCTGTGGCGGTACATAAAGGGATTGATGGTGTCAACGATCGCAGGCGGTTCGAAATAACCGTTGGTGATGTAGTGATCCGGAACCGCAATACCTGCTCGCCGCGCCTTCTCCAGCATCAGGGGAGTGATGTAGGCATCGAGCATCTCCTTACAGGTCGGCGCGATTTTCTTTCCCGCCAGCTCCAACTCTTGTGAGGCATAGTAACCATGCTCCAGATAGTTGTAGTTACCGCAGAGATTGACAAAACCTTCTCGACCTTTTAACCTGGCTACGAATCGCTGTTCCGCTGAGACGCGATTGATTTCGGCCGCAGAGCCGTTGACCTTTGAGGGCCGCTGGTTTGGCATGAATTTCTCTCAGGCACCTTTTTTCTGAGGTGGAACTATCAGTGTCGGCAGGCCCGGTACGGAAGCCCGGTAAAGCGTAAGCGCAGTTTCGCTAGGCATATGAATCACTATAGAAGTTAAACCAAAAGGATAGGCAAGGGTATGTTTTATTCCCATGAAAGTGTTCGAGAGCACCGACGTCGGTTTGCCTTTGATGTCGGTCAGGACATCAAGCACTAGTCCCGGCTGCCAGTGAAGCTGGAAGCGTGCCGGCAATTCGCGCTGCATCAGCTCCGGATCGAACTTGGTGGCCTCGCTGATGATCGCCAGAACTGAGTCGGGGGTCTGGTCCTTGGACGCGTAAAGGTGTTTCTCCGCCAATGGTCTTACCAACTTGCCGTTATCACCCCGAAAATGAAAGATGAAACGGTCCAGCGTTTCGGCATCGATTTTGGGAATCTCAAGCGGGTACTCCCACACGACCGCGCCCTTTAGTTTCAACTGCAGTTTGTGACCCCGGAAGTTCATCACGAAGTAAGGCTTGTCTTCCTCAGCAAGTTTGAGTTCGGTGCGCAGGAGTCGATACTCGAGCTGCGCTTCTTTGTCAGCAAAATCTACTTCCGGAGTTTGCTCGTGGCTCGTAGTCGAGGCCGCTTCCGTTTTCGCCACTTGCTGAGCTGCAGGTTTCTTCTTCAACAGTGGCAGAACCGCAAAGGTGACGGCTACGAGCACCAAAAAGACCAGTGCGACAACATAGCGACCGATACGCCGTTTTGGCTTCTTACGGTATTTAGAATATATATACATAAGTACCAATCGGCGTGCGCTCGTAGAACTTCTTCAAGTCATCACTCCCGAGACGCACGCAGCCATGCGTGACATTTACCCCCAGCAATCGTTCATATAGCGTACCGTGGATGAAGTAGCCATCTCCGAATCCCATCGCATAGTCACCCATCACGTTGGGATCCATGCGCTCATCGTTGCTGTCAGGGATCGGTTCATTGTCCTGGATAAAGGCCCAGTCCGGCTTGCGCCACCACGGCTGCGTGATCTTATTCTTGATTTGAAAAACACCGCGAGGGGTGTTGAACACCCATTTTCTGCCCGTCTCCGGATCGGTCAACTCGGAGCCGGAGCCGGTAGAGCAGGTGGCTTCCAACAAGACATCATTCATGGTGCGCAGGTAAATCCTGTTGGCGTGAGTATCGATCACGATGTAGGGCTTGTGGGGTTCCAGCGCATCCAAGTCGTGCCGCGCCTTCCTGAGCAGCTTCACGGCGCGGGCACGCTCCGGCGGCAGATTTGTCGCCAGGGTATCGAGGTTAACGCCGTCAGCGGTAATCACCGGACGTTCGTGAGTGACGGCAATCATGAAGAGCACTACCGCCAGAATCGAAAGCGAAGGCAGCAACACCAGTCTTGCAAATCGATTTACGGCCATTGGTCTGACTTTCTGACGATGGTTACCGGAGTTCCGACGTCGACATGGCGCATAAGATCATCGATATCACGGTTGGTGAGGGCGATGCAGCCTTCAGTCCAGTCGCGATTTCGGCCGCCGGTACCATGAATTTCGATCAACCCGCCAATGCCTGCCCGGCGCGAAATTACTCCTCTACGCTTGTTTTCCGCGAAACGTCTTTTGTCCTCTTCATTGGGGTAGTTCAACAACAGCGCCTTGTAATACTGACTTCCCCGCTGTCGCTCTTTGATGATTTCATACCGACCTTCCGGCGTCGCGGCGTCACCTGAGAAAAGCTTCTGACGTGCTGAGTTGTAACCGAGTTCGGCATTATATGATTTCATCAGCTTTCCAGCCTTGACCAAATATGTCTTATGCGCCGACTTATCGACGATGAGCGCATATTTTCTGCTGCGACGGGAAGCATCCACTGTCTCTGTTACCCACTTGCGCCATAGCTGCAACTGACGCGATTCATCGGCGGCATGCGTGCCAACCAGATCGGCAATATGTTCGAGATAACTGCGCGCTTTCTTCACCGCCGTGAAGGCTTCCGCATATTCCTCCTGCTCGGTAAGGCGTCGGGCGATGTCAATCTGGAGGTGGGCGTTCTGCCAATCATCTCTCGCTTCATAATACACCAATGACCCCTCCAGCGCCGATTCCCATTGCTTGAGCTGTTGTTCCACCTGCGGAATAACCTCGCCGACTCCACCCTGCAATATCGCCAGGCTGTCGCCGGCGCGTTGTTTCGCCAGTTGCGCCCAGTCGCGGGCCAGACTCAGAAGCGAGTCAGCATCGTGATAGTTTCGAAAGGCGAAGAATCTGCCGTTTTGTCGTGCCAGCTCGATCCAGCCCGAACGCAGCAGCGCTTCGGCCGCACGATAGGATGGCTCAGCATAATCCAGCGCACCTGAAATTGCTGCCTCTTCAAGCGCAGCCCGGGCGGACTCCAGGTCATCCTTCGGTGGCTTGGCGCAGCCGGCAGCCAGTAGCAGAAGGCCGATTACTACGGCGGGCAAAGCCCACGGGTAGATGGAGCAGTCAGTGAATTTCATTATTTACTAGTATCGGAAATAGCCGCATTGATTGTTGCACCGGAAATGCAAACCTCGAATTGTCAGCAAATAGCAAGGGAGCCGTTTGGCACTATTATGATCTCCGGTGATCTCCAACAGGATCACGTGCTTGCCAGACGGCTCCCCTGAGTCAGCTGTCCTAAATTACTCTGATCTGCGAATATCAGAAATTTTTTAATGTCTGCCGCGAGCCGCCTTGATTTCGTCGATTATGCGCTCTGTTCCTTCCATAACCGAATCGAGCTTCGCTTTGGCAGCACTGAACTTGCCGTCACTTATGTCCGCACGGGCATCCTCGTAGCTGGCGGACAATCCGTTCAGCTCGTTTTTCATCAGCTCGATGTCAGCCTTTGTTCCTTTGCCTCTCGGCGCGCGGCTGAGAGCCTTCTGAGCTTGTTGGACCAATGTGCCAACGCTGTCGACAATCGTCATAACCTGTTGCTGCACTTTATCCCGTTCGGCTGCGGCGGCGGTATCGACCTGCTGTGCCATCTTCTCGACGTTCTCAAACTTGGTTTTGGCGGCGTCATAGCTGCGGAACAGCGCGAATTTCGAATCCTGCTCCTGTTTTGCGGCCATCGCCGAATTGAGGCTGTCGGCTAATTCACGGAATTGTTCCGGCACATACTGCTCGGCACCCATATCGCGGGCCTGAGTTACAGCATCCTGCGCGTTCTTCATTTCCTGATCCGGCGGCGACGAACATCCGCTAATAATCGCCACACACAGCAGCAAGCCAGCTGCCAACACTATTGTCTTAGCCATTTTCTCCGCTCCTCCCACCAGGGGCTAAAAGGAATAAGGGCGCTCTGTGACGCCCGCAAATCATTACGATAATCCCAAATTGATTCATTGCGCATTTTCACAGCAGCAAATGTGATCGCCTGTCTGCGGCGCTCACCTCTGAATCAGCCAAAAATGAAGGAGCGAGCGGGAATTATGTCAACAATAACTTTGTGTGTCGGCTCGGGGTTCAGCCCCAAAAGCGGACGTGATCGTATCACGCCCGCTCTGACGGCTCATCCCAGGGTGGGAACAGGCTGAAAGGAGATGACTGGTCTTTAGGACACGGCTTGAGAAGCTCAGTCGAACTACACTAACTCCAAGTCGTTTATGGGCATACTGGCGCCGGTCCGCCCCCGAAAATGTAGTTGATCAGATAGACTGCGTCACCGATCGAGATGCCACCGCTGCCATCAGCATCACCGCTCTGGCACTGTACCGGATTGGCGATCTGCCCGCGTATTTCGCCATTGGGGAAAGAGCTGGAGTGGATATTGACGTAGAGATTGCCGGCGATCAGGTCGCTGAGCATCTGCGAAGTCAAAGGAAC
>CAYXUL010000065.1:2871-8839 GCA_964468475.1 uncultured Ignavibacteria bacterium | reverse complement strand
TAAGGATAATCCCCCGGCGGGTCGGCGGTGGTGAATTCCAGCTCCAGCAGCACACCCGCAGTTCCGGAGATTCCCGAATCCCACGACTTCGGCGAAGCCGGGTCCGAGGTCGTCGAGTGCGTGCCGCTCACCAGCACCCAACGCACGGTATCGCCTTGAGTAACTACCGTGTTAAGGGGTGAGAATGAGAAATTTGCGACCTGAATTTCGTGAACGGTTGCGTGTGCCCCGGAAGTGAGAAATAGCATTACCGCCAAAAATAATGCGGTAACGAAGACTCTGTAATGAATCGTCATGGTTTACCTCCTGATTCGCCTCAGATTTGATTGTGATATCTGTTTTTCGAAATTCTGTACCATTTGGGTGGCAGTGAAGTAACTATTTGAAGCAGCTTACGGAGAAGTAAACGATCGGCTGTAATCTGCCCTGCCAGAGGGCAACAGCCGCCGGTGGTGGTTACTCTACCGCCACTCAAGCTGAGGCGAACCGCGCCCGGTATCGTACACTTAAGCGAGCCATTTTTACGAGTTTTGGCAAAGCCAGAGCGCAAAATCGCGGAACCTGCCGCAGCGTTCACGCGAAACGCACCTTCCGACATCTGCGTAGTTGACAGTTGCGCCAGAAGAGCTATATTCGTTACTATAATCGAGACATAATATCGATTTAATACCCACGTGCCCTTGTTACCGGAGGCTCCGGCCTGCAACGCGAATCAGGGGCGAAGACACGGCATCTTACTTAAGATCCAGGTTCAAAAGACTGGTCGCTACTGAGATCGCGATGATTCTCAGCAAGCGTATCGAGCACTATACCTGCACTCTCGGGAGAATTGGAATGAAAACTCTAAACAGTACTTTTATTTTTTTCCTGCTGCTTGCCTGCGTCGCTGTGCCTGCGGTGCACGCCCTGCCGATTGCCGCGTGCGGAGATTTTGACAACAGCGGCGAGGTGAACATCGGCGATGTCGTGTATCTGATCAACTACATCTTCATCCATGGTGCGGCCCCGCATGATGAATCAGCGGGGGATGTCAACTGCGACACTCGCGTCAATATCGGTGATGCTGCCTATCTGATTAATTACATCTTCAACGATGGCCGAGAGCCTTGTGCCAATTGTCTTACAAACGACAACCCGCCCGGCCGTCTCTTCGTGGCGAATCAGACCGATGCCACGATTTACGAGTTCGACACCCACACGATGCTACGCATCGATTCAATACCTGCGGGCGTGCTTGATCCTCACTACCTTGAAATCGACCCGCAGTCGAACAAGTATTACGCCGTTACTCGTGCCCTGCTGGCGGGCGGAGCCATTGCCCGCTACAATGTTGCCACTGACGATTTTGAACAGTCGACCGGCGTACCGGGTACGGTGATCCCCACTGCGATAGCGATAACTGCCGACGGCCAATACGGCTATGTCTGCGACTTCACGCCAGGTACCACACCCGGGAATATTTACAAATACAGGCTAAGTGATTTGACACTGGTGGATCAGTTCGGAACCGGTGCGACGACGCACGATATCAAGATTACACGCGACGGCAAGATCGTAATCGCAACCAGCCTCAATTCCGATAACGTGACCTTCGTCTACACTGATGTTGATTCGGTGCATCTCTTTTCGCTCGACGCCGATCCTGACAACTTCTATGAGCCCTCAGGGAACACCTACTATGGACCCTACGGTGTGAACGTCAATCACACCAACACGGAGGCCTACATCGCCTGCCTGCACGCAAATCAGTTGCGGATCGTTGACATCGATCAGCGCCGCGTGGTTGACTCGATCATGATACCGATCAACACGCTGAAGCAGCCCTCCGGACCGACACTGATGGCGGTGACGCCGGATGATCATTACCTCTATCTGACAACTCAGTACGGCAATACGGTAGTGGTGGTAGACCTGGTCACCAGGAGTGTGCTCAAGCAGCTCGATTCACCGACGGCGCGCCCGTTCGGGGCCACGATATCAGCGGATGGCAGCCGCGTTTACATCGCCTGCGTGAACGACACCGGCAAACAGGGATCGGTACTGGTGATCGATACGGCAGCACAGTCAATTGTGGATAATATCCAGGTTGGGAAGAATTCATTCGGCATAATCTGGGCACCGGCTCCGTAGAGGGTGCTCTGAAGCCAAAAAAAGGCGGGCGGGTGACCAACCAATCACCCGCCCCGGGGTCTCAAATGGCGGAATTACCGGGCTGGGTAGTGCCGCCGCCAAACAAAGGCCCCCAGAGGTTCATGGAGCAAGTAGCGTGAGCTCGCAGATACGCAAGGTACCGTCCTCCAACGGAAATCCCTTTACGGCAACTGCATCGTTAACGACAAAGTCCGCCAGCGTTAGCGGTTCGCCCGCGCTGTCGGACAGATCGGCATTTTGACAGACGATGCCGATCCAGCCCTCGTCGGAGAAGGTGAGAGTTCGATTCTCATAATCAATTGTGCTGATAACGCTCTGGAAAGTCGTGCAGCGCCACTCATAGTAATTGGCAAGCTTGATCTTCACCGCCAGCAGCACTTCGGCGGAAACGATGTCCGCCCGCACCTCGATTACATCTCCATTCTGTAGGTCAGTTAAACTCAATTCAACGTAGTGATCGACTTTGGAGCGATGTGGCTCCCGGTCTGCTCCCTCTTCCACGTCAGAAAGCAGATTGCCTCGATCCTGGACGACGACAGCCCAGATCTCGGTGTTCTCGTCGACCAGGATTGTTTCCGGGCGACCCTCCACAATCAGAGTTGAGTTGGCGTAGTCGATTGATTCGATGGCAGCCCTGAACGCAACATCGTACCCGCACTCATCCGCAGAACCAACCGCGCAGATTCGCTCGGCATACCAATAGGTCGAAGTATATTGATACGCACATACGTGGACAGAATCCCCGACAGCCAGATCACCAAATTGAATCTGGGTTTCTACGCCTGCCTGCATCCTCACGATTTCTGCGTCGGCAAGCGCCTCAACGGTATCCGGTATGCCCACGAAAGTGAGCCGGCGCATGTTCTGGTCAATAGTCGCGATTCGGGCCGCGAGATTCACATTTACCTGGCCATCATTTTCCGATGCAGGCGCCTGACTCATGATCGCGGTACCGGGTGCAAGCGGCTGGGCGGAATCATTGCTGCTGCAACCCGATAGCCAGAGCGAGACTACGGCAAACGAGAGGGCTACTGCAACACCCACAAATCCACTCTTCTTCAACATCTCTCTAACCTCCCAAGAGATCTCGTGTCTGGCCCGGTAGCTGCGGCAAACTGTTTCGTTAAAGCAGAGCAAAACCTCCTTTTTTGTCGTACAGTAATATGGTCAGAAATCTCTAATATTTTGAAAATACGCAGAAACGGACGGCAAACAGAAAGGGCGAATCCGCTGGATTCGCCCTGAATTTCGCATTACCGGAGGAGTACCCTCCTGCTTGGGGAATGGCTATTTACACGATCCGCAGGGAACTGGGCCGCCGCCGAAAAGATAATTTATCAGATATACGGCATCCCCGATCGAGACTCCGCCACTACAGTCGACATCCGCCCTGGTCAAGCTCATCGGCTGTTGACCTCCGGCAAAAATGTAATTTATCACTGACACCGCGTCTCCTATCGAGACTCCGCCGCTGAAGTCAACATCGCCGCAACTGAGATTCTCCAGGAAGTTGAGCGCCGCAACCGGATTCAGCAGTCCTTTTCCGAGGTCACCGGCGTACTGCGGATTCAGGGGATCAATATCGGTGGCGGTCTCCCGCAATATCTCTCTCACCCCGGAGTGGGTTAACCCCGGGTCGATCTTGAGCATCTCAGCAACGACTCCGGCGGTGAAGGGCGCGGCGAAGCTGGTGCCGTCCCAGTAGGCGTAAGATGTATCGAGAAACGGCGAATATACCTGGGTACCGGGTGCGCACAGGTCGACCTTGTTGCCGTAGTTCGAGAAATCCGCCTTCAGATTCATGCTGTCCACGGCAGCGACGGTGATGCTGTAGGAGCGATTCGCCGGAAATACATTGAGCACGTCGATATCGCTGGAATCATTGCCTGCGGCAGCTATGATGATCACTTCCCGGTCATGGGCATAGTGTAGCGCGTCATCAAGGGCGTCGTTGCGTCCCCGCATCCCCAGGCTGAGGTTAATTACACGGCAACCGTCATCCACCGCTCGCACGACGGCCTTGGCAATAGTGAAACCGTCACTGCGCCCGAGCGTATCGAGAACCCGGTAGGCGCGGATTTCCGAGCCGGGAGCGCAGAGTCTTATCACGCCGGCAATGAAGGTGCCATGCCCGGAAGCCGCACCGCCGGCTTCATCCGTGGCGTCGGCGTCTTCGTCGACATAATCCCAGCCGGAAACAACGGCCCCACTCCTCGCTGCGAATTCGGGGTGTGTGAAGTTGATACCCGTGTCGATTACACCAATCTTGACTGTTGAGCCATCCGAGATCGCCACTGCGTCAGCGGTATTGAGCACCAGCGCCGCCGGTTGGTTGTCGAAGTCGCCGGTAAATTGATTATCTAGAAACGGCGTGCTGCGCTGGAACGGTTCCGGAGCGTCGAGGTAATAATTAGGGCTGCAATAGAACACGCTTGGATCGAGACTTATAGTCGCAGCCAACGTCTCGACATCGCTACCCTGCGGTGTTTGGAGCAGATATGCACCTGACTCAGGCAGGGTATCGATTACTACGGTTCCGTAGGTCTGGTTGATATAATCAATGTTGTAGCCCTGAAGTAGCTCGCAAACCAGCTGCCTGTCTTCATATTGACCGTTTCCCTGCCCAAGCGCCTGCGGCGCGAGAAGCGACAACAGCAGCATGGAGTACAGCAGAACGGTTGTGGAGAAAAATGCCTTACTCATATCGGTGCTCCTTCAATTTCCTGCTCCAAATATCGAAAACGCCCCCCAATGATAACTTGACGGATAACTCTCGCGAACGGCCAATGCCGCAGAGCGGGCTGATTCTGAGATTGTCACTCCGCTAAGGTGATTTTCGTAGAAGTGTTCCATCCAGAGTGCCGTAGCCGAATCGGAGACCGGCCAGAGGCCGGCGATTACGTTTCGTGCTCCCATCTCTAGTAGAGATCGAACCAAACCGGTGGCTTCTTCACCCGGCAACGCAACATGCTCACCCGAGCGGCAGGCAGCCAGGGTAACCAAATTTACCCTGCACTGCTTGAGGCGAAAATCGGCGGCGAAGAGCGGGCCGTCTGCTAATACCAGGTATGAATAGAACGGGTTGTCGTCGCGGAGTACAGCGTGACCGGCATAGTGCCAGATGCTGGCCGAACCGGATTCGGGCCAGTCGCTTCTCTTAGTAGAATAATTGTAGTTTACCCGCTTGTCAACGGTGCGTTTGAACGACTCCAGTTCGTGATCGATAGCGGGGAGATCGTCAGCCTGCCCACGATAAATCCTGATCTCCCGTGAGCGCGTATGGCTCTTACGTGCAGCCAGATAGTGGCGAAAGCTGGGAGAGAGCACAACGTGGTGTCGGAGCAACAGCGGCTCGCCATCAATGAGCATCGCTTTCCACGGCAGGTTGGCAAGTTCGCCCTCGGGGATGATCAGAACATGGTTTGCTTCCGCCGGGATCTCCAGTGGTCTCCACAATTTCTCTCCCATCTCTGCAACCAGATTCTGTTCGACTGAGATATCGGATGGTTCGCCAAAGTGACCGGCAAGGATTTCGCCTTCAAGGATGAAACGCCAGCGCTGCAGGACTCTTTTCAACCACGCGCGGCCATCCTTGATCCGGACTACCCGAGCCCGGCCGTTGTAGTGAACAAAGCTGATAATCTCTGCCTCACTCAGGTGGAACTGAATGATCGGCAATCTTTTCGACTCGTTGCGAAGCTGCCCCAGGAGCTTTTCATTATCAGTGCGGCTTGATTTGCCGTGCTCCTCCAGCCGAATCATCTGTTCCCTTATCTCTCGCTGCAGGCTGGAGAGCACTCGATTGCGCGAGGCCGCA
>CAYXUL010000065.1:0-2771 GCA_964468475.1 uncultured Ignavibacteria bacterium | reverse complement strand
CGCCCGCGCCCCCAGGCGGTACGCAATTCCACCGGAGGCAATTGCGCCCGGATCAGGTCAAGGCGGTCAGCCGCCTCCTGCCAATACTTGCGTGCGTGTGCAAGCCGTCCCCGTTTCATTTCGCGGTCCCCCAGGGAAGTTTTCCAGCCCGCGTAGATGTGGGGCACTGCCTGGGCAGCCCGATTTTCCTCGAGTCTGGTAAAGGCCGCTTCCGCCAGATCCGTCTCCTCGGTTTGCCTGAGATCACAGACCGCCTGCCACAGCGGTAACTGTGCCTTCTCGAAGTAGTCTTGGGCTGTCTTGAGCCCGTCAATTACAGCGGCAGAATGCAACCTCGAGAAATCGACACTCACCAAGCTGGCGGCGCCCAGCAATCCCCAGTTTTCCTGTTCCTGGAATGCAGTCAAAGCCACGCGAATCTGTTTTCTGGCTTGGCTCATCCGATTCATTCCCAGCAAAGCCTGACCACGGAACAATTTTGCTTTAGCCCATTCGTAGTCGAGTCCGAGTTTTCTGAAATCCTGCTCAGCTGTTAGAGCGCAGTCGTTGGCATCCTCGTACAGTCCCAAACCGACATAAACCTCGGCACGATCGAGGCGACAGAGGGCCTCACCGCGTGGATCACCACTTTCACTGTAAATTCGCTCACAGTCGGCCAGCTGGAGGAGAGCAAGATGAAACTGGCCTCGCAGCATCCGCAGCCAGGCGATGCCATAACGCGAATCGTTAGCATCAAGGTCGAACCCTTCCTGCTGATAGATTTCAATCGCCTTGAGATAGAGCTCCTCCGCCTCTTTCAGCCTGAATAACTGCACCAGAGTATTGGCGCGATTGTAGTAACACTTGGCCGCTGCCACTTTATTACCGTTACCGACAAAATAGTTCGCCGCCTGCCGGTAAAGGGCTTCGGCCTCGATATGCCGATCCTGCCGGTGGAGCAGGTTGGCAAAATTGACCCGACTCATTGCCAGATCAGCTTTTTCTCCCAGCACCTCAAAGGTGCGTATTGCCAGACGGGCATGTTTCCGAGAATTTGCGTAATCTCCGAGGTACATATAGACATCCGTCAGGGCGCGATCTATCCTGCCCCTGACAGATCTGTCCTTCTTGTTCAGCTCGCGTGCACGCAAGTAAGTCTGCAAGGCTTCTTCGTGCTTGCCGCTGAGATGCAGCATTCGGGCGAGGCAGCGCTGTGCCGTCCGTTCCAGGATCCCGCCCGCAGCAGCAGCTTGTTTGGCAAACCGGCGGGCTGTTTTCAGGGCTGTGGTAAAGGAGGTGCGAGCCAGACTTTGAACTTCCTTGTCGCAAGCAGCGGCTAACTCTTCCGCCGTAAGAAGACTCCGCTTCCCACGGCGCAGAAATTCCCTTACAGCTATGTCGACGTTGGTCGTTTCCACGTCAGCTCCGGAATCTTTATTTCTTCGTCATCCAAGAGAACTGTGATGTGGCGAGTAGGTTTTCTTGTCGTCCACTCAAAGAGGCCATATTCATTCGGCTTAATTTCGGTACCATCCGCTGTCAGAGTCGTGGACCCGACAGTCGCAGGTCGAAGCTGAGCGATAAATGACCACTCATCGGTGCCCTGCTCGGCGCGCAGATCCAGACTGAGTTCTTCAGTCTCAAAGCGGATGCGGCGATCAGAAGTCGTTTCCATGCCACGCACACCGACCGGACTGGCGCTGGCCCACGAGTCGAACACGATTCGAGCGACGAGGCGTGAGATTTTCGCCGAGAGTGGCTCAGACGCCGCTATGGCCTGTGCCTTCGCGACCCAGCCACCGGGTGCATCAGGCAGCGGGACGGCCCCCGCCACACAGAATTGCCTGAGCAACTCGACCGCCAGCCGGCACTCCTCGCACTCCGTCAAATGTGGCTCTGATTCAATCGCGTCTTCGCTGATTAGCTCAATCAGCCGGTTACGGTCAATATGTTTGGTCTCTTTAGTCATTTCCTCCAACCTCTAAGAAGTCCTCTCGCAATTACAGAGAGTGAGTTCCGAGATTTCGTACTGTCGTGAGTCCCATTTTTTCGAGCACTTTCTTAAGACGGTCGAGGCAGCGGCGTCTGATCGGACCCAGGCTATTGAGCGAGAGCCCTAAATCTTTGGCAATCTCCTCGTAGCCGATCTCCTCTTCAGCAAAGAAGAAAGCACGAAGTAGCTGCTGACAGCGAGAGTCGATTTCGGTGAGGGCACTCTCGATAACCGCTTGTCGTTCCAAGAGTTCATATTCTTCGTCGGGCAGCCGGCCCTCATCGGTTTGCGAATCGTGTTCCGTCTCTCCCGGATCGCGACCGGCTTTGCGCTTGAGCCGTAGTGCTTCTCTCTTTGCCGTCGTCACCAACCACGATGATAACCGGCTGGGATCCTGTAGCTTACGTCGATTCTGAAAGAGTAAGAGCCACGTCTGTTGAAAGCAGTCGGCTGCATCAGACTGCGAAAGGCGCATTCTCGTGGCAACAGCATAAACAAGGGCTTGGTAGCGTCTCACTAATTCAGCCCAGGCTGACTCGCTGCCGGTGAGAATTTGTTGCCAAAGTTCAGGATCGGAGATTTCCATGTACAGTAAAGATAATAGGAGTTCGCGGAAATACGAGGGAAATCGCAAGCTCAAAATCGAGACATTACGCGACATATACGAACTCGGCATACTGTGACGAGCGCTCAATGTAGCTGGTAGCCAATCTCTTAGACGAAAAAACACCCGAATCCTGTCCGCTGATCAGGCGTTCAGGTAGATTCGGGCGAACGGGAAGATAAGGTCCCCGAAAGG
>CAYXUL010000064.1:0-18334 GCA_964468475.1 uncultured Ignavibacteria bacterium | reverse complement strand
ACACTTCACTGCAGTGCCAGAACTGCCACGCTCAGGGCTATGCCGGCACTTCAACCGACTGCTATTCCTGTCACCAAACTGCATTCGAAGGCGTCACTGACCCGAATCATGTCACCAACAACTTTGATCATGACTGCACGCAATGTCATACAACGGCTGCGTGGAATCCGTCGACCTTCGATCACAACCAGACAAATTTCCCGCTGACGGGTGCGCACACTTCACTGCAGTGCCAGAACTGCCACGCTCAGGGCTATGCCGGCACTTCAACCGACTGCTATTCCTGTCACCAAACTGCATTCGAAGGCGTCACTGACCCGAATCATGTCACCAACAATTTCGACCATGATTGCACCACGTGTCATACTACAATCGCGTGGAGCCCGGCGGAATTTGATCATAGTACAACCAGCTTCCCGCTGACCGGAGCGCACGCCTCGCTGCAGTGCCAATCATGCCACGCTGCAGGCTTCGCCGGAACAGCAACTGACTGTTACTCCTGTCATCAGACCGCGTTTGCGGGGGTTGATGATCCGAATCATGTCACCAACAATTTCGACCATGACTGTACGCAGTGCCATACGACGACAGCCTGGGTCCCCTCGACATTCTCTCATGACCAAACGGGATTTTCGTTGACCGGCGCGCACGCATCGCTTGAATGCGCGGCGTGCCATTCTCAGGGGTACGCCGGAACGGAGTCAACCTGCTACGGCTGCCATCAGGCTGATTATCAGGGTGCTACCGACCCGAATCACGCAACCAACAACTTTGATCACGACTGCACGCAGTGCCACTCGACCACAGCCTGGCAACCGAGCTCATTCGATCACAACCAGACGAGTTTTCCACTCACCGGCGCCCACGTAGCACTTGAGTGCATTAACTGTCACGGCCAGGGATTTGCAGGCACTCCGAACGACTGCTATTCGTGCCATAATACGCTCTATGACAACTCTACCGATCCTGATCACGCGGCTGCGGGATTCTCGAATGATTGCTCCGGCTGTCATTCTACCAGTTCGTGGCAACCGGCCAATTGGGATCACAGCGTCACCGGCTTCGCGCTGACAGGAGCTCACGTCGGGAGGGATTGCCAGTCTTGTCATGCCACTGGATACACAAATACTGATCCCGCGTGTTTCTCCTGCCATCAGCAAGATTTTGAAGGCACTACTGACCCCAATCACGTGGCGAGTAATTTCGATCATGACTGCACGCAGTGCCATAACACAACTGCCTGGGATCCCTCGTCCTTTGACCACAGTCAGACTTCATTCGCCCTGACCGGGGCGCATGCGTCGCTGCAGTGTCTCGATTGTCATGCCACTGGATACACTAATACCGACCCGGCATGTTACTCCTGCCATCAGCAGGATTATGAAGGTACGACAGACCCTAGCCATGTGGCGAACAATTTTGGCCATGACTGCACGCAGTGTCACAATACGACTGCCTGGAATCCCTCGACCTTTGATCACAACCAGACTTCATTCCCCCTGACTGGAGCACACGTAGCGCTGCAGTGTCTCGACTGTCACTCCGGTGGTTATGCGGGCACCGATCCGGCGTGTTACTCCTGCCATAGCGGTGATTTTGCGGCAACGACCGACCCGGATCACCAAACCAACGCCTTTGACCACGATTGCACGACCTGCCACAACACTTCCGCATGGCAGCCGTCCACTTTCGATCATTCGACGACCCAGTTCCCGTTGACCGGTGCGCACGCCACTACCGCCTGCATAAACTGTCACGCTTCCGGGTACACATTGACACCAACAGACTGCTATTCCTGTCACAGCGGCGATTTCGCCGGAGTAACCGATCCGAACCATATAACCAACAATTTCGATCATGACTGCACCCAGTGTCACAACACGACCGCCTGGCAGCCGGCGACTTTCGATCACAACCAGACTCAGTTCCCGTTGACGGGCGGCCATGTCGGCCTGCCATGCCTGGCCTGCCATTCTCAGGGATACACGGGAACCTCAACATTCTGCTATGATTGCCATCAGGGAGACTATGAGTCAGTGACCGATCCCAACCACGTCGCCAACAACTTCTCATTCGACTGCACCGAATGTCACAATACCAATGCCTGGGATCCGTCGACTTTCGATCATAGCCAGACAGGATTTACCCTGACCGGCGCGCACCTGACTCTCCAGTGTCTCGATTGTCACTCCAGCGGTTATTCCGGGACTTCGTCTCAATGCTACGCCTGTCACCAAAGCGATTACCAGGGAACCACTAATCCGAGCCATGCGGCAGCGCTGTTCCCCACAACCTGCGAAACGTGTCACACCACCAGTGCCTGGCAGCCGGCTAATTGGGACCATGACAGTCAATACTTCCCAATCTATTCCGGTACTCACCAGGGAAGGTGGAATCAATGCTCCGACTGCCATGTTGTCCCCACCGATTTCACAGCGTTCGAGTGCATACTCTGCCATGAGCACAATAAGAGTGATACTGACAGCCACCACCAGGGAGTCAACAACTACCAGTATGTCAGCACCGCCTGTTACAACTGCCATCCGCGGGGCCGAGGAGATTAGCCTAATGCCCATGATTGAATCGGTTTGTTCACAATATCGCCTGCGTCGATCTGCTCTGATCATTTTTGTGATTTGCCAGATCATCTTGCTCTCCGCAGTCAAGCTTAAGGCGGACACAGGTACGGAGCCGACGTCCCGGTTTCGCGTCAAGTATCGCTCGATCGATCGCATCTACCTCGACGGGGGTAAGGCACAGGGACTGTACGAAGGAACTATCCTCACCCTGGATGGAGCTGATTCGAATGCCGTGCAATTCGAGGTGGTTTACGCATCCGACAATTCTGCTTCCTGCCAGATGATTTCGGGTAATGCCGATGTTAAGCAGGGAGACTGGCTCACCGTGCTGCGGTGGGGGACCGCCCCGGAGGTAAAAGCGCAAGATAGCGTCGTCACAGACGCTGCTGCGGCGACAATAAACGCTGAGCGGCAAGCTGAAGCTAAAGGAAGCACCGCCAATACCGGTAATCGTACCTCCGGTTCGCTGTCGCTGCAGTGGTACTCATGGCAGGACCACACCGGTACGAATCTTGACTTTGGCCAGACCACGGGACGTTTCAGCCTGCGGGCACAGGAGTTGTGGGGTCGTCCTCTTTACCTCCGAGTCAGATCGCGGGGTCAGTACGACCAGCGCAATCGCGCTTACAGCACCGGTGCACCTGACAATCAACTCGTCAATCGCTTATATGAACTGTCGCTTCGCTACGGCAGTGACGACAGTCCAGTCCAGCTTCAAGTGGGACGACTGCTGCCGCGGCAATTGTCGCGGGTGGGTTACATCGATGGTGCCGCACTGGATATCAGGCAGGGAAGCGGCTGGCATTCAGGGGTGATGGCGGGTGCCAAACCTCGCTGGCAGTTTCAGGAAGAGGAAATGTCAATTGAGAAGTATGGTCTCTACACCGGTTACGAGCACGGCAGCTTTCGCGAGACTTACTTCGAGGAATACCTCGCGTTCGTGGGCGAATACCATGGGTCTTACATCAACAGGGAATTCTTCAATATTCGCGGGCGTCTCCAGAGCAATAAGGGCTGGGCATTGTCACATCAGATTGATCTTGACCTCAATCGTGGCTGGCGCTTCGACAAGACGAATTCCCGAATCAACCTCTCCAACGTTTACCTCAGCGCTCGTTATCGCCTGAGCAGTAGAGTCACTGTTGGCGGCACCTACGACAGCCGTCAGAATTACTGGACTTACGAGCAGCAAACTACTGCTGACAGCCTCTTCGATAGTGAACTGCGCAAGGGATTTCGGGGAAACGTAAACTTGCATCTTCCTTTCTACTTCAACCTTAACACGCAGTTGGGCTACCGAGACAACGGCGGCGGTAACGCCGGGACGGTCTCGTATTCCAGCTATCTCAGCAAGAGCAACATCATCACCCGCCAGTCTCGTTTGAGTTTTCGCTACTCCGGATTCAATGGACCGGTTAACGATGGTTACAGCTATGCTTTGCGGGCAAGCCAGGATTTGAGCCGTGGCGTGAGCCTGGGCGGAGGGTACGGCACCTACGCATACAAGACCCAGTCTCTGAGTCAGGAACGCATCAGTCGCTGGTGGGAGAGTGAGCTGCGCCTCGCGCTGCCGTACTCGTTTTTTGCTAACGGCCGTTACCAGCGCAGTTATGGCGATGATCTCGATGGTCACACGATTCAGCTCGAGCTGGGCAAACGCTTCTAACCAACCGAGATTTCAACTCAGAAAAACAACAGAGAGCATCATGGAATCAGATTTTGTTTGGATAATCACTATACTAATCAGTGCCACAATTCTCTTCGTTTACTGGCGCAAGTTTAGGCAGGCGCGCCAACTGGCTGAGCGGAGACGCCAGGAGGCAAAAGCCCTGGGCATAGACAAACCACGCTCGCAATACCCTTTCATTAATTCCGCACTATGCATCGGTTGCGGCAGTTGCGTCGGCGCCTGTCCTGAAGGAGACGTGCTGGGCGTCGTCCTGGGCACGGCAGCGATCATTAATGGTGAACGTTGTGTCGGACACGGTTATTGTGAAGTTATCTGCCCCGTCGGCGCACTCAAAGTCGGACTGGGCGATGTCTCTACCCGTCCCGACATTCCGGTTTTGACCGAGTGTTACGAATCAACCGTGCCGGGGTTATTTATCGCGGGTGAATTAACGGGAATTTCACTGATCAGAAACGCTGTCGCTCACGGCAAAGCCGTAATCGAAGAGATCGCGCGGCGTTTGGAGCGTGGTGGTCTCGAGGTTTCCGGCGCAGACCAGTTTGACGTCTTGATTGTCGGCGCCGGCCCTGCGGGGATTACCGCGGCCCTGAAAGCGCATGAATTGGGCTTAAACTATCTGCTGATCGATCAGGGAGACCTGGGCGGCACTATCAGTCACTACCCACGTCGCAAACTGGTCATGACTCAGCCGATTGAGTTACCGCTGTATGGCAGACTGAAGAAGGACGAGTACAGCAAGGAGTTCCTGATGGACGTCTGGCACCAGGTACGGCGAGATCACGGTCTGAATTTCCACGGTGGAGAGAGGCTGGAGAACATCGAGTCGTCAGAGGCGGGATTTGCGGTTCAGACTTCGAAGACAAAATATAGATCGCGCTTCGTGATGCTCGCCCTGGGGCGCCGCGGCACACCGCGAAGGCTGGGTGTGGATGGAGAAGAGTTGCAAAAGGTAATGTATAAACTGGTAGACGCCCAGGCATATAATGGCATGGATCTGCTGGTAGTGGGTGGCGGTGACAGCGCCGTGGAAGCCGCGGTTGGATTGTCGCGTCAGAAGGGCAACCGGGTAACAATCTCTTACCGACGAGAAAGTTTCAGTCGTGTTAAGAAAAAGAACGAAGACCAGATAGCTGAAGCGATCAAATCAGGCAAGGTAAAGCCAATCCTTAATTCAAATGTCACCAGGATTGACTCCAACGAGGTAGCGCTTTCTACTCCCGATGGAGAAGTGACCCTCATCAATGACTATGTACTGATCTTCGCCGGAGGTATTCCACCCTACGACCAGCTCAAAAGCTACGGCATCAAATTCGGCGGTGAGATACCCCGGGAAAAGATATTGCAGGAAGCCCCTGTCAGTACCGTATAGGAGTCAATTACGCAGATAGCGCATCGTCGAGAGCACGGAGCAGACTTGCTCCATCGCCGCGCCAGGCGCTACCGTGCATGCAGGCAAGAGTTTCCGGGTTTGCGGAAGCTAACCTGTCAAGCATCGTATGCGCATTCCTGGTATGTGAGTAGTAGTCCATCATTTTGCGGAAGCCTTCGCTGGGACCCAGAATGTCCGACTCGGTGATGGCTGGAAGATCTGCGCCTCCCTGCGTGAATAAGTCACCACATAGCAAGGTAGAGGTTCGTTCTTCAAACAGGAAGCCGCATTCCCACGCGTGCGGCAAGTGTGGCGTTTCAAACCAACGCACGGAACTACTTCCCAGCGAGAGCACTTCTCCGTCGGCGAGAGCTCGAGGTGACCTATCGGCCATATCCTCAATTGATACCATCGCAGCGACGGCGCCGCACACTGGAACCGACTGCGGGGCGGCGCTAAGCCAATCGTTGAGCGAGCCGCACTCATCAGCTTCCACGTGCGAAAAGGCAATATAGCGAAGATTTTCCACAGGCATCACGCTTGCAACCGCCTCACGAACCAGTGGAAACATCTTTCGCAGGCCGGTGTGAAAGAGTAGTGGTTCGTCATCCACGATGAGATACTGGTTAAAGGAAAATCCTCCAGCACCCTCTATAGCCACCGGCGTGTTGATGCGATAAATCCCATCAGAGATTTCATGCACATTTGTCCCCGCTTGCTTGTTTGTAATTGTCATCAAATTCTCCTCAAGAGTATGACTGTGGAGCCGTTATTATAACACACCGTCAGCCAATCAGAAGAGAAATCTGTCAAAAGGTCGATTAAAATGGAGAATTTATAGTTGCTTAGTCTGCCATGCCGCCGGCACTCCTGCCGTAATTGCCACGCTCTGGAACGTCGATGACCGAAGCTCGGTTGATTTTGTCGGGAAATTCTATGAAGCGCTTGCGGAAGGAAAATCGACCATCTCCGCGTTAGCGATTGCACAACGATATATGATATCTTCGTCTCGTGCGCTCTATCGGAATCCCTATTACTGGGCATCATACGTCCACATCGGCGTTGGCCAACGCCTCTGACAGATCATCGCCGGCTTTGGCAGACTATTCAGTGGATTCTCCTCCGACTGGAGCATGGCGAAATCTTTCCGGTTGTTCTTTCCAGGATTCGCAGGTTTTTCATCTACATTTCATCTCCCGGTGCGTTATTATGTCCATTAACAAGTTGGAATATTGTGCGAGTACTACTAATCGAAGACGATCGGCGGGTTGCTGAGGCGATTGCCAAGAACCTCAAGGCCGAATCATTTGCAGTTGACATTTCTGAGGATGGCGAGTCGGGTGAGGAGACCGCTCAGATCAATGACTATGATGTTATCATACTTGACGTGATGTTGCCGGGGCAGGATGGTTGGAAAACCTGCAACAATTTGCGTCAGAACGGTATCCTGACTCCGATTCTGATGTTAACCGCCCTCGATGATGTTAGCGATAAGATTCGCGGCCTAAACGTGGGTGCTGACGACTACCTGAGTAAGCCTTTTCACTTTGGTGAACTGCTGGCACGGATTCGCTCGCTGCTACGAAGGCAATCAAGCGTGCGCTCTTCGATTGTTGAGCGCTTTGGTCTCAGACTTGATCTGAACAGTCATAAGGCGTTCCGTGAGGAGAAGGAAATTTCTCTGACCTCCAAGGAATTCGCCCTGCTGGAACTCTTTATGCTCCACCCCGATAAGATATTGTCAAGAAGTGAGATTTCAGAGCACCTGTGGGATATGAACTTCGATCCCAGGAGCAATGTCATTGAATCGTTTGTGCGGTTCCTGAGACAGAAAATCGACCACGGTTTTGACCGTCCGCTGATCCATACCGTACGAGGGGCCGGCTACGTATTCTCTGACACTGCTCCTTAACTAAACAGCTGATTCTATGACCATTCGTTCGAAACTGATCATCACCTACGCAGTCCTGTTTGGGCTTGTACTGGCAGCTGTCGCTATCGTCGTGTATAGTCGGTCGCGCGATTCTGAGGTCGCTCGTCTCGACTCCCGTCTCGACACTTTTGCCACAGGTTTTATTGCGGAGTTCGAGGACCAGTGGGAGGACAAGGAGTTTCCGGAAAGCAGCGAACTGGAGGCGCTCGCAGCCTCCGGTCTGAGCGCTATCCGTATTGAACTAATGGATGGCGAAGGCAAAGTCTTGTTTCAGCGTGGCAAATTTCCGTCGCTCGAGCCGGAGCTCAGATCAGAAGCTCTAAATGATATGACACTGCGCCAGAACCTTCGCATCGACAGCGACTGGTATCGCCAGGTAGTGCGCGCCGTTGAATTCGATGATCAGGCCAGGTATGTGCTGCGGCTGGCTGCCCCTACGGAACAGATCGAAGAACGCCTGGCAAACCTTACCATTATTCTGATTTTGACATCCTCGGCTGCGCTTCTGATCTCCATAGTGGCGGTCTACCTGATCACCGGGCGTGCTTTCAGGCCGATAACTCGAATGGTGGATGCTGCCGAGAAAATCTCCGGTGAAACACTGCACCACCGTGTGGTAGTTCCGCCGGCACATAATGAAGTCAGTCGTCTTGCCGACGCGCTCAATGAAATGATGCAACGGATTGAAGATGCGTTCAAGAGTCAGCGCCAGTTTGTTGCCGATGCCTCGCATGAGCTGCGTACTCCGCTCACGGTCGTGTATGGCGAACTGGAGTTCCTCAGGCGAAAAATCAAGGACGGCCACCTCGAGGAGAGCCTGAAGACAGCTCTGCTGGAGGTGGATCGGCTCAGCCACCTCGTGAAGCAGCTCCTGCTGCTGGCTCGCATTGATGCACACAAGCTCGAGTTGGAAAGGCAGCAGGTGCGGCTCGATGAAGTCCTCGCCGACTGTGTTCAACTGATGCAGGTTCGCGGTGTAAAGCAGGGCGTCACAATCGACCTGCAAATCAAGGACGTAGTCGAGGTTGATGGCGATGCTGAGCTTCTGAAGCGAGCCTTTCTTAACGTCATCGATAACGCGGTGAAATATTCACCGGCCGGTGGTGAGGTTACAATCTCTTTGTTTCTCAAGACAAAACACGCTGCTACAACTGTCCACGATCAGGGACCGGGAATAGAGCCTGCCGACCGCGAGCTGGTCTTCAAGCGCTTCCATCGCACGCCGCGGGCGCGCAAGGATCAGGAAGGCAGCGGGCTCGGTCTGGCAATAGCTCGGGACCTGATCAAGGCGCATGGCGGCCAAATCCGCTTCGAGGATACCGGCGACGTCGGAACTACGGTTTTGATTCTGCTGCCGTTGCAGCAGAACTCCAGAACACTTCAGGACAAATCGGAAAGCATCGAAAAGTATTCCTGACAAAATCCCGTTTTCTTCCAGCTTTTCATCTTCAGTTCATCTTTTCCACTTACTCTGCAAGCGACACTAACCGCAAAAAGTTGTTTTCGGCGGTCCAGACACACCAGGCAGGAAAGGATGGTTTCATGTTCAAGACACACCTGAACCTCTCTTTGATAACTCTAATGCTGGCTCTTCTGTGGAGCAGTGCCACAGTAACCGCCAGCGCTTCAGAGAAGAACGAGGCGGCAGAGAAGGAGAACGTTACCGCCCCGCAAGCGGTTATGGCAGCTTTTCATAAGGCGTATCCCAAAGCCAGCATCCGGGATGTCTCTACCGAGACAAAATATGGCAAAAGCTACTATGAGATCGAAAGCATTGACGGAGATATGCACCGAGACTTGCTTTACACTCCCGACGGCAAGGTATTTGAGATGGAAGAGCAAATCGCTGTCAGTGATCTACCCGCAGCAGTCAGCGCTTCCCTCAAGAAAGAGTTTCCCAAGGGAGAGCCAAAGAAAGCTGAGCGGATTACGCGCGACAAAGTAGTTGAATACGAAGTTCTCCTGGAAAATGGGGAAAAGCAGATGGAAGTTCTGCTCGATTCCAGCGGCACCATTAAGTCAAAGGCGATGACTACAGAGAAGGATGAGAACAAGGAAAATCACGAGAGTGATGAACCTGACGAAGACGATTGACTTGAATGAGCAGGGCAGGATGGTTCGTTTTCTGTTACTTTTGACTTTTGTAAGCCTGGCAGGATTTTCTGCGCAAGTTATGGCCGGAGAGGCTCTTACTCTCGACAGTTGTCTCTCAGTCGCTCGCAGGCGCAGCCCGGAACTAAAGACGGCGCAGTTTGCGGTCGATGCCGCCAGGCAGAACCGTGAAATGACTACCAAGTCTCATTTGCCACAAATCAAACTCGTGGGTGATGCCGGTTATGCACCGGCATCGCTCAACTTCGGCTATGATCCTGCAGTCTCAAACGGTGGAGAAATGGGAGCGCGCATTCTAGGGGAACAGGCGCTCTATACGGGAGGCCGGTACTCCCTGGAACTGCGGCAAGCGTCCACGCAGGTGGAGCAAAGCGCAGTATCCCGGCAGCAGCGTCAGCGCGATCTCACTTTTGCCGTCAGGCAGGCATTCATTCAGTTGCTTATGTCCAATCAACAACATGACCTGCGCATTTTGAGCGTTGATCGCCTGTCCGACTACAGCGATCTAGTCACCGCCATGCATCAGTCAGGGGCGGTTGGCTACGCTGATCTGCTCAATGCGCAGGTCGAAACTTCCCGGGCGAAAATCAATGCTGATCTCACCAGCCAGGCCGTCACAAGTGCCAGGCTTGAGCTGAGCCGATTGCTCGGTTTTCCGGCTGACACAAGCTATGCCATCTCCGGGTCGCTTGACAGCCTGCTTACTCCTGCGGCCGACACCAATGCAGCGATACCGGAGATAGACGCCGACAACAACCTCGAGGTGAATTCCGCCCGGCTGGATTACCGTCAAAGCCAGCTCGGTTTGTCATTGACCCGGTCGCAATGGAAACCGACGGTGTCAGTCACAGCCGATGCCGGCGTGGTCACTTCACGCGAAAATCTTCTCTTGCCCCGGGGCGAGCGCTATAATTCAACCGGTTATTCGGTCGGGCTCGCCGTCGAGATGCCGCTTTGGGACTGGGGCAAGCGCAAAGCGGATGTGGCTAAGGGTCGAAACGAAGTGAGAGTTGCCCAGGGCAATCTGGAAATTGTTCGCCGTGATTTGCTCAGCGACTATCGCAATGTACGTTCACGACTGCTTACGGCACGCCGCCGCCTGATTTCAATCAGACAAATCGCACAGACCGCAGAGAAAAGTTATCTGCTCAACAAGGCGCAATATGCTGACGGCTCAGCCACGGCATCTGATGTTCTTCTGGCGGAACAAGCTCTCACCGATACCCAGCAATCAGAAATCGAAACGCTTGCCGAGATCCAGTCACTCAAAGCACGACTGGACCAAATCACGCGGCCAAAGCAGGATGAATTGCCATGAAAGATAAGATCATTTCTCTGGCTCTAATCCTTATTGCGCTGCTTCAGTTCAGTTGCAGCAGTGATCCTCCTGGAAATGAAGAAGCAGCACAGCCCAGTCCCGTTGTCAGAGTGCAGGTCGCGCCAATCCTGAAGGAGGATCTTCCGATAACGCTCGTGGTTGACGGCGTCACCAGCGTCCGGGATCAGCAGACCATCGTGTCTCCGATTGACGGCACTATCGTCTCGCTTCGTGCCGAAATTGGCTCCGCCATCAAAGCGGGTGATACGTTGGCAACTATTCTAACTAGAGAATCTGAGGCGGCAATTGCGGGCGCGCGTCGGTTACTGGCTCAGGCCGGTTCAGCTCAACAACGAGACGATGCTCTCAAAGCACTACAGATAGCTGAGCAGAATCAGCTATTAGTACCGGTAGTTGCGGACCGCCACGGCGTAGTGGTCGACAAGATGGCCAGTGCAATGCAGAGAGTTACCGCAAACTCCGAATTGTTGCGGTTGGTTGACATGTCAACTCTTGATTTCGTCGCGAATGTTCCGGTCAAGGACCTCTCGTTGCTGCATACCGGGCAGTCAGCACGAATAAGCTTTCCCTTACTCTCCGGCAGGAGCTTTAGCGGCAGTGTCGCATCCGTAAGCGCCAGTTCTGATCGCGGCAGTCAAACGGTGCCGGTGCGACTCAGCTTTGAAAAACACAGCCCTGATCCCTCGTCTCTCCTGCGCGTGGACATTATGGGATCGGCAGCCATCAACGTCGGAGTTCATCGTGACGCTCTGGTTGTGCCTGTAGCAGCTCTTCTTCGAAATGATATCAGCAACACTTACACTATATACACCGCAGGCGCCGACTCTCTCGCCCGAGCCGTGGCGGTAGAGGTCGGAGTTGTCAACGACACCATCGCCGAAGTTGCTGCGCCTCGACTGCGCGCCGGTGAGAACGTGATAGTTAAGGGGAACTACGAAGTCGGTGACTCGACGAGAATTACCGTCGAGGCCAAAGACCAGTGATGAATCCGTTCCGGTATGCCCAGCGCCACCGCAAGGCGCTGCTGTTTCTGATGTCGGGGTTGCTTGTTGCCGGAATCGGCGTGACCCGTTTGATGCCGGTGTCACTTTTCCCTGACATTACCTTCCCGCGTATCGTCGTTCTCGCTGATAACGGTGAGCAGCCTGCTGAGAGAATGATGATTGAAGTGACCAAGCCGCTCGAGGATGTCGTCAGTTCGGTTTCCGGCGTTGAGGTTGTTCGCTCAATAACCGGGCGCGGTTCGACCGAGATCTCTATCGGGCTCAATTGGAACGTTGATGTCAAGGAGGCCCTGCAGACTCTCCAGAACAGAATTGCGGATGTTCGCTCTACACTTCCGGCTGACGCATCCATACAGGCTGAACGCATGAGTGTGGCTGTTTTCCCGGTACTGGGGTACAGCCTGACTTCGGACAGCATCAGCGCCGTGGATCTGCGCGACATCGCCCTCTATCAGATACGCCCGGCAATCACGCGCGTGTCTGGAGTAGCGAGGGTCGAGGTTGTCGGGGGAGAAACACGGGAGTTTCACATTGTGGTGTCACCTCAGAAGCTCGCCGCCTACCACCTTGACATCCGCGATGTCACCGCAGCTATTAACCAGTCAAACAACATCACCTCAGCGGGATTGGTCGAAAATAATTACCACCTCTATCTCTCACTAATCTCAGGACTGTTGACGACTCGCGAAGACGTCGGTAATGTCGTGATTACCAACCGCAATGGTGTTCCAATTAAGATCACGGACGTAGCTACGGTAAAGGCCGATGTAGCCCCGAAATACATCCGCACAACCGCGGACGGCAAGCCCGCGGTTTTGATCAGTGTCGTCAAGCAGCCGAGTGGAAGCACCGTCTCCATAGGAGATGCCGTTCGCCGAACCGTTTCCTCGCTGAGGCTGCCATCGGGGGTGAAATTCGCAAACTGGTATGACCAGGGTGATTTCATCAATCGCTCCATCGCCGGCACGCGCGACAGCATCATAATCGGAATCGTCCTTTCCATGCTGGTGTTGCTCCTGTTTCTGCGCAGCTGGCGAATCAGCCTCGTGATGCTGATCGTCGTTCCGGCTACCATTGCCATCACCCTTTTGCTACTGAAGACGATCGGGAAGTCGATTAACATCATGACCCTCGGTGGAATCGCGGCGGCGGTGGGATTGATCATCGACGACTCCATAGTAGTGATCGAGAACATCTTCGTGCGCCTCGGCGAAATCGGCTCGCAGCTTGACTCGGTACGTGAACGAGTGTCACTCGCGGCGGGTCAATCGGTAAAGGGATTGTTTCCCGCTATCGTCGGTTCCACCGGCTGTACCGTTGTAATCAATGTGCCACTGATCTTCCTTGGTGGTCTCACCGGGGCTTTCTTTGCATCACTGGCGATTACCATGATTTTCGCTCTTACCGTATCGTTTTTCCTTTCCACTACAGTGACACCGATACTTGTTTCGGCTCTCGCAAGCCAACGGAGCGTTGAGACCGAGCTCCGACGCAGCGCTCATGCTTCTCGACTCAGCTACTTCTATGAAAGGGTCTTGCGGTTGTTACTGAGATACCGCCTTGCCGTAGTTCCGGTGATCTTCATCATCGGGATGGCGGCCTATTTTATCTACCAGAACACCGGCAGCGGCTTTATGCCCGACATGGATGAAGGAACGTTCGTCCTCGATTACACTTCGCCACCCGGAACTTCATTGAGTGAAACTGATGCAATGCTTGTCCAGGTTGGCCACGCCCTGACAAAAATCCCGGAGGTCGAGTCGTACTCGCGCCGTACCGGTACGCAGCTTGGGTTCTTCCTCACTGAGCCAAACACGGGAGACTTCCTGGTAAAGCTCAAGACCAAGCGTTCGCGGTCAATCTACGACGTAATCGCGGATGTTCGCAGGATGGTTGATTCTACCGAACCGGCCTTGCAGGTAGACTTTGGCCAATTGATGGGGGACGTCATCGGAGATTTAACGAACGCACCGAAGCCGATCGAGATCAAACTGTTTGGTGATAACGTCCCGCTCCTTGAATCAAAAGCCAGGGAAGTCGCAAAGCTGATTCAATCTGTTCCCGGCGTAGTTGACATCTTCAACGGCGTAGTGGTTTCGGGACCGTCATTCGTGGTAAACGTTGATCGCCATCGCGCAGCGCTGTATGGGCTCACCCCGGAGGATATCCAGACTCAGCTGTCAACGATGGTCCGTGGCGTGGTTGCCAGCGACATACAGCACGGCGAGAAACTGATCGGACTGCGGGTTTCCTATCCCGATGATTACAAGACTGATTTTGAGCGAGTAAAGCAGGCGAGAGTTGTGAATGGAGAGGGAGCGTTGGTTCCATTGAGCAGCGTGGCCGACTTTGAATTCACACCGGGCCAGTCGGAGCTTGATCGCGAAGGGCTGCGGCCGGTGGTCGCGGTCAGCGCACGCATCGAAGGCAGAGATTTGGGTCGCACAATCAGCGATATCAAAAAGACGCTCGCAGCAGACCTGGTCCTGCCCCCGGATGTTACTCTTGAATATGGAGGTGTCTATCAAACTCAGCAGCAATCGTTCCGTGGACTTATGGTTGTCGCTCTCACTGCCTTCCTGCTTGTCTTCGTCATTCTCCTTTTTGAGTTCGGAGAGTTTGCGGCGCCAACGTCGGTCTTGACTGTCAGCTTGCTCTCCTTGCTGGGCGTCGTGGGAGCGTTGTGGCTTACCAGCACAACGTTCAATATATCGAGCTTTGTCGGACTGATCATGATCATCGGCATTGTCGCCGAAAACAGCGTGTTTATCATGCATGAGTACAAGGAAGTTCGCGCAACGGGTGCAGATCTCAATACTGCACTGGTCATCGCCTGTGATCGGCGCCTCCGACCAATTACTATGACAACCCTCGCGGCAATCCTGGCGCTTCTGCCTCTTGCCGTGGGAATCGGCACCGGCGCGCAGATGTTACAGCCGCTTGCAATTGCTGTAATCGGCGGCTTTTGCGTGTCGGCGACATTGCTGTTTTTCGTGTTACCGGTATTGTTTCGTTTGCTTCACCGTGGTTCAACTGGTAAAGGTGAAATAGCAGTCGACAATTAGTCGGGGATACGAAGAGATGGGAATCTTGCTCCAAATCGCTTGCGCAGCAAGGTGGCAGGTGCCTTGCAGGTCTTCGCTGGCTATCGTGGACCACTTTCAAACTGCACATTTGGTCTATGAGGGTCTCCCCTGTACCTGTGCAACACTTCGGCACGACTGGCTAACACGGAAGGGATGAGGGGCTAAGACGCGTAGCCTTGTTGTACCTCTTAGCGGCACTCTCGCATGACCGCCTCGAGGCACGGATCAACACCTCTGCGCGCCAAGCTAAAATCCGGTTTGGCCGGAATAACCGGGGCTATCCAGAACCGCCGATCAAAAGAATATCCATTCTGGTGATAGCGAGATGAGATCGAAATTCGCAATGCAGAGTAGGGCAATCGAATGATTGTCGACTCCCCCACGAAATTCGGTCTCGATCCGGTAGGCTCGCCAACAAATCGTGCATGCGCATGGAGCTCTAATTGTGCGGCCAACGCCATTGCAGCCGAGAATGTTTTTCTCCCTATGAGGACGTATAGCGCTCCGGGGCGGTTGTACGACTTTGACGCTATGAGACGGTGCAATAGCGGCATGGTTAGATGTCCCTGTCCGCCAAGGTTGTTTCTTAGATCTATTACCAACGCTTGAGCCTCATTCTCTTCGGCTGTCGTGAAAATCCGCTCGGTGAATTCCGCGAATGATTCATTGTGCTCATCGTGAATCGCATCGATGCGCACGTAGAGCAAGTGACCAAGCATCTTCATCCAGAGGAATTGATCACTCTCCTCGTACCGCAAGGGAGTTTCCAAATCCAGCGCCTCATCCAGACGAAGACGGTGCAAATTCTCCAATCCACTCGGCACAAGCTGCACATCATGCCGGGTCCCATCCATAGATTCCAGCTTGAAACTAAACCCGCCGCTTGCATTCCCCATGCCGAGAGCTTCCAGAAGCTTGGGATCGCACAACGCCTGCATTATTCCCCAACGTGCACCCCATTCATTGTCACGCGACACATACGATTCCATCAGTTCTGTGGCGCTCCCAATATCTAACGTGTCGATCGAAAGGACCCTTGCACCGATCAATGATTTGTATTCCGCAGTCGCGGCGATGACACGCACGGCATCGTCATACCAGAACAACTCGATTGGAAGGAACCTCAGGCTTGCGTTCTTGTGGCCAAGGCCATGTTTCATCAAAAAGAAATCCGAAACCACTGCCGTGTGACCGTCCCCAATTTTGACGAGCAGTTTCTGAATCTCGGCCCGAATCTGCAGATCGCTCAGTCCAGATACCCGGGATACAATGTCCTCTATATTGCGATTGAATTCAGTTCTGCTGATATTCTTGAACGGTCTCCAGTGAAGCTCAACGACGCGCCTGGACAGAAAATCGAGATCATCTTTCCAACGTTGTACACGGTCGGTTACGCCAGGGTCTGGGAGCCCGGCTATCCTGGCGAACCTCTTGTCACTGCGGATGTTGGCCAAGTCACCATCACTCTGAATCAGCTCGTCATTAGAGTAGCCAGCTGCATAAGCCCGAGAAAGCGCACTCAACGCCTGATCCTTCCGCTCGCTAAGCGAATACGCACACGCAATGTTGTACAGACAATCTTCAGGTCGGCGTCCCGTCCGCATGGATTTGGTGAAAGCTGCGATTGCATCATCGTATTTTCCGATCCGCAGAAGCGCGAGGCCATAATTGTTAAGGAGGGCGCCATCATTTGGGTTTGCGGAAATGAGCTTGCTATACAACTCCGCTGCTTCGAGCCACTGTTGGGAATTGTAGGCCTCAGCCGCCGCGTGTCGCTGTTCTATTACAGTTGCCCACAGGGAGTTACCGGCCAACAGCACCAGCATTACACAAGTAAATCGAATACAGTTCATATACAGCCTCTTGTTTTGGTAAGACACAATAGTACACAGTCAAGCTCAGACTGCATAGTACACGGAGTAGTTTGGACAGTCTTGTATCAAAGTTGCATGCAATCAGACTTGGTGGGTGAGTTTGCGGTAACTTAGAGGGGTGGTGCCGAACTCATGCCGAAATGCTTTGGAAAAATGCGCCTGATCTGTGAATCCGAATTCAAGTGCCACTTGAGCGATCGGCTGTTCTGTAGTGCGCAGTATCTGCTTGGCGAGAGAGAGGCGATATGCTCTGAGGTATGCTCCCGGAGATCTGCCATACCAGGTTCGAAACGAGCGCGCCAGGTGAGATCGGTGGCGGTTCACTCGCTCCGCGCTCACTGCAAGCGAGTAAACACGGCAGGTGTCAGATCTCAACTCTTCTTTGAATTCCCCAAGCCAGTGCGGCACTGCTTTGTCTAACTTGGAGTTTACCGCGCGGGCCGCGAGTTCCAGTGCAGCATCCTCCGCCATGAATTTATCTTCGGCTTCCCAGGCTGCCACGATACTCTCACTGACTCTTCTTAAGTTATCATCGGTGTAAAACAACAACGACTTCGGAAGCGTGGCAAGTCCATGGGTCAGTCTATCGGAGAACTCTATAATGGTCCCCGCTACGCCCTCGCTGCCTACAAACAAGTCATGTATGGTGTTGGAGGGCGATATCCGAACAGCGCCTCGACCGCAATTCTTCTCCACACCTCCAATGACCTCAACGAAATCACCGCTCTGCACCATGCAAATATGCAGCGTATTGTGTCCGTGCCCCTGTAGGCGGGTCCCGCGATTGAGAGTGAAATGTTCGAGTTCCATTGCCATGTAGTAGGAATGCCTTGCCTCTGAGCTTTTGGTACGGCATCCCCGGCTAAAAGTTGCGAATAGGGGCCCAAGTATGCGAGTTTTGACACGATTTTTCATATCTCGGTATGTGCCTGCAGAACAGCCTGGCTTTAGGTTACTTGCTCTATGACATGATTTGTACGTGTTCGCTGGATGGCGGTGGCTCAACCCTCCCCA
This sequence comes from uncultured Ignavibacteria bacterium, assembly GCA_964468475.1. Lineage (GTDB taxonomy): Bacteria > Zixibacteria > MSB-5A5 > CAIYYT01 > CAIYYT01 > JBECKX01. The sequence goes on along the minus strand of CAYXUL010000064.1, from coordinate 334 downwards.
GGGCCCCCAAAATGCACAAGCCCTGCGGCGCAGGACTTGGAATTTTCACTCTTGCTATCGTGGACTATTTTCGAACATGGGGTGAATCGCTCACTAATAATATAGTCCTCAAATGGTATAGTCTTCAAAGCGTCGAAAGCCGGGACCGACGAGACGAATCCCGCAACCGGGTATTAGAGAACGCGACATGAACTGGTTGCTTAAGACGCAACACGGCTTCAAATAACACATCTCAATCCTCTTATTTCTACGGTGATTCTGCTATGGAGGTATCTCAGGAGGTCATCGACGTCGGCGTTTGCCGTGATGCCGCCGGGACGACGCCTGACCGGCA
>CAYXUL010000063.1:17454-18931 GCA_964468475.1 uncultured Ignavibacteria bacterium | reverse complement strand
GGACCCGGCGCGCGCCCGATGGAGGAAAGCTGGGTGCTCGACATACGCGATCAATGCCTCGAACAGGATGTCGCTTTTTTCTTCAAGCAATGGGGTGGCGTTCAGAAAAAACGCAATGGCCGCCTGCTGCAAGGCCGCACCTGGGATGAAATGCCGGCGTCGCCATCAAAACGGCAAGCTTCATAAACCAGTCTCCAGTTTCCTGCAACTTGATTTATGCTTCTTCCGTAATCCCTTACCAATGACGACAACCAACTCCGTAATACCGTCTCCTGGCTATCCGGTTCGTTTGCTGGCGAGCGCCGTGCTCGGGTACTTTGTCGTCTACTTCACCTACCTCTTTCTTTTCTCCGAAATCGAGAACGAAATGATGCACTGGCTGACGCTGGTATTGCTGCCTTTACTGATGATGGCAATCCTGCTGAAAGCCGCAAAACAGCCGGTCTCGATGTCCGATTTGCTGGCAAGCGTCGGTCTGCGGCGCGGCAACCTGAGCCGCGGCATTGTCTGGGCCGTCATTCTGGGATTGGCCCTGGGATCGTTACAAATAATGCTCTCGTCGCACCGGCAGGAAATCATAGACGCCCTCGCAAACGGTTCTTTTTTCTACAAGATGCCCGTGGCGTTCGTGGTCATGCTCCTGACAGCAGGGACGACCGAGGAGTTTTTCTTTCGGGGCGTATTGCAAACTCGGCTTAGCGAGGCCTGGGGAAAGGGTTGGGTAGCCGTCGTTATTGCGTCGATACTGTTCGGTTTCTATCATCTGCCGTACGCCTACCTGCTGGAGTCATGGCCCAGTCACGGCGATTTTGGTGCAGCAGTCTCCGAAGGCGTCATTCCTGCGATTGTAATGGGAGTTATTCTTGGAGCCGTTTATCAGCGCTTTCGGAACTTGCTCGTTCCCATAATCATCCATTCGTTGTTCAATGCTTTCTGGGCGCTCAACCTGTTGAAAATCAATGGTGGCTGATAACGGCTAACAGCTTCGATCTTGACTTTCCTGACAATTTCGATATTCCTATAGGCTAATCGGGGAGACCGAAATACCCCGGATGCTGGTGGATTCCCGCCTTCGCGGGAATGACAGAACCAGCAAGTGCCGGGTCAAACTCGTCAAGCTCCGAGAGAGCTTGACCTACCTTGTGTGCGGCAGTCGTCCTCGCCTGCCGCAGAAACAGTGGAGCCTTATGTCGTCCGAAGATTCAGCAAAGAAGCCGTCACATTTCATCAAAGATATCATCAAGGATGACCTCAGGACCGGCAAGTTCGAGGGTCGCGTGCACACCCGCTTCCCTCCGGAACCGAACGGGTACCTTCATATCGGCCACGCCAAAGCCTTCCTGCTGAGTTATGGGATGGCTGCGGAATATGGCGGCAAGTTCAACCTTCGTTTCGATGACACCAACCCGACCCGCGAGGAGCAGGAGTATGTCGACGCAATCAAGGAGGATATGCGCTGGCTCGGTGTCGACTGGGA
>CAYXUL010000063.1:0-17354 GCA_964468475.1 uncultured Ignavibacteria bacterium | reverse complement strand
GTGATGTACCGCATCCTGCATGCCACCCACCACCGCACCGGTGACAGATGGTGCATCTACCCGATGTATGACTGGGCTCACGGGCAGTCTGATTCGATTGAGAAGATCACACATTCGATCTGCACGCTGGAATTCGAGGACCACCGGCCCTTGTACGACTGGTTCCTGAATGAGCTGGAGGAATACCACCCGCAGCAGATCGAGTTTGCGCGCCTCAATCTCAATTATACGGTTATGAGCAAACGCAAGCTTCTGGAGCTGGTGAAGCAGAAGTATGTCAACGGCTGGGATGATCCGCGCATGCCCACCATTCGCGGTATGCGCCGGCTCGGCTATACGCCGGAAGCGGTTCTCGATTTCCTCGATCGCACCGGTACCGCAAAATCGGACAGCATCACCGACATTGCCCTGCTGGAGTTTTGCGTACGTGAGCACCTCAACAGGGTCACTGATCGTGTCATGGCGGTGCTGCGGCCGCTCAAAGTCGTAATTACCAATTACCCGGAGGGCAAAATCGAAGAGCTTCCGGCGATCAATAACCCCGAGGATGAATCAGCCGGGAAGCGCATACTGCCGTTCGGGCGCGAGATTTATATCGAGCAAACCGACTTTATGGAGGAGCCGCCGAAGAAATTCTTCCGGCTCAAACCGGGTGGCGAAGTGCGGCTGAAGCATGCTTACATCATCAAATGCGATGAGGTCGTCAAAGATGCTGCCGGCAACATTACCGAACTACATTGCAGCTATGATCCGGAAACCAAGAGCGGCGGCGAGAATGCCGACCGCAAGGTGAAGGGAACGCTGCATTGGGTGTCGGCGCAAGATGCCATCAAAGCCGAGGTACGCCTCTACGACCGCCTCTTTGCCAAAGAGAATCCGAATCAGGTAGACGAAGGGGGCGACTACAAGGATAACCTCAACCCCAGTTCTCTGGAAGTACTCACCGAGGCACTGGTTGAACCTTCACTCAACGATTCCAAACCGGGCACCCGGCTGCAGTTCTTGCGCCATGGCTACTTCTGCGTGGATCAGGACAGCACAGCGGGGCATCTGGTTTTCAACCGCACCGTAGGCTTGCGCGACACCTGGGCGAAGATTCAAAAGAAGGGGTAGCTCACGTCCCGAGCGACACACCCTAAAGAGTGCGGCACCCAAGACCAGTTTCAATTTCTCGCCCGCCGCGGCGGAGGATGCCAGACTCAGCGCGGCGAGTCTGACCTCCTGGGTCGCGGTTGAAACCGCTCCTGCAGCATGCATAGCGTGAGATTCCCCTCTATCAAGAGGGGTGGATTCCGATTCCGCCGCGTCGGCGGAAAATCGGAAGACGGGGTGTGTAAGATGAGACATCGAATCAGTTCAATTTCCTCTTCCCACCCGTTGGTTGGGGTACCAGTACGCCGTTTATATCAGTGAGCCAATCAGGCCGCTGCGACGCAACCCCAAAAGGGTGCGGCACCCGATGCCAGTTTCGTTTTCTCGCACCTTCGGCGCGATGTCAGACAGGAATGTCTGACCTCCTTAGGTCGCGGTTGAAACCGCTCCTACAGAGCTCGAAAACCTGAGTCATGCCCGCGAAGGCGGGCATTCACAACACGCGCGCAGCGACAAATTCCCCTCTATCAAGAGGGGTGGACCGCCCCGATGGAATCGGGGCGAGGCGGGGTGTGTAGGCCCAACAAATTCTCCCACCTGCGTCACAATTGACCCGTCAAGTTCGAACTGAACTTGACCTACTCCGCTATCGGTTGTTACATTGGCGCCATGTCCCGCTTCCAGCGCAAAACCGGCCGCTATTCTCCCACGCCAGGTGTTAAACTGCCGCGTGTGCCGAAGAACCCTCATACCCTGACCACCAATAGTGGCCGCCAGGTGCGCTCGAAGCTGGAACAGCAGTGCGCCGACTATCTTTCGAATCACGATATTGAATTCAAGTATGAACCGTTGATGCTGTTGGCTGGAAGGCAGTACCGCCCCGATTTCTACTTGCCTGAATATGGCGTGTTCATCGAAATCTGCGGTTATAACCACATGCCTTTTTATCGAGACCGGCAGGAGGAAAAGCGCAAGCGCTACGCCCGGCACGGCATGAAGGTGATCTTCATTGTACACAGGCGCGGCGAAAATATCGTCGCCAAGCTTGCTGCTGAATTATCGAAATTGAAAACAGCGTAGATCGAAACCTTTGTTGTTTCGACTGCTAAAGGCATCAGGAACTAGTCGTCATCCTTCTTGCTCCGCTGCTTCTTTTGCATCTCCTTGAGTTCTTTGCGTTTCTTTTTCAGCTTCTTGTAGACATGCTCGACCTGTTTGGGATCGAACATCTGCCGGGCTTGAGCCTGCTCGTATTCCTTTTCCAGGATCTCTATTTCACGCTCGAGCGCGTTGATGGTATCAGACATGTTTTTCCTCCTGTACATGCGATCGGAGGAAGACCCGATCGGCTATATCATCGAGAAAATCTTAGCTCCGCGCAACAAATATCGTTTCAAGGGATATACGGATTTGAGCGAGCGCTCAGGAATCGATCTTACCGATGTATTCCACTGCGGCGCGCAGACGTTTTGCCACCTTTTCTTTGCCGATTGCTTCCAGCATCGCGAAGAGAGACGGGCCTCCGGTCAAGCCGCTGACCGCCAGCCGCGTTGGATGAATGATCTTACCGGCGCCGACCCCGAGTTCTTCGGCCAGGCCGCGCAGTTCAGTTTCAGCCGCTTTCTCGGTAAGGTCGGGCAATTTCTCGTAGCGATCGGCCAGCTGTGTGAGATAACCGGCTGAGGCTTCATTGAAGGATTTCTTGATACCCTTCTCGTCATAGGTTTCCGGATCCTCGAAAAAGTAGCGGCTCAGCTCGGCAAAGTCGGTCAGCAACTTGCAGCGTTCCTTCAGCAGCCCAATGATCTTCATCAGCCACTGCCAGCGGGTTTCGAGATAATACTTGGTGGTAAATCCGGCTTCCACCAGCAGCGGTGCCACCTTCTCAGCCAGCTCGTGATTTGTCATTTCCATCAGGTACTGGCTGTTGAGCCAGGTCAGCTTCTCCGGGTTGAAAATCGCGTTGTGCTTGTTGATGGCCTCTAGCGAGAAAGCCTCAATTATCTCATCTCGCGTCATCTTCTCGCGATCATCCTTGGGTGACCAGCCCAGAAGCGCCAGGAAATTAAACATCGCCTCCGGCAGGTAGCCCTCGTGCTGGTACTGATCGACGCTCTTATCCCCCTTGCGTTTCGACATTTTGCTCTTGTCCATGCGCAGGATCAGCGGCACATGTGCAAAGACCGGCAGCTCCCATCCTAAAGCGTCGTAAATCTCTTTCTGCAGAAACGTGTTGTTGACATGATCGTTGCCGCGCACCACGTGCGAGATAGCCATTTCATGGTCATCCACGACCACGGCGAAATTGTAAAGCGGATTGCCGTCGCTCTTGAGGATAATGAAATCATCGAGATCGCCATAGTCCTTCTGAATCCTGCCCAGCACGACATCATCAAAGGCTGCCATCCCCTGAGTCGGCAATTTCAATCTGACTGTGAACGGTTTCTCTGCCTTGAGATTTGCGGCAATTTCCGCCTCCGGCAATTCCCGGCACTTTCTGTCATAATGGTAATCGAGTTTGGCCTTCTGTGCCGCTGCGCGCTTGCGTTGCAGTTCATCGGGTGCACAGAAGCAGCGGTAAGCGCGCCCCGATTCCAGCAGCTTGTCGGCGAAGGGCCGGTAATGGTCGAGACGCTCAGACTGGTAGACGACGCCCTCATCCCAGTCTAAGCCCAGCCACTTCAGCCCGCTGAGGATAACATCGATATATTGCTTTTGCGACCGTTCCCGATCCGTGTCTTCGACGCGCAGCAAGAACTTCCCACCCGTGTGGCGGGCAAAGAGCCAGTTGAAGATCGCGGCACGCGCGGTGCCGACATGGAAATAGCCGGTGGGGGAAGGCGCGATGCGCACTCTTACTGGAGAGGCCGTAGAATCAGACATTAGATAAAGAGATTAAATGCTGTAATCGGTTGGTGGTTCTTCCGGTCGCGGTGGTGGTGGCGGCGATGGCGGAGGCGGGGATGAAGGCTGCGAAGGCGGAGCGGGCACAGCCGCTTCGACCTGTGACAGGGAGTTACCCTCCATAACTTCAACTTCATACTCCAAACCGCCCATAGTGCGGGCAACGAAATTATAGACTGCTGCCGAAACCAAAGCGAAAAGTGTGTTGCCAACCGCGATCGCAAAAGCGTAGAAAATTGGCAGAAACACCACCATTATCCCAGCCGAGGCAATTCCAAAATCTTTGGCGCCATTGGGATCGAATGACGAGGCCAGCGCCATGAAGAAACCAAAAAACAGCGCCATCATGAGCCCGACCAAAAATCCAAAAACAATTGAAACGAGGAAGGTGACCTTGATTATCGGCCAGATCGACAGCCTTTTGAGATGTAGCTTCATTCTTCCTGCCATAACAATTCGACGATAGTGACTATGATTGAGAACAGCAAGAGAATTTTCGACCAATAGCTCGATTTGGGAAAATCCGCAGAAAACGTCCAATTCGGGAACATGGGTAATTCATACTTGTTTATATTGGCTGGGTGGAGATAGAGCTACGGATCGTCTCTGCTTACTCGGGACGTACCACGAAGGATTACTTGATGAAGAGAGCGTTGATCATTATTATTCCTGCGGTTTTGCTGGCCGGCGCCGGATTTGCCTATTACGCATTTGTAGGCTGCGCCAGCGGGACTTGTCCGATTACATCTTCACCGGTTGTCTCAACACTATATGGCGGCCTGCTGGGGGTTGTGATCGGTCTCAATCTGCAGAGAGGCGTTAAGCCAGTGAAAAAGCAAGAGAGTAATTAGAAGATGCCGGTTTATGAATATCAATGCCTGGAGTGCGGCGAGAAATTCGAGCAGCTGGTAATGAGTCAGCGTGAAGCGGACGCACAGAAATGCCCGAACTGCGGCGCCACCAAAGTTAACAAGCTGTTTTCAGTGTTCGGAAGTTCTTCCGGTAAGGGAAGCACTCCTTCCTGCAGCGGCTTCTCGTGAGCTTCCGGCTAAGACAGGCGGTCGTCTGTCAGAAACCCCACATCAAGTCGTAATATTCCAAAAAACTAGGAGATTTGCTGGGCGAAAGTCGAGTTTGCAGCGGCGTTTTCGCTCGTTCGCGGATCAGCGCACGGTATCGTAATCGTAATTCGGGCGCCCTGGCCTTCCTGTGATTCCACTGCAACATCACCACCGTGATTGCGAATGATTTTGCGGCAGACAGTCAGGCCAAAACCGTGCCCCTCTTTCTTGGTAGTGAAGCGGTCCTTGAACGCCTTCTTGAGATTTTCCTGATTGAATCCGGAGCCGTTATCTTCGACCTCCAACGTAAAGATATCCTCATTGGAATCATACCTGGTTGTCACCTTTATCAGGCCATCTTTACGAGCAGGATCGATAGCATCGGCGGAGTTGTTCAGCAGGTTGTAGAGAATCTGCTGCAACTGCGAGACATCGATAAAGACCTCGGGCAGCGAATCATCAAGAGCAAACTCGATCTTGACATGGCGGAAGCGGCGCTGATGCCGCGCAAAAGCAGTGGTTTCCCTTATCATTTCGTTAAAATCGGCGCTCTGGCGCTTAGTCATCATGCGACCGGCGGCAGAGAGCGAATTCGTGAATTTCTCGATTCGCTGGATGTTGTTCTTGATGTTCTCCAGATACTTGTGCGACTCTTCGGGATACTGCCCCTTGCTCTTCATTTCGAATAACTCGAGATTCGAGAAGATAATAGCGATATAGTTATTCAACTCATGTGCGATTTCAGAGGACATCATCCCCTGCGTAGCCACCCTCTCCACGCCAATCAGATGATCCTTAAAATCTTCGAGGCGGCTCATGGCGCTGCGTGCTTCCTCGAGGAGAATCAGATTCTCAAGCGAGATCGAGCTCAGGCTCAGAAGTACTGTCAGCATCTGTCGGTCAACTTCGGATACAGAGATTTCATCGGTGCTATGAATGATCAGGATGAGTTTGAGGTTTTCGGTCGCCGGCAGAGAGAAGATACAGTAGTTGCCCACTCTTCTGGCAAAAGATTCGCGAATTTCTCCGAACGAGTCGAACTGGAACACCCCCGCAAGTGAGCTGTGTTCAAGCAGGTTGCCACAGCATTGAACTTCACTACCCTCCATCAGAGCATCCGGAAACGCCTCGGCCGGAACATTCTTTTCGGAAGCGTACGTTACTTGCTCACTATCTGAATTTACAGCGAGGTTGATCGAGTCTTCCGACTTATTAAAGAACATCACGGCGCCGGCTTTTAGTCCGAAATGATAGAGCGCAAAACGCAGAATCAACTTGATCAGCGAGTCCGCGTTGCCCACGGCGTAGAGCGCTCCCATCAGGTCAGCAAGGTGCGACAACCCGCGCGTCCCCTGTTTCTTTTGCAGTTCCTTGCGCTTGGCGACCGCAGCACTAACGGCGTTGCGAATCTCCGGCAACTCGAACGGCTTCATGATGTAATCGTAGGCGCCGGTCTCGATCGCTTGTTTGGCCGTTTCAACGTCGGCGTAGCCGGTCATGAAGAGGATCCCCAGCTCGGGATCGAGTTCAAGCGCCTTGCGGGCCAGCTTGATTCCGTCGACATCGGGCATCTTGATATCGGTCAGAAGAAAGTCAAACCTCTCCTTTTCGACCCAGCTGAGTGCTTCCGCCTGGTTAGTGGTAGCATGTATCGTATGCCCGACCGTTGAGAGAGCGTCTGAGGCGAAGTGAAGTACTACCTCTTCGTCATCTACGATCAGGATTTTTGCAGTGTCGCCGGCGATGATGAAACCTCCCTGTTGGCTTTCTTCCGCTCAACCGCCAACTTTTCCACGTGGTTGAGCAACGATCTCAATTCGGTGAGATCGAACGGTTTACAGATCGTCCCGACAATATTCTCATGCATCTCGACTTCTTCGAGTTTGTCGGGATAGCTGTCCGTGACGATTACCATTGTCTCTGAATTTAAGGCTCTTAACTTGTGCGCCGTCACCAGTCCGTTTTGCTTCGGCATGTGCATATCTGTGAACACTAAATCATACACTTCTTGCTCTGCCATCTTGATCGCTTTAATGCCATTCTCAGCGTGATCGACCGTATAGCCGTCCGTGCGCAGGACATCCACCAGCAGGGTTCTGATAATCTCGGTATCATCAATCACCAGAATCTTATTGATGATCTTCCCGTTACTCGCCGAGCACTCATGTTCCTTCATGGCAGTCTCGAAAGAATTCGTGGCTATTTCATCGCCTGCTGAACTGCATTCCTGATTTGAGCGATCGAAAACGGCTTTTTCAGGAAATCAGATGCGCCCGCCTGAATACAATCAGACGCAGTCTGCAGCGATGCGTAGCCGGTTACCACAATTACTTTTATGCTGGAGTCAATCTGCTTGACCTGCTTCAAAAGCGAAAGCCCGTCAATCCCCGGCATCTTCAGGTCGGTGATTATCACGCCCACGTTGTTTTGTTGCAGCAATTCCAGCGCTGCTTCGCCGCTATTTGCCCCGATCGGCTTGTTCTCGGCGAAGACTTCGAGAAGAAAGTCGCGCATGACTTCTTCATCATCTACAATCATTATTCTCAGGTCTGGTGTCATAAGATTCCGTCAGCTGTCCCAGTTTGCCACCCGGCTGACGAAAGCCGGAGTGCAGTTATCACATATCCGCTCTGTTAAACCGTTGCAGATTTCGTCTTCTCTTTTAGAATCGGAAGAACAACCGTAAAAGTTGAGCCCGCGCCCACCTTGGAATCGATCTTTATGTCGCCGCCATGGTCGCGAACGATACCGTACGAGACCGAGAGACCCAAACCGGTACCCTCGCCGACCTTTTTGGTGGTGAAGAACGGTTCGAATATCTTGCTTCTGATATCTTCCGAAATTCCGACTCCGGTATCAGAGAACGCGACCTCCACCGAGCCGCCGAATTCGCCGACAGGGCGGTTCGTCCGGGTGGCGACGGTTAGCATACCGCCGTCCGGCATCGACTGCATGCTGTTTATCAGGATGTTGGTAAACACCTGCTGCAACAGGTTGATATTCCCCTTGACGGGCGGCAGGTCCGCCTGCAGGTTTGTCTGGAGTTCAATATCCCTCATTCCGAGCTGATGGGATGTAAAGATGAAAGTCTCTTCCAGCGCCGCATTGACATCAACCACGCCGAATTCCGACTTATCCGAGGATCGACTGAATTTCAGCAGGTTTTTGACAATCATTTTGCAGCGTCGCGCCTGTACTTCAATATCAGAGAGATAACGTTCGAATCCCTTCGACTGCTCGGCGCTAATGCCGGTATTGCGCAGCTGTTCCATCGCAAACTGCGCATACCCCAGGATTCCGCCTAACGGATTGTTGAGTTCATGAGCCACGCCTGCGGCTAACTGACCGACTGCGGCCATTTTCTCCGACTGAATAACTTGTTTCTGGGCTTCTTCCAGCTTGCGAGTGCGCTCTTTGACTTTTCGTTCGAGATTCTGGTTGTGAAGTTCAAGCTCGCGCTGTGTTTTCTCAAGTGAGTCACACATAGTATTGAATGCGATCGCCAGACGCTCCAGCTCCGCATCGGCCTTAACCGAAGCCCGCTGGCTCAAGTCTCCCGACGCGATCTTCTCCGTCGTTTCCACCAAAGTATTGATCGGGCTCGCCAGCATCTTAACCAACGTCACCGACAGCAGAATCCCAAGCATCACCAGCAGCAGCGTAAAGTAGATAACCATCTGCTGCGTCGCTTCGATCTTCTTCTGCGTCGCCTCCATACTCATGCCAATACGGACATATCCGATGATTTTCCGTTTGCCGTCCTGGTCGTGGTTTGGAGTTGCCGAACCCAGTTGCTCCTTAGATACCGAGGATGTCTGCGAATACACGGGCGCGAGGATCTCAATAGCGCTGGCATCATCGTTTGTTGCGAGTGACTTGATGGCCACCCCTTGTTCCGCATCAAACTTGTAAGCTAAATCGTCTACCGAGAGCTTCTCGATGCCGAACGGAAGCGGTGCGAAATTCGGTTGGATTCCGCGCGCCAGCATTATGCCCTTCTTATTGAAGGCCTGGGCAAACATAATGTCGCGCTCATTCAGCATGCCGTCGATCAACTGCTCCAGGTCCTCACTGAGTTCGAGCATGACGCCAAACTCGGCGTTATGCGCGAAATTCCTCGCCAGAGAGCTGCCGCGTTCTTTCAGGCTCTGGTGCGCTGCATCGGAAAATTCATTGAGCAGGAAGAACGACAGCAGCAGCGAACTGGAAACCAGTAGCAAGCCGACCCCGATAATCAGCCGCCAGCGCAGGCCCATCTTCTCTGAGATTTTGTGCCAGTTCATCAGAAAGTCTCCCGCGCTACGCTGATCCACTCAGGCGCCAGATTGATGTTTAGCAGATTGCTCGACTTCAAATTGAGATAAAGGTACACGATATCAGGCACCGTGGGTTTGATGTCTGACGGTTTTTCCCCTTTCAATACCTTCACAACGATATCCCCCGCCTGACGACCTATGAACTTATAGTCAGCTTCCAGGCACAGCAGCGCCCCGTTCTGAACGAAATTGCGATTGAATCCCATTATCGGGATTCCATGTCGCATCGTTTCCAGTACCATGTAGCGAATGAATTGTGGCGACGCGAGGCTTTCATCGGCAACCGTCCAGAATCCGTCGACTACCTGGCACAAACTGTCGAGCACCCCAGGAAGTTCTTTGCTTGATTTGATTTCGATTGAAATCAGCTCGAGCCCATTCTTGCGGCAGGCATCGTCGGCTGCCTCCTGCAATCGCTCAGTCCTCTCAGTATAGATCATTCCTATCTTTTTCATATTCGGAAGGATTGATAGAAACTGAGTGACTTGCTGATCCGCAGGTATATCGAGTGCCGCCCCGGTTATCCTTCCACCGGGATCGTCAAATGACTTAATGAAACCTGACTCGACAGGGTTGAGTACCTTCGCAAATATCAGAGGAATGCCCGGAATATTCTTGTTCGCAAATGCGGTCGCGCTCGTGCCGATGGTAACGACGATGTCCGGCTTGCCGGCGTTTACTTTGTCAGCTCGAGACGGATCCAGGTCACTGAGGTAGTATTCTTCAATATCGCATTGTGGAACTGAATTGGTCAAGCTCCAGATTATCCCCGAAATGGTCCTCAGCGTGTGAGCGGTGGAGTCGGCATAAATCAATGCCACCCGTTTCTCGGCCCTGGCCTGAGCAGAAAACAAGATGCCGCCCAGGAACAACCCGAGTGTGATACCGGCGAAGACGCGGGCATTTCTCATCTCACACACTCCGATTGCGGGAAAGATATAGGCTAACAAGACGTAGGATAGCCCGGCGTCCGGCGCAGCTATCGAATTGAAAATCAGTAGCCGGCAACAAATGTCCTCCGTTGCGATGTACCGCTACGATGTAAGTGCCCACCACCCTGCCTGCAAAACGTGAGAGTACACCATGCGCACAGGCGCTCGAACACAAACGTAACCCGTGCGAGTTGAATTTCTGTTCTATCCCCGTCCAACCGACGAAGCAAACCCACTTTCTTTGTTATCGGTTTGAGGCGCAGTGGCTTTATAGCCGTAATCGCCTGAGATTTCAGCTTGAAACAGAAAAAGCGTACGCGTCGCGTAGACTCATGGGTGCGACTCAATTTTAGAATCACAATGGAACAAAAGGAAGCAACTACTCCTTAGCAGTCTTCCGCACTACATCGTCGCAGCCAAGCCAGTGTTGAAAAAAAGTGAATCTTTTCTCGGAAAATCGAGGGCAAGCTCAGTTAAAAAGTGCGCTGCCTCGCCGATAGAGTTAAGCAGGATGAAATGCTGACCACTATCAGATAACTAACAGGTCGGGGAACAGTAATTCATGATATGCGGAAACGTTCGCAGACGTATCGGTGCTTGACGTGAACTGCAACTCATGAGCCAGGCTTTTCTGCTTCCACTGTTCGCATGCCTGCTTAACCGGAGGACGGCCAATTTTATGAATATCTCTGGGTTCAAAACGAGGTTGGCGATTTTCACCGTTTGTATGTTGATGACCCTGTGGTCAACTCCGACGTTGTTCGGAGGAACAACCGGCAAGATCTCGGGCAGGGTAATTTCGGCGGAAACGGGTGAACCGCTCGCCGGCGCAACCGTCAAGGTGGTCGGCAAATCAATTACAGCAGTAACTGATCTTGATGGTGAATTCTACGTACTGAATCTACCGGTCGCGTCATATCAGCTTGCCGTCCAATTGATCGGGTATCAGACTGAGATTCACGAAAACCTGCAGGTGCTTCTTGACTTGACGACACCCGTCGAAATCCAGCTCAAGCCCGTTGCTATTGCTCTCGATTCGGCGGTAACTGTGGTTGCAGAGCGTCCACTCATTCAAAAGGACGTTACGGCATCGGTGAGAACTCTCACCAAGCAGGAGCTTGAGACCCAGCCGAATGCCAGGAACATTGCGCAGGTTCTGCTGCGCATGAATGGCACCGTGTCCGACAATGATGGTAATCTTCATGTCCGCGGTGGCCGACGCGGCGAAGTCACCTACTACTTTGACGGTATGCCGGTCGAGGATCAGTTCTCCGGAGCTGTCGGCACCCGGATTTCGCCCGATGCCCTTGAAACGGTCAGCCTCACTACGGGCGGATATTCCGCTGCGTACGGTGAAGCGCTCTCCGGTGTCGTGAACGCACTGACTCAGGAAGGTGGCAGCCAGTATCACGGCAAGGTTAAGCTGGCTGATGGCGCTTCGAAGAGGTACAACGTAAGTACCGGTGATTTCGGAAATATGACTCGCACCGAGGACTACTACGGTGTCTTCAATCTCTCCGGACCGATACCCTTAGTGCCAACTGACAAGGCTTCATTCTTCAACTCAGCCGAGTTTAATCACAATGATGGATATTTGCCGCATAATCGTGACAAAAACATGACGATTACGTCCAAACTGTCTGCACGACCGTGGCAGTACCTCAAAATGACGTTCTATTCAAATATCTATAAAGCCGAACAGCAGTCGTATGATCACCGCGATGTAAACGGCCTTTCTTATGACTTTGCGCTGGCGAATTCGGGCTTGATAAAGCGGGATGCCGAGCGCTATGGTGGTACCGCGACTATGCAGCTTTCCGCCAGCACCATGTTCACGGTAAGAGCGGGATATTTCGAGACACATACCAAGCTTGCCCCTGACAACCTTTTCGACCTTTACTGGGATCAGTGGCCGGGATATTCGGTTGATGAAAACGGACTTTATAATGGAACGATTCAGGACAACTACTACCCCGACTCGACCTACCATTACGTGGGATATGTGGCTGATACGTCATTCTATCCGTATTACCTGGATCGCAAGTCATCCTATAAGACTGCGGGCATAGATTTTCTCTCCCAGGTTGGCAGACATCATCAGGTGTCATTGGGAGGTGAGTTCCGGCAGAACAGGCTTTTGTGGGACAACAAACAGTTCTTCAATGTCCGCCCCTACGGCGAAAAATACGACGTAGGTCCCAGTTATGCCGCTGGCTACCTGCAGGACAAAATTGAGCTTGGCTATTTGATCATCAACGCCGGTCTGCGGCTTGACTATCTCAACGCCGAGGTCAACTACTGGCATGATCCGGTCACCAAGGACTACCAGGTTCGCTCAAAAACAAAGACTCACATTTCGCCACGCATCGGGTTTTCGCACCCGGTGTCGGAGAATACGCTGTTTCATGTGAACTACGGTTACTACTATCAGGTGCCGGCCTATCCGCACATGTTCACAAATCTCCAGGGTGATCTGACGACTGGTCTGCCGCTCTACGGCAATCCGGACCTCGAACCGGAACGGACGATATCATATGAGCTGGGTGTGACCCAGCGGCTGGCTGAAGATATGAAGCTGTCAGCGACGACCTATTACAAGGATGTTTCCAATCTGGTGTCGACCGAGTTTATTGATACCCCGTCTGGCGGTTATACCCACTACATCAACGGCGACTACGGTTCGATCAAGGGTCTTGACTTCTCAATAGTTAAGACAGGAACTGCCGACTCGCATCTCTCCGGGTTTCTGAACTACTCCTACATGATTGCGAAGGGTAACTCGTCTGACGCTAATGAATTCTACTACGACTACTTTACCAACAATAGCGCCGACGCGCCCGTGCTGCCGGTTGCCGAGTTTCCGTTGTCATTTGACCAGCGTCACACCCTCAACATGAGCTTGAGCTTCATGGTACCACACGGTGACAAGCTGAATTTCGCGGGTCTGACGCTTCCCTCGGGTTGGAGCGCCAACGCTCTCTTCTCATACGGAAGCGGGATGCCTTATACCCGCACGGGGCAGGATGGTGTACGTATCGGGGAAGTCAATGACGCACGCATGCCTGCCATATATCGTCTGGACTTCCGCTTTGACAAGGAGCTGTACCGGTTTTCGCACACCAACTATGTGCGGATGTTCGTGGACGTCGTCAATCTGTTCGATCGCCGGAACGTGATCAATGTCTATTCACGTACGGGATTGGCGGATTATGACGGCTACAACTTTAATCTGACCAGTGATCCACCGGGACCGGCCACGGCGGCGGACGTCAATGCGCTCGAGGCACTCATTATGAAAGACCCGCAGAATTACGACCCACCGCGCCGCATCCATTGGGGACTGGAATGGATGTTTTAGGCATGCCAGGAAGGTGGAGGCAATGAATATGAATCGCATGATGACAAAATTAACGTTGGTGTTGACAACCGGGCTTGTAGTTGGTGGCGCGTCACTCTTGCTCGCGGCGGCGGAGCAGGCTCAGGTTCCGGCTCCGGAACTGCAGGACATGATCACGCACGACAAGGGCAACATCCGAACTACCGTATCGAACTGGGGAACCATCGGTGGCTTGAGCCACCTGGGCTACCCCTCCGGAGAATGGCCGAAAGGTTCCGGACACAACTACCTCGCGGAAATCAAGTACTGGATGGGTGCAACCGCTGACGATGGTGCCGACACCATGCTTGCCAATACTGCTGACGATTTCGAGCCGATTGTAGACCTGGCCTCGGCGACGGACCAGTACATTCGGCTCTCAACTGACACAGATCGCTATAACTACGACCCCGCCGATACTACTGGAGAGGGTTTGGGGCACCCCGCGGACGGCTGGCGTGTCTGGGATCCTGAACAAAGGGCATGGGTGTACAACAAGGTCTGGGATCCTGTCGCGCAACAGTTCTACGACGGCGGCCCGACTGCGCAACAGGAGAGCATCTATCGCTTTGATGACGCTGCCCTGGGTTCTCCGCTGCTCGGCGTCGAGATGGTTCAAACCATTTACCAGTGGAATTACAGCTACAATCAGGACATCCTTTTCGTCGTCCTGCAAATCACCAATCGCAGCGGTCACGATTATCAGGACTTTGCCTTTGGGCTCTACTGCGATTTCGACGTCGGCGGCCCGGATGGCACCGGCGAAAATGGACGTCTTGGCGATCTCGTGGCATCTGATACGTCGCTGAACCTTGCCTGGACTTATGATGCTGACGGTTATGACCCTGGCTGGGGACCGACAGTCGTCACGGGTATCATGGGGACAAGGTACATCGAGACTCCGAATAACATCGGCATGACCGCGTTTCGTACCGGTGAGTGGGAACAGATTGATGCCACCAAAGATGACGAAAAATACGCCTACATAACGGCTCATACCTATGACCAGTCGCTGCCGCCGACCGATCAATATTACATCCAGGCGACTTCAGGTATTACGCTGAAGCAAGATTCGACGGTGAGAATCGTTTATGCGCTGATCGCGGGTTACGATGAAGCCGACTTCCGCGCCAAGAGTCAGATGGCGCTTTCCTTATATCAGAATAATTTCATCGGTCCGGCTCCGCCTAACGCTCCAACACTTAGTGCCTTCGTGGGAAGTCATGAAGCACGTTTGTTCTGGAATCGTGATGCGATTGAGAGCACGGACCCGATGTCGGGCCTGCAGGATTTTGCAGGCTACAAGCTCTTTCGCTCGACTGATCGTGGTCTGAGCTGGGGACAGCTGGAACGACACCCTGACGGTTCCACCGGTCCCGATTACACTCCGCTCGCGGTATGGCGAGTCGAGAATGCCGCCGATCCGATTCCGCATACGTATGTCGATACGAGCCTTACCAACGGCTATGAATACTGGTATTCAGTCGTTGCCTTCGACGAAGGTGACACCGCAGTCGGTGTGGGGCCTTTGCAGACCGCGTACGGGCGTCCCGGAGAGGATGTCAACGCGGTGAAGGTAGTCCCGCATTCCGAGCCCGCCGGGTACTACGATATCGAGTCTACTTTGCAGCACGAAGTCGAAGGTGCGGGGACACCTTCCGGCGGCCACGTTGTGCCAACGCTGTTCGATGAGGGAGCGATGAGCGGATCCGAATACGAAGTCGGTTTTGTTGACGACCCCTATCAGACAACCTGGTACGTAGTAAACCGTGACAACGGTGACACCCTCGTTAAGGATCTGACTGATCAGACCGGCGACGAATCGCTGGCTCCTGTCGCGGACGGCGTACAGCTATTTGTCTACAACGGCGACCGCGAGGCTGCCTATTATCACCAGGTTGGTCTCACGGCCGGAGCTGATACGACGTTGAAACTCGGTTACACCTACGGCCCGATGGGCGATGCCTTCGGATTCCCGCTTGGCGGTGATATGCATTTCCGGCCAACGTACCAGCTTCGCTTCACGGCGGACGGCTCCGTGGGATATTCGCTGTACGACGATGTCACGCCGATTCAACTGCCTTTTGAAGTTTGGAATATGGCAACGGGCCAGCAGGTCAACGCGGAAATCTATCACCTTGACCCGTCAACTCCGGGATGGGATCCGCGAAATCGCGACTACATCTCAATCCTGAATGTACCCTATGACGGCTCGCCACATCCGGAAGCATTTCCTTACTACTTTGCCTGGTTCTTCCGGCTTGATACGGAGAGCTACAATTACAATGCGGGCGATGTTTTCGAAATCGGCGGAGCGCCGCTAAACGGACCGGACGACAAGTTTGTCTACAGCACTCCGGGCATCGATAAGTCGGTGGCTGCAAACCAGCTGGATAGAGTTCGTGCTGTGCCGAATCCATACATCGGTCGCGCCAGCTGGGAGCGCGACAAAGGGATACGCCGCATGGAATTCGTCAACCTTCCCGAGAAGGCAACGATCAGAATCTATACACTGGCGGGAGACCTGGTGCAGACTCTGGAGCATTCGGGCAGTGGAACCTGCGTCTGGGATATGCTGTCAATGAACGGTCAGGGAATCGCGCCGGGATTGTACTTCTATCACATCGATTCTGATGTCGGCCAGAAGATTGGCAAGTTCTCGGTGATTAAGTAGCCAGAGCGTGAGGAGTGAAGATATGCAGTTTTTCAAAACGTCAATAATCGTGCTTTTGATGCTGATGCTTCCAGCCGCAGCTACCGCGAGTGACTTCTCCAAGGTTGGCACGGCGGGCGCGCAGTTTCTGAAGATCGGCGTCGGAGCCAGGTATACCGCAATGGGAGAAGCTTCTGTGGCTATGGTCGGTGATGCTTATGCAATGTACTGGAACCCTGCGGCACTGGCAATTCTACCCAAATCGTCGCTTGAATTTACCAATATCAGCTGGATCTCGGGCGTCGATCTCAACTACTTCGCTTATGGCAAGCCGACCGATTTGGGCTCAATCGGCTTATCGGTTACAGCGTTGTCATCGGGTGACATTGAGATCACGACCATCGATCAGCCTGACGGTACCAATAACTTCTACTCTGTCTCGAGCTACGCGCTAAGCCTGGGATATGGCAAACAAATGACTGACTTTTTCTCCTTCGGTTTAAGCGCCAAGTACATTTCCCAGCGGATTTCAGAAGAGACGGCGTCGGGAATCGCATTCGACTTTGGTACCCTGCTTCACCCCGGCTATCGGCATTTGCGCCTGGGCATGAATATCTCAAACCTTGGCCCGGAAATGAAGTTCTCGGGCCCGGAACTCAATTTCAACTACAACCCTCAACCGGGCAACGATAGCTATGACAATTCCAAGGGCGTCGTAGATGTACAACCATACGACTTGCCGTTGATGTTCAGGATTGGCGCCGCTTACGACACCTATCCCAGCGAGGCGACGCGAATGAGCTTCGCCGTGGAAGCGCGGGATCCGGCGGATAATCAGCAGCAGGCCTCCTTCGGCACCGAGCTGGCATACAATGAGATGTTTTTCCTCCGTGGTGGATACAAGTTTAATTATGAAGAAGAGACTGTGTCGCTCGGGGCCGGAGTCAAGCTCCCGGTCTGGGATCGCTCACAGCTTAGTATCAACTACGCCTGGGCCGATTTTGGCCGGCTCCAGAATGT
>CAYXUL010000062.1:1715-19316 GCA_964468475.1 uncultured Ignavibacteria bacterium | reverse complement strand
CTGGGACACAGGGATTCGAACCCCGAACGACTGATCCAGAGTCAGCTGTGATACCATTTCACCATGTCCCAGTCTATACTTGTCTGTCGACGCTCGGCAATATATAGATATGCCCCCTAACTGTCAACATTTCGAATATCGGAATTCTTGAGCGAACTTTGAGCTACCGCAGCCGGCCAGTCTCTAAATGGCGAGCTCGCCTCGACCACCGGTTGAAATCCCGCATCCCTCTACGTCGCTCGCAGCGAGTCGACAATTTTCAGGCGCGAGGCTCTTACCGCCGGGAAGAAGCCGCCGACGATACCCATCACTAATGCAAACGTGAGCGCTGCCAGCGCTGTCGGAATCGTGACCTCGAAATTGAAAGCCAGTTCCGAAAAGGTATTGAAGTTGACAGTTGAGATCTGGATGAATTGCAGGAAAGTCGCAGCGATCAGTCCCACGGCACCCCCAATCAGCGAGATCAGGATCGACTCGAAGAGGAATGTCACCAGAATGCTAAAGCGGCTGAATCCTAATGACCGCAGCGTGGCAATTTCCCTGGTGCGGTTGGCAACGGCGGCATACATGGTGATCGCCGCTCCCACGATGGCGCCAATACTGAAGATGATGCAGATCGCGACGCCAACCAACGTGATAAACTGCGTGGTAGCTTTTGATTGTTTGGCGTAGTAGTCCTTTTCCCCTTCCGCCTCAAGTGGCAGACGCGGGTCTTTCTTGATTCTCGCCTGCAGCGACGTCAATTTGCCGGGATCGGTGAGCTTCAACGTTAAGGAAGAATACACCGGCCGCTTGAACGCATCCATCATCTGGTCGATGTCACCCCAGATCTCCGAGTCAAAGGCGGTGCCGCCGGCATCAAAGAGCCCGACCACCTTCCAGTCACGCGAGCTGAAACGCACGGTTTCGCCCAGGCCGGCTCCCTTGAATTTCTTGCCGATGCGCGCCGCGGCGATCACCTCGGCTGTGCCCGGCTTAAACATCCGCCCGGCCACCAGATGAACCTTGGGCCTGATTTTCATCGAGTTCTCTGTCACGCCGCGTACCACGACATTGGATCCGCCCGAGCCATCACGTTTGTCGAGCATTATTAGCACATAAATTTCGTTGGTGTAGAGCGGCAGGCCATCGTCGCCTGTGGCGATTTCGGGATAAGTGCTGACAATATCAGCTTGATCGCGCATGACAATCGAGGTTACTTCGCTTTGCGAAGCTTCACGGATCACTATGGCGTTGTCATCGGAGCCGGTTGCGACCAGGGTATCAAAAATCCCGTTAGCCAGCATCAATACCGCTGCAAACACAAATACGACAAGCATCACGCCAAAAATCGTCAGCGCCGAAGTCACCTTGTGGTTCCAGAGATTACGAATGGTATAGCTGGGAGGTATCATCTTATCTTCCTCTACTCGACAGTTCTCAAGCCGTCGACGATTCGCATCCTGATCGCTTTCTGCACCGGGAAAATCGACGCCACGGCGCCGATGCCGATGGCGATTGCCACCACTAGTATGTAGGTCAGCACCTGGACCCCGAACACCGGGAACCATTGGCTTAGACCGGCTTTGACGATTCCGACCATCCCGAACAGAAACACTATTCCCAAAGCTCCCCCGATGAGCGCAATCACTGTAGCTTCTCCGAAGATCATCACGGCGATGTGACTTCCCCGAAAACCCATCGATTTCATGTAGGCATATTCCGTCGTACGCTCACGGGCTGTCATTGCCATGGTGTTGATAAGCACCATAAGGATAACTCCGATAATCAACCACGACATTACGGTCAACAGCACTAGAATGGCGCCCGACATTGCCACGAAACTTTGCTGGAACGCTTTCTCGGTTTCGGTTAGCGTCTCAGCCGAAGAGTTTTTGAAACGGGCGTCAACTTTGGCGGAAATTTCCGCGGAGCGACTGGGGTCATCCAGCTGCAGCGCGTACCAGCCGATCTCGGAGGGATAGTTGGGCCAAGTCTTCTTGATCCACTCATCAAGGTAGTCCCACCGCATGAAAAACGTGCTCTCATCGACTGTGGGCTCACGGCCGGTGTAGATGCCGACGATATCGAAGTCGTGATTGCCGTAGTATACCGTACCAATCAGAGTAATCCTATCCCCTACTTTCCAGCCGAAACGGTCAGCAAGTTTGCGTCCGACAATGACGCCGCGAATGTTATCCTTGAACGCCTTCATCGCTTCCGGCTTGATGACGAACTCGGGGAAGACATCAAAATAGGTGTCCTTATCAACCGCAAACTGAGCAAAGAAATTATCCGGGTCCTTATAGACACCACCAAACCAATTGGCAAAGGTGACCTTCTTGACGCCATCGATATTTTCCAGCTGCTCACGATAGGATAGTGGCAGAGTCATAATAATTGACACGGCGTTGCGCGTGATCAGGCGGTCGGGCGACGCCGCCTCCACGCCGGAATGCCAGGCATCGATGACGGTGCGAATCAAACCGAACGCCATTACCGCTACACCAATTCCCACGATGGTAAGAATCGTGCGCAGCTTGTGGCGCGTCGTGTTGCGGGCAATAAGACGCGGCAACATGATTACTGCAACTCTCCCTTGTCGAGGTGACGTTGAACGTGGGCATACTCGGCCGCGCGGGGATCATGCGTGACCATGATGATTGTTTTGTTGAATTCCTTATTCAAACGTGACATCAGCGTCATGATTTCCTCGGCGGACTGTTTGTCAAGGTCACCGGTGGGCTCGTCGGCCAATAGTAAGGTGGGATCGGAGACTATTGCTCTTGCGATTGCGACACGCTGTTCCTGCCCGCCCGAAAGCTGACGCGGGTAATGATCCATACGATCCTTGAGACCAACGATGGTAAGCGCGGTTTCGACGCGCTGACGACGTTCCGACTTCGACAATTTGTAGAGCAGCAGCGGCAATTCAACGTTTTCGAACGCCGTAAGCACCGGCAATAAGTTGTAGAACTGGAAGACGAGTCCGATATGCTCGGAGCGCCAGCGCGCCAGCTGACCCTCGCCCAGGGAGGCGATATTTTTGCCGCCAACCAGCAGCTCACCCGCTGATGGTTGATCGATTCCTGAAATCAGATTCAGCAATGTCGTCTTACCCGATCCCGACGGCCCCATCAGTGCGAGAAATTCGCCCTCCGGGATATCGAAGCTGATGTTCTCGAGTACCGGGATCTCCAGCGAATCGCGGTAGTACGACTTCGATACATTACGAACCTGTACTAGTGTTTCTGCCATAATGGTGTTTCCGTGCCTATCTTTACGATTATGTTTTCTACAATACTAGTCCTGAGCCATTGCTGCAACGAATTGCTGCGGCGTCAACTGCAAGCCTATAGTGACTTTTCCACTTTGTCTCCGGCAGTCATACCTCCCGGTGGCTGCAGCACAACCTCGTCGCCGGCCTGAAGCCCCGACTTTATCTCGGTAACCTCACCAAGCTCTCGCCCTGTCTGTATCTCCGTCTGCTCGACTTTTCCATTGACAATTTTGAAAACGACATCCTTGCCGTCGCGACTGGTAATGGCATCCCTGCTGACAACCAGCGTCGCTTCCTGTTGCGTTTGTGACGCCGGCCGTTGGCCGAGAAAATTTACACGCGCCGACATTTCCGGCAATACTTTTTCGTCAACACTATCAAAGGAGATCTTGGTCATCACTGTGGCCCGCGAGCGGTCGGCGGTGGGGACTATCTTCTTGACGCGCCCCGGATACTTGACATTGGGGTAAGCATCCAGGATGATTTGACACGGCTGGTCGACCTTCACCTTGTAAATGTTGGACTCGGAAACATCAGCTTCCACTTCCAGCGTGCTCATGTCCGCCAGGGTAACGACTGCTCCCCGCGATGAACTCGAGGACGCGAATGGCGCCACCATCTCGCCGACATCGGCATCCTTGGTAAGCACGGTTCCATCGAAGGGGGCGCGGATGAAGGTATTGTCGTAGGCAACTTTTGAGTACTCGACATTGGCGTGGGCAACATCAAGAGAAGCCAGTGCTGATTTGTAGCGCGCTTCCGCCGCATCAAGGAGGTCCTGGGTCGTCGAGCCGGAAGGCAGCAGCTCTTTCTTGCGGTTGTAATCGAGCGCGGCGCCCAATGATTCCGCGCGGGCTACCTCCACCTGGGCGCGGGCGCGGGCAAGATCGGCGCTGACATCGTCATTTTCAATGATTGCGATGACGGCGCCTTTTTTCACCTGGTCACCTTCCTCGACATTCAGAACCTCGAGCTGGCCCGTCGCCTTGGAAGCTACCGCCGCCTTCACCCGGGCGACCACATAGCCGGTGGCTACCAGATCTGCCTGGGCATCCGAGCCGGTCAGATATTGCGCGGTGGCGGTGCGTACCTTGAGGGCCGGGCGCACCTTTTCTTTGACACCCTGATAGCCAAGATAGAGCGCCGGAATCAGCAACAGCCAGAGCCACCTGAGCCACTTTTTGGCGCGCCCCGGCGGCTTTGTCTTCCGGGTCTTGTCAATTCTCAGTCCGGAGAGATCGACCGACTCGGCGGAAGAACCGCCCTCGTGCTCTATATCTGAATGTGAGTCACTCATAGTTTCCTGCTCGTTTGAAAAGCCCCCATAGATTACCAAATTCGTGCGAAGCGTCAATCTATTTTGACATTGCCGGGGTGCGTGTTATGCCCTATTGAAACTGCAATTCAACGATAAAGTTGCACTTTTTGAATAGTGGTCGTGAAAGAGATCACAAATGAGACCTCAAGCAGATGGCGTCACGGACAGTTAGCGCAGGGAACTGGACCGCCTGAGAAGATAAAGTTTATCAGGTAGACAGCATCGGTGATTATTATTGAACCATCGCAGTCGGCGTCGGCGGCAATCAGTGGCGCCGGAGGTTGTCCGCCACCGAAGATGTAGTTGACCAAATAGACAGCATCGGAAATGCTGATGATCTTGTTGCCATCGGTATCACCACATACATAATCTGGATAAGCTACACCAAAGGGAGAGAGATGATCGGTCTTTCCGCAGATGAGATTGTTCAACTCGTCACGGGATGTGGTTATATCTTCCCACACGCCGTCGTCGAACGTGAATACGGCCAGGTTGCTTTCGGGGATATCTCCCAGATCGTCCGCGTCATAGCTGAAGCAGATTTCGATGGAGTCGTCATAGCCTGCAGACGTTGAAATGTCATAATATGCCGGTGGCACGGATGCTACGAACTGGTAGCCTGGGGGCGGCGCCGGTGGCGCAACAGCAGTACTGACACAAGTTTCTCCTTCTGCTACGACATGAGCAAAGGTCACTCCTACTGCCGTACCAACCTGCACGAATACACCCAACCCGGCTGGCGTTTGTTCGCAAGTCGGTTCGTTGAGTTGTATAACTGCCAATTCCGGCCGAAGGGCTTGCAGCGCAAAGCGGAATTTCGCGATCTGGTCGGGTGTCAGTACTACCGCACACTCTCCATTCGAATAAGACATAATATTATCAACCGGAGGAGAATAGGGCGTGCTGTCACAGTCTTCTCCATAGACCGCGAAGTTATCATATGCGCAATCGGGTGGCGGGGAAACGTGACCGAGGAGATTCGGGTCAGCCGGAGTATCGCAAAGCAGGTCACCGGTCGAATCGCAATTCACTTCGGACGGGCATTCGATCCCGAAGGCTGTTTCATGTGTGTGGAGCAGATCAAAGTAGTGCCCGATTTCGTGGACGAGTACCTGGTTATTGACGCCGGCGCCGCTGCATTCATTGCGGATGATGAGTCCCTGGACCGAGTCTCCCGGAAAGGAAGAAATTCCGCAATAGGGAAATCCTGAGCTTTGTGGCACCCAATAGATATTCACGGCGTCATCAACTATGTGCTCGTGGCGCAAGCTGTTTATTCGCTGTTCGGTTTTCATGTAGCTGTAATAGTAGCTGTTGTCGATGAAATCGACAGGCTGACACTCGAAGATTGAAACGTTGATCTGCGCCAGAAGTACATTGGCACTGTCAATTGTGGCAGCCAGATCGTTCAAGGCAAGCCCGCCGCTTCCGCCACTCGCTCTGACGATATGATTGACTACGGGAATCTCATAGTGAGCCGAGGAGGCTCTAAACTCGCTTGCATGCCAATTTTGTGCGCGCTGATAGAGAACCGGTGCCAGGTTCGCGGGAATCGACGTGCCACAGGCTTCGGAAAATGATGGTTCCTGCGCCCTGGCTTCGGGATGCGGCAGGAGAAACAGAGCCGAAATCATTATCGACAGGCCTAATCCGGCCAGGTATCGCACAATCAGCTGAGCTGATTTCACCGGACTAACCTGTCTTGTACGGATGAAACAACCACTACTTAAGCCACCTTGAGAACGAGAAGAAAGCCAATTGAGCGCAAGTGGCTGCGCCACCTGCCGTCCTGCAACTCACAAGGTAGAACGCAATACCGGCTGCGTCAATTCAAATCACCCTTTGATCGTTAGGCGGATCCCGGCTGGATGCGGCCCTCGCTCAGAGTAGTGCGAACAGCAAACCTCCGGAAACCAGAACTGACTTCGTGGCTTGGCCGGATGTTGAAATCCGCAAGTAACGTACCTCAAGAAACGCTCCAACCTTTCCAGCCTGCAGCTTGGCGCCGCCGCCACCGGCAATGGCGAAATTAGTTGACGAGTTCTCGGTGTAATCCGTGTTGGGAGTATCAGTGAATCTGGACTTGACCTTGAAGGAACCGACGCCGAGAATCGCGTACGGTTTGATTATCGGTGTCGGCAGCAGGAAATAGGTACCGCTGACGAGAAAGCCGGTCAACTTCAGATCACCGCTGGCTTTGGTCGCCCCGAGCGCACCGGTACTGGGGACTTTCATCTTGTGATAGGTTGCGTCACCGCGAACCCCAAACTGTCCAAACGATACCCAGGCGAGGCCACCCAGATGATAACCGTTGTTGAAGACATTGCTGGCGTCCCCTTGCAGAATGGTTGTGCCTCCAATAGCGCCCACCGAGATATTCATCGAAATGGGGCTCATTGGCTGAGCATAAGTGGCAGGGACAACGAGAAAAAGCACGCTGGCAATTAGAACAACCAGAAATCCTGATATTCTGAACATGGATACTTCCTCCTCCGATTTCTATGTGGGCTATGCCATCTAATACGTCGGAATTTCGCGTCTGCAAAGTATGCCGACAAGAAAATTAAGTTGATTTGAAGCGTCATTTCCGCTAACCTGTTCCCAGACTTGGCGATACGTTTGCGGCTTACGATTTCGAGGTCGTCTCCACCATTTTGACTTAGTCCTTGAGAAAAAAATCACAAAAAACTAATAAAATACTTGACAAAGTAAGACGACTCTTACATTGTAAGGCTATGAATACATTGACGTCGAAAGATGAAGATTACCTGGAAACGATCTACCGAATTGCCCAGGAAAGCGACACCGTCGGCGTGACCGATGTTGCCAAAGCTCGCGACGTATCGGTGCCCACGGTACGTTCTGCTGTTAAGCGACTGGCAGACAATGGCTTGGTGCGTCAGGAGCATTACGGAAAGATCATTCTCGAAGAGAGTGGTCGTCGTTTGGGGCGCGAAATCTATGCGGTCCACCGGACTTTGCGACGGTTTCTGGCCGAAGTGCTTCTGGTTGACTCAGATCAGGCTGACGAGGAAGCTTGTTTGATGGAGCATGGCCTCTCAAAGTCTACGCTCCGGAGGATGAGCCTCTTTCTTGACACGATCACTAACTGCTCTGAGGGTAAACCTGGCTGCATGACGGTCTACCGCCAGGCAATCGGAGGAAAATAGTCACGATTAATGACGTGACTATGACACCGGCGTTGCCATAGAGATGTTCTTCTGAGGATTTGAAAATGGACGACGGGAACGTGACTGGGAAATTGACACTGGCAGACTTGAAACCGGGAGAAACAGGGCGGATTGTCGCTGTTGAAGCCACTCCGATGGTACGTCACCGCCTGATGGATTTCGGATTTCGTCGCGGTGAAATGGTGACCATGGTCAGGCAAGCCCCGTTGACCGACCCGATCGAATTCAAGCTGCGGGGCGGCTACGTCAGTCTGCGCAAAACGGAAGCGGCGCTGGTTGAAATCACGTCTAACGGAAATAGCGCGGGAGGGCAGCAAAATGGGTAACTCAATGGGCGTCTCAGCTGTCTCAACTCGCAAGAAAACTTACACCGTAGCGCTCGTCGGCAATCCGAATTGCGGCAAGACATCTATCTTTAACGGCCTGGTTGGCGGACGCGCTCATGTCGGCAATTATCCCGGCGTTACCGTCGAGAAACGCTCGGCTAAGATCAAACGCAACGGCCTGGAAATTGAATTCGTCGATTTGCCCGGCTGCTACTCACTCTCTGCGGTCACACTGGACGAGCGCATTACGCGAAAGTTCATCCTGCTCAACAAACCTGACCTTGTAATTAACGTCCTCGATGCGGGCAACCTGGAGCGGAATCTCTTCCTCACGACTCAGGTGATGGAAATGGGCGCCCGGCTGGTTATCAACCTGAACATGTGGGACGAAGCTGAAAAACAGGGCATTCACATTGACGAAACTCAGCTGGGTTCAATGACCGGGGCGCCGGTGATTAAGACAGTTGGGCATAAGGGAATTGGCGTCAAAGATTTACTTAATCTGGTGTGCCGTTCACTCGAGGAGGGATCTCCTCGAAAAACGCAACCTACGGTTTCTTACGGCGCAACGATAGACGCACAAATCATGGCAATTGCCGCAAGGGTAGCGGAAACGAGTTGTAATACCCTGCCACCACGCTGGTATGCCGTGAATCTCCTGGAGGACTCGATCGATCTTGATGATTTCGCTCACCCGACCGACCAGGAACGTCATCATATTCTCAGCCAGGTGAACGAATCAAAGAGCCTGATAGCGAGCGACCACCGCATGGATTCGGAAGCCGCGATCCACGAAAGACGATTCCAATACATCGAAGAATTGATCAGGAAGTCTGTCAGTGGTGAGCAGTCAGATAGAATGAAGTTTTCGAATCGACTTGATGCGATTCTCACCCACAAGTTTTTCGGCTATCCGATTTTCCTCTTCTTCATGTGGTTAATTTTCCAGGCGACCTACGTCATAGGCCAATATCCTGCCGACTGGATCAATCTGGGCGTCACTTCATTGCAGGGATGGATGACCGCGCTTCTGCCGGCAGGCTGGATGACCAGCCTGGTTGCCGATGGTATGATCGGCGGCATGGGTGCGGTGCTGGTTTTTCTGCCTAACATCATGATCCTCTACCTCGGCATCGCTTTCATGGAAGACACTGGCTACATGTCTCGTGCTGCCTTTATGATGGATCGCTTTACACGAGTGCTCGGCCTTAATGGCAAGGCATTTATTCCTCTGCTGATGGGGTTCGGCTGCAACGTCCCTGCGATCATGGCGACCCGCACCCTTGAATCGCAACGCGACCGTGTCCTGTCGGTTTTGCTGATTCCTTTCATGTCATGTTCGGCAAGGCTATCTGTTTATGTGCTCTTCTGCGGCGCCTTCTTCCCAAACGGTGCCGGTAACGTGATTTTCATTCTTTACCTATTAGGGATTATGGTAGCGGTTGGGCTAGGATATCTGCTGAAGGACTCGTTGTTCAAGCAGGAGACCGCACCCTTCTTTATGGAGTTCCCACCCTATCGCAAACCGACATTCAGAACCGGGGTGCTTCATATGTGGGAGCGGGCACGGGTCTACCTCAAGAAAATCGGCGGTGTGATTCTGGTCGCCTCGGTGGTGATTTGGTTCCTCGGTAACTACCCCAAAGTTGATCATTATTCACAAGACTACACGACTCAGATCGCGCAACTGCAGCAGACAAATGCCCCAGCAGCCCAACGGCAAGTATCGCATCTCGAGAAAGAGATGGCTGCCGAGGATATCGGCAATTCGTTCATCGGCAGGATCGGCAGCGCCATCGGCCCGACCCTGAAGCCGCTCGGTTTCAACTGGCAGATGGGTGTTGCTCTGGTTACCGGCTTTGTCGCCAAGGAGGTCGTGGTCTCAACCCTCGGAGTGCTATATCAACTGGGCGATGATGTGGATGAGAACTCATCCACATTGATCAAGGTGATCGGCTCACGCGGCAGCGGCATCTCCGCGCTGGCGGCTTTCGCCTTCCTGGTGTTTGTGCTGCTGTACACTCCTTGTGTATCCACCCTCGCGGTGGTAAAGCGGGAAGTCGGCCTTAAGTGGATGTCGTTCGGAATGTTACTGCAGTTCGTGATACCATGGGTGGCAGCATTTGTAATCTTTCAGGGTGGCACGTTCCTGGGGCTCGGCTAACATCTGACCCGATTTGTACACTTAGCTATAATCCTGTACACCAAGCTGCAATAGTTTCACTAAGTCCCCGCCACTTCTTGTCCGATATTATTAATCCATCAAGTCTACTTTTTTACAATCGTATGACATCGTGCAGTCACGAAGATCGTAGTTATGTGACAGATGTCACGAGGATCAGCCCTGTTTATTAATAGACTCACCTGGTTAGTCGCCGCACTCGCGTGCCTGCCCTGCTCGCTCTATGCCGTACAAGTCAGCGGTGTGGTAACGGATTCCCAGGACCATTCACCCATTGTCGAAGCCAACATCTTCATTCCGGCTCTCGATTACGGAGTGAGAAGTGACACCGAGGGCCGTTTCACGATCGAAATTGCCGATTCGGGAAGCTACGCACTGAAGATTACCCATGTCAGCTATGATCCCAAAGACACGAGCGTAACCATCAGCGATCAACCGTTGCAATTGACTCTACAGATGACACCGCGGACCTACATTTCCAACGAAGTTGTGGTTACGGGAACGCGCACGCCGTTTCTCCTAAAGAATGTACCGGTTACAACTGAAGTTATTCGTAGCGAGGATGTCGCCGGGACCGGTGCGACCACGGTAGGTGACGCATTGAAAGCCACAGTCGGTGCAAATGTCGATCACGATTTCTCCGGCAGCGGCATCAGCCTGAGGGGACTTGACCCATCACGCGTTCTGGTTTTGGTTGATGGTGAGAGGGTGGTTGGCCGGGTTCGCGGATCGATTGACCTGGGACAGATCTCGATGGCAGATGTTGACAAGATCGAAATCGTAAAGGGGGTGGGCTCGACCCTGTACGGTTCCGATGCCATTGGTGGCGTTGTCAACATCATCACCCGTCAACCTTCCGGCCAGACTAAGATCAATACTTTCGGCGAGTACGGTTCCTTCAGAAGCTACGTGCAAAACGCTGATATAGAATCGACAATCGGCCCGTGGAACCTGCAGTTGGGGACTCGGTTCGACCGCACCGATGGTTTCGACCTGAACAAGAACACACCCCAAACGGACGGTCTTGAGCGCAGCAATCGCTTCAATCTCGACGGCAAAATCAACCGCAAGCTCTCGCGCTCTTCCGACCTTTCGATCAAAGGCGGTTTCTTCGCTGAGAAAAAAAACTGGATCGAGTCGGAGTTTATCGACCCGATCACTTACTCGTTCAATGATGAAGAGCACAACTATCGCTACAACGGCGGCGGGCATTTCAATTATCAACCCAACCCGAAAACTCACCTGGAGTTTGATCTCTACGGCACCTACTACGATCACCTTTGGAACAAACTGACCCAGGCGGGCAATGAAGCCGACCGCTCGCGTACCAAAGACTATCTCGGGCAGGCTTCCGTTACTGCAACCCACGGCCTTGCCGAGGGGCATGTTGTCACCATGGGCGGGGATGTTGTCACGCAAGGATTGACTTCCGCAGAGCTCACCGGTGGTTCTCAAAATATCAAGAGTGCCGACGCCTACCTCCAATATGAGTGGAAACCTATACAAAACCTGGTGCTTCTCCCCGGCGTGCGCTATGAACATCATTCTACCTTTGGCGAGCACGTCAATGCCTCGATCAACCTTATGTACAATCCTCACGAACGTCTGCGCTTCCGCGCCTTCTACGGCGGCGGCTTTCGCGCGCCCTCGATCAAGGAAATCTACTTTCAGTTCGACCACTCAGCAGCGGGTTATATCGTCAAGGGCGGCGGCGAGGAGCTCAAGCCGGAGAAATCACAGAACGCGTCGGTATCAGTGGAATACAGTTACAAAGGCATTGCCCTGCATCGGTTGACCTACTTCTACAACAATATCAACAACCTGATTGACTTTGACCTGCAGGGTTACAGTCCCACCTACTGGCGTGGCATCTATATCTACCAGAACGTCTTCCAGGCTTATACTCGTGGTCTTGAGTGGCAGAGCGAGGTCAAGCTAAACAAGCATTTCAATTTCAACCTCGCCTACACCTGGCTGATTGCCAAGAACCTGCAGACCGGCCACTGGCTGCTGAATCGACCGGAGCACACGATCAAACTCTACTCGAACTTCAGTTGGGATCAAATCGGTCTCAAGGTGACGGCCTGGGGCAGTTGGGAGTCGCGCAAACTGTGGGTGCCGCTCGGAGAGCAAAACAACTTTGAGTCCAACACCTGGGCGCCAAGCCGCAGAGAGATCAACCTGAGCGTGTCGAAGAGGATTTGGAATAATGTGGAGTTGTATGCGCGCGGCGAGAATCTGACCAATGATGTCGATGCGTTCCACGGCTACTGGCCGGGGCGCGCTTTCTACGGTGGCTTCAGAATCTCGACCGGTGGAGATTAGGAAATTGAGAATTCAACAATACAAGAAGAAGACAACTCGAGAATTCAGATTGAGGGAGATTGCATGACGATAATCAAATTGCTGGCGGCGGTGGCCGTGATGGGGCTCGTGACCTGGGGATGCTCCAACAGTGACAGCGGCACCAATCCCGGCCAACACGAGAGCACCTCCACCACTACCTGGGATGGCGTAGGGCAATTTTGGGTGACGACTCTTGATGCCACCAGCTACGATAAGTACACGTACTATAGCTTCGCCAAGCGTGATGTCGTTGACATGACTGACGACCAAGCGGACAATTCCAGCGATTGGGATATTGCCTTTAAGCGCTACCATGTCACCACTAATGGCGGAGTTTTCGGCGCCGGCCATGTTATGGCAGCTAATTTGGTTCTGGCCGGCGAGACTGATACGCTCGGCTTTGCTTCGGTGACTGCAGCCGACACTGCGGGTCTGAGCAGCTCTGACTGGATGGAGAACAGTTACAACCGCGTGATTGATAACTATTTCCGTCTCCAACAAGACTTCTCAGTGCAGATGACGGACTATGTATACGCCATGCGCGATGCCTCGGGTAACTATTTGAAATTGCAGTTTGAGAACATCCTCGGTGGCGGAGCACCACCGACAATGGGCGATATAATCCTGAAGTATGTTTACCAACCGCTTGCCGCCGCCACTGATCTTAGTGGCCCCGTTGAAATCGATACCATTCACACCACCAGTGACACTGTTTTCTATGATTTCTCTTCCAGCAGCTATACTCTGGGCACTCGTCCTTCAGATCCGCTGGGATGGGACCTCCGTCTTTTCCACTACGAGGTCAGCCTTAATAGTACAATCAGTGGACCGGGGGGAGCCGTGGCCAATCCTGTCTACCTGATACCGGGACACAGCACCGCTAGTGATTCGACTGATTTTGATGGGTACTCTCAAGCCGAAACTGCTCCGGAGGCTTATAGTACCGATTTTGTTTCTTCCGCGCTGGAAATGGGGGACGTCGGCTCGGAGAAGAATTGGTACATGTACTGGGAGCAAAACCACACTATCACCTCGCTGAAGTACACTTACATTGTTCACAGCGGCGGAAAGTACTACAAGCTGTACTTTGTCAGCTACTATGACCCGGATAACCCCGCCAACGCAGGAATCATAACTTTCAACTGGAGTGAGCTGTAGACTCAACTCTCAACAAGACCACTAACCTCCAAATCTTCGGAAGGTAAGACTTCCGAGATTTGCTCACGACCGGGCGTCTAACAGGGGTGCCCGGTTTGTTTATTCGATGCCTGCACGAGTCCGTGAAAATGCGATCCACTCCGATTTAGCCGACCAATAATTTCATCATTGACATACATATAGATTTTGCTAAATTCAATGGGAATTCCAATTCAAAAGAACTAGGGGAATCATTATGAAATATTCTCTTAGCCGACTCTCTGCGCTGATCCTCACGGCTGCCGGCCTGCTATTCTTGCCAGACTGTGGAAACAATTCCGTCGCTCCGCCAACGACGCAGATCGGTGACGTTCCCAGCACACGAGCGGAGATCATCTATGGCGCCGCCTGGTCGAATCAATTCACGGTAACCGACAGTGATTCGACAGCACAGTACTTCTGGCAAGTGGTTGCCATCGGAGATCCGCCTCACGGGAACTATGGGATAGACTCGGCCGGAGTATTTGTTTTCACTCCTGCCGAGAGTGACAGCGGAAGAAGTTACAACTTTCGCGTCCTGCTCTCGGACGACTCAGAGTTGATCGCAGAAAGCGAATTCGGCGTCAAAGTGCGGGCGGTCGAGGCGGTCGAAATGCAAATCGAGACTCTGAAATACGGTGTCCAGGGAAGCATCGTAACTCTTCCGATAGTCGTGAAACGCGGCTCGTTTGTCGCGCATAACATCAGTTTTCGAATTGGCTACGATGGCACGGCTCTGGCGCTGATCCGAGCAGTGCAAGGTACTGCGTTCTCCGGGGATTTCTGCGTCGACACAGACGTTTCATCTACGCATGGTACCGTTCACCTGGAGGCGGATTCGCTCATCACCGACTGGGTACAGGTTTATCTCACAGTGCATTCCGGCTGGGATGAGGGTGAGCAACCCTGTGTTCTCAGCGCCGGGGATGAGGTACTGCAACTCAGGTTTCGTGTAACCGACGACCAGGCTTTCGCCTGCTCGTTTCGACCGGTCAAGTTTTTGTGGAAGTACTGCGGAGACAACTCGATCACAACCAGTTTGTCGAGTATCCTGCGAGCGGGCGCCCTCTACGACCATGAATGGGATGGCACAACGGAATCCACAAAACATCGGATCCCCTTTTGTGAAGCGCCGGCTGACCCAACGGGGTTCCGGCTCGACGGTCTCTGCGGAGACGAGTGTTCTTTTCAGGTGGAATCTCTCTCCACTTACCGCCTGGTTCTCCAAAATGGCGGGGTAAGTATCGCTTGCGCGGACTCCATCGATACTTCGGGGGACAATTTCTGGTGGTCGGCTGCGAGACCGCATGATTTCAACCGCCTGACTCTCTATCAGGATTACTTCTTTTATGGAGAGATGGTCTTCGCTGCTTTCGCCGATATGCTCCCTAAAATCAGTACTGACTCAGATCTGAACCAGGATGGGCACGTTTTCACAATCGCGGATCTCGTCTACCTCATGGACCTCATTACCGACTCCGCTACGCCGCCTCGTTTCTTGAATCCGTACGAGCGTGATGTCGAATTGACGGAGGTGCAGGGTAGCTTATACTCTCAGAGTACCGGATCAATTGGAGGATTCTTCCTGAAATATCTTAATCCGTCCGGGGCAGTCCCGATCAATAATACGGTCCTCAAGCTGACCTGGTATCAGGAGGGTGATACTCTACGTCTGGTAGGGAGACAGGATCCATTTCGTTGTATCGCAGCGGGTGAGAATATGTTGCTGACTCTTCCAAATGACGCCGTCCTGACTCGTGCAGAATTTTCCGACTGCGCGGGAAACCTGCTGCAAGTGTTGTATCGACCGTAGCGACCCATATCTTCACGCGGCGCACGGGGACGTACGCCGCGCACCCTATAGGACAGACTACTCATCGTGGGTCGCGTTCGCCCTCGTGCGCGACGTGGCCTAGGTTGTAGGGCAGCAGACTCCGACACCTGCCATTTCTTTCGTATAACCAGAGTGAACAATGGACTTTGATACTCTCTCGGCAGAGGAGCACTAGTTATGCCCGATAACGAACTTCGCAAACAATTGGTCAAGATGCTCAAGGAACCTAACGCCCACCTGATGTTCGACAAGATCGTCGCCGGCTTTCCGGAAGAGCACTACGGCACTAAGAAGAAAGGTTGCTCGCACACGGCGTGGCAATTGCTGGAGCATCTGCGGCTCGCTCAGGAGGATATCCTCGATTTCTGCGTTAACCCTGATTATGAATCACGCGATTGGCCCGATGATTACTGGCCGAAAAAGTCCAAGCCGGAACAAAGCGTCGATTGGTCGAAGAGCGTCAAGGCCTTCAAGAAAGATCTGCAGGGGATGGTCGACCTGATAGAAGATGAGGTTAACGATCTGTTTGCCCCGTTCGAGCATGGCGACGGTCAGACACTGCTGCGGGAGGCAATTCTGTTGATCAAGCACAACTCGTATCATCTCGGTCAACTGATGATGCTGCGAAAGTGTCTGGAGCAGGCTGGCTAGCGCTCAGTCGCCTATCGCACCTCCCAACACCCGTCAACATCACTCTCCATAAGCGGCATATATTCGTTGACAATACGGATTCATGTTTGTTATCTTGAGGTCAGCAACGGACAGTTGACCTTGCTCAGCGCATCGACAGCCGTCGGGTTGCGTCCAAAACCAAACCCAAAGTAACAGCAGGCAGATTGATCAGGCGTTATCAGCCTTTACTGTTCTAATAGCCTTGGACTCGCATGACTTGGGTCATACCCATGTCTCCGTGCCCGAGTAGCTGTTTGGGGGAGTCAATCCTGGTCGCTTAATCTGCCGTGTCACACCACCAACTCAACGGGAGGGCCCGATGCGCCGGGTAGCTACTATTCTATTGTTCGTCATTCCGTTCTTGATCTCATCCATCACATCTGCCGCAGGACTGCCTGCGCAAATATCCTATCAGGGGCGATTAGAAGATGCCGGTGGATCCGCACTTACCGGCACGGTTGATCTCACGATGCGAATCTACCGCGAACCAACCGGTGGCACAGCACTCTGGTCGGAGACCCACACGAGCGTGTCAGTCGAGAATGGATTGTTCTCCGTTCAACTCGGTTCAGTCACTCCAATCCCAACGACGATATGGACAGATCAGCCTGATAGTGTATTCCTCGGCATACAGGTGGGGTCTGATCCGGAGATTTCCCCACGCACCAGGTTAACGCCATCGCCGTTTGCCCACCTTGCCGGAGCACTGCCCGGGTTTATTCCCGGTCCCAACAACACCTCCACCGGAAACTACAACTTTGTCGCCGGCGACAGCAACACGGTCGATGGTGACTACAACGTTGTGGGTGGCGGCAAGAACAACGAAGCTCTGGGCACGAATCAGGCACCGGTCGATAGTACTATCGATACTTCGACGCAACTGGACGGTCTCGGGCTCAACATGAGTTTACTCGAGGGGGGAAACGGGCGTGCGCTCGGGTTTGGCGCCACTATTGGTGGCGGCATCGGTAATTCGGCCGGTGGAACTCTCGCCACGGTCGGTGGCGGTGGCTTCAACAACGCCTACGGCGTGTGCTCCGCTATCGCCGGTGGCTGCGCCAATCGCACCTGGCACTATGCGGCAGTCAGCGGCGGCGTGCAAAACAACGCCGGTGGACTCGGTTCTACAGTTGGCGGGGGCGTTTACAACTATGCGCAAGCCGCATTCTCCACCATTGCAGGAGGTGGCTGGAGTGTCTGGGGCAGTATAGCGACCAACAACGAAGTATATGACAACTATGGCACCATCGGCGGCGGCGGTGATAACAAGGCGGGCACAAACGACGGCAACCCGACA
>CAYXUL010000062.1:0-1615 GCA_964468475.1 uncultured Ignavibacteria bacterium | reverse complement strand
AACCGAGCTGTAGGAAATCACTCAGCCATAGGCGGCGGCGCCGACAACCTTGCCGCCGCGGATTCCTCGTACATCGGTGGTGGCGTGAGCAACGCCATCCAGGGACGTCTCGGCACTATAGCTGGCGGAGCTCATAATGTCAGCACCGGGGTTGGTGCTTTCATCGGCGGTGGTTTCCTCAACAGCGCCACCGGAGATACTTCAGCCGTCGGCGGCGGATCGCTTAACCAGGCCAATGCCCTCAACTCCACTATCGCCGGAGGACGCGACAACTACATTACCCCTGCTGCGAACCGTTCCTTTATCGGCGGCGGCCAGGGCAACTACTGCAGCGGCCCCGGCGGATCGATCGGCGGCGGCACCTCCAATGTCACCGGGCCGGGAATTGAAGCCTCCGTCCCGGGAGGCGTGCAGAACATCGCTCAGGGTGACTACAGTTTCGCGGCAGGTTTTCAGGCGCAGGCGCTCCACAATTGCTCCTTTGTCTGGAACGACTGCTGCGGAGTCGGTACGCCCTCGCAGGCTTTCAAGTCAATAACCCCGAATTCTTTCAACGCGCGCGCTACCGGTGGTTTCTACTTTGCCACCAGTTGTGATACCCTCAACGCTGCCGGCATCGGCACCGGCGCTTATCTCGCGCCGGGTGCATCCATGTGGTCGGTTCTCTCCGATCGCAGGGCCAAGCGCGACATCCGTGCAATAGATCCGGACGATATCCTCAGGCGCGTCGCGAAATTACAGATCGCCCGCTGGTCGTACAAAGCGCAGGATTACGGTATCGATCATATCGGGCCAATGGCGCAGGATTTCTATCAGCAGTTCAAGCTGGGCGAAAGCAATACCCGCATTTCCAGTCTTGACCCCTCCGGTGTCGCGCTGGCGGCCATCCAGGCACTGAACAAGAAGACTGAGCAACTCGAGCAGAGCCAGGGCCGGATCAAAGATCTCGAGAAGGAAGTCGCCCAGTTGAAGAGCATGGTCGAGACCATCATGGCCGAGCAAGCCAGGAAAGGTCAGTAAGCAGTCAGCCGATATCTGACACGTAGCACACATAACACCCGGCGTACCTTGCGAGGCGCCGGGTGTTCGCTTTGCCGGCGCGCCCCATCTTACCCCTTGACAAATGGAGGCTTCAGGCTATGTTATAAAGTAGCTTGAGCACGTTACGACGTTACCGAACTAAGGGCCTATCACAATCTATACTCGGGCGTTGTCTGAATCATTTCTAACGGACTGAAAATTCGAAAGTAACCAGGCTCTCTTGACAAAGGGTTTCAGCCATGTCACGATTCCTCCAATCTCCGTTTGCGGTTGTCCTCTCCGTGGCCGCGTTATTGTGCTTTTCCGGATGCGGTGATAATTCTGTCGCCAGTTACCAACTTGAGATCCATCCCCTCGGTAATCGACCTCCCGTGGCAGGTGAAGGGATTGCTTACTCACAGCAGTTCGAGGTAACGGGTGTACCCTCAGACGTAAATGTAGCCTGGGCGGTGGAGGTGGTCGGCAGCAAGCCACAGGGATCATTTGCGATCTCCAATTCCGGTCTCTTCACGCTTGCCACCCATTCGGGAGGAGAGGATTTCGTTTTCCGCATCACTGCCACGGCTCCGGGGGG
>CAYXUL010000061.1:0-19762 GCA_964468475.1 uncultured Ignavibacteria bacterium | reverse complement strand
AAACGCAAAGCGAAGAAATAGTAGTCGCAATAAGGATGGCGTCAGCCATCACGACAGCCCCGCAGGTCGAAACCCTTGCGGTTTCGACATTGAGAATCCCACCCACCTTACCCAATCCCTCCACCAAACCCCATCAAAAATCCAACCACACGCCTTAGTAGCAGCCCGTTAGTAGGCTTATTGTCATTGAAGACTTCGAGATGGAGTCGCATCCGCGAGCTTGCCCGCTGAAGTATACCTCTCGCGCGATAAGTCAACCGTTCTAGACCATCGCAGATCCTCTGCTCGGTCACATCGATGACGCTACCGATAAGCAGTGAACGCGGGTCAATCAGGCTTGCGCAAGCCACCTAATTTTCGCTCTCCGAGACGAGCTCTGACAGCCAGCAATGTCTTTCTTCCCCCCCCACTTTCCCCTTGCCTCTGCCGACTCAGATATTACATTTCTAATGTATAGCCACTAAATCCATCTTATGGTGGACTCTCTGATATTTGCCGGGATTAGTCAATAAAACTGTTGAGTTGGAGCGGCGAGGCCTGTAATGCCTGTTTCCATTATCTCACAATTAGATTCCGGCGATAATTTCCCTTACCCGGACTCCACAATTCCGACACGAAAATGAAAACCTTTTCTACGTCATAGCTCTTCCAAACAAAGGAACCAAGATGTTCAAAGCACTGACACCAATCGCGCTTTTCGCAATCATTGTATTTGCAGCCGCCCCTCTTACTGCCGCAGTACCTCAGCTGATCTCACACCAGGGTCTGATCACCGACAGCTCCGGCGATCCTGTCGCCGACAGCACTTATACGGTTACCTTCACCATTTACGATGCCCCTACCGGCGGCACCAACCTCTGGAGCAGCGGCCCGCAGCCCATTGCGACCTCTAACGGCCTCTACGGCTATCTGCTGGGTGGCAATGTGCCTTTCCCCGGTGACCTGTTTTCAGCCGGCGCCGACCGCTGGCTGGGAATCCAGGTGGACGGCGACGCCGAAA
The DNA here is from genome assembly GCA_964468475.1 of uncultured Ignavibacteria bacterium. Taxonomy (GTDB): domain Bacteria; phylum Zixibacteria; class MSB-5A5; order CAIYYT01; family CAIYYT01; genus JBECKX01. The sequence continues at coordinate 18,762 of CAYXUL010000061.1, read as the reverse complement.
TTGTGCCGCGCACGAATTTGACCTCCGCGCCTTACGCCATTCAGGCTGGAAACGCGGATATCGCCCAAGCGGTGGTCGCCAACGCAATCGGTACGACTGAAATCGCCGACAGCACTATCACCGCTCAGGATGTCAGTCAGGAAGCTTGGACCGCTCCGACCTTAATGAATGGATGGGTGAATTACGGGGGAGTCTACAACCCCGCAGGCTACTTTAAGGATGTCAATGGGATTGTACATCTAAGAGGATTACTTCACTTCGGTACTGTTGCAAGCCCTGTCTTCGTGCTGCCGCCGGGATACCGCCCTGCGTATCGCGAGCTGCAGGTCAACAAGACTTCGTCCGGTTTCGGCAGAGTGGATATCTGGTCAACCGGAGAAGTTGTATTCCAGGAAGGCTCCGGCACCACATGGCAAACTCTCGATGGCATAACCTTCAGAGCAGGCAATTGACCCAGACTCTGCGAAACGCGGCCGAATGAAACCGGCCGCGCACTGCCGCGAACTGCCGTAAAAAGCATCGACAATTTTCCCCAGAATCTCCTTGCCTTGAGCAGGCTGAGACCGTAACCTGAGGTCTGCCGGGCACCCAATCCCCGAGGATATGATTGGGCGGGTGTTCGTCCCGATGAAACGGGGCAGGGATAATGCGTATGCGTTTCGTTAAATCATTTGCGGCATTTTCCCGAAGGAATCTCCTCCGGCACTGGCACAAATGCCTTATCCTGCTCCCGCTGATCATATCACTTCTCGCGTCCCAGGCGTACGCGCAAGAGTGTCTCGACTGTCACGGCGACCGTGATTTCAGCACAACCGACTCAACCGGCGCGACCGTGTCGCTTTATGTTGACAAGGACGTCTTCTCCCACTCGATTCATGGCGACTTCGACTGCACCGATTGCCACACTGAAGCGACCTCCATCCCTCATCCCGAAAAGATGGCTCCGGTCGACTGCGGTAGTTGCCATGATGATGTCGCAGCGGTCTATCAGTATCACGGCTTCAAGAAGGAGAACCCGGGCGAACTCTTCCCCGCCTGTTGGGATTGCCACGGTACGCATGACATCCTGCCGCCGTCCGATCCCCAATCGAGTGCCAATCCGAACAACCTGCCGAAAACTTGCGGCCGCTGCCACGAGGACAAGAGCATCGTCGGACCCTACCATATCCCGATGATAACGCCGGTAGAGATCTACAAAACGAGCGTCCATTCACAGCGGACGGGTCCCGACAGCAATCTCGTCGCGACCTGCATCGACTGCCACTCCAAAGAGGGGACAGCGCATGTGATCCTGGCGCCCAGCAATCCGAAGTCGACGATTTACCATTTCAATATCTCGAAGACCTGCGGGCAATGCCACCAGCAAATCCAGGCCGATTATGAACGCGGTGTACACGGACAGGCAGCCGCGCGCGGCGAGACCGACACACCGGTGTGTACTGATTGTCACGGATCCCACGCTATTTTGCCGGTCGATGACCCCAAATCACGAGTCAGCCCGACACAAGTTTCCCTCACCGTCTGTGCCCCCTGCCATGAAAGCGAGCAACTGAACATCAAGTACGGCCTCCCTACAAACATCATGAACTCGTGGCGGCACAGTTATCACGGCTTGAAAAGCACCGACGGTGATCCTCGCGTCGCCAATTGCTCATCGTGTCACCGCCCGCACTTGATCCTGCCGATGACCGACTCGGCCTCCTCGATCGCTCCTGCCAACGTGCAAGCCACCTGCGCGAAGTGCCACGCCAGCATTACCAAGCAGTTGGCCTCCATCGAGATTCACCGCACTACCGGAGTCTTCCTGAACAAAACCGGGCAACTGCTTCGCAACATTTACATCATCGCAATCATCATCATCATTGGCGCCATGGTTGTGCATTGGCTAATCGACCTGCGTAAACGAATTCGCGTGCTCAATCGCGGCGAGCAAGTCGTGCGCATGAACCGCAACGAGTTGTGGCAACACACCCTGCTGATGGTTACCTTCACAATCCTGGCCATTACCGGCTTTGCCTTCCACTTCTCCGGCTCCTGGTGGACAAAACTGCTATTCGGCTGGCCAGGAGGGTTCGTGGCACGACGGATGATACATATAGGAGCTGCAATCGTATTCGTTGCGACTGCAATTTGGCATGTCGTCTACCTTTTCAGTCGGCGCGGACACTCTTTTGTGCACGATATCTTTCCGACGGGGCTCGATTTCAAGCAATTCTTTCAGACGATGGCCTACGACCTCGGCCTTCGCAAGGAAGCTCCCCGTTTCGGCCGCTTCAGCTATATCGAGAAAGCGGAATACTGGGCGCTGGTCTGGGGTACGGTGGTGATGACCGTAACCGGTGCCGCACTCTGGTTTGGGACTACGACTGAGAGTATTCTCAAAGTCGGCGCCGTGGGCGTGATGCTGGTAATTCATTTCTATGAAGCAATCCTGGCCGGGCTGGCGATTCTGATCTGGCACTTCTACTCAACGATTTTCAATCCGCCGGTCTACCCCAACAACCCCTCCTGGTATACCGGAAAGATGCCAGTCGAGATGTACCGGGAGGAACATGCGGACGACCCGCTGTTTGCGGCTGAGCTTGCGACGCCAACTGATGAGCCGCCAGAGGAAGAGCCGTCTCAGCCAGAGAATGAAGCTGAAGAAGAAGCTGAGGAGCAGGACGCGGATGGATCTAACGACGATGATACGGCTGAACAATCTGGCGAAGACGACCCGGAAAAGGAGCGAGAGTAGCGCAGTGTGTTGAATGTATTGTGCCCTCGATGTTTCACCGGCTTGAGTTTTGTTCCAAAGCAAAACAATGCTGACATTCCTGCGAATTAACCTATCTTAACTAAGACTCCTGAAACTAAACTGCCGCGTTGTGTGTAACTACAGTAGCATTTACATATAGATGACCGACATGGGCGTCGACCACGGAATGGACGACCCAATCAACCCGAGTCTCTAGAGGAAAAATGCGACAACGGTCCTTCTCCATCGTTATCATCTCCCTTGCTGCTCTCATAGCGGCCCCGACACTCAGCACGCAGCTGTCCGCTATGCCGTTCGCTGATGCCGGTGCTGCGATTGCGTTGAAGGTCCCCGGATCCATACTGGCCAATGATGAAGACCGCCATGTGCTATCAAACCGGTGGCTGGATACAAATGATAATGATCTTGAGAAGGTCGACAATCCTCAAACCTCACATGGAGCGAGTTTCTCGGCTGCAGTCAAGCATGGACCGCCGCGAAGCATCATCGTCGGTGAAAACGTAAATCTACCTGAAATCGCTATACGTTTTCATCCGCTCCGCACGTCGCGCAGGTCACCTCCCGTCGCGACCGGCAGCCCCCGGCTGCCGTAGTACTTATCCGAAATCACAACCGACCTTCCACTGTGCCTGCACTTTTCCCGCCGAATGACCCGAAAGCCTTCCATGCCTCCGAATCACGGATCGACTCAACTCGTTCATCCCTTTTGCAGAGTATGGATTCAGAAAATAAAAATGGGCCCGGGCAGAATCGAACTGCCGACCTCGCGCTTATCAGGCGCGCGCTCTAACCATCTGAGCTACGGGCCCTCAATTGAGGCGTGATAAGAACTGCCGCCCGCTTTCGCGATTGGCAGGACGCAAAAATTACGAAATGTAATTGGTAAGTCAATGATAAAATCTTTTCACTCTGCCGACGTATGAAGGCAAGCCACAAACGGCTAATGTGCGATTCCGACTTTCTCGCCAACTGCACCAAAATCTTGTGAATAAACTGAACAATCGAATTCAAGTACCGTCTACAAACATGTAAAGATTCAATCAGAATTGATTTCTCGCTGGGCCTGGTATGAGAAGCAATTCTACACGCATTGAGCCTTTACGTGGAATACCCCCAATGCGGGTTTGGTCATAATCCCTCCACTCACCCAACAAGCCTGTGAGTACCTACTTGCAGGCTTTCTTTTTGTCTATCGCCTGGTACGGCAGGTCTGTCCCAGACCCGCTATTCCCAACTGGAAAGAGTTGATTTACACGGCAGGAGTCGGAGCCCCCCTCGACCCTATAATGCTTTCAGAAAATCGTCCCACTTCGTGGCCAGCAATGTTTCCGTCGTCGAACGCCCCACCGCGCGAATAATCATCACCGCCTTCTCGATCTCTTGCGGATCATCCGATTCCACGATATCCACGACATCATAGCTGCCCATACAGCCGTAACTTTGCACCCATTTCGCCTTGGGGCATTCACGTTCCAGCTTTTCCCGCACCGAGGTCGCGACGCCCTTGAGACCATTTGGTGTGTCAAAGGCATTCGGTCCCAGTTTGCTCAAAATGATGTAAGTTGCCATGCTTGTTCTCCTCTGCGTTAAGTCCTAGTTTCCCGGTTGATTCATCTTGGCCAATCTTCGATAAATGAACTCAGGGGTAATACGCATAAGCCACGAAAGATAGCGCCAGCGTTTCGTAATGTAGACGATCTTCTTCCGTCTTTCAATTGCCCTGTAAATCTGCTCAGCCGCCTTCTCGGGAGTCGAGACAGCGATCATGCGCGGATTGTTCGCCGTCATCTCAGTCGCTACGAAACCGGGTCGGATATCCGTAACCGTGATTCCGAAGTCACGAAGGTGCTCACGCAGCCCACGCAGGTAGTTCATCTCGAAAGCCTTGGTAGCATTGTACATCGGATTATACATATTCCCCCAGAATGCCGCCACCGACGATACCCCTACTATGTGACCGCTGCCCTGCTGTTTGAAGTGGTGCATCGCCCAATTGACGGTAACCAGAAAGCCGAGAACGTTTACATCGGCGACCTCAAGCTCATTTTGCAGCGGCAGTGTGCAATCTCGTCGGGCGGCTCCGGCGTTGGCGATGCAGATGTCAAGGCCACCGAGGCGGTCGCGTAAGTCGTCCAAACCCTTGAAAATACTGTCACGCTGCGTCAAGTCCTGGCAGAGAATCTCGACTCGCTCCGGGTCCTTCTCCTTGATTTCGTTCAGGCGTTCGACTCGACGACCCGTGATTCCTACGCGGTGTCCCTCTTCCAGAAATTTTAGCGCCAGCGCCCTGCCGATTCCGGAAGTGGCGCCGGTAATAATCACCCGTGCGTCAGCTCTCACCCGGACTGCTCCGGGCTCAGGTTTTGCGCACGCGTCGATCTTGTACCTCCGAGGTAAATCGCCCCTAGCGCAATTAAGGCGCCGACGACTTCCACGAGAACTGTTGGCCTGTGGAAGAAAATTATGTCCCAGGCAAATGACAATGTTGGCTGCAGCAGTAGTATCAAACCGATCCGCGCAGCGGTAAGCCCCTGAATGCCACGCGTGATCAGCACCCAGCCAAGAACCTGTCCGCAGATGCCATAGGCGACCAGTGCCAGCCAGCTATGAGTGTCGGGGATCGCGAAGCTCTCACCCTCGGCTAGATTGATAAACAGCAGAATTACTGTAGTGACTACAGAAACCACTGTGATAGAAGCCATTGCCGTCGGATGTTCATCAAGCTTGCGAAGGCCTCGCAGCGACAGCACGTAACAGGCGTAGAACATTGCGGTGATCAATCCGAAGATCACGCCCCAATGGTACTGCCCACCCAACTCCTCCCATTTTGGGCCAACGAGCAGAAGCAGCCCGCCCAGCGCCAAAGGTATTGCGACCAGTGCCTTCCAGCCGGGGTGCTCATGCAGCACCAACAGGCCGATAATCGCCAGAAACACGACCTGGAAATTCGCAAGCATCGTAGAGATACCCGGACCTGTATAGATAACGCTTCTATGCCAGAAAGTAAGATCGCCGGAGAAGAAGACTCCCGCGAGTATCGTGTAAATCAGTGCACGCTTGCTGACGAAGAGCCTGTCCCTGCGTATCAGCTCGATGACTACAAGGATAGCACTGCCGAATGCCATGCGGTAGAAAGCTGATGTTGTCGGACCTACGCTGACAACCTTTACAAAGACTGCGGAAAAACTGATTAATACTGCACCGGAAATCAGGGCTATCATGCTGCTGCGGTCGGACGATTGAATCATCTTGGTGGCAATATTGAGACTACAGCGGTCGATCACAACACCTTTGTTTGGCGAGACGATCGCAGCCAGCCCAATTTTGGCAACCAAATGACGGCTGATTACGTTTTCATGTTGAAAAGAAGAAATTGAACTGCAGACTTCGTAGTCTGAACGCAGGAGGAAGTGTATGGGTGCCGCAGAATCAGTTGCCCTGGCAAATCAGGTGGAAGAGCTGGAACAGCAAATACTGGAAGAGAAGAAGAAACTGGCTGAGATGCGCAAGCAACTTCCGGCGCAGCCGGTTGACGATTACCAGTTCACGGCACCTGATGGCAGCCAGGTGAAGCTGTCCCAGATGTTTGGAGATAAAGACGAATTGTTGCTCATCCACAACATGGGAAAGAGCTGCCCCTATTGCACATTGTGGGCGGACGGTTTCAATGGAGTACGCCACCATCTCAGCAACCGTGCTGCTTTCGTCTTGGTTTCGCCGGACGACCACGAAACTCAAAGGCAATTCGCCCAAAGCCGAGGTTGGGAATTTCCTATGTACTCCCATAAAGGAACGACTTTCTCGAAGGATGTCGGCTTTGAGTCAGAGGATGGCAAACAGTGGCCGGGGTTTTCGACTTTTCGGAAAAGTGCGAACGGCAAAATCGAGCGCGTTGCCAAAGCCTTCTTCGGCCCGGGAGACGACTACTGCGCCTTGTGGCATTTGTTCGACCTGCTCCCCAATGGGGTCAATGGCTGGGAACCCAAATTTCAGTACGAATAGAGCCCCGGTAATTCAGGGCTGCTGGCAACCCATACATCAAGGACAGCTGGCACACGGGGGTGGTCCGCCACCGAAGATGTAGCCGATCAGGTAGACCGCGTCCGAGATCGAGACCTCTCCACTGCAGTCAGCGTCACCTGCTGCCAGTGGGTTTGGCGGTTGACCTGAAGCAAAGATATAGTTGATAATCCTGACTGCATCCGCAACTGAGATCCCATCGCTGGCATCGGCGTCTCCACAGATGTAGTAATTAGTCGCCTCCCCGTAGTAGAAATCGATCTCCATGGCAACCTTAGTCGCCCCGACCAGACAACTGTCAGCTACACCTAACATAGGAGGTCGATTTTCGTCCGGGTAGTTGGTGTTATCTGTCTCATCCCAAACCAGATGACCCCGCCGGTCATAAATTCGGCGTAGCATGATTAGTGTATCGCCGACAATATTCGACATTGCATTGGAAGTGCACAACGGCCACAAATAGTCAAAGGCAACTCGGCCGGAATCAGCCAGCCAGGTGGGGTCTACAAAGAACTGCAGATTGACAATGGAGCCTTTGGGAAAGTAATCAATGGAGTCAGGCGAAGTGAGTGGTGAACCGCCGTTTGCGATAGAGACGATGCGCACTGTATTGAGCGAGTCATTTTGGGTAGTTAGAAAATACTCCCAGTGCTTTAGTCCGGTATCCTGAGCGGCGGAGATGAAACTGAGTAAGCTGTCGTCGTAATGAACCGTCAGATCGATGCCCCCCAACTGTCGGGTCGAACTCATCATGATGGAGATATTCATAATGCTGCCGGGCAGCACACCGCGTGGATTCGAATACCAGACGCGGATATTCTCTTGCGCGGACAAACTGCTCGCCAGAATTGTTGCCAGAGTAAGGCAGAGTGGAATTGCGACTAACTTCCGCAGAGATAACATCAGCACTCCTGACTAATCGCTTGTGTGCCCAAGCGGGACCAAACCCGCAGCCCACAAGGGATGCCAATACAGATGCGAGGATAACTGACGCGCACGGGCGTCGTTCCTCGTTATTGAACTCTTCTCTCCGTTAGCAGTCGTGTAAGAGCGGCAACCTCTGGCAGTATTGAGTATTCCGAATACCGTGAGTAACACCCCAATATACCTACTTTCCCCAATCTGGCAAGCAACAATCGCAGCCGGGATCGGCGCTGTCCGGCGGCTTTCGTAGCCGAGTGCTCGCTTGAGCTTGCCTCAATAAGAAGAGCGCCGTCCTGAAAAATCGAACAGCGCTCTTTACTTTCTACACTTTCAGTGAGCTTGCGCCAATGCACCAAGCTATCGCGCAGACTTACTATTGCCGCGGCACCGCATTCTTCAGGAAATTCCCCGCCGCGCTTTCAAGCGGTTGGACAATCGAAAGCGGGCTGCTGCAGGCGTCGTTGACCGTTACTTCACCGAAGTTCTTGCCGCCTCCATCCAATCTGATCTTGTAGCTGTTGGCGCTCAGAACTGTCACAGTAATCGTCCATGACGTCGATTTCACGCCCTCGTTGACCGCCTGAGCCGATAAATCCTCGGTGACGTGCAGGACAATTACGCCCGAGGTTGGGCACGCCATGTCTCCGGCAGATGCCGGCTTGGGCACTTGCAGGTTCGTTATTTCCAGAGTCGCTGCCACGGTGCCCGAAAGCGTCGAATCCTGTATGGCAATGTCGGCGTTAAGATTGAAGCTCATGTTTCCGTCTACCGTAACGGCAGGGGAAGTCAGGCTGGAATAATTCAGATTGCTGTGCATCGAGAAGCCGACGGTGCCGAAGTCGGGAATATCTGTGGACAACGCTATCGAGGCGATATTTTTCATCAAGTCAGTCAGATCATCGGGATTTTGCTGAGCACCTCCGGAGCCATCCTCGAACCTGACGGAATCCCGCACGGTTACCGAAACTGCGGTATCGGCGGCAGGATCGGTTTCGTACGAAAAGTGGGCATCCCACCAGCCGCCACTAGAATCGTAGGAAACGGAAAAGTCCACACCCTGCTGTGTATCCACGATTCCGGACAGGTCGAAGTCAGATTCGTCTACACCGTCAAGCTGAGTTACGCCGGTCGTCGTGGCCACTCCCGCAAATGGGACAAGCGAGGCGGCAAGCGCCTGCATCTGGTCGGCTTGCGCCTGCGAAATATTGTTGTTATTGTTGGTTCCCGAGTCATCGCTGCTCGAGCAAGAGAGCATCGACAGCGATGCAAGCAAGAGAGCGGTCGCGGCCAGCGCTGAACAGAGTTTCTTCATAAGTTATCCTCCCGACTAGATTTTACGACAAAAGATGTTTTCACAGAGATGTAAGTTTCGATAGCTACATCCTCATGAGAATATAGATTTACATTCTTATGACAATGAAAATCGTTGGGTCTCGTTGTTCTGGGATTTCTTGAAATTCATCTTGAAGGCCACTCGCAGAGAATGCCTCTCGAGTTACTTCAATCCCCGCTATTTCGACAATGCCAATTCGCGAGTAATCTTCTCGAGATGCCCCATATTGATCGGCTTGGGAAGGTAGTAGTCGATGTCGTCCTTGGCAACCAGCTTCTGAGTGGTGCCGGAGTTGAATGTAGACATAACTGCCACCTTTGTTGCGGGCCAGCGTTCGCGGATACGTTTGAGCAAGCTGACACCATCAAGCTTGGGCATTCGTGAATCGGCGATGACGAGTCGATACTGATGCTTGGCGACTTTTTCGAAAGCATCTCCCGGGTTGTCTACAGATTCCGTGGGCACGTTAAGATGATCGAACATCTGCACAAGTATCTTCCCGGTGTCGCCGAAGTCGTCGACTATGAGTACTTTTTTGTTATTGCTCATGCTTCCCGTCTTGTTCACCAGTCTTTAGTAAAATTATCGGTAGCTTTTGCGATAACTCAACGATTTCGTTACACTTTATCTGTGTCGATTTAGGAGCTTTTCGTGAAAATTGAGCAGCTTTCAGATGAAACCAGTCCTTTATTTCGTCAATAAATTATTCACGCTACGCAGTACCTGCCTGCCCGCCATTGGCGCCGCCGCTAAGTGGTTGGTTGTCACAAGCTTATTGGCGGCAGTACCGGTGCGGGGAGAAATCCCTCTCGGCAATCTCAGCAACGATACGCTGACAATCCACGACGCGCAGTCGCTCGCAGGAAAGCCGATATCGTCAATCCATTTTTCCGGCAAATTCAGGACGCGCCGCTTTATTCTGCGGCGAGAGATCGACTCCCGTGCCGGTCTGCCCCTCGATCTCGAGTTGCTTGACAGAGACCGTAAGAAAATCTTCGGGTTGGGCATTTTCTCTAAAGTTCAGCCTCGCATCATCGAGCACAGCGATTCCGTAGCGATAGATTTTCGCATTAAGGAAGTATGGACTCTACTGCCGCTGCTCTCAATCGGCCGTACCGACGGCAAGCTTGACTGGTCGGTCGGGGCAGTCGAGAAGGATTTTCTGGGTCTTTATATGCAAACAGCCGTGCTGTACCGTCGCTATGAAGGCAAAAATTCAGGGTACTTCTCTGTTTCAGTTCCGCGCGCATTCGGACGAGATTTCAATATCGGTCTCGCCCTTTCTGACCAACGTGAGATAGACCCACTGAGAATTGCGGGTGTAACCGGAGATTACGATTATGAGCACAAGAGCATAGTTGGAGTTCTCGGGCGCCGACTGCACGAGAGGATTTACGCCTCGGTGTTCAGCGGCTACGACCGCGAAAACTGGACCCTGCGCAGCGACAGCAAGGGGAAGCCCCACGTGGCAGTTATCGACTACCCGCGCTACTCCTTTGGTGGGGGGCTCACTCTGGGACGAGTTTACTACGACCGCTATTTTTACGAAGGCAGCGATCTGTCCGCCAGCGGCAGCCTGATCAACGAACGCCCCGACGGCTCGTTCGACAAATGGCACAGCGGCGTTACCGGCAGAGTCTACCGTGCTTTTGGACGCTTCAATCTCGCCAGCCGCGCTTTCCTGCAGCTCTCCTCTGCGGATGAACGGGTACAACCCTACTATGTATCCGGGGATGTAAACGTGCGCGGCTACCAGGACAAAATTCGGCGCGGCGACTACCTGTTCGTTTCCAATCTCGAACTACGCATGAAAGCAATTGAAACAGGCCTGCTCTACAGCCAGGCTGCGATATTCGCTGACTACGGAGTCATCTGGGGGCGCTTTTCCGACTTCTCGCAACGAGTCAAGGACCCCTACTGGACAGTCGGAGTTGGCCTGCGCGGTGCAATAAAGTCGTTTCTGGGGAACATGGGGCGGCTCGACCTGGCCATCAATCCCCACACTGGCGGTATGGTAGTCTATGTATCTACGCAGCAGTTTTTCTAAAAAATGAGCGACTCAAAGAAACCCAGCGTATTGCTGGCCCGTTCAAAGAGATCAATGATCTTGTTGCGTAATTCGTTGGTGTGGGTTAACTAAGATGACTGCAGAAAGGAGTCCGTCATAGCAAACCTCTACAGAGTTCTCGGTATCCTGGTGGGTATCGCCGGAATCATCGTCGGATATTTCATTGCCACCAGCATCGACCTCAGCACCGTATCCGGCACCAATGATCTTGTCGGCGCCATGCTTAAATCTGATCTCGTGTCAGGCATCGTGAATCGCACGCAGGTCACTTCGGGCTTGGTGGTTGGCGGGATGGGAGTCTGCCTGGGGATCATCATGTTTGGAATCGGCTCCATACTCGACAGGCTCAATAAGCTCAACCGGAGCTCCAATGCCTGAAGCATCACCATCCAGGCAGGGGTTGGTCCGCAATATCCTCCTCATATTGTTGGTAGGCTCGGCGATCGGCCTCGGAATCTGGCAATACCAGATCATCAGGGGCAATGGAGCAAGCGTAGCTGAAACGTCATCAACCGACGAGCTTTCCTTCAAACTCACCGATGGGACTACGGTTGCTCTCCCGGACGAGAATTCACAGAAGTACGTCGTCGTGATTTTCTGGACCAGTCAATCGCAGCGTTGCCTCAGCCTGCTTGCGGATGCAGCCAAATTGGCAACCTCTCCAGAGACAGACTCAATCCTGCAATTCTACTTCGTGAATCCTAATGAGACCTCAGATGTCGTCCAGGAAATTGCAGACTCACTTGGCCTCGGAGAAATGGCGGGCTATGACCCCGTCGGGAAATTCATGAGTCAAGCCAGCTTGAGAGCCCTGCCGAGTACTGTTCTGTTCAGCAATACCGGCAAAGTATTAGATAACATTGAAGGATACGAAAAGGGTCAACTTGAACAGCGGATCCACCGCTGGATCAGGATTTACAATGTCGCCGGCAGCGGCGGGCATTTCAAGTTCGACTTTTAGGAGCGGGTGAAGTTGTATGTCGATACCGGCTATCAAAGTTGAAAATCTCAAGAAGACCTACGGAAGTCGTCGCTCGGCGCAGCAAGCATTGAAAGGTATTTCCTTTGAAGTCCCTGCCGGCGAGATCTTCGGATTTCTCGGACCTAATGGCGCCGGCAAGACGACTGCCATGCATGTGCTAATGGATTTCATCTCCGCCTCGGGCGGGAATTGTGAAATATTCGGAATCGATTCCAGGGACCCGCGCTCGCGCGCACCGGTTGGGTTTCTCCCCGAAGTATTTAGCTTCGACGGTTTCCTGCGTGGCGAAAAATTCCTGCGGATGTTCGGTCGCCTGGGAAACCGTGCTCGAGGACAAATTGAGGAGGCAATTCCGGAATTGCTTGAGTTTCTCGATATGCCGGGGGCCCGGCGCCAGAAAATTAAAAGCTACTCCAAAGGGATGACACAGAAGATCGGTCTGGCGCAGGCGTTGATAGGCGACCCGGATCTGCTGATTCTAGATGAACCAACATCGGGGATGGATCCAATTGCCAAGATCAAAATCAAGAACCTGCTGAAGAAGCTGCGTGCCGAGGGCAAGACAATATTTCTCTCTACTCACATTCTCTCCGATATCGAGGACATTGCCGACCAGGTAGTTATCATCGATCAGGGAGAATTGCTCGCAGTTGATAAGCTGGATAATCTGCTGAGATCCGATGTGCAGAGCTATCGAATCCAGTTCACCGGAGGCGGGGAGATTCTCCTCAATCGCCTGAGTGATTATGGTGACGTAAAACGAGTTGGTGAGGGTCGACATGAGGTATTCTGCTCTGATGCAGAAACAAAGGACACTATTCTGAAATTTCTACTGGACGCAAAAGTTGATATAACCCTGCTGCGCCCCAGCGGAGCGACTCTTGAACATCGTTTCCTGCAGTTGCTGCAAAGGGAGGAACTGAGCGATGATTAACACTATCGCACTTCATAAGCTCAGCAAGCTCCGCAATTCGAAACTGCTCCTGATTTTCTTTATCGCAGCTGCTTTTATTTGCCTGCTCTTCGTAGCGCCGATGGTAGTCACGGCAGCGCTTGCGGGTGGGAAGGTCAGCGGCTCGGAGGCTCTGGCCATCTACTTCTACGCAATCAACTTTGTCGGCCACGCCGCCGCCTTGATAATCGGGGCCACCTGCTGGCGCTCCGATCTGCGCGATGGTACGATACTCACTTTCGCAGCGCGTCCCCTCTCCCGATTTTCTCTCTTTTTTGGCAAAGTCATCGGCTGCATCTATGCAGTCCTCCTCTATTTTGCGGTTGCCCTTGCATTCTTCGCAATCATAGACGTGCTGGCTTTTTCATATATACCGCCATTGCCGTTCTACCTGTACCTGCTCCAGCAGATCCTGAGCATTGTCGTCACCTTTGCTGTGGTGCTCTTCCTTTCCAACTTCTTCAATCCCGTTCTGGCAGTAGTGCTTGCCGTTGTCTATTTTCTGATAGGTGGTATAGGCTCGCTGCTGGCGAGTCTGAGCTTCGGATTCTGGCATATTCTTGGAGTCTCGATTGAAGCGATCTCGATTTCGCGCTCCCTTTCTTATTCTCCAATTGCGCTGCTATCCGCTGACGTCGGCAGTCTGACACCGCTGTGGAATGCAATCGGCTATTATGCACTCTGGATATTGGCGTTGGTCGCGGCATCAGCATTGTTGTTCGAACGCCGGGAATTGCTAATCAAACGTAGTTGATGCTGGCAAGAATTCTCTTCATAGCGGCCGGCGGTGGCATCGGGGCCTTGGCTCGCTACGGCCTTTCCGGCCTGGTACATCGGGTAATCGAGGCAAGCTATCCGCTCGGAACTTTCGTCGTAAACGTCGCCGGCTGTTTCCTGTTCGGATTCGTGTGGACGATATTCGAGGACCGTTTGTTATTGAGTGGCGATATGAGAACCGCGATTCTGGTTGGCTTCATGGGATCGTTCACTACCTTTTCAACATTCATCTTTGAGTCAAATCAGCTTATGCGTGAGTCGCAGTTCTTACTCACGGGTTTGAATATTGCCGGACAGGTTATAATCGGATTTGTTGCACTTTATGCCGGCATGCTGCTTGCCAGGATGCTCTAGCGACGCGCTAACGACGCTCTAACGATAAAGTGATGGGAGTAACGGATGAATCTGCCTGAAGAAGCTCGGTTGGTAAGGATATTCATTGGCGAGGATGACCGCTTTGACGGCAAACCGCTTCATGAGGCGATCGTCGAAAAAGCGCGCAAGAGCGGAATTGCCGGTACCACCGTCCTGCGTGGCCTGCTTGGCTTTGGCGCCCACAGCCGCATTCACACCTCTAAGGTCTTGCGCCTGTCACAGGACTTGCCGATCATCATCGAGATAGTCGACAGCAAAGAGAAGGTCGATGAGTTCCTGCCCACACTCGACGAAATGATCGACGAAGGCCTGGTGACGATCGAGAAAATAAAAGTGCTCAAATATCGCCATCGCGATAGCTGAGCACTCTTTTCAAGACCATTTTACGAGCCGAACATCCAGCCCACTGTCATTTTGACGTCCGGGGTCTTTACGACTCCCACCTTGAATTCCAGAAACATGTAACCGGCGCGGCTTATCAGCCGTCGCGCCAGACCACCCTGCATAGTCAGCCCCAGCTCGGAGTCGCTGCGGCCATGATCGAAATTGTAGAATACCGGGCCGATACCTCCGCCCAGGTACGGATTCCAGCTTCCCCAGTCGTTGCGAAACCGGTAATTGACATCCATCATCGCGGCGATAACGGTCACGTTATCTCCGACTCCGACTTCAACATTCGGCGACATCATTAGCCGTGGCGCTAAGTCCCCCAGGTCAAGTTGGCCACCGAAATGGAACTGGTCAGGATTTATTGACACTCCCAATCTGGGGCCGATTCCGTGCAAGCCAAAAAGGCGTTGTGCCGATGACGTGCTAGACAGTGCGAGAAGTAAGACGGCAATCGCCGCGACTTGCGTTAGAACTCTCAATTTCCTCTCTCTCATAGCTCCTCCTCGAGAGATGGATAGTTCCGGGACTGCACCGGCAATTCACCGGCGCAGTCACATTTCACATTTTCCATTTCACATTTCAACAATCGTACACTCTCTAAGCACAACATTCGCATAAAACTTTCAAAAACGATGTGCCGAAGTTAGCCCGGCACTCTTCCCGGTTGCGCCAAAGTGATTCTGATTCCTGAAATTACATGGTTTTGTCTGATTTTGGTTTGGTCATCTCTCCGTACTTCACCGAACAGCCGTAGGGGGTAGATGTCTTGGTTGCCACCGCCTTGTCTGCCATGATTTCATCGAGGGCAGCGGAGACATAGTTCTTGGCTGTTTTCAAATCCTCAACTCGGGTGGACGGCGTATCGTCAATTGCTCCGTCATAGCGCAGAATGCCATCCTTGTCGATGATGAACATATGCGGCGTGGTTTTGGCGCCGTACATGCGCCCGACTGCGCCGTCGGCGTCCACCAGGTATGCGGTTGCATTCCAATGAGCATCCTTCATCCGCTTTGACAGCTTATCACCCGTATAGTAGCCCTGCTTGCCGGGCGCCGAGGAACAAATCGAAAGCCAGATCACGCCATCTTTACCGATGTACTTTTCCTGCAGGTCCGGCATGTTGCCGGAATAGTAGTGCTTGTGTACGAACGGGCAGTCGAAGTTGATCCATTCCAATACCACATCTTTGCCCTTGAATTCCGACAGGGAGTACTCTTTTCCATCCACGCCTGTCAGGGTGAAGTCAGGGGCAGGCTTGTCGATTGCGACCTGCGCCGCCATCTCGCCCTTCATATCCTTTTTCATCGTACTCGTCACTTGAGTCTTACCGGCGTCCATCCTGTCGCCGGCGAAAACTGCCGACGCGACAAGCAGCGCCGTCAATGCCAGCAGTGCTACTGCAAACTTCCACTGTCTCATCTTAATTACCTCACACGCCCACTGGGTTGCGGTAACCGGCTCTGCTGTGTGGGCAAAACTCGATAGCAGAACCGAGGTCGAGCTTTCTCGGCTAAATCTTCTCCAAAGCTTCAAGAACAATTCGCGGCGTCAGAATCTCCGGCAACACGATCGGGGCATCGGCGGAATTACCGCTGTAAAGCACATACAGCGGCACGCTGTTGCGCCCGAACGCAGCGAGGGCCTGTGTGATTTCAGCGCTGCGGTTTGTCCAGTCTGCCTTGATAGTCGTAACGTTCTTCTCAATCAGTTTATTCTGCACTTCATCGGAATTGAAGGCGACGCGCTCATTGACCTTGCAGCTCAGGCACCAGGCCGCGGTAAAATCGATTAACAGCGGCTGTCCCTCTTTACGCAGTTTGTCCACGCGATCCTGCGAGTATGGCTCCCAGGTCAATTTGCCATCGGTATATTGGCCGCTTGTCTGCGCCGGTGAAATTGTTCCAGTGCGCACGGCGGTGAACGAAACAACAGCGACAATCAGTGCTCCGGCAATCAATCTTGCAGCGTAACGCGTGCCGGCGCCCCCCGCAAGTCCGCCCCAGCGACCGAGAATCCATGCTCCCAGGCCGACTGCCAGTAACGCACCCAGCAGGAGGATCACCTGCCCGTAGCCGCCTTGAACTCCCAGCACCCACGCGAGCCAAATCACTGTCGCCATCAGCAGAAAGCCCATGAACTGCTTGAGGGTCTCCATCCAGCGCCCCGATTTCGGGAGGAACCTAACCAACGCGGGGATATTGGTGAGCAGCACAAAAGGTGCAGCCATGCCGAGCCCGAGCATCGTAAAGATTGCCAGCGACACTCCGGTAGGCTGCGTTAACGAGAACCCCAGCGCGCTGCCCATGAAGGGCGCCGTGCATGGTGTCGCTACTACGGTGGCAGTGATTCCTGAGATAAACGAACCGACCAAGCCTGCTCGCTTGCCATTTGCCCCGATTCCTGTCAATGAAACTCCGATTTCGAAAACGCCGAAGAAGTTCAAGCCCATCAGGAACATAAACGCCGCCAGTACAACCAGAAACGCAGGTGATTGCAGTTGGAATCCCCAGCCCAGCTGCTCCCCACTGGCGCGAAGAAGTAACAGCACTACAGCCAGTGCCCAAAATGAGATCAGAACTCCGGCAAGAAAAGTCAGGCTGTGAACCAAAGTAGTTTTGCGGTCATGTCGAGCCTGTTCAACGAATCCCAGTATCTTGATCGACAGCACCGGCAGCACGCACGGCATCAGATTCAGGATCAGCCCACCGATGAAGGCGAAAAGTAGCGCTTCCAGAAGACCGATGCCGGCTTCTGCTGAAGCGGTAGTTGTTTCCTGACTCATCGTCGCCGTGGTGACCGCGGTGGAAAATTGTAGCGCTTTGCTCGAATAGTCGGCGCCCCAGCCGCCTGGGCTGACCAGCATCCCGGCAAGGCTGTCAAGCGTACCCGTGTACAGCGAGTTGCGCGGTATAGTAAGCCTGAAACCATCGTTACTTGTCTTCAGGGTCTGTGGTGAGGCGTTCTCGATAAGGCCCTTTTCTCTCGGGAACAGGACAATCGAGTCGGGGATGACGCTGCCGATCCGGGTACCACCGATCACGATGAGGGAGTCGTCGGTTTTCTCAGCGACAATGCTCCAGCTTCCGGTATCCGACGGAATTAGCGAACGAGCGTGAGCAATCAACGCCGCGTTTTCGTCATTTGCCTCGGGTCGCTCGGCACTGGTTAACTTGATTGACAAATCCGCCTGTTCAGGAATGCACGCCTCCCGGCAGACCAGCCAGTCGACATCAGCTTCCAGGTCGAGCGGTTGCCCAGGACTCAATTTGTTCGGTGGAGTAATCTCTGACAGCAGCACCAGCTGTTTATTATATCCAAAAGAAACCAGGGGTCCCGAAGGTATGCGACTGGGCGGCGGGAACTGCAAAGCGCCTGCTGTGAAACCGTCGGGCAATTTCCATTTGACTCGCGGCGCCAATCCGGCGTCGCCGGGATTTATCCAGTAGAGATGCCATTCATCCTTCAGGTCGAAAACCACTGCAACCGTGAACGGCTGCCCCGGCGCTACCTCACTGACCTGGGGAAGAAGCTTGACGCGCACATGCTCGGTTGAGGCGGACCGGTCGGCTCGCGCGGGCGAAGCGATCGTGATCGCAAGAGCCAGAGCTAACAGGAACCAGGAAAGGTGCCGGCTGATGGCACTAATCCGAGGGTTCCGGTGTCGGCGTTTCATGTGCTCCAAATCCTTCTCCAAAAATAGCTCGATATAGGTCGGTTTAACTGTTTGCTGATTCTAACATCTTGACCCCCAAAATGTTTCAGGATTTTCGGGACACCCGGATGATGTGACAGTTGAACTTACCGCAGCAAGTAGCTATCGTAGAATATCTTAGCGCAGGTAGCCAACACGACGATCACAAAAATAGGGCGGATGAATCCCACTCCTTTGCGCACCGCCAAATCTGCCCCGAGGCGCGCACCTACCAACTGCCCTGCAGCCATAACCAGCCCATATGAGAAAAGAACCTGCCCGCCGATCAGAAAAGCCGCCAGCGCACAGATGTTACTGGTGAAGTTCATCGCTTTGGTCGTCGCCGTCGCCCCCACCAGATCGAGCCCGAGCAGCGCCATTAAGGCGACCGGCCAAAATGAACCGGTGCCGGGGCCGAAGAAGCCGTCGTAAAACCCAAAGGCAAGCCCAAACAGCATGTAGAACGGCAATCTGCTCCAGCGCGCTGCTGTC
>CAYXUL010000060.1:12109-20170 GCA_964468475.1 uncultured Ignavibacteria bacterium | reverse complement strand
TCATACTTGGCTGGTTGACGCAGAATTACAACAATTGGAGGTGGGGGGAATCGAACCCCCGTCCGAAGAAACTGTCAACTAACCCTCTACGCGCGTGTTCTTCCTTTTATTCTCGTTAGTGGGACCGCGGGAAGACATCGCTGCCCAAGAACCAGCTTCGCTAAATAAGTTTCACTTCGCGGCCGCAAAGCCGAGCCTTGAAGCTAGCCGTCAATTGTTGATGCCTGTTCGCGGCGCCTGACGGCGGGCCCCACGGCAGACAGCTACCAGCTAATTAGGCAGCAATGGCGTAGTTGTTGCCATTTAAGTAGGTTTGTGCCCGTTTAACGAGATTGACACAATCTCGGCGCGCAGGCTAATCCCCAGTAACCCCGTCGAAACCAGGTCACCCCCGTAGTCTTGACTTGCCGCAGCAGCCGAGGACGACTGCCACGCAGATCGCAGGACTCGCAGGAGCCCTGCGCTACGGGATCCCACAGGCGGGAATCTCTAGCTTGCCACGTAATATAGCATGATTGGTCGGCAAATGTTCCGGAAATCTCAATCGCAGCAAAGCATTGACGATCACTACGAATCCTGTTATCGTCAGATGTGACAATTCCGGACTTAAGTCTGGCGCACGCGTCACCTCAGTTCTTTTGTAACCAGCCTGACTGGAGGGTGCAGGATGCTGATCGTCTCACGATTTCGAATCACATTACTTCTGATGACTTTTTTGGCCATCTTCACCTGGTTCGGGAGGGCTCAGGCGCAGGACTCGCTGCTGGTAAACATAGAGATTGACTACATGGTGAAGGACGGCTACGCCTACATCCCGACACAGTTCCAGGTCGATCAGCTCGTCAACGTTTTTGCCTGTGAGGGCATCACACTCAATATTGTCCTTGATGATACAATCCACTACGTCCACGTGTACTCTGATCACACCGTAGACAGCCTGCAGGCCATCTATGACGATCACCCCGGCGAAATTCAATGGAAATGGTGCCTGATTGGCGTAACATCGTCAACCAGATCGTTCGGCGGCGGGCGCCGCTTTTTCACTACTGGCGGAGTACAACCAAATACGCAACCACCCCTGGGGACGTTTATGCATGAATTGGGTCACACTATTGGTCTCGGCCACCATGCAATGTATGCGCCAAATTTTCCCAGCGTAATGAACTACAGATATCTCGGCGGAAGGATCGCGGCACAAATCGCCTGCGATGGGTTAGCGTCCGAATGCCCCAGCTCTTTCCGAATGCTCGATTATTCGCATGGAACGCTTCTGACGCTCCGTGAAGGCGACCTCTATGAGCCTGAGGGGATGGGTCTGGGGCCGGTTGACTGGAACTGCAACGGTGTAATCGATTCGACTCGTTACTCTTACAATTTGCGACGGAGAACCAGGTGTAGCCCTGCAGTGCTGGGACCGGGATTGGTTGCCAACGACAAAGATGAATGGTCTGTAGTGCGAAGTGTTATCGCAGGGTATAACTCCGATCCGCAAGTCGACCACGGGGATACGGTGACCGTCCATTGCGATGGCCTGGAAGATCTTGAGAAAACCGCAACTGAGTCATACGCTGACCCGACGTACCCGATGTGCATGCTCTTTTATGGGGATTTTGCGGGTCAGAGTTGTGATTCCATCTGGGGTAGGGACATTGATTCCGATGGAGTTTACGATTTCTGCGACGATTGCCCGTTCCTGCCAGACAGCGCCTGCTGCTGCCGCCTGCCGGGGGATGCCGATCTGTCGGGAATCGTATCTGTCTCTGACATTTCCACGATCATCAATTACATTTTCGGCGGAGGGACTCTGGAATGTTATGACGCTGCTGATGCCAATGGAAGTGGGTTTGTCTCTATTGGTGATGCCGTCCGGGTAGCCAACTTTGTTTATACCGGAGGGCCGGTTTTCCCGGTATGCGGAACCAGAGGTCTGTGACAGAAATCCGCGTCCAGCAGTTGCATGGTGCTGACCGTGATGAACTTTGGCCGGGGCTCTTTTGTGGTCCCGGCACGTGTCAGTGCAGAGAAAGAGACCGGTCCTTCGCAATTTTGAAGCCGGGTTCTCCCACTTCCGGATTCGAAAACCCAAGCTGCATTTTCGGCCCTACAGGCATTTACCATTGACATCATACATCGACTCTTTTATCTCAATTATATGGCTGGATGCACCCTTGGTATCTTAAAAAGGAGAAATCGCATGTCTCGCTGGATTGTTGCCTGTGCAGTTGTGGGCTCATTGCTGTTAATCGTCGGTTGTGCCGGTACGGTAAAAACTCTCGATGGCCAGAACCTCCCCAGAAAAGAGGCTGCGAAACCTGAACTGAGACACAAGTTCCGAGACGGAGACCGTCACACAAATATTCGCGCCGAAGTCGTAAACGTTGACGGCATGATGGTTGCCTTCGATACTGAGAAGGTTCTCTACCTGCAACCAGGCATTCATACAGTCAGGATTGGACTGATAGAATGGGCTCGAGGCGGAGGTTGGGCCCCAGCGGCGTTGAATCTATCAGGCAGTTCCCACGGACTCTATGTTACTCTAGAACCAAACCAGACTTATCGACCGGGCTGCAAAATCGAAAGCGGCTCCTTTTCCGTCTGGCTTGAAAACAATGCGACTGGCAAAAAGCAGACAGAAGAGTTCTAAACCATCTCTTCCCCCTGGCAAGTCAATCCGAATTCTGCGAGCCGGACCTCACGTATGCGAGACACTCGCGGAATTCACCGACTTCGCTCCTATTTCAAAAAAAGTTGCGAGTGATTTCCGTGAAGTTAAATTTGCAGCGTGGTCGGGGCGCCCACTGCCGTTTAATAGTCAAGATGGATTACAATTCAGAGTCTTCGAGTCGGAGGCGTTGTGGAAAACGAGAAAAGCTTTAATTGCCCCATATGCGGGCAGAACAAATCAATGCGTGAGGGGCGGCCGGAGCAGTTCGTCAGCGGACCGGTTGCCGAGTTGATCAGGAAGAAGCATCCCGACTGGGGTGCCGACCACATCATCTGCCAATCATGCCTGCGCGGCTTTCGACAGGAGTACTTGACTGAAGCAATTAAGGAGCAAGTGGGAGAAATCTCCAACGTCGAGCAGGAGGTGCTCGATAGCCTCAGGGAGCATGAGGTCCTGGTGAGAAATGTCGAGCAGGAATTCGAGGAGGCCAAGACATTCGGGCAGAGGCTGGCAGACAGAGTAGCGACGTTCGGCGGTAGTTGGAGTTTTATCATGCTCTTTGGCGGCGGTCTTATCATCTGGATCGCTATCAACAGCTATGTTCTGCTGACACGACCCTTCGACCCTTATCCCTACATCCTGCTCAATCTGATACTCTCCTGCGTGGCGGCGGTGCAGGCACCGATTATTATGATGAGCCAAAACCGGCAGGAAGCGAAAGATCGGCTCCGGTCAGAGCATGATTACCAGGTGAATCTCAAAGCCGAAATCGAAGTCCGACAGCTCCATATCAAGCTTGATCAACTCATCAACCATTCGTGGCAGCGGTTGCTTGACATTCAGCGGCTGCAGGTTGATTTGATGGAGGAGATGGTTTCCAGTAGCAAGGAATGAGACTCAACCGATTCAATCTAATGCGGTTACGCCTATCGTTGCCTTGAGCGCCGGCGCCCAATACTTCTATTCCAATCTGCTAAAATCGGATGCTGTCATATTTTTTCTTGACACAAATTCCAATCGCGCTATAATTTGCAGATCGATGCCGATATACGGCATTGCAACCTGGTTAATCGTTTTACGTATAGTAACTATCATCCAACACCAGAGGCGGAAGCTAATGATCATCATGCTGTTTAATTTCACTCCCCAGTCAACGGGTGAAGTGTATCCGGCAGGGAGGGTTTCGTCTCGGATGAGGTTAGCACAAACGTGATTGTGCAGTTAACACGTGATCTCACGAGCCGGACCCTTTAGAGCGGGTTCGGCTTTTTTTGTCGCTGCCAGACGGGTTTGGCCGTTACCCGGAACACCGAAAGATGTGATTCGTAAGTGGCAGGTTCAAACGTAGGATAAGTTGATGAATACGGCATACTATCAGGACGAACAGGAACACGAGATCTCAGCAACGCGGGCGTTTCGCGCGCTGCTGCCTCTATTAAAACCGCACCGGAAACGGCTTGCCGGCAATCTCAGTCTGATGATTATCGCGACCGCAATGGCAGTGGTCGGCCCGGTTCTGGTCCAGCAGGCTACAGATATCGCAGTCGCAGCCACGAAATTTGCGGGCTTGAGCCAGGGCGCTCTCCCTCCTGACGCCGCCGGCTCCGCGATTGTTACGATCGTGGGGAGTGCGACACAAGCGATGTGGATCTGTGCTATTGCTTTCCTGTTAACGTTTCTTACGGGCGCGGTCATCGAGTATTTCCAGCGGGTGCATCTCGAGATCATCGGGCAGGATGTCATCACCGCCCTGAAACGCCGCTGTTTCGACCACCTCATGGGCTTGAGCATCAGCTTCTTCGACAAGAATCCGGTAGGACGCTTGTTGTCGCGGGTCGAGTCGGATGGTGAATCATTGCGTCGCTTGTTCGCAAACATCGTGGTCATGGTGGTGCGCGATGTCATGCTGCTGTTCGGTATGCTCACCGTCATGTTCATCTACAACTGGAAACTGACCCTGGTGGTGCTGTGCGTTGCACCGATTGCAGTCTGGCTCGTTTGGTTGTATCAGCGTTACACGACGCCGCGGTTTTTGCAGGTTCGTAGACGAATGGCTGACATCGTCGCTGGATTGACAGAATTCCTCCAGGGAATGCCGATCATCCAGGTGTTTAACCGCCAGGCAACGATCAAGAACCGTGTGCGGGAGCTGAATCGGCTTAAGTTTGTGAAGGATGCGGAGACTCATGTAAGTAACGTGGTGTTCTTTAACATCATGTACTTCCTGCGCCGAGTCGTGATCGCAGCGGTCGTTCTCGTTGGTGCGCAGATGATATTGACCGGTGTCGTCGGCGCCGGTGAAAGTGAAGTTACTGCCGGTGTGGTGATAGCCTTCATCATGTACATCGAGCGCTTCTTCGAACCGATCTACAACGCCTCGGACGAACTGCATGTGCTGCAGCAGGCGATAGCCGGAGCCAGGCGTATCTTTGCCCTGCTCAACAATACCGACCGAATTGTCGAGCCGAAGCACCCGATTACGTGGAAATCGTTCGAGGATGTGATCCGCTTCGAGAACGTCAGTTTCTCCTACGGCGGTGATGATAACTATGCCGTGCGAGATGTCTCTTTCGAGATCAGGAAAGGCGAGAAAGTTGCGCTGGTCGGCATGACCGGAGGCGGCAAGAGCACGATCATCAATCTCCTGCTGAGATTCTATGATCGCACGCGCGGCTCGATCACGGCGGACGGAATCGACATTCGCGATATAGAGATCGCTGAGTTGCGCTCCAAGTTTGGGTTGGTGTTGCAGGACATCTTTCTCTTTCCGGGCAACATCAGGGAGAATATAACACTTGAGCATGAGAGCATCACCGATGAGTCGCTTTACTCGACCACAAAGATCGTCAGCGCTGATCGTTTCATCGATCGCCTGCCTGACAGGTTCGACACTGAAGTCGCCGAGCGCGGCGGTAACCTGAGCCGCGGCGAGCGGCAGCTGTTGTCATTCGCCAGGGCGATGGTGTTCAACCCGCAGGTGCTCCTGCTGGATGAGGCCACCAGTTCGGTTGACCCCGACACTGAGCGACGCATCCAGACCGCGCTTAAACGGCTGTTGCGCGGCAGAACGTCGGTGATAATTGCTCATCGCCTCTCGACAATTCTCGATGCGGACAAAATACTGGTTGTCCGCAACGGAGAGATTATTGAGCGCGGCAGCCATCCAGAGTTGCTTGCTTATGGTGGCTACTACGAGAAACTTTTCCGGCTGCAGTTCATGAAGCCGGAGAAAGACACCGAAACTGATGTCGATACGGTGAAGGTGATCTGATAGGTGATGTTATGCTACAGAAAATAAAATGGATGATGTCAGCCTACAGCGAACACAAGGTTCGGCTATTGCTGCTGATAATCCTGACGCCTATTCATGCGGCCGTTTTCATGATGGACCCGCTGGTGTTGAAGTACATCTTCGACAGCATCTCGGATCAGAATCCGACCCTGCCCCGGTATCTGCAGTTCCTGGAGAACTGGGCGCGAACGCTGGGATTGTCGCAGATCGGCGGCGCAGTCGCAATCTTGATACTGTTCGCGGCGACCACACTGGTGATCTATATCTCCCTCCAGGGAACGCGCGCCTGGATGAACATGCGACTTGAGTGGATATTCCGCCAGCGTGCCTTCGACGCCACTACTGAACTGGGGCCTGATTTCTTTAACAAGTTCAGGACCGGTGATCTGGTGACGCGCATGACCGATGATGTTGCCGAGAAGTTGTCATGGTTCGCATGCTCCGGGATCTTCCGCTTCTATGAGGCAGTGCTGCTGGTAGCATTCGGGTTGTTTAACATGCTGACTCTCGATTCGAAATTGACCCTTTATACAATGGCGCCGCTGCCAATCCTGATTGTCGTGTATATTTTCACTTCATCTAAACTGGATAATCGTTTTGACTGGCTGCAGTCGCGCATCTCGCTGGTAAATAACACGATGGAAGCGGCGTTTTCCGGGATGCGAGTTATCAAGGCTTACAGCCGTGAGCAAATGTGGCGCCGAAAATTCGAGCGCATCATCAATGATCGGCGCAGTGCGGAAATCAAAGCTGTGCGCGCCTGGTCGGCGATAGAGATGCTCTACACCCATATCTGGCAGTTTGGTTTCTTCCTGGTTGTCATGTTCGGTGGTGCGATGGCGGTGACAGGAACAATCACAATCGGCGACTTCGTGGCCTTCATGGTGTACTTGCGCATCATGGTGTACCCGATGTTCGACATCGGTGCATTCCTGGTCAAGGGCCGCCAGTCCGCGGTAAGTATCGACCGCTTGCAGGCGATTGACTCCTTCCCGCCGATGGTGGTCAACCGCGATTTCAACACGGTAGAGATCGACTTCTCGCAGATCAGTTTTGCGGATGTCAGCTTCCACTACGGCAATGAAAACCGAACCGCCGTGCGTGATGTCACCTTTGAGGTCAACCGTGGTGAAACGGTTGCGCTGGTGGGCAGAGTTGGCAGCGGCAAGAGTACGATAGTGAGTTTGCTGACGCGCACGATTGATCCGACTGCCGGCGCGGTGCGTCTTGATGGTCGGGAAATCACGACTCTGCCGCTCGAAAGCTATCGCGATATCATCGGCTATGTTCCCCAGGAGCCGATCTTGTTCAGCGAGACTCTGGAGAACAACATCCGTTTTGGTAACGGCGACGCCAGCAACGAAAGTCTGACCGAGCTGATAGAACTAGCCCAGTTGCGCGAGCAGCTGGAGCGTTTTCCGAAGGGACTGCAAACCCTGATTGGTACGCGTGGACTGAACATCTCCGGTGGTGAGAAACAGCGGGTAGCGATTGCGCGCGCGCTGGCGCGGCAGCCGAAGATCCTGATCCTTGACGACTGCACCTCAGCACTTGACGCTCGTACCGAGGAAGACCTGTGGGCGGCACTCGACGAGGTGATGCCGGACATGACCTGCTTTGTGGTAACCCACCGGACCAGGGAGATGCAGAAGGCCGACCAGATCCTGCTTTTCGATGAAGGAATTATCGCCGATCGCGGCACGCACGAGGAATTGCTGATGCGCTCCGAATTATATCGAGAACTATACGAGCGCAGCGAGCTGGAGGAGCAGGTGAAGGGATAGACCGCACAGCAGCGCAGCGTCATCTTGACTATGGTTGTGTCGGTTCTTGCTTCGACGCGGTAAGACGCGTCGGAGTGTGAACCGACACGTTTTCTCCATGTAGGCGTCGCACCCTTCAGGGTGCGGTCGCGCGCTGATTAAAGATGATACAACATCAAATACACCACAATCCCGCTCACCGACACATACATCCACACCCACCAGAGCCAGCGGGTGATTCGCTTGTGCTTCTCGAAGCGCCCTTTGAAGGCGTGCCTCACTGCGAGAATGATAAAGGGTATCATCGCCGCCGCCAGGAACACGTGCGGTATTAGCACGAC
>CAYXUL010000060.1:0-12009 GCA_964468475.1 uncultured Ignavibacteria bacterium | reverse complement strand
AGAATATAGTAGGTCGGGTGACCCGCGGGAAGATCATCAGCATTCAGCATGAAGCCTTCGCGCATCAGCTTGCGCACATCCTCGATCGGCGCCCGGGCAAAGAGCCAGCGATTGTCGGTGATTCCATATTCTTTCGCAAAGGCCTGCAGAGCCGGCAGAGAATCGGATGCCGGATCGACCGAGATCGAGAGAAAGCGCACTTTGTCGGAGTTCTTGTAGAGATCATAGAGCGGTTTGAGGGTCCTGGTCATCAGCGGGCACACACTTGGACAGTTGGTGAAGAAAAAATCTACCACGAACAGGCGCCCCATCATATCCGCACGCGTCAGCTCCTGGCCGCTGCGCTCTGTCAGTTGAAAGGCAGGAACTTCGCCGAGATCGGGAATTGCCGATTTTGATTTCTCCGCCCAGGCGATTACCAGCGCGGCGATGAACGCCAATGCCAGCATAATCGGTAAGCCCCACAGCAAATCACCGGGCATTCCACGCTTTGTCGCCATCTCAGCTCACCTCCTTAACAGGCTTGACCGCAGTGTAAAGTATAAGAAGTGTACCTAAGAACAATGCTGCAATCCACAAATGAAATAACTCGAGCAATGGCGGCAGGGCAATTGCAATCAGTCCCGTGCCGGCAAACAACTGCAATGTGATCAATATGATCAGCAGCCAGATTGCATAACGCACCAGTAGCGACGGCTGTGTGTCCGTCTTGAATACCATGTATCCCACCTGGTAGGTCATCACGGCAATCGCCACGCCAATCAACAGGTGAACATACTTTACCCCACCGAGAAGATTGAGTAATTCATAATCGTTTGCCAATGGGTGGCTTGCCATCAGTGTTTCCAGGCTGCCACGTAATGACGCCCCAAAGAGCACCTGCACGAAGGCAACTATCCAGAGCACCACGATGGTTGTTCTCAGGCCTTTGGAGTAGGCTCCTGCATCTTCCGGGGAGCCGACATCAAGGTAGTAGGCGTGCTGAGTCATGTAGGTCAGCAGAGAGGCGATGACAATCGCGATAAGCAGGTGCAGCGAAACACTAAGCGGGTTCAATTGTGACAGCACGACCGCACCTCCCTGCCAGCCTTGAAAGGCTACCAGGAGTGCAGAAAGCACGGCAGGAATCCAGATTCGTTTTACATGGCGAAACTTGACCAGTGCCATTATCGCGGTGGCTGCGATCAGGACACCCACGATCACGCCAGCCAGGCGATTCAGCCACTCAATCCAGGCGAGTGCTACATTGAACATCACGGGATTGACATCGGGAGGCAGTTGGCTCAGGCTCAGTGGCGGAACCCATCTGCCGAAACACTTAGGCCAGTCGGGACATCCCAGTCCCGCGCCGGATACCCGCACCAGGCCACCGATGAAAATCAGCAGGTAGGTGCCAAGCGTGGCGAATACCGATAAGCGCAGAAACGCCTTCATCAGTTACTACTCCTCTCAGCCCTAAATGTGGCATTTTCTATCCACTCTCTATCCATAGCTCAATATGAACTTACACAATATCTTTGCAAACTAATGGGAATTACTTGACTGGTCGGTTTTTGCAGTTGTCGAATCGACAGCCGTGGAATCGATAAACGTCAAACTATCCGGAGCCATACCGGTCGTATCCGTCGCAGTCGAATCGGCTCCTGTGGCCTCACCCTCCCCCTCACCGTGGTGTCCTTTACCGAAGCCCGGGGCGCTGTAAAATTCCGACCTCGGGTTGATGACGTGCCTCACTTCCGGATTCACATCTCCGCGCGACATAGTATCGAACAGAGTGAGCACGATGAACATCGTCAGGGTAAGCAGGCCAATCACGAAGGCAATGAAGAACAACTTGTTGTCATACCACAGGTGCATGAAGAAGAACAAAACCAGCAGCGCCTTGACCGTGGCGATCGCCATTGCGATAAACAGGTTGGCGGCGCCGAAGTCGTGCTTGCCGACTTCCGTCGTAACCAGGGTTAACACCAGTAACGCCAGACCCACCAACAGGTAGGTTCTGAGCGGCATTATATGGGGGTGCCTCGCGCTTGCGGCTTTAGTTGCTGGTTGCGTCATCGTCAAAATCCATTCATTACCCAATCAGGTAGAACAACGGGAACAGGAAAATCCAAATCATATCAACGAGGTGCCAGTAAAGTCCTGTCATCTCGATTGGTGTATAGTACTCGCTCGACAGCTTATTGCGGCTGACTTTGGTGATCATCCACGTGATTAATCCCATCCCCCCCATCACGTGGATTCCGTGCAGGCCGGTCATCAGGAAATACATACTGAAAAACACATGTGGATTATTGCCCTTGAGACCAGTGTAGCTGTAATACTTGCCCGGCAGCTCCCCCAGATGGAACTTATGGGCATACTCAAAATACTTGATGATCAGGAAAGTCAGCGCACACGCAAGTGTCACGACCATAAAGGCAATTGACTGTCTTTTCTTGTTGAGTTGCACAGCTCGAATTGCCAGCGCCATTGTCACGGAACTGGTGATAAGCACCGACGTGTTGATTGCACCCGCAGTAATATCCAGCTGCTTGTGTGCTTCGAAGAACATATCAGGATACCATGAGCGATACACAGAGTAAGCGCAGAACAAGCCGCCGAAGAGCAGGATCTCTGTCAGCAGGAATATCCACGTGCCCAGCTTGGCAGCTTCCGCCTGTTGGAACGGTTCAACGAAATGATGCTGCAAAAATGATGGGTGTTCGCGGGCTACATCATGCATTGTCTACTAGTCCTCTAAAACTCATCGTCTATTCCTCTGTCGCTCACTACCTCGTCTCAGCGACTTCAATTGTGTCATAGTCATACGGACCGTGGGTCAGCACCGGCAGCTCATCGAAGTTGTCGGGAGGCGGCGGCGAAGTCGTCAACCACTCGAAACTGAGCGAGCCCCAGGGATTGTTCCCTGCCGGCTTGCCCTTGAAAATCGCGGCAATCAGGTACACTCCCATAACAACGAAACCTGAACCCAGCACCAGAGCGCCTACTGAGGAAAATGCGTGCAGGGGTTGATATTGCTCCAGGTATGTGAAGTAGCGTCGCGGCATACCCCGCGAGCCAAGAATGAACTGCGTAAAGAAGGTCATGTTGAAACCAATGAATATCAGAGCAGCCGCAATTTTCGCCCAGAACTCGCTATACATTCGGCCCCATATCTTCGGCCACCAGTAATGGAGACCGGCCAGCAGCGCCATCACCGTGCCCCCCATCATGACATAATGGAAATGCGCCACTACGAAATAGGTGTCGTGCATGTGCACATCAACTGCCAGCGCGCCCAGGAAGATGCCGGTAATCCCGCCGATGGTGAACAGGATCAGGAAACTGAGAGTATATAGCATGGGCGCTTCCAGCGAGATTGACCCCTTGTACATCGTCGCCAGCCAATTGAATACTTTGATTCCCGAAGGTATCCCCACGAGAAATGTAAGGAACGAGAACACCATCGCCGCCAATTCAGATTGACCGCTGACAAACATGTGGTGTCCCCAGACGAGGAAGCTCACGAAGGCAATACCCAGGCTTGAGTAGGCGATCAGTTTATAGCCAAATATCTTTTTATGCGAGAAGACGGAGACGGTCTCGCTGATGATCGCCATGCCGGGCAGGATCATGATATACACCGCCGGGTGCGAATAGAACCAGAAGAAGTGCTGATAAAGCACCGGGTCACCACCCAGGGCCGGATCAAAGATGCCGATTCCAAAGAGTCGCTCGAGAATCAGCAGAGCAAGCGTGATGCCGAGTACCGGCGTCGCCAGAACCTGCAGGATAGCCGTCGCGTAGATTCCCCAGGCAAACAGCGGCATCTTGAACCAGGTCATTCCCGGTGCTCGCAGTTTGTGAATGGTGACAATGAAGTTGAGTCCCGTGAAAATCGATGAGAATCCGAGAATGAAAATCCCTAAGGTCGTTGAGATCACCGCCGTCGTCGTTCGTGTGCTGTAAGGAGTATAGAATGTCCATCCGGTATCTGCGGCGTTGGTGATCAGCGCATAGATCAGGAAGGAAGCGCCGAGACAGTAGACATACCAACTTGCGAGGTTAAGACGAGGGAAGGCAACATCTTTGGCGCCGAGCATCATCGGCAGGATAAAATTACCCAACGCCGCCGGAATCGAGGGGATTATGAAGAGGAAGATCATAATCGCCCCGTGCAGCGTGAACAGTTTATTGTACGTTTCCTGGTGCATAATGTCGGCGGCAGGCGTAAACAACTCCCAGCGAATAAGCAACGCAAAGATTCCACCGAGCAGGAAAAAGAACATGATCGCGAACAGATACATCAAACCGATCCGCTTGTGGTCGCGCGTGAGCAGCCACGACTTTATCCCCTTCGGATAGTTGAGATAAGTTCGCTCCGGTATGGCGTTTACTGCTGCAGTACTCATTTGCTTACTCTCACTGTCACTTGTTCTTGCTGGCCTGTCCTGTCGTATCTGAGGTCTTACTCTGGCTGCTGCCCGACTCACCCTTTTCCTGGCTTTGCTCAGGCGGAGGGTTCTTTCCTATCGATTTCAAAAACGCAACGATTGCATCGATTTGCTTGTCATTCAGCAGACCTTGAAAGGTCGGCATTACCGGCTGAAAGCCTTTCACGACCTTGGCTCGCGGTTTCAGAATCGATTCTCGCACGTAGTTTTCGTCGATCAGCACCTTTTCGCCGCCTTCGAGCGTTTCCATCGAGCCGAATTTGTTCAGGAAGCTGGGGCCGGTGCCGGGAGTACCGTTAATCGAATGGCAGGTAACACACGCCTTGCTGTGATACAACTGTTCGCCATACTCCGCCGGTGACTGCCCTCCCGAAGGGCCCTGTGCGGTTTGCAGCCACTCCTCGTATTCCGGCTGCGTCACGACCTTGACCTTGCCAATCATTGAGGAATGCTTTTCCCCGCAGTACTCGGCGCAGAATAAGTTATAAGAACCTGTGTCCGTAGCCTGAAACCACTCGATGGTATACCTGTTCGGCAGCACGTCCTGCTTTATCCTGAAACTCGGTACATAGAAACTGTGAATAACATCCTTCGATGACATCAGCAATTTCACCGGCTTATCCACAGGCACTACCAACTCGTTGACGTTAGTCGCGCCGTCCGGATATTGAAACGACCAGAACCACTGTTGAGCCGTTACCTTGACCTCCATAGAATTCGCGGGAACGATATGCAACCGCAAATAGTCCTTGAACCCCCAGGCAAAAATGATAAACACCAGTATAGTCGGGATAACCGTCCATGTGATTTCCAGGGCTTTGTTTTCAGTTGGTCCCGATGTCAACCCCGGCTTGCCGCGCCGCCGATAACGTATCACGAAATAAACAATCGTGAACGTCACTATCGCCATCAGGATCAGCGAAGCGTAAAAGATGAAATAAAAAAGGGCGTCGACGTCACCGGCCACGGTCGAATGGCCGCCTGGCATCCAGAAAGTCGGACCGTTATTCATTATATCTTAAGTATCAATCCTCTATCTCAGGTTTCGGCTGTGCCTGCTCATGCTGCCGAGTGATGAGCAACCTTGCGCACTTTGTACCGCACGAACATGAATATCAAAAACACGACCATCAGGACAAGCGTTACCACACCGCCGAGTGTCATGACGTGTTGTGCAAACAGTACATAGCCCTTGGCGTCAGGGTCATATTGACAGCAGTAGAGTATCAGCTTGTCGACTGTGGTGCCTATCTTTCCATCGCCGGCCTGAACCAGCGCCAGCCTGAGGTCACGCGGCTTATATGACAGCCCATACAGGTACCGCGATATGACTCCCTTGTCCGAGAGCAGGAATATCACCGCGGGATGCGCGAACTGCTTGTTCTCTTTGATATAGAAATACTTGAACCCGACCGCATCGGCGAGCTTCTTTATCTGCGGTTGGTCACCAACGAGGAAATGCCACTCGGCATTTTGTCCCAGGTCTCCGAGGCTGGATATGTAACGATAGCGCTTCGAATCAGCCAACTCCGGGGTCTCCGTAGGGTCAATGCTGATCGTGACAACCTGATACTGATCCCCCGGCGTCCAGTCCTTGAGCTGCATCATTGCTTCTGCCAGGCCATTGAGTTCCTGCGTGCAGAGCATGGGGCAGCGGTAGTAGTTCAGAGTCAGGATTACCGGTTTACCTTTATGAAAGAAATCATTCAGGTTGACTTTGTTTCCCATGTGATCCACAAACTGAAGATTGGTCGGGATGGTATCACCAAGGTGTTCCTGCACATCAATCTTCTTCAATTCCGGATCATCTCGCAACGCCTGCGCCTGCGTGGTCTGACGCAGACCCATCAGCATAAGTCCAGTCATGAGAATCAATGCTACAGTTGTCAGGCTACTATTTTTATTGCCAGCAAACATCGCTGAGAACATTGCCAAGCCTATCTTTCTCCGACTCGTTGCCGGTATGCTTCATCGGCCATGAGTTTCATGGCTCTCGAGATTGGGATGCGGTAGATACCCTTCTTCTTGTCCAACACAGCGTAAGACGTGAGTATTTCGGTCTCTTTTGCCTGCAATTCCCGTAGTTGAATCGACTCCGGCTTTAAAACGTATTGTTCGATCATCCGTTCCTTGGTAGTGACAAAAAGGTCATCGACCAGAACAAGAGAAAAGACGATTACGAGAACAACCGCGACTATTGACACCAAAGACTTCCAGACACTTATGTCTTTCTTCTCATAGCCAAATTCCGCAGTCGAATCTGTATGTGGATCGCTCGAACCTGTCATGTCCATCATTCGAAAAGTATGGAATCCTCAACAATGCGATGCAAACTTCATGACTTCGGAGCCGAAGCCGGTTCTAAACGTAGATGTGCTCTAGTAGCGGTTAACGAACTCAATCGATGCCTCAAGCCTCGGATCGTTAACCGGTATCAGTGCGTGGGCGGCGAAGTTTCGCCAGAAGAACCACACGAAAATCCCACCTATGCCCAACAGCGTGCTCAGATCCATCCAGGAGACATGCGCACCTTGATGGTTGAAGGCAGGCATGACCAACCAATACATATCAACGTAGTGCATGATCAGCAGCCAGAAACCACCCATCATCATCATTCGCGAGCTGCGTTTTGCGCCCCGGGTGATCAGGATCAGGAAGGGTATCGCAAATTGCCCGAACACCAGCACCAGTGACACGGTTTTCCAGGAACCCACCCAGCGCTCTGCGAACCAGACTGTCTCCTCGGGGATGTTGGCATACCAGATGAGCATATACTGCGAGAATGCCATGTATGCCCAGAAGACGATAAAGGCAAAGCTCAGTTTGGCGATATCGTGGTCATGCTCCACTGTAATCGTATTCTCGAGCACGTTATTCCAGCGCAGATGTACGATGAAGATCTGAGCAAAAGCCATCATTGCCATCGCCGCGCCGCTGAAATAGTAGGCGCCGAATATCGTGGAGTACCACTTCGCCTCCAGGGTCATCATCCAGTCAACCGATGCGAGCGTTAGTGTCACAGCAAACAGGATGAGACCCGCACCGCTGATCTTCTTGAAGCTGCTCACGATCTCTGGCGAGGGATCACTATCCTGCTTGATTGAGAGTCTATGGAGGCGATAAGCAAGAAACGACCAGACCGCAAAGTAGATTATGCCGCGAATCACGAAGAAAGGAATGTTCAGGTACGGCGTCTTGTGCTGCAGCAACGGGTCCGCCGCAACCTGATCAGCGTGAGACCACTCGAACAGGTGATGCATACCGAAAATAAGCGGGATAAAGAAAATGAACATCACCGGCAGTGCGGAACCCACGCTCTCCAGAATCCGGCGAATAACTACACTCCAATTCGCGCCTGCCATGTGGTGAACCATGGTGAAGAAGAGTCCACCAAGACCGATGCTCACCCAGAACACAAATGCCGTCAAATACGAGGCATAAAATTGATTCGCGTCAGCAGCATAACCAACCACTGACACAACCAAACCCAGCACTCCAATGATCAAAGCAATCGTTCCCAGCTTGCCGGAGTCAGTCAGCCGATATGTACTCGAATCAAACTTCATAATATTTCGATAAGAAACTATCCCTTCACCTTACTTTACCTTGTCGCGCATTTCCTCAGGAATGTCCTTGAGTGACGCATCCTGGCTGCGCTGCAATGCCCGCACGTAGGAGATGATCGCCCAGCGATCCTGAACCGGAATCTGATGCGCATACGACGGCATGTTCCGAAGCCCGTGCGTGATCACATTGAAGATGTAACCATCCTTGACCTTGAGCAGACGCGGATCATGGTAACTTGGTGGCGGCAGCATCCCGCGCTTCACCACGATACCCTGACCGTCGCCGGTTCGTCCATGACACGGAGCGCAAAATATGTCGAAACGCTCCTGCCCCCGCTCCAGCAACTTCATATCCACCGGAATCGGGATTTTAGCGATCGCTGAGTCCCTCGAGTCTACCCCTAGGAAATAAGGTGTATTCAAAAAGGCCGTATCGCCCCATGCCACAGTTCCGGGAACGGGCATACGCATGGTCATACCATCTTTGAAAAACTTGCTGCTCTCTTGCGGAAGATATTTATTTTGGAAATCCATGTTCAAATTCAGGTGTATCGGTGGCTTTTCCTTTGGCATTCCGCGCGAGCAACCGCTCAACAGGGCCGCTACGATCAGCACCGGGGCCACCCTGAACAGACAGTTCAGCGCGAAGCTGTGTGAGTGCTTGATACCGCTCACTCTTCCTCCTCCGCTGAATCAGGTTTGACCTCAATGACCTCGATATTGGTGCCGCCGATTCCAGTAAGGAAATCACTCGTAGCGGAAATATCAAACTTGGGGTCTACCGCCGCGACGCTTACAAAGAACCCGTCGTCGGTGACGCGAGCGAAATTTTTCGACTCGAAGAGCGGATGAAACCACTGCGGCAAACGGTTGATGGCGATCATTCCGAAGGTGGCAACAATCGCGGAAGTTAGCACGCAGACAGCGAAAATCACCGGTACGAAAGCCTGGTAACTGAAATATGGCTTGCCTGAAATCACAAACTTGTAGTCAACTGCGGTCACCCAGTAAAGGAAGGCCACGAAACTGAAGAATGCCAGCAAAGCCGCACCGCCAACTATGTAGCCGATTGGCGAACGCGTCTCCCCCATAGCCTCATCCATGCCGTGGATCGGGAACGGCGAGTGGCAATCGTACACCTTGTACCCTGCTTCACGCACCTTCTCGGCGGCATGCACGAGGGCATCAGGATTGGCGAATTCAGCCACCAACCCATAAATATCTTTCTCTACTTTGGCGGGCATCTGTGACATTAGCCTGCACCCTCCAGCGCCGGGTTAACTTCACCTGAAGCGCCGACGCGCTTTTCGTCGCCTTCCACTGCCTCTTCGCCAGCTTCTCTTTCTTTTTTCTTGCCGTGATGCGTCTTCGCTGCCGGCAACACACCCTTCACTTCGGCCATCGCGATCATCGGCAACCAGCGAATAAAGAGCAGGAACAGCGTAAAGAACAACCCGAAGGAGCCAATTAAGGTCAGATAATCCCAGATCGTCGGCCAATACCAGCCCCATGATGAGGGCAAGTAGCCGCGCGTGAGAGTGATCACGATAACATACCGCTCGAACCACATGCCGACATTGATCAACAACGAGGCAATAAACATCCAGGTGATGTTCTTGCGCGCCTTCTTGAACCAGAACGCCTGCGGCACGATGACATTGCAGCTGAACATGATCCAGTAGGACCACCAGTACGGCCCGAAAGCGCGGTTCAACGACATGAACATCTCGTACGGGTTGCCTGAATACCACGAGGTAAAGGCTTCGGTCAGGTAAGAGTATCCCACCATCAATGAAGTCAGCAGGATCACCTTGTTCATCTTATCGAGATGATTGAGCGTGATGTAGTTTTCGAGGTGGAAGGTCCTGCGGCAGATAATCACCAGCGTCATTACCATTGCAAAGCCTGAGAAGATAGCTCCGGCAACGAAGTATGGCGGGAATATAGTAGTGTGCCAGCCGGGCAGGATCGAGGTCGCAAAGTCGGTACTCACAATCGAGTGCACCGAAAGTACCAGCGGCGTCGAGATACCTGCCAATACCAGGTAGGCTACTTCATAGTGCTTCCATTGGCGGTTGCCGCCGTGCCAGCCGAGGGCGAAGATTCCGTAAAGGACTTTCTTGATGCGTTTCTTGGTGCGGTCGCGAATCGTCGCCAGGTCGGGAATCAAGCCTACATACCAGAATAGCAGTGAGCAAGTAAAGTAGGTTCCTACGGCAAAAAAGTCCCACAGCAGGGGGCTGCGGAAATTGGGCCACATTGCCATCTGGTTGGGGATCGGGATCACCCAATAGATCACCCAGACACGACCAACGTGGATCGCCGGGAACATCAGCGCGCAAATCACGGCAAAGATCGTCATCGCCTCGGCGAAGCGATTGATCGACGTTCTCCACTTCTGTCGGAAGAGGTAGAGAATCGCCGAAATCAGCGTCCCGGCATGGCCAATTCCTACCCACCAGACGAAGTTGATGATCGCAAAGCCCCAGCCGACGGGAATATTAAGGCCCCAGATTCCGAGGCCTTCCCAGAAGAGATAGCCGATCGATCCCAGCAGCACCAGCAGTCCGGAGAATGCGAACCCGAACAGGATGAACCACATCCGGGGCGCCTTCGTCTCGACGACGCGGCCGATATGTTCCGAGACGTCAGCAAAACTCGGGTTACCCTGAATCAGCGGAGGTTCTGTATGTCGTTCTACGCTCAACTAACGTTCCTCTGGTTCTGCCGGTTATCCTTGCGCCGGCTCGCTTGTCGCGGTCGATTCTACTTTTTCCAGATCCGGGTGCGGATTGCGGATGCGAGCCAGATAGGTTGTCCTGGTCCTGACATTCAATTCCGCCAACATAGTGTAATCGCGATTCTGTTCTTTGATCTTCCGCACTTTACTTTCTGGATCATTTATGTCACCGAAAGTGATCGCGCCGGCCGGGCATGCCTGCTGGCACGCGGTCTTGATCTCACCTTCGCGTATCTTTCTGTCTTCGAGTTTCGAATTGATCTTCGCTTCAGCGATTCTCTGGATACAGTAAGTACACTTTTCCATCACGCCGCGAAAGCGAATTGTGACATCGGGGTTCATCGCCATCTGGATGATCTCCGGCATGTCCTTGGTGTAGTTAAAGAAATTAAAGCGACGAACTTTATATGGGCAGTTGTTCGAGCAGTAACGCGTGCCGATGCAACGATTGTATACCATCACGTTCAGGCCCTGATCGTCATGCATCGTGGCCGCCACCGGGCAAACCTGCTCGCAGGGTGCGTTCTCGCACTGCATGCAGGGAACCGGCTGATGTGCTATCTCCGGCGCGTCTAAGTCGCCGGAATAGTAGCGATCGATACGAATCCAATGCATCTCACGGCCGTGCGATACCTGCTCCTTGCCCACGATCGGGATGTTATTCTCACTCTGGCAGGCAACCGAGCACGCACCGCAGCCAACGCAGGTGCCGAGATCCACTGCCATCCCCCACTGGTATCCTTCGTTATAGGGGCGATCTTTCCACAGTGACTTCAGCGGCGGGTGCTCCACCATCTCGGGTGCGAAATTGGGATCTTTGCGATACTCTTCCAAAGTGGCTTCGCGAACGAGTGGCCGGCCTTCCATGCTGCCATGATCCTGCGCGCTGGCGAGCTTGTACTTGCGATTCAGCTTGGTGATCTTTACCCCGGTTGCGTAACCGAGTGCAGCCATTGTGCGCACCTTGTAAGTGTCAAACCCGACGCCATTGCCGACGCGCCCGGAGTGCGTGCGGCCGTATCCGACTTCAGCGACAATCGAATTGTCAACCTGTCCCGGTACAATCCAGACGGGCAGTTCAAGGCTGCGGCCGCCTACATCAATGCTGATGAGATCACCATTATCGAGGTGATACTCCCGCGCCGTCGCAAAACTCATCAGCGCCGCATTGTCCCAGGTCAGCTTGGTGATGGGAGAAGGAGTCTCCTGCAACCAGCCGTTATTGGCAAAGCGGCCGTCATGAACCAAGGGCGACAACTGGAAAATG
>CAYXUL010000059.1:18391-20913 GCA_964468475.1 uncultured Ignavibacteria bacterium | reverse complement strand
CCGACCGCGACGATCAGGATTATCACCGCGAGTGAAACCCACATTCCCTGCTTATCGGCCAGCATGGCGCGATAGAACTGGCGGGCAAACTGCTGCCACGGCTCCACGGTAAGCCCGGGCCGATTGATTCGCTCGGTGATCTGCTTCGCCGTTGCCGCAACCTTATCGAGCTTGTCAATGACGATGGCGATTTCATGGACCCTGCCCTCCAGCACAAGTAGATCCTGGGCTTCCGGCAGAGTCAGATAGACGGCACTGTGGTCGTTGAGCTGATCCTCAGTTTTAGCCAGCCCCACGATGGCGTAAAGATCGTTGGCGATAGAGCCGTCCGCTCCCTGCGACACCACCACCAGGCTGTCTCCAACTTCAGCGCCTAGTGCTTCGGCCAGCCCGACACCGATTATAGCCTCGTTGCCACTGCTGTCGTCGAACATTCGACCCTTGGTGATCTTGCGATCGAAATGGGTGGTGGCAGACTCAAGCATTGGGTCAAGACCCACGATCCGGATTCCCATGCTCTTGTCGCCTACCGAACCCAGGCCCGCGGCATAAATCCTCGGCGCCCAATCTTCCACGCCCGGTACAGTTTCGACCTCCTGACCCACTGTCGTGTAGTCGTCAATTGTATTGTAGATGGTCGGTTTGTCGAGATAGCCCTTGCCATGGATCTGGATATGCCCGAGCTGGTTGCGGGTGAAGAGGTCGATGACGGTGTTATAGGCGCCGTCCGACCATGCTATCGAAATGGAGGCCAACACAAACCCACCAATCATAGCCATCGCCGTAAGTAAAGTCCGGCGCTTCTGGCGATAGATGTTCCTGTAAGCCATCTTCAAGGTAATCATAGCCAGTACACCTCAATCCTGAGAATGGAGGTTGCGCAGCGTGAAGGTCTCGGGGTCGAGCTTGACATTGAACTTGAGATCGAGGTAGCGGATTATCGTTCTGTGCCCCTCCTTGTTTTGCGGCACCATCTCGAGCGTAGTGGGGAGCGTCCGCTTATCAACGGTCTTGATGTCACTATAGCTCATTATCCTTATAAGCTCACCCTTCTCGTCATAGTACTTCTGCCATTCCGGTAAATGGTCATCTTTGGTGACGGCGATAACGATACTTCCCCACACCACCGGTGCGTCCTTGTGGGGGATGCACTTGATGTAGTACAAGTTTGGATCTGCAGAATCGGGCTCGATGAAATCATAACTGTAATCATCAAATAGCGAGGACTCCTTGACCAGATCATCGTTGGTAAAGTCCGAACCCATCCATGAGCCCATCATCATCGACGGCGGGATTTTCATTACTTTGTTGGCTTTGGGGAGGTAGTTCCACATTTCGTTGTCAACGCGCAAGGTGGCAACGTCCTTTTCGCGTGCCGGTGCAGTTATGCGGATGAAAGTCTTCTTGATCCCCTCCGACCAGGAGACCATTGATAGCGTGCGTTGCCAGTGCGGGGTGACTATTTCCATCTCGATCTTCGCATAGGCTGACTGCGCACGGTAGAGCCGATCCACCTCGTGCACGAGCGAGTCGACGTCAGGATGGCTGGTTGCAGCACCGAGCGGAGCAGCAGTCAGCAAGATCATGGATATCAGCAGAGTTACTTTCGTCATGGTTGTTGCTCCCTCCTCAATTCGGTTTGCGGGGCAGAAGCCCACCCAGGATGATCTCGCCCACCTGTTGCTGCAGCTCTGTGTCCTCGAAGCTTACCACCCGCAAGGCAATCTGAAAGAACAGCCCGTCGATCGCTGCCAGAATCATTGAGGCGGCAAGATCGGCGTTGACGGGACGAAACTGGCCGGACTCGACTCCTGCCTGAATAAACTCACCAAGTTGTTTGATCATCTCACCGTACAGCGGCGCCATCTCGATGAGCGCCGGTTTGCCGTCGCGGCGCGGAATACCCATAGCGTAGAAATCGAACAGCGCGTCCAGCCTGTACTGCTCGCCGGCAAAATACTCGAACGTCGAAGAAATGGTCATCTTGACGCGCTCAACCGGGTCGGATACTTCGGCAAGCTCTCGGCCCAGGAATTCCCCCCAATCTTCCACCATATCACCGAAACAGCCGACGATCAGATCGGTCTTAGAGGGGAAATACTCGTAGAGGGTTCCCTTGCCGACACCTGCTTCCTCGGCGATTTCGATCATCTTGAAATCGCTAATGCCGATTCGGGCGATCACTCGTAAGGCAGCTTTCAGGATTTCCTGCCGCTTAGCTCTTTTATCAACAATCCTCGGACTCATGCCGTTAATCTATTCAATACCGACTGGTCGGTCAAGTAAAAAGTCTCGCTCGATCGCATTTTTTCAAAATTGCCCTCTGCCCGGCGCAGAATACGAATAAGTGCTTGCCCCGGAAGCGGATAAGCCCTACGATAATTAAAAGCATTTGGCAGCACTCCGGAACTCACCGGCCGGAGGCCGGCAATATTCTGTTGCTTATCCGCAGACAAGAGGTCACGCTGATGAATCAAACGATGAAGTTACTTTTAAGCCGCCATTCGGTTCGAGCCTATGAA
>CAYXUL010000059.1:11954-18291 GCA_964468475.1 uncultured Ignavibacteria bacterium | reverse complement strand
ATGTGCGCCCAGAACGGAGTCTCAATGCGCAAGCCCGAGGAGGGTGATCTATTCCTGGCCTGCTGCGACGCGCTGATCGCGGCGCAGACTGCAGTGATCGCAGCAGAGTCTCTGGGAATTGGCTCCTGCTATATTGGGGATATCATGGAAAGGTATGAACAGCACAGAGAGATCTTCGAGTTACCGCAGTATACCTTC
The DNA here is from genome assembly GCA_964468475.1 of uncultured Ignavibacteria bacterium. Classification (GTDB taxonomy): domain Bacteria; phylum Zixibacteria; class MSB-5A5; order CAIYYT01; family CAIYYT01; genus JBECKX01. The sequence goes on along the minus strand of CAYXUL010000059.1, from coordinate 18,093 downwards.
CCGATTGCGCTCGTTTGTTTCGGCTACCCCACTTTGCAGGAACGTGAACGAGCACTCCCGCCACGCTTTGACCAGAAGTACATCATATCAGAGAACCGTTATCACAAGTTGGGTCCTGAGGAGCTTGAGGGGATGTTTCACGAGCGTCAGGAAAAGTTTTTCGCGCACCGGCAGGAAACCAGCGAGGCACAAAACTTCGGGCAGATGCAGTATCTGCGGAAATTCGCTGCGGAATTTTCGCGTGAGATGAGCCGGTCGGTGCGAGCAATCCTGCAGCAATGGCTTCGGGACTAAACGAAACTTACTTGCAGTATCCTACGATTAGAGCCGTGGGTCCCGGAAGTCTGACCGGTGTTATTTCTTTGAAGCCGACCTTAGTCAACCACTCCCTGTACTCATCTTCACTATATGATGAACCTGCGCGAGTGCCGACCAGCATATTCAACGCAAACAAAGCTGCAGTCGGAGGTGAGGTTTTGTCGGTGGTGAGCACGAAGTCCTGAATAACGACTCTTCCTCCCGGAGCCAGTGCATCATGCGCCTTTTTCAGGAGATCGATGTTTTGTTCCGGGCTGTTCATGTGACAGATTGCCGAAATAAAGACCAGATCATAATCTGCGCCTAACTCATCCTTGCGAAAGTCACCGGTTCTCGTCCTGACTCGATCCGATACACCTGCCGACTCAATGTACCGCTTCGCAAGTGGCACCACATTCGGCAGGTCGAACACATCTGCCTGAAGCCCTTGATTCGCCCTGGCAAACGCTATCGAGTAGGCCGCGGAGCCTCCACCCACGTCGAGTACTTTCTTAACGCCATCCGTCCCAACAGCCTTTACAATCTGAGTTGCCCGCACACTCGCATTCTTATGCATCGCCGCAATAAACGCTTCGGTCCAGGCCGAGTCTGACTCGGTCATATCCCGGTAAGTTACCGAAGTCCCCTCCCTGACACAGTCTGTCAGGGTGGACCAGCGGCCCCACAGGTGTACCGTGTGCATAAGGCTGGCACGCGAATCATCAGGAGAACCTTCCATCAGGTAACGCGAAGACACTGCGGAGTTGCAGAAGGCGCCTTCCTTCTTTTCCAGTAAATCGAGCGCGACCAGAGAGTTCAGCAGCATCTCAGTAGCTCTCGGGTCGAGGTCAAGGCGTTTGGCAACGTCAGCGGCGCTTGCCTTGTCGCCGACGGCAGTGAAGATATCAAGCTCCACTGCCGTGAGAATCACCCGGCTCGGCATGAACCCTCTGATTCTTTGCGCAACGTCATCCGGCAAAGCACCAGCTTCATCGTTGGCCTTGAGAGCCGCCAGCATTTTTTTCTTATTCGTGTTAATCTCAGCTCGAAGCGCGTCAATATCGTCATTGACCAGCCGCTTGACCACCCTGCCCGACTTGAAGTGCTCGCTGATGATTTCCGGGAGATCCTCTTGAGTGACGCCCGAGTACCAAACACCATCCGGGTAGACAATCATATTCGGGCCGCGCTCACATAAGCCGATCGAGCCGCAGGTCGTGATCTGAACAGTGTCGCCCAGGCCGTTTTTCATCACCTCAGCCCGCAGCGAGTCAATCAGTTTGTCCGCGCCGTGGGCAGAGCAGCACGGTACGCCGTCCGGTTTCTTCTGATTACAAACATATACATGGTACTGATAGGCTTCCATTTGCAGACTCCCTTATCACAGATCTAAAATCTCAAGCGCTGCCAGACTCACTGGCGTGCACAAGAAGTTACTTAAAGGATACTCTGTTTACAGACGGCTTGATGGCAGCATGTCTTCACCGGCCGTTGCCTCAATATCCAGAGCAGCCGAGAACAACCGGCAACGGAAAAGTCTCCGGTACCCCACGAAACAGTTCTGCTTTAGAACATGTATGTTATAGTATATTAATATTTTAGCTGAAACCTGCTAATCGACGGAAGAGCTGTTCTCTTCCAGATCGGTGAGACCCATGAATACAAATCTCCCTTCCCCGCTCAGAGCCACAAGCCGAGTTCTCGTGGCAGTCGTGCTGGGCATCATAGTGCTGAATTTCACGGCCCTGGCAGTTATGTTCTCTGAGCGAATGCCATCTGCTCTGGCCTCGCAGTCGTGGAGTGAAGGTTTCCTGAGCCACACCGCGATGTGGGTCGTGTCGCTGATCCTGATACTCATTCTCTCGAGGGGAAAGCCGCGAGCGTACGGCTTCTGCATTGGCAAAGGGTACAGGTGGTGGCAGATTGTCGCCCCGGCGCTTATCATTGGAGCATTGTTGGCAACGACGCAACATTTGTTACCGAGTAGCTCTGTCGCCGTAGTTGCTGACTATTCATTTATCGAGACTGTTGCTTTCATTTGGGTCTACGCCAGCGTTGCCGAAGAACTGCTGACGCGGGGGTTGATCCAGGGGTTCTTAAGTCCGCTGACAGACTACGGCTTTTCCATCTTCAGGATAAGAATCAGTCTGCCGGTGGTAGTCAGCGCGCTTTTCTTCGGACTGATGCACCTGGCCTTGTTGACCACAGGAATGGCGGTGATGCCGGTGCTGGCTACTGTGGTGTGTGCCGGCATTGTGGGTTTCATCGCGGGATACCAGCGCGAGTTGACGGGAAGTATGATTCCCGCCATCCTTGTGCATGCGTTCGCCAACGTCGGTGGAACGCTAATGGAAATGCTTATCTCTTGATCCTTGCAAAATCCCACCGACAGCCCTTATTATCTTAGGTCAACTCAAGGTCAACCAGGGACCATTCCTATGCTCAATGTCCGGATCAGCGAAGAACCAATATCAGCTCTGCCGGAATATGCCAGGATTCCGATTTCGTTCGAAGTGCGCTCGATTTTCGATGTACAACTGCTGGAGGATGGCTTGCAGGGAATCCGGCTGACTGAGCGCCGCCTTGAGACTCCGTGGATCAAGGATTACGATGCATATGAAAACGAAGGCCCGCTCAGTTGGGGACAGCTCTGGGATATCTCCAACTGGGTAATGATTTCAGCATTCGTAGATGACAGCATGATTGGCGGCTGTGTTATCGCGTACGACACGCCGGGAGTATACAAACTTGAAGGCCGCAAGGATATTGCGGTTCTCTGGGATTTACGGGTGGCGCCTGAATTTCGCGGCAAAGGAATCGGTGGTCAATTGCTGGATGCTGCGGTTGCATGGGCCAGGAAGAAGCAGTGTCGCTTAATGAAAATAGAGACGCAGAACATCAACGTGCCCGCATGCCGGTTTTATGCCAAACATGGCTTCATTCTCGGTGCGGTCAATCGATTCGCGTACCCGGAGTTGCCCGACGAGGTCGAATTGATCTGGTGTAAGGAACTGTAAGTGTCAACAAATGACGACTCGCTGATCAAGCAACAGTTGGAGTACTACCGCGCCCGCGCCGGCGAGTATGATGAGTGGTTTCTGCGCGAGGGACGATACGACCGGGGCGAGGAGCATCGCAAACAGTGGTTCGCGGAAGTAGATCAAGTCAGGGCTGCGCTGGCAAAAGAGCATCCGGGTGGCGAAGTGCTGGAGCTGGCCTGCGGCACCGGGCTGTGGACAACCTATCTTTTGGAACGAAGCCGGCGCCTGGTGGCGGTTGATGCTTCGCAGGAGGTTCTTACAATCAACCGAGCACGAACGGGAGATCAACCGGTTGAATACGTGAAAGCCGATCTATTCTCGTGGACTCCAACCGAGCAATTCGATTTTGTCTTCTTCTCCTTCTGGTTGTCGCATGTGCCGCTGTCGCGCTTCGATGATTTCTGGGAGATGGTGCAAAGAGCACTCGGGCCGGGCGGAAAGGTGTTCTTTGTCGACAGTGCGTTGACTCCCGAGAGCACCGCGCAGGACCACAAACAGCCCGATCGCAGCGGCGTTGTAACTCGAAAGCTAAATGATGGCCGGAAGTATGAAATCGTGAAAATCTTCCATGAACCGGCTGAGTTGGAGAACAGGCTCGGTGATCTTGGATGGCATGGAGTTGTTCACTCCACGGGGCAGTTCTTTTACTATGGAGTATTCGGTCGCGAGTAGTGGCAATTTTGGGGGGACACTTTCCTCTGGTGACGGCCAGCCGCCCTCATGTGGCGGGCGCGGCAGGCGAAAGAGGACTGCCGCTCGCAGTTGTAGATGGCAATTGTCGCCTACTTCAATAACAACATCTTCTTCGACGTGCTGAAATCACCGGCGGTGATTTTGTAGAAATAAACACCGCTGGCGACCTCTTTGCCGTGATCATCCCTGGCATTCCAGGTGACAGAGTGCGTTCCCGCATTTTGCAGCCCTTGCGAGAAGGTCCTCACCCGTTGACCAAGGATGTTGTAAATCTCGATTGAAACCTCGGCACTTCTCGGCAGGCTGTAAGAAATAACCGTCGTTGGGTTGAAGGGGTTAGGATAGTTTTGTTGAAGTTCGAAATGTTTCGGCAAGGTACTCCCCGACTCACCCTCGCCGTTGTTCTCTCCAACTCCGGTAAGGACCTCGGTTGTAAAGGCTGCATAAACTCCGGTCTTCGTGATCGGCGCAGTGACTCGATTATACACAGTGTCAACTTCGCCACCAACCAACTCCCACTGCCGCGAGACATCGTTCCAGTGGAAAATACGAATTGAGGCTTCGTCATCATAAATGCCGCCGCCTGTCAAGATGTCTGATTCGTCATAGCGGATGGCGATGCTGTTGTCACCGGTGAGGGGATTATCGGGATAGACCGACAAAGCGTGTGCATCCCCCGCCTGCTGAGCCAGCGGATCAAGGCCGTCACGAATGACCGGGTAAGGTGATGAGAGAATTATCGCGCTGCTCAAGCCGGTATTGCTGGAGTCAAGATCGACTCTTACGGCGCCCTCAAAACCCGTCACCTGCATAGCAATGCTTGAGTCGAGGTCTGCGGTCGTGTAATGCGTATCGAAGAAGAAAGTCGCGCCGGAGTCATCCTCGGCGCTGACGGTCAGATCGCCCGTTCCGTACAAGCTGTCGGAGATTGTGGCGGTATATCCGCCGGTAATCGCTGTAAACGAGTAGGTGCCAACGCTGTCACTTTCACGGCTGAGTTCAACTGATGGTGCGCTGGGAAGCATGTTAAGTGCGTCGAGTTTGTATGCGCCTCCGGTGGGATTGATGCTCGCTGATGCAATTAACGGGTAGTCCCCCGCGACTTGATTCAGGGTGATGCCCATACTGTCCGTCGCGTAACTCTGGTATGGATTTCCGTAAATACTCTTGCCGGTAGCGCCGGCAGTTGCCTGCCCATAGAGCCACCGTTCCTGAACCGTCGTCCTCTTCTTGTTGCCGTTTTCCCGAATCCGTCCGTTGGAGAAGATTATATCACCGGTGGAAACTCCGAGCACCCTCATGCGACCAAGACTGTCGACTTTTCCCTCAACAATGCCCCGGCCTTCCGACGGTTTGACCAATACAACCGACGCTTCCTTGAAAGGAGTTCCTAACGTATCTGATGCCACAGATATCGTGACCGTGTGAGCCACAGGCGGGTTTGCAGCCTCCGGAAATATAACCATACTGCCGACGTCATAGTCGAGACTGTTGAGATTATCATTAGGACCCGGCAGATAATCGAGGCCACTGACCAAAGTGCGATTATTCGGTTCGAAGATCTCCGCATAGATATTGTCGTAGGCCTGCGCGAAAATCTGATGGAATCGCGACCAGCATGACAGACCGTACTTCACCCATTGCTCGGTGTTGCGACATGAGAAATCGGAATAGGCGGATTCGCCAGACATCTCGGAGGCGTGTGGTCCCGCATACTCGTACTGGTCATCCATATAACCATAAGGATGATGATCGCCCGTGTGATCAACATGAGCGCTGCAACGGGTGCCTCCGTTGGGGAAGATATACTCATCATAGAACCCGATGCCGTAGTGGCCGAATTCGTGCGCGCGCGTCCGAAAGTCGCGGTGGGCTGACATATCGAGGGGATTTTCAGCGTAGCTCATATTACGATTATCTGGATTATTGCCATAGAACTTGCGGGGCATCGCTATCGGATCGGCGTGGCTGCCGGCGCCCCGATCAATGCCACCCACTTCATTGACATGCGGCCACACCATGTTGCTGGCGTAAACGGTAATATCCGCTTCGTCCCAATGCTCCTTGTTGTCGAAGATCATCACGGTATCGAGGCGTGCCTGGCCGTC
>CAYXUL010000059.1:0-11854 GCA_964468475.1 uncultured Ignavibacteria bacterium | reverse complement strand
CCCAATGCTCCTTGTTGTCGAAGATCATCACGGTATCGAGGCGTGCCTGGCCGTCGGTTACATCATAGAGATAATTGGCCATGCCACGAAACCCCGCCATAGTTGTCTGCAGGTACGACTGCGAAGCATCCCATTCGATTGAGGCCACGAGATTGTAAGCAATCGTTGTGTGATCCATCCTGGTAGTCTGCACGAGTTCGTTGGTAACCTCGTAATAGGACATCACTCCGAGGCTGTCGAACTTCGCATTATCAAGATGAAGCGTGCCCTTAGTTCCCAGCAGGCTAAGGTGCTTGCTTGACTTAAAGCTCTTGAGCTTTTTGTAAACCTTGAGGGTGTCGCCGGCCTTGAGACCGAGAACGGTAAGGCTTATGAGTCCGTCACCGTCAGTCTGGAAGGTGTCGATCAGCGTTTCCGTGAATGTGGGAGGATCGTTCGCCACTTTGTAGAAAACTAACGATTTGTTGCGCAGCGGGCCTCCGGAGTAGTCGATAACTCGCAACATGCGCTCACCAGTGCATGGCGAGAATTCGGAGGTGTTGCCGAGATCATCCGTGGAGGTAGCGGACAACACCTGTCCTCCCGCTAATGTGTCTGTGAAGGTAGCTGCAAAGGTTCCGATCCCGGTGGGGAAGTTAGGAGTGACGTTAGTAAAGCCAATATCCCGGCGACCTTCACCATACCCGGATGAGTCGCATTCGTCGCTTATGAAGAACTCCAATCTGTAAGTTCGCGCCGGGTCACCCAGCAATGTTCCGTAAATCGTGATTTGTGGGCCACTAGTGTTCACCGAGTCAATAACCGGGAAATTAGTCAGCTGGTTTGCTCCCGAATCGCTATCGAGAGAGTCGTTGGGAGTAACTCCCGCGGGAGCGAGATCGATACCCAGTCCACCGTTGCGGTAAATCGAATTGCCGCTGATTTTGTTTTCTATCCCGCTTTGCACAAATACGCCGGCGCCGCCATTGTAAGCGATGGTATTGGAATCGGCGGCGATGTAGTCTCCAATCAGGTTGTTCGATGAGTTGTCTATCAAGATTCCATGACCTGCGTTTCCCAGCAGCGAATCGCCCGCAGCATTGGTGCCGATAATGCAGTTCGCAACCGTGTCATCGCCGGCCGATTGCAGAGTTATGCCATTTCCGGAAAACTTGTTTATGATCAAACTACTAAGCAGGCTAAATCCGGAGGTAACTTTCAAACCGTCTATGGGTGTCGATCCGCCGTCTTTCTTCGCAGGCAGCGATTCGCCGCTGACCTCCACAGATTGTGAACTCGGCTGTGTCTCACCCTTGATGGCAACATAGTCAGTTACAGTCGGAAGGGCGCTGCCCGGTTTGATGGAGGGAACTCCCAATACCGGTATGTTGAACGCTATCGAGTCTCTTCCCGATCTGGCGTTGGCGACCTGGATTGCCGCGCGCAGGGTGCACTCGTCGTCCCCGATGGTGTTGGTATTACCCGTGTAGCAGCGACCGTCATTGGGGTCGGCGTCACCGGCGTCACCGGTAGAATTCACTATCATATCCTCCGGCTGCCGGATCAATAGCGCCCCCTCGTCCGTCAGAATGTCTCCATTGTTATTAATGGAAAGGGGAGCCTGGATCGTGGGCACCGGGCTGCCATCACCATACACTGCATTTTCGATCAGGGAATCGATCTGATAAAGTACACCATCCTCCCACAGCAATCCCTGCCCCCCGGATATCACTACCGAGCCGGCATCGTTTATGGCACTGGCATTGCTGTAAGAGCCATTGACGACGGGGGCGCCGATAATATCGATCGGCGAACCGTTCTTCCAGATCGTGGCACGAACATCATGGTTGAGACTGGCGTCATACTTCTCCGATCTGCCGACGACCCAGCCGCGGCTGTTTATGTCGAGCCCATACGTTGATGACCCCGCGCGGCCGTCCAGCGGCTGGAGCTCGGTCACGCTCCCTTGATTCCACAAGTAAGCACGATTGGTGGCAATGTTTGCGGGACGAGGGGTGACGGCGTCGACAACGACCTGCTTGCTGTCGTTGATGGCTCTGGCATAGCTTTCTCGGTAGTCATCAAGTGATTCCAGCACTACCGGCTTACCCAGTCCCCCATACCAGATTACCGCGCGATTGAGGCTGGAGTCGGCGGCGACGGTTCCCACTATGTCGTCGACGTTGTTTATGTCAGCCGAAAATCCTACCGAATCGTAAGGGGGACTTACCAATCCATCCGGGACAACATCAAGGGTATGGAACGAACCATCCCAGAGGAATACATCGTAGATCGCATCGCTGAAGCCGGATTTACGAGCATCTCCGCAGATGTGGTCGTAATCGTTGATACTCAAGGCAAAATACTGGTCGTAGGGAGTTGCGGGAACAGTGATCGAGATTGAAGTATCCTGATCCCAGATAATCGGCGCCAGGTTGCCGCCCTGCGGTGAGATTACCACCTTACGAAACAGGTTCAACTCGTACGGGAGCGTAAAGGCCGGATGGTCGACCTTCACTGCTTTGTACCGCGGCGTGCAGTTCGCGGAGGAGGGGAGAATATACGCAGCTCCCGCCAGACAGCAAAACAACAGGCGGAGACACAGTCTGCCTTGATGACTCATAATCGTCTTTCTTATGCTTTCGTCAGAAAGTTAAATATGGCGGGCAGGGATCGGAGATTGCCCGCCAATTTCATTATAATGCCCAATATGGATTTTTCAAGTCTAAAATCTGCACATTTTTGAATGAGCCTGGCCTGATTCCAGGAGCGAATGCAAAATCTGTCTATTAAGGTGATCTCCTGTAGCTGCAATTGCCAACTAGTAGGCATCATTCCACCTGCGTTTCCGTATAGAGATTTGTCATGAAATCTGCGTGGCCCTTGGCTCTGCCTGGGCCATTAAATCACACCCGGAGGATATTGTCGTGGATACAAAACTTGAAAGAGAAGTGCGCTTCCTGAAATTCTACGCTGTCGTCGCCACTATCATCTGCGCCGCGCTGTTTGTGGTAAGTTTCGTGATTGGAAATTCGAGGAAGAAATTCGATGAGATCGATGTCGGGCGCATAAACATTGTGGAAAAGGACGGCACTCTGCGGATGGTAATCTCGAACCAGGATCTTCAGCATCCCGGCATCGTGAACGGCAAAATCATCCCCCGCGAAACACCGCGTCCCCCCGGGATGATTTTTTTCAATCAGCTCGGTGATGAAATGGGCGGACTGATTTTCGGCGAGAATGGCGGTAAGGGTCATTTCGGGCAGTTAAGCTTTGACAAGGTCAAAGGCGATCAGGCGATTGGTTTCAGGTATCTGGAAAGCGACAACGGCACCTACTCGACCGGTTTGGAGATCTGGCAACAACCCGACATTCCCGGTGATGTGCTGCAAGACAAAATCGCAGCGGTAAAACAGATTAAAGATGATACCGAGCGCGAAGCCGCGATTCAGAAGATGAGGGAGAACAACGAGCTCACCACGCGACGGATGTTTCTCGGCAAGGGTCGAGATAACGCGGTGTCGCTGGAGATGTGTGACATCAAGGGCAGGCCCCGAATTAAGCTGACTGTTGCCGCCGACGGTAACCCCCGGCTCGATTTTCTCGATGAGGCGGGTAACGTCACCAGCACAATTCCTGAGTAGGACGAAACCGCTACCCGCGTAATTCTTCCGGCACGGTGAGACGGCGGTGGAATTTCTCCTCGAATACGGTGTAGAGTACCGGAATGAAGAAGAGCGTCAGGAAGGTCGAGACTGTCAACCCGCCGATAACGGAGATAGCCAGCGGCGCCTGGGTCGACTCGCCTCCAAGCGCAAGCGCCATCGGGATCAATCCGAGCACGGTGGTGAGAGTGGTCATAACGATAGGTTTCAATCTTACCTTGCCCCCGGTGACGACAGCTTCACGAAGCGGCAGCCCGCCCATTCTCAGGCGGTTGGTATAGTCAACCAATAGCACGCCATTCGAGACCACGATTCCAATCATGATAATAATCCCCTGAAACGATGTCACTGAGAGAGTCGTGCCGGTGAGGAACAGAATCCACACGACACCCACCAATCCCAGCGGCACGGTAAACATGATGATGAACGGATCGAGTAGTGACTGGAACTGCGATGCCATCACGACATAAACGAGCAGTATCGCCAGCAGCAGTGCAAGGAAGAGAACTTTGAAAGTCTGCTGCTGTTCAGCCACACTTCCGGTCTGCCTCACCTGGAAGCCCGGCGGGACGGTCAGCGTATCGAGCTGGGTTTGAATATCGGCGGCAACACTGCCCAGATCTCTGCCTGAAACATTTCCAGTAACTTCCACCAATCGTTGCTGATACTTGCGGTCGATCTCCACCGGTGACGATGCTTTGACGATTTTCGCTACATTGCCAAGCCGTACTTGCTTGCCGCTTGAAGTTGTCAACACGATGTTTTCCAAGTCCTGGATGTGAGAGCGATAGTTCTCGCTCAGGCGCACCAGGATGTTGTACTGATTTCCAGTCGTTGGGTCGGTGAACAGGGACGCAACGGTGCCGTCTATCATGGTGTTGATCGTGTTGGCGATCTCCGCAGCATCGATTCCGAGAATGCCCGCGCGCTGACGGTCGATCTGGACCCGTAGCTCAGGCAGGTTGTCCTCGCGGCTGACCTGAACATCAGTTGCTCCCGGAACCGAGCGAACTATCGAGGCAACTTCAGCCGCCAGGTTTGATCCGGTCTCGAGATCAAATCCTTGTACCTCAACGTCAATAGGCGCTGAGGAGCCGAAATTCAACAGAAAGCGCAGGAAGCCACCAGGCGAAATGAAAATCTTCGCCCCGGGGATAGCCATCAACTTCGGGCGGATCGCATCCACAATTTGAAACACTGACCGCTTCCGCTGACCAAATGGAACCAGCGAGACACGAATATTGGCCGCATGACTGCCGGAATTGCGGCTGAACAATCTGCCGCTGCGGGAAGAAGGCACGCCGATATCGGCGATCACCGTTTGCACTTCGGGGATGTCCTGCTTTACGAGCTGCTCGATGTGCTTAACAACTTTGTCGGTCTCGTCTACACGCGTACCTACCGGTAGTTTGACCGAGATCGAGAACTGCCCTTCATCCTGATCCGGGAAGAACTCAGTCCCAACGAACTTGAACAACGCAAACGAAGCGAGACTGACCCCGACGACACCGAAGATTATTAGCTTGCGGTGATCAAGCGCCCAACGCAGGCGTTGGGCATACCAGCTGTCCAGACTCTCGATCAAATCGTTCGACTTGACGCGCAGTCGATCCGACAACCCGCGCGATTCGCGGTTGAGCTTTACCTCCGGCTTGAGCAGCTTCAGGCACATCAGCGGAGTTACGGTACGTGAAACAAAGAATGACCCAAACAGGGCTACTGAGATCGTAACTGCGAGCGGGACAAACAGCAGTTTGGCGATGCCGCTGACGAAGACAATCGGCAAGAAGACAATGACGGTGCTTAAAGTTGAAACGAAGATCGGCGAGGCAACCTCGCGGGCGGCGTCAAGTGTCGCCTGCAATTTGCTGGTGCCTTCCTTGCGCTCTGAATAATGGCGGGTGATAGCTTCCAGTTCGACGATCGAGTCATCCACTAATCGCCCCACAGCCAGCGCCAGCCCTCCAAAGGTCATGATGTTCAGCGTTGAGTTGCCGAAGCGGAACCAGATAAAAGCGATCAGGATCGAGAGCGGGATCGCGACGAAAATGATCAGCGTGCCGCGCAGGTTTCGCAAGAAGGCCATGATAATCAGAATCGCCAGCAGCGCACCGAGGAGCGCTTCACGCTGTAAACCGGAAATCGTCTGCTTGATATACATCGACTGGTCAAAGGAGAGCGACATCTGCACACCCTGGGGAACTCCGACCAGCTTAGGCAGAGCGTGGACAACATTATTCACCACCTGAATCGTGTTAGCGCCGGCCAGTTTTTGCACGCTCAGGTTAACGCCCGGTTTACCGTTGATCCTCACAATCTCGGTTTCGTCCTGATAACTGTCCTCTACCTTGCCGATGTCACGAATGCGAATCGGAACGCCATTGACTACCTTGACTATGACATCTTCAAGGGGGCGCACGACATTGAAACGACTTTCCGTCTTCAGGGAGTAATCGAACGGTCCCGTCCTGAGGTCACCTGACGGCACCACGAGATTGGAATTGGCTACGGCGGTCAAGACTGATTGAATCGGCAACTGCAGCGCCTGAATGCGGTCGCGATCGAGCGACACATGTATTTCGCGAATACGTCCGCCTGAGACGCTGGCTGAAGCGACACCGGGCAGGTGCTCGATTTGCGGCTCGATAGTATTCAGCGCCAGGTCATAAAGATCGCGCTCATCCATATCACTGGCGATGGAGATGTTGCAGACCGGAAGATTGGTGAGGTCGAACCTGAGCACTGAGGGTTGCGACACGCCGTTAGGTAGTTGATTAAGGATTCGATTTACCCGCTGTACCACGTCCACCAACGCAACATCCAGGTTGGCGTTCCAGTTGAAATTGATGCGAACCTGCGAAATACCCTCTCGTGTCGTGGACTGGACATAGTCAACATCATTGACCGAGCTCACTGCCCGCTCGATGAAGACCGTCACCGATTGCTCCATATCGAATGGAGAGGCGCCGGTATAAAAGGTGATCGTGCTGATAACGGGAATCGTGATATCAGGCAGGAGATCAACCGGGAGCTGGAAGAAGGAAACGATGCCGAGCACAAGTATGGTGACGGCAATCAGGAAGGTCGATATCGGGTAGCGAAGCGCAAGTCGGGTGAGCCACATAGCATCTCTTTCCTAAGGCTGAACGGTCACCGGCCCTCCATCATGTGTAAACTGTTGACCTGTGGTGATTATGCTGTCGGCAGCGCTGATACCGGTGACGATCTCCGTTCGCGATTCCTGCTCGGCTCCCGGGACGACTTCCTGGCGACGCGCCAGGCCGTTCTGCGCGGTCAGGACGTAGTAGCCCTTTGTGTCCCTTAGCAGCGCCTGCGTTGGAATCATCAGAGCGTCATGTTGCTTGCCCAGGATTAGGGAAACGGTAGCAAACATTCCGGGCTTGAGAAGGTGATCCCGATTCGGTATGTCTATCTCAACCGGCATCGTGCGGGTAGAGAGATCCACTGCCTGGCTCAAACGGGCTACCTTACCGGTGAAGCTGCTGTCGGCGTAGGCATCAACGGCGGCGACTGCTTTCATACCGACGGAGATTAACGGCACATCCTTTTCAAGCACATCGATATCCACTTTGATGGTATCCAGATCCATAAGATCAAACAGCGTGGAATTGGACGAATTCACCAACGCGCCCGGATCAAGGTATCGCTTGGTGATGTACCCCGAAAACGGTGCAGTGATGATCGCATAGTCAAGCCGGGTACGAGCCGCTTCGAAATTGTCCTTTGCCACCTTCATGCTGGTCTCGGCATTGTCAAAATCTTGTTGAGAAATCAGGTTCTGATCTATCAGGGGCTGGGAACGATCATAAACAGCCTTGGCATTCATATAGGTCGCTTGCGCCTGCCGGCACTGCTGCGCCAGTTCCGTGGTATCAATGTGCGCCAGTACCTGACCGGCGCGAACAAAATCGCCAATGTTAACGTCCGCACTCTCGAGATTTCCCGACACTCGGGAGAAGACCTTTGCCTGCCTGATCGGCAGGATATCTCCTGTCAACATCAGGTTGCGCGCCAGCTCTTGATGGCTCGGAAGTTCAACTTTGACCAGGGTTTTGGGTCGACCGCGAGTGTTTGTCTCTGTTCCGCGCGAGGAAATCCTGAGTGCGGCGGCCGCAATGAGGAGCAGTGCGAATACAACTACAAAAACAGTCGTTCTTGCTTTCATGTTGGTCTACCAGATGTGCAGATTGACACGACCTGCTGAGGTCGTTTCACGCTAACACGAACCCGGCTTCTGTGCTAGTGGATGTACAAGAATCTGCTTGTTCTCTGCGGCAATCCTTTGAAAAAGAAACGGATCAGCCTTTCATCTCAAGTGAGACAAGATGAAGGCGAGAAAGCCAGCGTGTGAAGACGGAAAAATCGAGCCCAGACCAGGGCGCTTCCGCAATCCACTTAAGCGTTACGCAGAACCGAGCTCTAGCGATTGCGGGATTTTGGATCCTGGTGCTGATAAGAACAGTCTCGGACTGAAGGGACAGACGCGCCGGCGCGGGGTAATTCTGCCTGTACTATTCTCACTTGTTGGTTGACTACGGTTCTCCAAACCTGCATCATTAGCGCGCTTCAACCTTCAGACTAGCGCGAGAGTGATGAGCAGCAAACCTCCGATCCACAACGACTCCAATAACAAATCGGGAATCAAATTCATCCTGCGGGCACTGGAATCGCGCAACTACCGGCTTTACTTTGGTGGTCAGGGGATTTCGCTTGTCGGCACCTGGATTCAACGCATCGCCCAGGCGTGGCTGGTGTATCGGCTCACCGACTCGGTGTTTCTGCTCGGTATCGTCGGCTTCAGCACGCAGATTCCGACCTTTCTCGCGGCTCCTTTTGCCGGTGTTATCGTTGACCAGCGCAATCGCTACCATATCCTGATTATCACACAGATTCTGGCGACAATTCAAGCTGCTATTCTCGCCATCCTGGTCTTGACCAACTACATACAGGTCTGGCACATCATTGTCCTGGGAGTTGTCCTTGGTCTGGTCAATGCTTTCGGAATGCCCTCGCGGCAATCACTGCTGGTCGAGATGATCGAGCGGCGCGAGGATTTGAGCAACGCAATTGCGCTCAATTCCACCATGGTCAATGGCGCCCGCCTGCTGGGTCCCACCATCGCCGGAATCGTAATCGCTGCCGCCGGCGAAGGCATCTGCTTCCTGCTCAATGCTATCAGTTTCTTCGCGGTAATCCTGGCGCTGCTGGCGATGAGGTTGGAGCCGCAGGTTATCAAAAAGCGCAAAGGCGCGCTTTTCGCCGATCTCAAGGAAGGCTTCAAGTACGGCTACGGCTTCCCGCCGATACGAGCAATCCTGCTGCTGATTGCCCTGGTCAGCATCATGGGCAGACCTTTCACTGTCCTGATGCCGGTCTTTGCCAAAGATATCCTTCACGGCGACCCGCACACGCTTGGTTTCCTGATGGGTTCGGTCGGTACCGGTGCACTCGTGGGCGCGCTCTATCTTGCGTCTCGCAGGACGGTGGTTGGACTGGGAAGGGTCATAGCCATCGCCGCCGCATTATTCGGTGGGGGGCTGATTGCCTTCTCTTTCTCGCGCAACACCATACTGTCGATGGCGCTGCTGTTCTTTGCGGGGATGGGGATGATGATGCAAATGGCTGCCAGCAATACTGTTCTGCAAACAATTGTTGACGACGATAAGCGTGGCCGCGTGATGAGCCTCTACGGTATGTCGTTCTTCGGCATGCTGCCGTTAGGGAGCCTGCTGGCTGGCAGTCTCGGCAGTCGGATCGGCACCCCCGCGACGGTGATGGTTGGCGGGATTAGTTGTGTGCTGGGAGCACTGCTCTTTCTGAATCGTCTGCCCTCCTTGCGAAAGCTGGTGCGGCCCATCTACCGCGAGAAAGGAATTCTGCCCGAAGTCGCCGAAGGGTTGAACGTCACCGATACCTACAACGAGCGACCGTAGCAAAATTAGATTTAGCGCGCTCACGTTTTTCCTGTTGAGTTCCTTGAAGTAGGGATAACTTCGTTTTAACATGCTTAAGGGATGGAGGTAAGATGATAACAGTACGTCGATTGGGATCCGGTGATGATCTGAGCGCTGTCCTCAAACTCTGCAAAGAGTTCTTCGCAGAATATCAGGATCATCACCCGGAGTTTTTTGACACCGATAACCTGAGTGACGGCGATATCTCGGGCAGATTTCGCGAGTCAATCGAGTCCGAGACGAGTGCCACCCTGATTGCGCTGGATGACGGCGAGACCGTCGGTTACGCTTCTCTCTCTGTGCGCGAACAGCCTCAATTCTACAAGGTCAAGAGAGTTGGAGGTATCTCGGCGATCATGGTCGTCCCCGCGCACCGACGTCGTGGTGTCGGCACGATGATCATGCAGGAGGCAAAACGCTATTTCCGCGAACAAGGTCTGAAATACTTTACCTTCTACACTGCGGTAGCAAATGAGCCGGCAATCAAGCTCTACAAGAAACTCGGAATTGAGCCGCTGCATCTCTCATTTCTTGGAGAAACCTAGGCGCCTCGCAATCGTTGCCTCCGTCGTTGCCGATTGACCCACTGGGGCGGATTGCCACAGTTGGAACCGCTGCCTCCTTTCCTTTCTACCTCCAGGTTTGCCCCGCATACTCTTTCTGGTAATCCCTGCAACCCCGCATAAAACAAGGGCTTCTCAAAATTGCGGATGAAAGGGGATATCAGATTTTGGCAGTTGGCAAGCAAATTGCGATGGTTTCTTCTCAGTAAGAACACGGAAGGTGACCGAAGGAGTATGGTAAAATGAAAGTCACATACATTGCAGCAGGAATGGCGCTCCTTCTCAGTACGATCGGAGCCGCGACCGTTATGGCGCAGGCCTTTCCCGATATACCGGACCAGGATACAAGTGTGGTGGAGGAAGCTGCCTGGGTACCCTCTGACAGCACGGTTATGGCCAAGGTTTGGTTTCTTTTCATCAATGAACCACAACGCCAGATGAAATCGACTTTAGTGCACCTGTCTAAGAATGAGCAGGACAAAGCAGCCGCTACCGTTCTAACCACGGCAGCCTACCTCCGCCTCGAAACCTTGCGGGCACACGGCAAGGAGCTCGCGGAATTGCACCGCTCGATCAAGGAGCTGGACAAGCTGGCGGAAGAGATCAGCGTCGGCAAGATTACCAAGCCGGAGGAAGTGGGTAAACCGTTCAATGACGCCCTGCTGGCGCTGGCTCGCTTTCACTACGGACAGGCGCAGCGTGCGCTGGCCCGCGACGATGCGAAGGAGTCTGGCAAGGAGTTAAAGGCAACGGCGGCGGTCCTCGACTACGGGTTCATCAGCAACGAAGGCGGCCTTGACGCTGACGCGATCAATGATCTCACCTACACACGCAGTGTCGCCGATTCTTTGATGACCGGCGAGCGTCGATCATCTGATAGATCGCACGAACAACTACTGGCACGTTTGAAAGCTGATATCAATCGGCTGGCTAAACTGAGCCGTGAAGTCTGACGCAGCCCGGACAGAAGCACTTTGGACACACTGGAAAGTGATAGAAGTTTGATGCACTACAATCACCGACAATTAGAGACTATTTCAGGTCAGGAGAGGAGAACCCAGATGAAACGAGCAATTGCGGTGTTGGCCATCCTGGTATTCATGGTCATCCTCAGCGGAAATCATAGTTTTGCCCAGATGATGGGCGGCAAGATGATGGGCAATAACACCTCGCAGAGTTCGATGACAAAACCACAGCAGAGCAAAAAGATGGCCGACACGAATCTGACCGATCTTATGCAGAATTCCACCCAGATGTCATCAACGATGATGAAGAATTTCTCGCGGTTGCAGACCCAGTTCCAGGCCGACGTGAAGAATGATGACTCGGAGCAATGGAAATCAGACCAAAAAGAATTGCAGTCCCTGATGGCTACCATTCATCAGGAAATGTCAAAGCAAATGCAGATGAACCAAAGGATGATGACTATGATGCAGGCGGGCGATATGCATGGCAACATGATGGGAAACAACAGCATGCGGCAAATGCAGGAAAAGGGCAAGACCTCAGACCAGCCTAATTCAAGTCAAAACAACTAGCCCGTGTCTTCTTCGACCAGGGTGGCTCATGCAGTCGCCCTGGTCCCCCCCCTGCTTTATTAATCGTGAAAAATCAGTCTATAGGTAAGATAAGTGTTAGGAGTCGGAGACTCCTGCCCTACAAAAGTCTCAAT
>CAYXUL010000058.1:0-21261 GCA_964468475.1 uncultured Ignavibacteria bacterium | reverse complement strand
GCCCCGAGTACGGCATGAAGAAAATCATCGATTCGCTCAACCGTTGTATTGAAGGAACCAAAGATTGCAAGGCCCGTATCGCTTTGGAGTGCACCGCTGGCCAGGGCTCTCATTTGGGCTATACCTTTGAGCAGATCGCGGAGATGATCGACGGGGTAGAGGACAAGACGCGCATCAGTGTCTGCCTCGATACCTGCCACATCTTTGCTGCAGGCTATGATATTCGCACGGAAGATACCTATCAGGAGACGTGGAAGAAGTTCTCGAGGACCATCGGAATGAAGTACCTCAAAGTAATCCACCTGAATGACTCCAAGAAGGGCCTGGGTTCGCGGGTCGACCGGCACACGCATATCGGGGATGGCGAGATCGGCAAGGACGCTTTCAAATTTATCATGCAGGACAGGCGACTTGACAAGATCCCCAAACTGCTCGAGACTCCCAAAAGCAAGGAAGGCTACGAGTTCGACCTGCGAAATCTGAAAATCCTCAAGGACTTCTGGAAGCAGCGGAAAGATTGAGGGAGCGATTCTCTCAACCGCGAGACGAGGCAGTTGGAACTCTGCCTGAATTTGCGTTGAGATTGAAATCACTCAATCGTCGCAGGCACTTTGCCCGAATTCCCCTCTCGTAAGAGGGGTGGATTCCGATTCTTCCGCTGCTGCGGAGAATCGGAAGACGGGGTGTGTCTTCACTAACATCGACCTTGCTTGCTTCCCAACCAGAACAACAGCGCTTCGCCAGAATTTCAACGGCATTGTTAGTTGCTAAAATCCCCAATAACCTCTATTATAGAAGTGGCAACACTGTCTTTCACCAGTTGACTTACTTAACAACCCTTTCTCCTGCGCGACCCGTGAATGGAGGATGAACAATGGGCACTAAACGTCCAACCAATGGAGCTGTCGGGAGTAATGCATCCGCGTTACCACGCCTGGCAATAGCGATCGTAGTTGTCTCTGCACTTCTGACGCTACTCACTGCCGGCGCCGTCTCGCAAGACCTCTGCGCAATCTCATATTTCAGCGGCACCCCCGGAAGCCAGGAGGTGGTCCCGACGCCCGGCGACCAGGTTGCAGTCTATTTCGATTTCAGTGAATGCAGTTGTTCATACCCGCATGTGGTGCAATCGGTTTCGTTCTCGCTGACCGGTGTCGATGCCCAATGGCCGGTGACGGTAGATGTTGTAGTGTATGACAGACACGCCACGGTGCGTCACCCCTGCGCCGGACCCGGCGCCGAGCTGCTGAGACAAACCGTCGTGTGCGATGAAGCGACCTTTGGCTATCCAAATGTCGGCACAGTTGACATTGCGGGTGCAGGGTGTTTGACCGGACCGATTTTCGTGGCAATTGAATTCGCGGAAGGTAATACAACCCCTATGCCGCAATTTGTCTTCGATGATGATCCTGCCCCTGAGACCTGCAAGCTCTGGTATTTTGAGGCTGCCGACTTTGCCTGGAAAGAATGGTCGCGTGAATTCGGTGACACCCGGCCCGGTTATCCGCTGCTCAATCTGACTGTGACCCCGTATGACTCAACCTGCGCCATCTTATGCTCCTGGTACGGTGATGCCGACGGCAATACAGCGTGGAGTCTTGGTGATTTGGTGTACATGGTAAATTGGCAGTCTGGCGGCGGGGCCACCCCCGCGCCGGGAGCGGATGTTACCTGTGACGGGCTAATTAACGGCGATGATTATGCACTGATGAGTGCATTCGTTACTTGCCCACCCGAGCCATGCTACCCGTCTCATCCCGGCTGCACTACACCGGAGCCGTTTGCCTATCGCTACCTCGTGGATGCGGGGGACGCTAATGGGGATGACCAGTATTCAATCGCCGATGCGGTCCACATTGTCAACTATATCTTCGGCGGCGGACCCAAGTCGGACCCGTTCCCAGTCGCCTGCA
This sequence comes from uncultured Ignavibacteria bacterium, assembly GCA_964468475.1. Taxonomy (GTDB): domain Bacteria; phylum Zixibacteria; class MSB-5A5; order CAIYYT01; family CAIYYT01; genus JBECKX01. The sequence goes on along the minus strand of CAYXUL010000058.1, from coordinate 19,348 downwards.
GTGACGCGGACGGTGATTGCCAGGCGACTATAGCTGACGCAGTCTACCTCATTAACTTCATCTTCGGTGGTGGACCCGCGCCAGTGGGGAAGACGAACGACTGGCCGTATCAGTGCGGCGGACTTTACTAACTCGATTTCTTGCTCAGCAAAAGAGGCGAGCCCGATTTCGGACTCGCCTCCAACAAAACCCCACTGAAAGGGAGATTAATTCGTGTTTGGTCTTTCAGCGGCTTAGTACTTAAATGTCCCCCGTACTACGATTCGGCTGCTGTTGGTGCCGTAGAGTGTCTTCGAGAAGGTCGTGGCTTCGTCATCATTGTAAAGCACACTGGGATTGAAGGTCACGACACCCATCAAATCACCACCCAGCAGATCGTAGTCCCACAACTCAACTCTGAGCTGGTCGACGTAGAGATAGGTCATCGGAAGATCCTTGCCACCCAGACCACCGTGCCTGGTGAACGTGTAGCTGCCACTGGGGCTGACATCATTGATGGTGTTGGACGAGTAATCGACTTGTCCGCCTGATTGACCCAGCTTGACAAAGAGATCGGCCTTTTTCCACGCCGAGATCAATTCGGAAGGATCCCATGCTTTGTTCTTGGTGCGGGTAACCTGAATACTGTTGATCGTGATCTTCTGCGGCTTTTTGATCTGGACCGGAGGCGGGTTGTTGTCACCGTTGCCGGGATCCGTCGGGTTACTGTCTGAAGAGCTGCAGCCTACCAGCAGCAGAGTGCTCAGCAGGAAGGCGCCAAAGAGTCTGACCAGGTTTCTGTTTACTGTGTTCGCGTTTAACATTTCGTTCTCCTCCAGGTATTGGATAAGGGGTTAAGTTTCGTCTTCACCCCACAACGCAGGAATTTCGAGGAAAAGCGATCACGGATTTTTTAGATTTCTTTGATCCATGAGATAGATTTTCTCCTCAAAGCACTGGGGGTACTGAGCGGTAATTCGCTCTATGGTCTTGCGGCACAAGCGTTTCGGAACAGCTATAAGACTGTCGGGTTTCTGAACAAAATCGCAACTACATGTCTGGTTGAAGCGCAGTGCCAAAATTTTAAGTTTCAGTGTCGCAATAGCTTAACTCAAACAGTGACTCTTGGCTCGAAATTTGCTCAACATAAGACGGAAAAGTTCGAAATCTACTTCACTACTACTTTTGTAAGGAGGGTAGACTCAAAATGAGAAAAGAAAAACTGATAATCTTCTGCCTGATGGCTTTGCTGGCAATCCCGGCAGTAGCCAATGCAGGGCTGATGGGCTCCTATTTCAATCTTCCCAGCACCCACCCCGATATGCAGACTACTATCACCGGCCTGCAAACTGGCTGGGTGGAATCAGCTCTTACCGGCGCCACTCCGACTCTGACCGCAGCTGGAAATACTGCCATCAACCAATGGGACTGGTGGAGCAACACCTATCATTCCTTTGACCGCGTCGACTCCGATGCCGACCTGCAGGGGAATTTTACGACCTCCTGGTTCCCGCTCAACGAAGGCGTTCCGGGTGACCCGTATTATTTCGCCGTTCATTGGCAGGGGCAGTTCTATGTTGATGCCGACCAGATCTATAACTACAGCATGGGCTCGGACGACGATTCCTGGCTGTTCATTGACAAGCAGTTAGTGCTCGATCTTGGCGGAATTCATGGCATTACTTACGCCAACTATAATGTCAACCTCACCCAGGGTTATCACGACATCGACATCTTCTTTGCCGAGCGGCACACATCGCAGTCAGGTTTCCAGCTCAATTTCTTCTCCGATCTGGAGCCAACCCCGACTATCCCTGAACCGGCAAGTTTGATTCTGCTTGGCAGCGGCATTTTGGGACTGGGAATACTGAGAAAACGGAATAGAAAATAGAGTCTCGAACGTCAATTCGAGTTCTACGGAACGGAGCGCCGGAGCAGAGCGCTCCGTTTTTTTTGCAGGCTCTAACTAGAGCTCACTTATGCTCTGAGGCCCAATCGATTCATTGTTGCCTGTCACCAGGCGGCGATGGTAATCAATCTGCCCGAGATGGAATGCCAGGTGGGTGCAAAGGTGGATCAGGAAACGACCTGTTGGCAGCGTTCGCCCGCCGACTTGCACCGGGTAATCTGCGAGAAGAACATTGTCAGCCAGCTGATCAAGCGTTTTCTCGACGGCAGCGGACGTCGCCGCAATCTCCTTAAGTAATTCATCGGCAGATAGATCTCGTGATGTGAACTCATCATCCCGGTCGCGCACGTAGCCTGATTTCCCCAGCACTGCCCCAATGAAGTGCTGCAGATTGCCGCACAGATGCAGAGTCAGTGTGCCGGCTGAGTTGGTGATCCCGTCTTTGACAGCCCAGATAGTTTTCGAGTCCGGGTACACTTCTATCTCTTGCCTCAGCGATTCCAGATCGCGGAGGAGGATGGTTCTGATGTCTTCGCGAGTTGACATTTATTGAAAGCCTTTGTTATACAAAATGAGAAAGGGGCACACGCCCTTCGCGGCGGGTGCCCCTTAGACTCTCGAGTCTTACGATAGCGCCTGAAATCTACTTCTTCGCGACTTTCTTCCTGGTGGCAGCCTTCGCCGGCTTCTTGCTGGCGGGTTTCTTGGCCGCTACGCGTGGACGAGCCGCAGTTTTCGGCTTCTGCCCGTAGGTGGCGATGAATTGCTCAGTTGCTTTGCGGGCGTCATCATCGAAGTACTGCACCGGCGGCGACTTCATGAAATAGGATGACGGCGCTTCCAGTGCTGACCTGAGGCCATTATCAAGCCCGAGCTTGCAGCAGCGAACCGCATCGATGACCACGCCGGCTGAATTCGGCGAATCCCAAACTTCCAGCTTCATCTCGCAGTTCAAAGGTACATCACCAAAGGTGCGGCCTTCCATGCGGATGTAAGCCCATTTGCGGTCAGCAAGCCAGGCAACGTAGTCGCTGGGTCCGATGTGGCAATTGTCGGCGCCCATGTCGTAGTCGAGCTGTGACGTTACCGCGGAGGTCTTGGAAATCTTTTTCGACTCCAGGCGGCTGCGCTCAAGCATGTTCAGGAAATCCGTATTCCCACCGACGTTCAACTGGCTGGTACGCTCGAGGCGAACGCCGCGCTCACGGAAGAGGCGTGTAAGAACGCGGTGAGTGATGGTGGCTCCCACCTGCGACTTGATATCGTCACCGATGATCGGCAGACCCTTCTTCTCAAAGCGCGCGCGCCAATATTTCTCCCGGGCAATGAACACCGGGATGCAATTTACCAGGGCACAACCTGCCTGCAGAATCTGCTCGACATACCACTTGGTGGCTTCTTCGGAGCCGACCGGGAGGTAGTTGACGACCACATCGGTCTTGGTCTCTTTGAGCACCTTTGCCACATCGATGGCGTCTCCGGGAGCTTTCTCGATTATCTCAGAGAGGTACTTGCCGAGACCGTCATGTGTCATGCCTCGCAGTACCGTCAGGTTCTTCTTCGGTACATCGGAGAACTTGTAAGTATTATTCGGCTTGGTGAAGACCGCTTCCGCGAGATCTTTGCCAACTTTGTTCTTGTCGATGTCAATTGCACAGGAGAACTCAATATCACTGATGTGATAGCCACCCAGGTTTACGTGCATCAGGCCCGGAATGAAGTCGGTCTCCTTGGCGTTTTTGTAATACTCTACTCCCTGTACAAGCGATGACGCGCAGTTACCTACGCCGATAATGCCAACTCGTACCTTACCCATAATTGGTTTACTCCTCCAGAAGTTATGCGAGAGATTGATTATTCAAGTTCACAGTGTCAGCTTGACGCTGCCTTAACTTTATGAATTAACTTTTCCTTACGTGCTTCGGCTTCTTCCACAGTCAAGGGAAAATCTGGCCCACAATTTTCGATCATGATTGCTGACACGCAACCTGCGAAACAACCAGCCTGAAAATAATCATAGCCCTCATCGAGAGCATAAATCATTCCGGCAGCATAGGTATCCCCTGCCCCGGTTGAGTCTTTCGCCGCAGTGGCATACGCCGGTACGCGATAGATCTCGTTACCGTCATTGATCACCGAACCTTCTTCGGCAAGCGTGATAATCACCACACCCGCGCCCCACTCTTTCAGCATTCGCGCCGGAGTTTCATAGTCCTCACGCGGATCGATGCCGGTCAGAACCTTGCACTCCATCTCATTGGGCTTGAAAATATCCGATAGCGCCGCGATCTTTTTGATCTCATCCGTATTTTCATGCACGATGCGGCCATTCTCCACCCGCCGCAGAAAACCTTGCGGGTCAGTGAATATCTTGGCGCCGCTTCGTTCTTTCACCATCTCTACGTAGCTTAGGTCGATCTCCTGCAGGATCGGTCCCAGCAGGATCCAGTCGGAGTCTGCCGCAGATTCGGGGAAGAAGTCTATCTTACCGGCGTCGCCAAGCACATCAAGAGTGCGGTTGCCATGTTTGTCATAATAGATGAGTTTGAATCCCCCTGACTCTTCCGACTCCTCAACAGCGTACCTGATACCAAACCTCTGCATATCGTGCCGGAACATCTCGTCGAAGTCATTCCCGACTCTGCCGACAAGCATCGTCTCTCTCCCCAGTTTAGAGAGTGCCAGGCAGGCGTTCGTCGAGCAGCCCGACAAAACCCGCCCTTCGGTTTTCAGATAGGGAGTTTCGATGAGATCAAAAACCGGGTTCCCGATTCCGGTGATCATACGCCCTTGTCTCTTTCTTTGAGAATCTTGCGAGCGTAACTCAGGCGCTGAATGCTGGTGAGATAGGACGCTGCCCCGATAATAATCAGCGCCCACATCAGGAGGTTATATCCCGGGAAGAAGAACTCAGCCGCTGACCCCAGCATCAGGATCACCAGCTTTTCGAGTCGCCCCACCGCGCCGACAGCGACGTTATCGATCTTTCCCTGCGATTCAGCCGCTTCACGAGTGTAGCTGGCGATGATCATACCAAAGAGAGCAAACATCGCCCAGACAGGATTGACATATCCGGACGCTGCAACCCCCATCAGGATTACCGCCTCAGCGTAGCGATCGGAGACATGATCGAGTATCCCCCCGAATTGTGTGCCGCAATTCCCGGCACGGGCGGTAGCGCCATCAAGCATATCAGTGAGCATGGTGATCAGGGTGGCGATGGCACCAAGGATAAGAAATCCTTGCCAGTAGAGCACGCCGGCCACTATGGAAACCATGAAGGAGAGCAGCGTCAGGACATTTGGTGTAAGCCCCAGCTTGAGGCAGATCCGGCCGTAGGGGATGGAAGCACTCTCATAATTGACCCGGCGCTTCTGCTGCATTTGTTCCATTACCAACTTGGACGATCCCTCTCTCAACGGTGATTTTCTCTCCATGCGCACACCTGCAGGCACGACACAGTTAATTCCGCGCCTAAATCAGGCAACAAAAATAGCCCTATTGATATACGCGGTCAAGTGAAAAGGGGGTGGTAGAGTACAACTTACACTTCAGTAGAGTTTTGCCGGTGTATGATCCGCGCGCGGAATCCATGATCTAGAATCCGCAATTCAACCGGAGTTGAGCACGGACCTGACATAATGGATATAATCTACGTAAGGCGGTTCATGTCCGCTTTGGCGCAGGATTCGGTTAACCTGTCCACGATGATACGCCGAATGTTGCACCACATGAGCTATGATATCACCGGGTGTGTTGATAAACTCCTTACCCTTTGTATTCGTGTAGGTTACCGAAAGCTCAAGGTCGGTCGATGATACGTTGTCCAGGTAGGTTTTCCAGCTTGCCAGAATGCGGTCACCGTGATCGCGATACTGAGAAACCTCGATCTCGGGCCAAACTGCAATTTGTTCACCTGCCGCTGCGATTCGCCCCAGCCACAGCCAATGTGCCGCGAAAATGTGACTCATTATCTTCACAGCCTGTTCGGGCGGCTCGTTAAGACTCGCAAGCTTGCCGGCCAGTTCGCTATTGGCCCAGTGATCGAACACGAGAATTTTTCTGTGATATTCTATCATCACTGTTCTTCATCTTCCGGTTCAAGCAGCGACCGCTGTTGACTCGCCGTTTCCTCTTCCACCTGCTTTCTACGCAGGTAGAGTTGAGTTTGCAGAAGATTTACGTAGCTGGAAAACTCCGCCTGTTCATTCTCCGGCTTGTTACGAATCCGATTCATCGCATTTAGCTTGGAGTCGATTTCATCGAGGAAATAGAGGACAAATGCTTCCTCAAATGCCGGTTCCACCGGCACCGAGTATTCTTTTTTGCCTTGATGCGATAGGATCATGTGGAGCAGCTTTTTAACATTGATGTCATTCAAGAGTCCCAGCCGTTCGGCGGTCTGACGCACCATATCCCAGCCAATAACGATATGCCCGAACAACCGGCCATCCGTAGAGTAGCCGAGCGTACTGCCAACAGAGAGTTCATCAATCTTGCCGATATCATGCAACAAGCCCCCCGCGATCATCAGGGAACGATCAAGTTGCGGGTAATGATCACTGAGCATATCTGCAGCTTGCGCGATTGAGAGAGAGTGCTCAGCCAGCCCGCGCAGGTAGCCGTGGTGCCATCTCGTGCCGGCGGGGCCTTCAAAATAGCGGGGTTTGACTTCATCGGCGTAAATCGTCTCAATCACCACCTGGCGAACTTGCTCATCGGGGATCTTGTTGATTATTGCTTCAACCCCTGCTTCTAACTCCTCGACGGAGAAACGCGATGCCGCAACCAATTCGGTGAGATCATACTCATCCGGCATGGCAGCCCTGATCTTCTCAACCTGTAGCTGCAGTGAGCCCTTATACTCCCCCACCAGACCTTTGACTTTGACAACCTGCGCCTCTTTGATCTCCTCGTGGGCGGCCTCGGCTTCTTCCCCCCACATTACGCCGGGAAGCTTACCTGATGAATCTGAGATTTCCAGCGCCAGCCTGACACCACCAGTGAAGGGAACTAACTCAGCGCGGCTGAGAGCGTAAAAGCCCAGAAGCGCATCGCCGGCCTTTGCGGATCGTAGTTGCATGCGGGCAATTTTGCAGGTTTGCAGCAGAGAGTCAAGGATTTTGCTTGCCCGTAACGTTTCCTGACTTGTAGAATGGGACGATGTGGATTCTGAGCCGCTACATTCTTAAGGAACACGTGGGGCCGTTTCTGTTCGCGTTCCTCATTATCGTCTTTGTGCTGATCATCGACTTTATTCCGCGCATGCTGGATATGATCATCGGCAAGGACATCTCCACCTGGATAGTTATCAAGCTGCTTGTGCTCAATCTGGCGTGGATGCTGGCGCTGGCGATACCGATGGCGGTGCTGGTGGGAACCCTGATGGCATTCGGCAGGCTTACTGCCGACAAGGAGATTCTGGCGATAAAGTCACTCGGCATCGACCTGATTCGGCTGATGATTCCGGTCATTATCGCCTCAGTAGCGCTCGGAATCGGCCTGATCTGGTTTAACAACGATGTATTGCCTGATGCTAACCACAAGGCCTCCAACCTGAGGTCGGATATCGGCAGGCTCCGACCGACTTTGCAGCTGCAATCGGGTGTCTTCATGGATGATATCCCCGGCTACATCTTTCTCGTCGATCATATCGATCATGCCACTTCAAAAATTAAGAATGCGGTGATATATGACCGCACCGTTCCCAACATCAATCGTACCATCACCGCCGACAGCGGTACGGTGAAATTCTCGGCTGAGGACGAGACGATCACATTCAACCTCATGAATGGCCAGGTGCATGAGCAAGCGGCCAACGATCCCGGCGACTATCGGATATCGACTTTCAAGGAACAGTCATTCAAGGTTGCCAACCTGCAGACCAGGTTGAGAGAGTCAGAGCACGATTTTCGAGGCGATCGGGAGATGTCGGCTCCTCAGATGCTGGTTAAGGTGCATGAGTGGGAAAAAGAGAAGGTTGACTACGGCAAGGCGATGATCGTTGACAGCGACTCAGCTTTGAACGTTTTGCTTACTCCGCCAGAGAGCCCTCAACCACGCCTGACGAAGAGTGAGAAGCAGTACATGGCGGCAGTAACCGGTGAGGCTTATAATGCCAATCTTAAGCTGAGTCGCCTTTTCAAAACCAGGCGCTCGCAGCTTTACACCAACACCAAGCTGATTTCGAAATATAAAGTTGAAATCCACAAAAAATACTCCCTGCCCGCGGCTTGCCTGGCTTTCATTCTGATTGGGGCGCCGCTGGGCGTCGTTAGTCGCGGTGGCGGGATGGCGTTGTCGGTGGGTATTTCCATCGGCCTGTTCACCATCTATTGGGCGTTTCTGATCGGTGGCGAACAACTGGCTGACAGGTTGATTATCCCTGCGTGGTCGGCGATGTGGTCGGCAAATATCCTGCTGGTGGGTATTGGTCTCATCCTTATCTACTGGGTGCGGAATGAGAAAGGTTTCTTCGAGACGTTACGGATGCTGTTCTGGCGAGGCAAAAGAGCGTGAGTATCTTTTCCCGCTATCTGCTGCGCAGGTTCTTCCTCACTTTTGTCGTAGCGCTCGTCTGCTTCATCATCATCTTTGATCTGATTAATCTGGTCGAAAACATCGGGCGCTTTGTAGAGTCGGGCGCGAAGTCGAGCGATATCTTCCTTTACTATATCTACTACACCCCCTTCATCGTAGTTCTTACCTGCCCGGTAGCAACCCTGCTGGCGGCGATTTTCTCGATTGGTCTGCTGGCAAAGTCAAACGAATTGACCGCTATGAAAGCCGCCGGGATCTCGGTTTACAAAATCGCCTATACTCTGATGGCGGGCGGCGTGCTGATCGCTGCCGGTCTCTGGGTTTTTGGCGAGATGATCCTGCCGGAGGCGAACCATCGCAAGAATGTCATCCAGGCGGAGCGAATCGAACGCCGCCAGGCGGAATCGTCAAAGGTGTACAAGGATCAACTATTTCAGGGATTAGAGGGCAGGATTTTCCGGTTCTCCAACTACATCTCGAAGTCGGCTAGCGGCGAGAATGTCGTGATTCAGACCTTTGCCGGTAATCGCCTCACCAACGTTACTACTGCAAAGAAATTCTTCTGGCGCGACAGCGTCTGGGTAGGAACAGACGTAGAGATCAAGCGCATCGGTGATCTTGACGAAGCGAGCAAACCGATTACGATCGCTCACAGAGATACAGTCGTATTCAACGACTTTAAGGAGAAACCCAGCTACTTCGAGGATTGGTTTTCGCGGCAGGATGCGATGTCGATGGGGTATTTCAAACTGAGAGAGTTTATTCAGGTGAGCCGAGCTTTGGGCAAGAATGTCACCCGGCAGGTTGTTGACCTTTACAACAAAGTTTCGTTTCCGTTCATCAATGTCATAATTATCCTGATCGGGGTGTCCCTGGCATCCAATCCTCGGCGCGCCGGGCTGGGGATCAGCTTCGGCCTCTCGATGGGAGTCTCTTTCGTGTTCTACACGATGGTCAAAGTCGCCATCGAAATGGGGCATAATGGTTTGCTGGACCCGCTCGTGGCGGCCTGGGGGACAAATGTGGTGTTTCTGGTATTTGGCGTGTTTTTGCTGGTGCGGGTACCGAAGTAGCTGCGCTCCTGTCAAAGTGTGAGATGTTCCTGTCCCATCCTCTTTGTAATCTCCGCTAAGAGACGTATATTCACGGCATGAAACAGAAAATGAGTAAGACAGGAGTTTTGATCTCATTCGAAGGGATCGACGGTTCCGGTAAATCGACGCAGGCGCAGCTGTTAGATAAGCACCTGCGACTCGCCGGCTATGACGTTCTCTTTCTGCGTGAACCGGGTGGAACGCCGGTTTCAGAGGCGGTTCGCGAGATCCTGCTCAGTCGTAGGAATGACGGGATGTCGGCTCGTGCAGAGCTGTTGTTGTTTCTGGCAGCGCGGGCGGAGTTGGTGGAGAAGACGATTACGCCTGCGCTTGACAGCGGCAAAGTCGTAATTACCGATCGCTTTGCTGACTCGACTTTTGCGTATCAGATATATGGACGCGGGCTCCCGGAACGAAATGTCCGACAGGCAAACTCTTTTGCCGCAAGCGGCTTGAAACCTGATTTGACTTTTCTCGTGGATGTTGATGTTTTGACGGCGCATAAGCGGTTAAAGAGAAAGCGTGACCGGATGGAAGCTGCTGCGCGCGCCTTTCACGAACGCGTGCGGAAGGGCTTCCTCAAACTGGCCGAAAAAGATGCCCGCCGCATTGTGACATTGAACGGCCATAAATCCGCGCAACAACTTTGGCAAGAAGTTCGCACTCATTCGGAGGCTCTGCTTGAGCGCAGAAAAGTCAGAAAAAGCTACTGAGCTGGCATCACGCAGCCAAAATCGAATCGATCTCGGCTATACCCTGGCATTCTTCACCCTAACAGTTATTCTGGTGCTGGGAAGTGCCTGGCTGTGCATGCAGGACTCCCTGTTCAAGATCATGATGGTGCTGGCCCAGCAGTCCGACTTGTTGGCCGAGCGATACTACGGCGAACTCGAACCTGAGCAGATCTTTGCCGGCGCCTGGCAGGGCATGCAAAGCGTGATGCCCTTCAAAACGGAGCTGCGGGATGAACCTCTAGCCCCGGACTCGTCGACTTCCCTCTCTGATTGGGGCCTGACCACCCAGCGTGACTCAGCCGGAATCAGGATTCAAGCCATAACGCGCAGCTCCCGCCTGGCAGGCAGCCTTAAACCGGGTGACCTCGTCGTGGCGTTTCAGCGCGATTCGAGCAAGCCGCCGGAAGACCTTGAAGAGTTCCTCAACAATCATGTCGGTGACACCCTGAGCGCACTAGTCGATCGCTCCGGCAAGCAGCAGGAACTTGTGCTGTATGTTCCTCCCGATACTGCTCGAGAGGCGATGACCTGCGATGACTTTGCTAGTGGTATTTACCTGGATCTGACCAGGCTGACTGCCTCCTCCGGCCAAAGCCTCATGCAATGCATCAAACAAAGGCGAAACGAAAACACCAAGCGTGTAATCATCGACTTGCGCGGTTGCAGCGGGATTTCCTCTCCTGAGAGCCGGCTTGACGTTCCACGGCTTGCGAAAGAGATTGCCGACCAATGCGCGGGACTAAAGCGAGCTTTGCTGATCGACCGGCATACCATCGGCGATGCCGAGAAACTGGCACGAGAGCTGTCAACCGGATACCAGTTTACAACGGTGGGAACAAGGACGCTGGGATTGAGCGGTATAGATGATGAGATCGTGTTGCGCTCCGGTAAGCGTCTCTATGTTTCCACTGCTAAGGTGGTCCCCTCGGCCTTCGATGGCTCACAGGGTGATGACTCACTCGACTCCAACGAAGATGTCGGCAATGAGATAATCCCCGCCGTTAAATGTGAACCGGTTCGCATGTCGCCGATGATGTTCCGCATCATCCATCAGGGCTACCTTCACGATTTCGTGGTGTCAAGACAGTACGCTGAGATTCCCTCTGTTGATGATGAAGATTCCCTCTTCGAATCCTTCAAGTCATATCTCGAGCAGGTCGGCTTCAGCTTTGATCCGGTGCGTGATGCCGCCAATACACTCAACTTCTATCGCAGTGACTCCCGCGTGCGTCCGCTGGTCGACAGCATAAAGCGCAAGGCTGAGGCTGAAGGCAAAGTGTCGCTCGACGGCATTCGACAGGAAGTGCTGCGGTATCTTCTCGTTTCAATCTATCGCACCTGGATTGGTGGTGAATTGACGCTCAATCAAAGACTGAGGCTACGGGACAACTGCCTGCAGCAGGCTATAGCCGTGGTCGGGGAATAGCGGCCTGTGGGTACTTCCCCCTGGTTGATCTTTCTTCTCTGCAGCGGTGTAGGCGCTCTGGCGGCTGTGCTGGGACTGGGTGGCGGAGTGCTGCTCGTGCCAATCTTTACGTTGCTGCTTGATCTGCCGATACACCAGGCAGTAGCGCTGTCGCTTTGCTGCGTGATGGCGACCTCTGTGACTGCAACTTCCCGCTACCTGCCGGATGGCCTTGTTGACCTGCGCGCGGTACTAATCCTGGAAATCACCACGATCATCGGTTCCTATGGTGCCGCCGTGGTGGCAGGAATGATCCCCGATCGCGTCATCGCCATTCTCTTTGCGTGCGTAATGATCCTCGCTGCGGCAATGATGCTGGTACGCCAGCCGGGCAACTCCAACGATAAGCACTCGGAGCGTCATCGCTACCCTCTCGCATTGAGTGGGTCACTTCTGGCCGGCGGGCTGGTGGGACTCCTGGGGATCGGCGGCGGCGTGATCAAAGTGCCGATCCTGAGATTGCTGCTGGGAAAGCCGATGAGACAGGCGGTTGCCGCCTCGGCAATGATGGTGGGTATCAGTGCTGCTTTTGCCCTGTTGCCGTACCTGCATCGCGGTGAGATACCGACACATTTCCTCGCCTATGCAGCACTCGGCACGGTGGCGGGCGCATTTGTGAGTTCGCGATTGTTTCATAAGATCGAATCTATCTATCTCAAGATCGTATTTTCCCTGGTTCTCGTCTATACTGCCATCAACCTGATAATCAAGACGTGGGATTGAGATGAACAGGAAAAGAGTGATGGAAGATGAACCTATGAACCGCAACAGCAAGGAAGCAGGCCTGATCTACCAGATTATCTGGTATCTGATGATTGCCATGCTGGTGTTGGCGGTCATCGTACAACATCTCGGTCTCGGGGAACGTACCGACAATGTAGCTACAGTGATCTCGCACCTTTATCTGGCGCTGGTGCCTCTCGGACTGGTGCTGCTGACAATCGTTCTCTTTATAAAGAAATCGACTCTGGTAGCCACGGTGGCAGGTTCTATGGTAGTCATCTGGCTGTTACTGCGGTTTGTGATCTCATGACTGCCCAACCAATCAGAGTTTTCTGCGACTTCGACGGCACCATTTCCGCGCGCGACGTGGGTGCAACCGTTTTCAATCACCTGAGCGCACACAAGAACAGCGGCACGGTGAAACTCTGGATCAACCAGAAGATCGATTCACGCGAGTGCCTGCTCAGGGAGTGCGCCTACCTCAAAGCGAGTCGTGAAGAGATCCTTGCAGAAGTTGCAAAGATCGACTTGATGGGTGGCTTCAAAGAATTCGCTGAATTGATGAAGACAGCGAATATCCCCATGCATGTTGTCTCCGACGGGCTCGATTTCTATATCAGCGCCTTCCTGCAACGATTTGGTCTGGGTGATCTCGACGTGCACTGCAATCATGCGCATTTCATCAATGGTGCCCTCCATCCCTCTTTTCCATATTTCGTGGACGGCTGCGGACTATGTGGCACCTGCAAGGGAGAACGCATCAGGAGCTTAAGCTCAGAAGGCGAACTGTGCGTATACATTGGTGACGGTTTCTCCGATCGCTGTGCCGTTGGTGAGGCGGATCTTCTTTTCGCGCGCGATGATCTGGTGTCGGTAGCGCGAGAAAAAGGCGTTGACTGGATTGACTATGATGACTTCTTTGACGTTATTAAGTACTTTGAAAGCAATCTGTTACGAGAATAATACAGGATAAGCAGGACTGGATAAAACCATGAAAACCGTAATCATGGCGGGGGGATTTGGCACGCGGCTCAGGCCGCTGACGCAGAGTCTGCCCAAGCCGATGGTGCCGGTAGCAAATCTGCCGATGCTGCACCACATTGTCAATCTGCTCAAGCGCCACAACCTTCGAGAGCTGGTGACTTTGCTCTATTTTCAACCTGAGGAAATCAAAAGCTACTTCAAAGATGGCTCCGATTGGGGAGTCAAGATTGACTACATGCTGGCTGAGGCTGACTATGGCACCGCCGGCGCCGTGAAGAATGCAGAGCAGTTCTTTAAGGGCGATCGTGTGCTGGTGATCAGCGGTGACGTACTTACCGATTTCGATCTGACCGCCGCGATCAAGTTCCACGAAGAGAATCAGGCCAAAGCCACGATTATTCTGACACGGATGGAAAATCCCCTGCAGTATGGCGTGGTTATAACCGATGACGACGGCCGCATCTCCCGATTCCTGGAAAAACCAACCTGGGGCGAGGTGTTCTCCGACACAATCAACACGGGAATTTACATTCTGGAGCCGGAGGTATTCGAACGCATTCCTGTGGAGGAGGAGTTCGATTTCTCCCAGGATCTCTTCCCCGGAATGCTGCGCGACAAGGAAGCACTGTTCGGTTATATCGCGCCAGGGTACTGGCGTGACGTTGGTAATTTGTCGGAGTATCGTAAATCGCACCAGGATATCCTTCATGAGAAAGTGCAAATCGAGACCGACAGCAACAAGCATCAGCGTGATGGCGCCACGATCTGGCTGCCCAGGAGTTTTCATGTCAGCGATGATGCAGTGATTGAGGGGCACGTCATTCTGGGCAATGATGCAGAAATAGCCAAGGGTGCAACCGTGCGCAACTCGGTGATCGGCGATCGTTGTCGGATCGGTGAGCACGCGAAGATCGAAAACAGTGTCATCTGGCACGACACAGAGATCCAATCCGGAGCGCAGGTAGCGCAGGCGATTGTCTGCGACAATGTCTTGATCGAAAGAGATGTACTAATCAATGAAGATGCTGTTATCAGCGACCACGTGAAGCTGCGGGCAGGAGCAACCATCCGCAATAATTGCAAAATCTGGCCCGGCAAGGAAGTTGAGGCGGGAGCGACTGTGTCATCCTCCCTGATCTGGGGAGAGAAATGGAACCGCGAGCTTTTTACCGATTCCAAAGTCACCGGCTTAGCCAATGTTGAGGTCACTCCTGAGTTTGCAGCCAAATTAGGGACCGCATTCGCGGCAACTCTCACCAAAGATAGTTCGATTGTGGTTTCGCGCGGCGTGGCGGCGGGGTCGCGCGTCTTTTCGCGAGCGTTGATTTCAGGAGTACTGTCCGGCGGTGTCAATGTCATCGACCTGAGGACCCTTCCGATCCCGGTAATGCGCTACGAGCTGAAATCGGGTCGGCATACCGGAGGTGTGTACATTCGTCAGAACCCCGGTGATTACCGAGTAACGGATTTGATATTCCTCGGCCCCGACGGGATGGATCTGCCGCCTAAGCGAACTCGCTCCATCGAGGCGTTATTTGCGCGTGAGGATTATCGTCGGGCTGATATCACTGAAGTGGGGCAACTTGATTATTCCACCCGGATACTCGAGTCGTATCGCGCCGATTTTCTGAAGAACATCGACACCGAAGTTATCAAGCAACGGAAGTTCAAAGTCGTGATCGATTTTGCGCACGGCGGTTCTTCCGAGATATTCGGTGGAATCTTCGCCGCCCTCGATATGGAAGTGATCTCGCTTAACGGCTATCCTGATCCGAATTTGCCGCTCGAATCGGAGCAGCATGGTGTTCAACAGATGCAGTCGATTGTTCGCTCCCTGGGCGCTGATCTGGGAATTCAGATCGGGCGTGGCGCCGAGAAAATGATCGTAGTCGATCGCAACGGCGATGTGCTTTCCGATCAAATGCTGCTGTTAATAGTTACGTCACTGTTCCTCGCCAATAATCTGGCGCACAAGATTGCAGTGCCGGTGATGGCGAGTATGGGCGTCGAGCGGATTGCGTCCGAGTATGGCGTGGGTGTGACACGCGTGCGCAGCGATCACCTCGCCATGATGCAGGCGTTTCAACAACCGGATGTAGACTTTGTCGGTGGTACCCGCGGTGGTTTCCTGTTCTCAAAGTTCCAGCTGGGTGCCGATGCGATGTTCTGTGCGATCAAAGTCCTCGAACTCCTTGCCAGAAATGACGCCGAACTGAGTGAGCTGCGCAAACTGCACGAGAAATACTACAGCGTCAGCTCACAGGTACCCTGCCCCTGGGCCAAAAAGGGTCAGGTAATGAGGCTGCTGATGGCGCATACCGAAGGCAAGAACCGGCAATTGGTCGATGGTGCCCGTTTTCAGGAAAACGGAAGCTGGGTTTGGATTGCTCCCAGCCGAAACGAAGCTTACTTCACCGTTTTCGCCGAATCGGAGAATCGCACCGCTGCCGAGATGCTGGCCCAGGATTACGAGCGTCAGGTCAGGGAGTGGCAGGAAGCCGCATTCTAGAAACTCTTCTCGCAGTTGGACTTTGTCCCATTTGCGGATGAAGCTTTCGTAGTATCTTTACGATAACGTATATATATTGTAAATCGTGCTAAGGGGGCAAATTAGGCGCTGCTGAAACAGCGTCTCAGGAAGAGCGCGGGCAATGCTAACAAGAGGATAAGATCGAGTGACACAAGCAGTTGCAGAGAGAGAACAACCAAAGGTGTCGTACGAAAAGATGTTGATTCTGCCGGTAAAAGGGATGGTAGTTTTCCCTTACCTGGTAATGCCAATGATGATCGTCGATCAGAAACAGGCAAAAGTGGTTGACGACGCCTTATTGAATAACGAAACCATTGGAGTTTTCACGCGCCGTGAACAGCATGGAACCGATGCCGACTTCGACGATCTCTACGATGTCGGTACTTCCGTGACCGTGCTCAAGATGCTGCGCTTCCCTGATGGATCGGTGCGATTTCTGGTACAGGGCCTGAATCGGATTACGATCCAGAATCGCCTCGAATCGGAACCGAATCTGGTGGCGGAAGTGGAAGTGCACGAGGTGCCTGATGTGACTTCGGTCAAGATCGAGGCGCTGCGCCGTAATTGCCTCGATCTGGTCAAGAGAATCGTTGATATGGCGCCGAGCATCTCCGAGGAAATCTACATCACCGCATTGAATCAGGAGAATCCTTCCAAACTGGCAGATTATGTAGCCTCAAATCTTAACTTGACGATCCACCTGAAGCAGGAGTTGCTGTCGACTTTCGATCTGCAGCACCGGCTCGAGTTGCTGATTCAGCACCTCAACAAGGAAGTTGGCGTGCTCGAGCTCTCTCAAAAGATTCAGACCGATGCTCAGGCGGAGATGGGCAAGATGCAGCGTGAGTATATGCTGCGCGAGCAGTTGAAAGCGATCAAACGGGAATTGGGTGAGGATGACGAGCGCACCAACGAGATTAATGAGTTCAAGCGGAAGATCGAGGAAAACGGCTTGCCCGATGTTGCTCGAGAAGCAGCCGAGAAGGAGCTTGACCGTTTCGCCAAAATGAACCCTTCCGCGGCCGAGTACACGGTCAGCCGCACCTACCTCGACTGGCTGGCAACACTCCCGTGGAGTCGCTCGACCGAAGATCAACTGGATATTGGCGATGCCACCAAGGTCCTCAATGAGGATCATCACGGATTGGAAAAGGTGAAGGATCGCATTCTGGAATTTCTCGCGGTCAGGAAACTCAAAGCTGAACTCAAAGGGCCCATTCTCTGTTTCGTCGGCCCGCCCGGAGTTGGTAAGACATCGCTTGGCAAGTCGATTGCGCGAGCGATGGGACGGAATTTCCAGCGTATCGCGTTGGGGGGAATGCATGATGAAGCGGAAATTCGCGGCCACCGCCGCACCTATATTGGCGCGCTTCCCGGCAGGATTATTCAGTCGATCAAGCGGTGTGATTCGAATAACCCGGTAGTGATGCTGGATGAAATAGACAAAATCGGCAAGGACTTCCGTGGCGATCCGGCGTCGGCGTTATTGGAAGTGCTTGATCCCGAGCAGAACAACACTTTTTCCGATCATTACCTCGATGTACCGTTTGATCTTTCCAAGGTGATGTTTATCACTACTGCGAATATTCTCGAAACGATCCCCTCAGTTCTGCTCGACCGCATGGAGGTGATCCGTCTCCCCGGGTACACCGAGAATGAGAAGCTGGCAATTGCCAAGAAATACCTGGTGCCGCGCCAGATTGAAAACCATGGTCTGAAGAAAAGCAACCTGCGCTTCCGTGATGACGCAATCCTCAAAGTGATCCGCAGTTACACGCGTGAGTCGGGGTTGCGCAACCTCGAACGCGAGCTGGCGAAAATCTGCCGCAAGGTAGCCAAACAGGTCGCCACCGGTGAGAAGCAACGAACGACGGTCAATGCTGCCAAAGTGGTCGAGTATCTCGGCCCGGAGAAAATCATCTCCGAGCGCATACCGCGCGAGGGCGAAGTCGGTGTGGTGCCGGGACTGGCGTACACGTCAGCCGGCGGAGATATCCTTTACATCGAAGTCACCAAAATGGCGGGTAACGGCAAACTCACATTGACCGGTCAGTTGGGCAACGTGATGAAAGAGTCGGTTCAGACGGCGCTTTCCTGCATTCGCTCAGCCGCGAAGGAGTTGAAAATCGACCCCGATCAGTTCGACAAGGTTGACATTCACGTGCACGTACCCGCGGGCGCTGTGCCCAAGGATGGTCCGTCGGCAGGTATTACTATCGCCACCGCCCTGGTGAGCATGTTCACCAGTCGTCCGATTAAAACGAAGCTCAGCATGACGGGTGAAATTACCCTCCGTGGTCTGGTCCTGCCGATCGGCGGATTGAAAGAAAAATGCCTGGCGGCGCTGCGGTCCGGCTACAATGAAATTATCATCCCCAAGGACAACGAGAAGGATCTGATTGATCTGCCGCCGGAAGTTAAGAAGCACTTCACGTTTCATCCGGTGGAGCGTATCGAAGAAGTGTTCAAGTTTGCGTTTCCCAGTAAGTCCAAGAAACGCCGCAAAAAGAATAAGGCAGGAAGTAAAACCACTCACAAGAAGTAGCCGTTAATGAAATTGGTGACCGCCGAGCAGATGCGCGCGATCGACAAGCGCGCCATCGAGGGAATAGGAATCCCGGGGCTCGAGTTGATGGAAAACGCCGGTCGCGGGATCGCCGAATTTATCAGGGATCGCATCTTCTCCGGTAATCCAGCCGGAAAGCGCATAGCAATTCTTGCCGGCGCCGGCAATAATGGCGGGGATGGTTATGTCATTGCCCGCTATCTCCTCTCCTGGGGAGCACTTCCCAAGGTATTCCTGCTGGCGGATCGCGACAAAGTCAAGGGGGACGCTCTAACTAACCTGAATAGACTCTATGAGCTGGAGATTAAGGTTTCTGCCCTCGAAGAGACTGCGGGTGCAGCTGGCCTCTCCGATAATGACCTGCTGGTCGATGCCGTATTTGGCACCGGTTTCCATGGGGAGATATCAGAACCCTTCCTCTCAGCGGTTGAGGCAATAAACAATGCCGGTGTTCCTGTCCTTGCGGTTGATACACCTTCCGGTGTAGATATCACTAGCGGGAAGGTCGGAAATGCGGCGGTGCAAGCCACCTATACTGCCACCCTGGGTCTTCCCAAGTTGGGACACTATTTCTACCCGGTTCGGGAGTATTGCGGGCATATTGAAGTGATCGATATCGGTATGCCGGAGGAAGCCATCGGTGCGGAAGACATTCGCATTAATCTGGTTACGCCTGAGCTAATCAACGATTGGGTACCTCCCCGGGCACCGACAGCACACAAGGGTGACTGTGGCAAGCTGTTCATTGTGGCAGGTTCAGTTGGATTGACTGGAGCTGCCGTTATGGCAGCCAACGCTGCCATGAGGGCTGGTGCTGGGCTGGT
>CAYXUL010000057.1:0-21651 GCA_964468475.1 uncultured Ignavibacteria bacterium | reverse complement strand
ACAAACGCATGATCCGCTGCAAGAGTTAGTTGAGAAGCAAGCACAACGAGGCAGCAGGCTACGAGAGAAAGTACCTTTTTGCACATAATTCACCCCTTCGGTCAATTGAGACCCTTATTTTCTTATAGGATAGACCTTAATCTCAATCTAAGTTTGGATATCTGAAACGCAAGCGCTAAATCGACCCTTTTGGCATTGATCCGGGATGTAATCGGACAATCCAGGGGAGAGCTTACTCACTCATCACCTTGCCGAGCAGGGCTTTGACCGGGTGGTAATGCTTGACCACAATCACCGGTAGCTGAGAGCGGCCGGCCAGGTGCTCGGGGATCTTGCCGAAGAGGATGTTGCGGTAGACACTCTGACTGGCGGCGCCAACCACGATGGCATCATAGCCTTCGGCTTCCTTCAGGATGGCGCCCTGGATCGATTTGCCGGTGAGGGTCGTGGTGGTGAAATCCAAATCGGAGTAAACTGAAAGACGCTCTCGTGCTTTAGCGAGAGTATCTGCGGTAATCTGCCCGGCTGCCTCGTTAGCCTGGGGGCTGACGACAGTAGCGACGGTGAGCGAACCACCTGGCTGTTTTGCCAGCGAGGCCGCATAGCCCTCGGCACAACGGGCATGCTCGCCGCCGGCGGTGGGAAGCAGAATCTTGCGAATCGGTTCATTGCCCACAAGCTTGACCAGCATTATATCACACTTCGCCCTGCTGACGATGTCGTCGACGACTTCGCCAAAAACCCGTTTAGCCGTCTTGGTGTAACCCTTCCAACCGAGTAGAATCAGATCGGCATTACGTTCGCTGGCCGTTTCCAGAATAGCGCGCGCCGCATTGTGGCCGACACGAATCAGCGAGCGTGTCGGCACGCCGTGATTTCCGGCGACGCGATGGGCCAACTCGAGCATGTCGCGCTCGCGCTCCACTATGCGTTCCTCCAAAGCAGGGGGCAGCTGCTCAGGCACCAGCGCGACTCGCAAAGCTACGATTTCGCCATCGCGATCTTTCGCGATCGCGGCCGCCAGTTCGATGAGTGGCTCGACATTGGCTGGATTATGCAGAGGAACCAATATTCTAAATCCCCCCTCGCCGGCGGTCTTGCGTTCGACAGCGACACGGGAGGGCAGCCCCGGGATTTCCTCTTCGGGACCCTGTGATCCTTTCCAGGCAAAGAAGCCCAGCACTCCGAGAATCAGCGCCCCAACTGCCAGCGAGAATGAGTAGAAGTGGGGCACAATTTGCACCAGTAAGTAGAGATTGGCGATGATCCCCAGAATCGGCAGCAGTGGAACAAGCGGAACTCGAAAGGGGCGTTTGAGGTCGGGATACTTGCGCCGGTGAGCTATCAGAGCCATGTTCACCAGAATCAGCGCCAGCAGCAGAACCGTGTCAGCAAAATGCGCCAGCTCTTCAAGTCGCAGTAAGAGCATGAACACTGCGATCATTCCGCCAACTAGCAGCAAAGCCACAATCGGCGTGCGGGTGCGGCGGCTAACCTGGCCCACGCCCTCCGGCAGGTGACCGAGACGTCCCATTGATAGGGTCACGCGTGACCCCGCCATAATCGAGGCGTTAGACGCAGAAATCATGGAAAACAATGCTCCGCCCACAATTACCAGCCCTCCAATCGGGCCAAGAAAGATCTTTGCGGCCTCTCCCATGGCGGCCTCAGTGAAAGTCGTAAGTTTTGAGGAAGCGACTACGATCACGACCAGCGTATAGAGCACGGTGACAAAGCCCATGGCGATAAAGATGGCTCGCGGAATTGTCTTGGTCGGGTTCTTAAATTCACCTGCGGACGCCGCAATCGCAGAGAACCCGAAGAAGGTTATGAATACCATCGCGGCAGTCGAGGCGATATCGACAACGTTTGTGTCGAGCCGCTCCATCAGTTCCTGCGTGTTAACTTTTGACAATCCGCCGACAATAAACCACCCCAACAGAATCACTTTGCTAACCGTCACGATTACCTGAAACGAACCGCTCTCTTTCGTACCCTTGATATTGAGCAGAGTCAGGATTGCCAGCGCGACCAATCCGGAAATGCTCTCCAACTTGGTTTCAACGATAAATTCGAAGAAATAGGAAGAGAAGCTGACCAGGTAGAAGGCGCAGGAGGAGGTATATCCGAGAAACAGCGCCCAGCCCACAAAATAGGCAAATGGCGCCGAAAAGGTGCGGCGGGCATACAGATAGCCTTCGCCAGAGTGGGGGTAGATCGAGGAAAACTCGCAATAGGTCAGCGCCGTAAAAGTTGCTACTACCGCGGCAAGCAGAAAGGATATTATTGCTGCGGAGCCAACATTGCGGATCGCCAGACCTGAGAGAGTGAAAATGCCGGCGGCGATCATGGTGCCGACGCCGATCGCCAGCGCTGAGACGATGCCGAGATCACGGCTTAGTTCAGTTTGTATATCGACAGGCTGGTATTTTGCTTCCGATGCAGACACCCTTATCCTCTTGGTTACTGTGCCCTGGCGACTTTCGATTTCAGGGAATCTAAGGCAGAGTCGCTTTGGTCACAATTAATTTCTGGAATTCAGGAGGGCTCGGCAGATAGTGCTAAGCAGCGGTTGCGGCCCTGCTGCAATCGATTCTTGAAGAAATTCTTAGATTTGTGTCAGGTCTGTAGTGGCTGAAACGTCGCTATAGTAGGTTGAACATTGCAGAATGTTACAGCCTCATGAAAACCATTTAACTATCATCACACTACGAAGGAGCAAGAAATGCCGGATTATGTGTACCTATTCAGAGGCGGCGATTATGAGGATTTCTCGCCGGAGCAATTGCAGCAGGTCGTTCAGGAGTATATCGGCTGGGTAAAGAAACTGCGGGAGCAGGGGATTTTCAAGGCAGGTGACGAACTGCAGCCCAGCGGTCGCGTGGTCAGGCGCGAGGCTGGCAAAATTACCGACGGTCCGTTCGCGGAGACCAAAGAGGCGGTGGGGGGATATTTTCTCATAGAAGCCCAGAGCTACGATGAGGCAGTCGAGATAGCCAGATCCAGCCCCAACCTGAAAAATAATGGCTGGGTGGAGATAAGGCAAGTAAGCGACTACCAATGAGACAGTCGGATCGTCAGAGGAGAGATGCCAGGTCGGGGCATGAAATTGTCGAGCATCTGTTTCGCCATGAATATGGCCGGATACTGGCATCTCTGCTGCACGAATTCGGGTTTGAGAATCTTCGGGCCGCGGAAGACTCGATCCAGGAAGCGTTCCTGAGAGCGTTGCGAATCTGGCCATTACGAGGGTTACCGGACAACCCGGCGGCCTGGCTGCACCGAGTCGCACGTAACTGTACCGTCGACCAGCTGCGGCGGCAAGGCCGAACCCAGGGGAGTTCCAGCGACAGTCCTGCAAAGGGAGGGTATTCTGCAATAGCGGATGCATCTGTTTCCAGAAACTTAGAGGGA
The DNA here is from genome assembly GCA_964468475.1 of uncultured Ignavibacteria bacterium. Lineage (GTDB taxonomy): Bacteria > Zixibacteria > MSB-5A5 > CAIYYT01 > CAIYYT01 > JBECKX01. The sequence goes on along the minus strand of CAYXUL010000057.1, from coordinate 18,237 downwards.
ACTGACAGTGATCTTCTGGCTATGATGTTCGCCTGCTGCTCGCGCTCAATTCCCCCGGACGCTCAGGTTGCGATAATCCTGAAGTGGCTATCAGGCTTCTCGACCAGAGAAATCAGCAAAGCGCTGCTGCAAAGCGAGGACACCGTTGCGCAGCGGATCTCGAGAGCGCGTCGGAAGCTGCAGCAGGATAGCATGAAACTGATCCTGCCGTCCCGCAGGGAACTTATGCAGCGGCTGCCCGTAGTTCAGCAGGCGCTCTACCTCTTGTTTAACGAAGGTTACACTTCCAGCCATGGTGACGCTCTGCTGCGGCGCGAGCTTTGCTTTGAAGCGATTCGCCTGACTGAAAAGCTGCTGGACTCTGCGACAACAGCGCAACCCTCAACATTCGCGTTGATGGCACTTTTCTGCTTTCACGCGGCACGTTTCGATACTCGAATAGGCGGCGCAAGTGGGCTGCTGCTCCTGGCGGACCAGGACCGCACCAGGTGGGATCGACGATTGGTGGCGCGGGGAGCCGAGGCGCTAAAGCAGGCGAGTACGGGCACTGAGCTGAGCCGCTATCATCTTGAAGCTGGTATCGCTTCGTGTCACATGGCAGCGAGATCGTTCGCGGAGACGAACTGGAAGCAGATTATCTACCTCTATGAGCAGTTGCTCAGGCTGACAGATTCCCCGGTCGTGGCGCTTAACTATGCAACGGCAGTATCCTACCACCGCGGGACAGAAGCGGCAAGTTCCATTCTGTCCGACCTTGCCGGTAACCCGCGCATCGAAGGGTACTACCTTTATTGGGCGGTTCAGGCCGATTTTGCCCGTCGCAGTGGCGACTCCGAAAACGCGACTTTATTTTACCGCAAAGCGATTGAGCTGACGGAGAACGAAGCTGAGCGGTCATTTCTGAAGGGGCGGCTGAAGTCTTATTAGGCCACTGATCCGGAAAAAAGTCGGCTGTTCCCAGAGAAAAATCGCTTCGCTGTCGTAATCGCAGTTCCATTCTTTCGAGAACTCACGTATACCTAGATGAACGCCCTCTCAGGTGCATTTCTCGATGAGCGGTCGGGGCGCAACGATGTCGGCGCCCGCATTGACTCCCGAAGTCGAGTACTATACTGCAACGATAAACTTCAGCACTTTTGAATGGAATCATACTCTGCTGTCTCGCTTTGCCTTCCACGCCTGAAACGGCAACGGTTCAATAGGAGGTGAACCGATGAGCGAAGTCATCATTGTCAGCCGCAGCCTACAGTTTCGTGAAAAGTGCGCTCGCCTGCTCTCCGATGAGAATCTGCAGTTCCTGTTCGCCGGCTCCGCGGACGAACTCGAGCAGCAACTTAATTCGCGCAAAGTCACCATGGTAATTCTGAAATCGGGCCACGACGATGCAAATTGTCGACGACTGCTCGATCTGGTCAAAGAACACCATCCCGGGATTTCCGTTATTCTGTCAGCCGAGTACTTTGACTTTTGGTCGGACTTCTCGACGTGGGCAGCCGATGCCTGCATTGTCGAATCCAGGGACCTGCGTGAGCTACGTTCAAAAGTGCACGAATTTGCCGCCGCTGAGAGCGTGACCCTTGAAGAAGAGGAAGCTTTCCCGGTGGACTGGTCATAGCGCCACAAATGAACGAAGGCGGAGCAACTTATCGTCGCTCCGCCTCTTCTATTTCCTCTTGATTGACTAAACTCTGAAGTCAGTTCCGCTAGTTCGCCTCACAATTCGCAGGTGCGGGTCCGCCACCGAAGATATAGTTTATTACGTAGACTGCGTCTCCGATAGAAATTCCGCCGCTGCAATCGGCGTCGCCGGCGGAAACTGGATCAGGTGCAGGCCCACCTCCAAATATATAATTGATGAGATAGACCGCATCAGCAACCGAGATACTTCCACTTCCATCAGCATCCCCCGCAACGTATGGCGCCTGCGCCGAGATCTCAATACTCATGCTCACATTATGCCCGTCATTCGTACCGGGATCGTCGTCTTCGACGTAGACGGTGAAATAGTAGGTTGCGGGATATGACGGTGTACCCTGGATCACGCCAACGGTGTCGCCCTCGAAAGTAGTGCCGTAGGGCAGGTCGCCGCCCATAAATGTCCAGTGATATGGTGCGACACCGCCCACCGCCCTCAACTTGGCATAATACGGAATGTTGAGGTAGCCCATCGGAACGCTTGAAGGAACAAACGTCGTGCTCAATGATGTCTGGGAGACAGTTCGCAGTATCCATTGGTCGGGATCAAACGAAATGCTGGTTACTGAATCCGGGAGGTTCAGCTCAAATACTTGTACCGCTTCCGCTTCATTCCAGAGCGTTGTATCTATATCGGCGCCGGTTGTGTGGAGGACCATGCGGATCGGCATCTTGAACAGCGTGCCATAAGTTTGAACCTGACTTAAGATCATAAACATATCATAGCCACCGACGCTGTCCTGCGAGCAAGCAAAGGCATACTGATAATCGGGATGTCCGTCACCGTAAATCCACTCATTGAAGAACCAGCTCATGTCCTGACCTACTGCATTCGAAGTAACGGAGTCGAAGTCCTCAGTGGTTACAGCGCCATAGCGATACTTGGAGTTGTACCAATCGGCGAGCACGCCGTTGAAGAACATATCGTCACCGACAACTCCCCGCAGCATATGAACCACCCACGAGGCTTTATCATACGAGAGGTTATTGTCGAAGATGTCATCAGTGTTCACGTTCTCTACATAAATCGTACCCGGGCCGAGATACTTCTGTGACTGCAAATAGTTCTTATATGCCGTGAAACCGTACCGTGCTTCGACGAAGAGCGGCTCACTGTAAGAAGCGAAGCCTTCATGAAGCCAGATGTGGTTGAACGTCTTGTTGGTAAACATGTCGCCGTACCACTGGTGCCCGGTCTCGTGGGCTATTACCCAGTCATCGTAGAAGCTCGGGTTGTAGTAGGAACAAGTCTGGTGCTCCATCGCGCCACCCCAGCCATAATGCGCGTTGCCTGCTTTCTCGTCAGCGAACGGATAGAGACCATAGGCATTGCTCTCGGCGTTCAGCACCGGAATCATATAAGTCTCAAAGGCGGTCTTGGCCGACGGCCAGCTGGGGACGGTGTAGGAATAAACCGGAGTTGTATCGCCATCGTGAACCCAGTTCTGAATCGACATATCGAAGGTTGAGCAGGTAATCGCGATCAGATAGGTGGAAATGGGGTAATTGTGATGGTAGTGGATTTCGTTTCTTCCCCCGCCAATCGAGACATCCGACATGATCTTGCCATTGGACACACACTTATAGGCTGAGGGATACTTCACCCAAACATCGATCGAATCCGGCTTGTCCAGCGGGTAGTCCTTGCAGGGCCACCAGTTGCGGGAGCCGTAGGGCTCGCAATTCGTATAGCACATCTGGTATCCGGCGACATTTCCGAAACTCATCCCTTGCTGCCCTGCATAAGAGGGGGTTCCGTGATAGTAGACGGTCATGTCGAACTGGGCGCCATTTGAATAGGAAGTCGGCAATGTTATCGTCAGGAGGTTCGCTATATGATTGAAGAAAGCAGGGGAGCCGCCTACAAAGATGGAATCAACCACCAGCTGGTTGACAAGGTTCAAATCAACAGACGATAGTGAAGGCACGGTAGACTGAATCCTATAATCTATATGGTTATTGACAGTGCCGGCCGAGAAATTGAGGTCCAGATGGAGACCGTAGTAACGGACGTCGTAAGAAGCTTGATTGCCGTCCACCCGTGAAGACTCAAGTATCAGATGCTCCCTGATCGCATCCTGCTTGCCGGCGCTCTCGGCCGTGTAGAATGCATGTCGATCCTGCTTGAGCTGCTCTATTTGTTTCGGTGTCATGTTGGTATAGTCGTAAGTCTTCGCCTGGCCATAGAGAGAGGCGCTAAGGGTAAAGATCACGGCCAAAGTCAGAAGCATTCTGGACATTGTTCCTCCAAGCGGGAGTAGGTCAATTTGTTAAAGATTCGATCGAAGCGGCCTGCTGGGATAACAGGACTGCTCCCGAGTCAAGACGATGAAATACTTTCTTTGTGAAGTCCCGAGGTAAAAATCACCTGCGGAGAAAAATTACGCGAGATATCGCTATAAAGGTTCATAAAGATCAAAGACGTCTCATTTCGTCGAACCATATATCACTCAACAGAATATACATCGACATGTTTGTCTGTCAAGTCAACTCTTAACAGTTGTGGTGAACCCTACGAATTAGCAGACCTTTCCGGGGGCTTTGTCGGGTGGAACTGCACGCAACAGGGCGCTTCTCGCCCCATTATCACCTTTGATTCGATCGCCTCAAGCATAAGGCAAGTTATTCCGATACTATCAGTTACATAGCTGTTATCAGGCTACCAACCGGGCCTCTCCCGAGCGGCCCCTTAGGAAGAGGCTTATATCATAATTTTTGCTCTGGTTATGAATGTTAGACAACCTTGAAAGCAAAATATTGAATTTGGAGTCAAGGCTCTCCGAAATGGAGTCACGGGCGGATTCCCAGCATCGTCAGCTTGAAGACGTCGCCGTGATGGGGGCCATGATCACTTCGTTGCTGAATCTTGATCATATTCTCGCAGCCATGATGGAAATGGCGATCAGGTCGGTGCGGGGCGAGGTAGGCAGCATCCATCTGATAGAAGAGGGAGAACTGCGCACCAAGATTTCATGGGGCGTGGACGACGAGGTCCTGGAATTGATCTGCCACGAGACCGGAGTCGATATTGCCGGTTGGACCCTCTCCACGGGAAAGGCAAGGATTCATAACGATCTCGATGCCGTGCACGGTGATGGCGGGCGGGTTCGCAGCCTGATCAGCGTGCCTATAGCTCATCAGGGTGAGCCGATCGGAGTTCTGATCATCATAAACAAGGAAAACGGTGAAGCTTTCAATGCCGAGGACAGTGTTAAGCTTGAATCACTGGTTCGTTTTGCCGCAGTTGCCATAGCCAACGCCGCCCTGATGCGCGATAAACTGCGTCAACAGAAACTGCAGCAGGAGTTGGAACTGGCAAGCACCATCCAGAAAGCGCTTCTCCCTAAACCTTCGGCTCGGTTTGACGGTGCAGTAATTGAAGCGGTATATCAACCGGCAGGACAAGTGGGGGGAGACTATTTCGACGTGATTCCCTTATCCGAGTCGGAATTCGTGATAATTGTCGGCGATGTCTCCAACAAAGGTGTCCCCGCAGCGCTGCAAATGGCTGCTGTCAGATCAGCGTTTCGTCTGGAAGCAAGCGGAAACCGGGAACTTGCGGAGATTATTGACCGGCTTAACGCGTTCATTTGTGAGCAGGTCATGCTTACTGACAACATGTTCGTGTCGCTGGTTTACGCCCGCTTCGATCTGAAGTCGAAAACGTGTACCTATGTAAATGCGGGTCACATTCCTCCGGTGCAGCTACATCGCGACAACGAGGAGATTTGCTTTCTGAAGACCGGCGGGGTTATTCTGGGACAGTTTCCCGATTTTAAGTACTCCAGCGATTCGGTTACCCTGGCAGTGGGGGATCGTATTCTTTTCTATACCGACGGGCTCAATGAAAGCACGTCCCCCTCGGGGAAACTACTGGGCAGAGAAAGAATACATCAGCTGGCTGTGGAGCACCGCAACTGCAGGCTTACCGAGTTTCCTCACAAGCTGTTGAAGGCTGCGGAGCAGCATCGGGGAGAGGATAACCAGGAAGGCCGTGACGATACCACTATTCTTGTGGTTGAGGTGAAATAATGCAGCGGCTAGGCAGCTTTCAGATCAACTCCTCCCCGGAGCATTTCCGAAAGATCTATGAGGTTATTGACCAGATCGTCCAGAAGACCGGATTAAGCGGACGAGAGAAATACCGTTTCGCTGTCTGTATTACGGAGGCATTCACGAATGCTTGCGTTCACGGCAACCGCAGGGATCCACGAAAAAACGTCAGAATCACATTCGAACTGCACGACAAATGCCTGGTGGCCGAGATCGAGGACGAGGGCAGTGGCAGTCTCGCCGACATGCCGCAAACCTTTGAATTAGAGGAAATTAAATCGGACAATTTCTCAGGCAGGGGGGTGGCGATCATGAATAAATTTGCCGATAACTTCAACATAATTGAGAAGAATGGCAAGGGCTTGAAGGTTCGCATGGAATGGGATCTCAGCAAACAACCGCCGCATCGGAAGGCAACATCTTCACGCCGTTAGGCTTTGGAGGCATGGATGAATATCCGCGTAACTGAGCACAACGATTTTCTGACGCTGAGTATCGAAGGCCGACTGGACATCACGACAGCGTCGAGACTGAAAGAGGAGATCCTGCAACGCCTGGAAACGGGAGCTCGCTCAATCATCCTGAACATGGCTCAGGTTGATTTCATTAACAGCTCGGGTCTGGGAACCCTGGTTTCAATACTCAAGGAAGTCAGGTCCGTCGGGGGCAGGCTGGTGCTCTCAAACCTGGCGAGCTATGTGGAAGAGATATTTGAGATTACCCAACTGTCCGAGATATTTGAGATCTTTTCCGCTGAAGTAGAGGCACAGGAATCACTCAAGGCGACGGCAAAGAGCAGTGTGCGCGCCTGAGCCCACGCTTTTCCAATGTGCTCCGTGAGGTCGCGCAACTCTGAACTAGCGATCGTTTCTTAGGAGAGACAGGAATGGAGAATATCCGAGTATTAATCGTAGATGACGAGCTACTGATACGCGATCTGCTATATGACTTCTTCACTTCGCGCGATCTCGAGATAACCACCTGCAACGACACTCACGACGCTCTTCAGCTTTTGGAAGATTCCGCAGCATTCGATGTTGTTCTCACCGATATCCGCATGGAAGGGGAGGACGGACTCTCTCTGGTGGATAAGATTCGCGACGTTCGTCCCGGTATACCGGTCATTATCATGACCGGCTATCCGTCGGTGGAAACAGCTGTTGAAGCTCTGCGGAGGAGAGTCTTCGACTATGTGATCAAGCCGTTTAACATCAACAGACTTTACAATACCATCATCGCGGCGGCCAAAGAAAACTCGCCCGGCAAGGGCACTAGCGATAAACCATCCGACGTGAGGCCGGAATATGCGTCCGAGAATTTTGGTAGTTGATGACGAGTTATTCATCCGGGAATTATTGGAGGAGTTCTTGAACCAGAGCGGTTACAGCGTAGCTACGGCTGCTGAATCGCACGAAGCCATTCGAAAGGTACAGCTCGACGAATATGATGCGGTGCTGGTTGACCTGCGGATAGGCGAAAGCAACGGATTCGACCTGCTGCACAACATTCGCCTTTTGAGCCCCGATTCGGCGATCCTGCCAATGACGGGCTATCCGTCAGTTGAGACCGCCCGCACGGCCATTCGCTGCGGCGCCTTCGATTATGTCGTCAAGCCTTTCAAACTAGGTGAACTCGCAGAAACAGTAGAGGCCGCAGTTGCCGAATGTCGCCGTCGTTACGAGACCCGTCAGGTCAAGGAAAGATTGACGGAGCTTGAAGCGAAAATCGCGGCAATGAACGTAAGAGAATCCAAGAAGAAGCTCACGCTTAAGCACAGTCCGGAAGTGGCGATTTCCAGTACGGACACAGCGGTGAGCGCCGCGAGTGAAGCGGACTCGCTTGGTTCAAGATTGACAAGAATCCGACGCAATCAGAGTATCCCGGCCGAATGAACTGAACCGGCCGAGCAGAGTTACCTGTCGTGAATCGGTTGAAGGGGAGTCCGGAGGAATGCATCAATGGGCACTGACGACATAATGGACATCAAAATACTGGCGGTAGACGACTCTCCGACAATGCGCCGCATAATAGTCAACACTCTCAAGCGTGCAGGCTATGCAAATATTACCGAAGCGTCTGACGGACGCGAGGCGCTTGCCCGCCTTAAGGTCGAGGAATTTGATTTCGTCATCACGGATTGGAATATGCCGGAAATGGATGGCCTGCGTTTTGTCAGCGAGCTCCGCTCCGACGAGAAATACCGGTCGCTACCGGTAGTGATGGTAACAAGTCGGTCAGTAAAGGAAGACATATTGTTGGCCAAGGAAGCGGGTGTAAACGGCTATGTCGTAAAACCGTTCGCTCCGGAGGTCTTGATTGAAAAGGTCGAGCAGACGTTGAAACCCGAGGAGGGAGATGAATGAATCATCAAGCAGCCACAAGCGGCCACCAGGTCGATACGAGCTTAAAAGCTGAATTAGCAGAAATTCTGAATACTTTGACGCAACTGGGCGACGCAAGTAATTTCGCGCCACCGACATCGCCGTCGGCTGGAATTGAGAAGGTAGCGGCGCGCACCGGCGAGATGGATGCCATGTTCAAGGATCTTCGCCGGACCCTGCCCGCAACTTATTTCCGCAACAATTCGCGGGTTAAGAAGGTCTTCGATCAGATTCTTAAAGCTCACCAGACCAACCAGGAAGAGTTGTTTGAGCTGCGTCAACCGGGAAGTTCCGGCGCCGGATTTGCCTCCCCCGGACAATACCTCGAAAGGCTGGAGCGAACCAAACGCCGGCTCGCTGATCTTATCGAGCGCCTTTAATCCTTCAGTCAAATTACAGATAATTGAGGCGGCCCCGGCAGCGGGCCGCTTTTTCTTTGGATCTTGTAATCAGATTGCCCGAAAACTCTACAGCAATCCCCAAGGTTTTTGTTGAAAACCAAATCGAATCTGCCCTATACTGCGGTTGAGATGCAGGAACAAACAGACAAGCGCAAGCCTGAAGCCGACTCGGCCTCTGAACAGATTGCGGTCTTCAACGAGACTTTCGAGTCATTTAACGAAACACTCAGGCAGGTGAACCAATCGTACGCCAGTCTGCAGAAGCGCTATCAGAAGCTTTCTGATGAACTCAAGTCGACCAATGACAAATTACTGCAGGCACTGGACCAAAACATTCAGACCCGCAATTTCCTCGAGAACATTCTCGAGTCGCTGACATCGGGAGTCTTGACAGTAGATCTGAACGGCCGAATCAACTCTGTCAACAAGGCCGGCTGCGAGATTCTCAAGCTTGACGCAGAGGAGGCAATCATTGACAGCGACTATGATTCTTTGTTCTCCGGCAGTCTGACGCGTCCAAGCTCACTAACCAGCCTGCTCGATGCGGAAGCGGGCTACAAGCATCTCGAAAAGTCGGTGCAGCTGGATGATGGGGTGTCGGTTCCGATCTCCGTTTCCAGCGCCTGCATCAAGGACCACGACGGCGAGATCATCGGTGCTCTGGAGGTATTCGACGATCTTACTGAGTTGAAACGAATGCAGGAGGAGATGGTCCGGGTGAAGAGTCTTGCGGCGCTTGGCGAAGTCGCGGCCGTAGTGGCACACGAAGTGCGTAACCCGCTAAACGGTATCGAGGGATTCGCTTCGATGCTCCGCGAGGAGTTGGGCGATGATTTTGCCAGAATTGACTACGTAGACAAGATTCTAATGGGAATCGGCAAACTGAACCATTCGGTGACGTCTCTTCTTGATTACGCCCGCGATCTCAGGCTTGATCCGCAGCCGGTGCTGCTCAATGACTTCCTGAAAGAAACTGTGGACTATTTCCGAATGGATCTGAGCGCTCGCGGAATTGAAACTCAGCTTGAACTGAAATCGCAGAGTAAAGAGATTGCCTGCACTCTCGACCGCGAATGCCTTGCGGGCGCCTTGATCAATCTCTTCAACAACGCAAGTGAGGCAATGGAGCATCGCGGGAAAATCACTGTCGGAGCTCACGATCGCGACGGAATGGTTGAGATTGAGGTAGCGGATGGAGGCAAGGCAGTGCCGGATGAATACAAGGAGCAGATTTTTCTGCCGTTTTTTACGCTCCGTGAGGGTGGAACCGGGTTGGGGCTTGCCCTGGTGCGGAAAGTGGTTGATGCTCATCAGGGCTCGATTGAAGTGCAGGACAACATACCACGCGGAGCAATATTCAGAATTACTCTACCGCAACAAAAGTCGTAGAAGAGGAAAACCCAGCAGTACCCTTAATTCAGGCGGAAAATTTCTGTGACCGGCAAATACTCGATTCTGGTAGTTGATGACGAAGCGTTAGTTAATGATTTCTTCAAAGAGGCGTTGACAAAGTGTGGCTATGATGTCCAAACCACGACTTCCGCTGAGGCGGCTCTAAAGCTGATTCAGACTGTGGAATTCGATCTAGTGTTCTCCGATGTCAAAATGCCGGCAATGAACGGCATTGAATTCCTGCGCCACATTAAGGGAGAGGATCCGGATACCATTGTCGTGATGATCACCGCCTATGCCAGGGTCAAGGATGCAGTCGAAGCGATGAAGCTGGGTGCTTTTGATTATGTCACCAAGCCGGTCGCGCGGGAAGACCTCGTTGGTACTGCAGCGAAGGGACTTGAGCATCGCCGTTTGATCCTCGAGAATCGAATGCTGCGCGAGGAGATTCGCACGCGCTATAATTTCGACAGCATCGTCGGCGCCGATCAGAAGTTGCTCGATCAGCTGGAAATGCTCGCCTCGGCAGCTAAGTCTCGCGCTACAATACTGATTAGAGGAGAGTCGGGTACGGGAAAGGAGCTGATTGCAAGGGCGATTCACTACAATTCGCCGAGAAAGGATGGCCCGTTCGTGGCGATCAATTGCGCCGCGCTCCCTGAAGGATTGATCGAATCTGAGCTTTTCGGACATGAAAAGGGCGCGTTCACCAATGCGATCAAGCAGACCAAGGGTAAGTTCGAACTCGCCGATGGCGGCACGCTGTTACTGGATGAAGTCAGCGAGATCCCTCCTGGCCTCCAGGCAAAGCTGCTCCGCGTAATTCAGGAACGCGAAATCCAGCGGGTCGGCGCTGAGACGACAGTCTCGGTTGACACCAGAATCGTGGCGACCACTAATCGTGATCTGGAGAGGGAAGTTGCCGAAAAAAGATTTCGCGATGATCTATATTATCGCCTGAACGTAATTCCCATCGATCTTCCGCCTCTCCGGCAGCGGCGGCGCGATATTCCCATGCTCGCGCAGCATTTCATCAACAAATTTGCTGAGGAGAACCACAAGGAGGTCAAGGGCGTAACTGAGCGCGCACTGCGGCTGATCTGCGATTACAACTGGCCGGGAAATATCAGGGAGCTGGAAAATTATATGGAGCGCGCGGTGATTCTTTGCAAGTCAGATCGCATTACGGAGTCAGACCTGCCGCCGGAGCTGCCGCTCGGCGATCTTGCGCAGCAATCGGTGCAATTTTCGGACGCGGCGATTAGTCTGGCGGAGATGGAGAAGATCATGATCGTCAATGCCCTCAAGCGCAACGACAATAATAAGACCAAAGCCGCTGAAGAGCTGCAGATCACCCCTCGCACGCTTCGCAATAAGCTACACGAGTACGGAATGATGGGTAGTTCCTCCGATACAGCCGCTGATGAGACCGAGCCGGTCAGCCAATTGCACCCCGAAAATTAGTTCACACTATCGCAAACAGCGTTTCGTGCCGTCTTTGCACGTCTTACCCGTTGCCGCGTCAATACTTGCGACAGAGAGTTAGCAAAAAAGCGTTTGACTTCGATGATGGGCGCAAATATATTCCAAGCCTGAATTTCGGAGAGGCTTGTAGATTAAGGAGACAGTGAAGTATGCGCAGTGTTACGGCTAAAGCTGTAGTGTTAGTGTTGGCGTTCTCGTGTGTGGCCCTCGCGCAGGATTTTCATTTTTATCCGTTTACGATGCTTGATCAGGACATGCTGGGATCGGGTGCTCGGGCGCGGGCGATGGGTGGTGCGTTTCTTGGTGTCTCGAATGATGCCTCTGCACTTACGTGGAATCCGGCAGGTCTGACACTTTCCGAGAAGACCCATGTTGCGGTATCAGGCAATCTCAATCATCTGGAAATGAAGAACAATATTTCATATCAGAGTCCCGGAGTGCCTGGCTATCTAGGCAACTATAAAGACAACAAGGTGCAGCTAAGTTACGGTTCGTTCATTTCTCCGCTCCGCATTAAGGGACATCCGGTCACCCTGGCGGCCGGCTACCAGAAGGCACAGAACTATCTCGATGAGCATTTTAACTGGATAGGCGCCGTACAAACTATCGTTTTTCAAGCGAACGGTGTAGTAGCTATCAATGACCAGTTCAGTTCTACCAAATTTAGTTCAGATCTTGATGAGTATCTCCTGGGATTCGGAACAGATATCTACGGGAAGCTGGCTATAGGTGGAAGGGTCAGCATATATTCTGGCAAAGGTACGAACACCTACAGAAGTTTCTTTCTCGACACAGGAGTCGTTGTTTCAGTTGGTGGAATAACGGATACCGCCGTGTTTAACCGCCGCCAGAGTATCGACGACAAGGTTAACATTAAGGGTTACGATTTTACCGGCTCGTTGCTTTACCATGGTGACAAATTCAGCGTGGGTGCCGTAATTCAGGCGCCTTACCAGCTGATTTACGATCATGATTTAGCGCGCTCCGACACCATCTTTGTTAAGACGATCGATGTGACGGGGGAGGGAATTCCAAGCGCACGATCGACGACTCTTTACCGTGGTAAGACCAAACAGCAAATCCCGCTAACCATTGGTGTCGGGGGCAGCGTCAAACCCACGGAAAATCTGACCCTTGCGGCAGATTTTCAATATCGGGCGACCAAAGATGCGATCTACTATGTCCGCACCGAGGAGGCACCCAGAACCGAACGCGACTCGATTAATCTGCTTACGTTACCTTCATCTATTTACTATGTCGATTCGGCCCAGTCGTCGTATTACACTGCCGCAGGGGATTACATCGAGTTATTCAACGAATTCCCCATGAAGTATGAAAATACGTATCAAATCAGTGTCGGCGGGGAGTACATGCTGGCATCGCGCTACGGCACGATACCGATTCGTGGAGGATTCAGGTACACGGCTCTTCCGTATCGAGACGCGTCGAATCTCTTTCGCGATCTCCAGGATCAGGTCCAGTCCGGATTCAAGCTCGGAAAACGGGTGACGCGTTCAACGGTGACATTCGGCTCAGGTATTCACTGGACGCAAGTCTGGCTTGACTTTGCCGTAGAACTGAACTCTGAGGACGAAATGCAATCGGGTTCTTTCGAGCTTGTCTCGAGCACACGTCAGTACAGCGACACGCGAAAACGCAACAATTCATCGGTAATCGTAAACTTTACAGGATTCTTCTAAGCTATTAATATTCAGTATGTTCAGGTGGGCAGAGCCGTCGCTTTGCCCACTTTTTCATTCGGCCTGCCGGCGTATCCAAAAACAGGTTGCTTCTAACCAGAAAATAGCTAAACTATGAGGCTCAGATGTAAGGGTCTCAGCTAAGACGGTACTTGAGGAGAAGACTTTCTAAATGGCGACAAAGAAACGAATCACGAAACACCAGTTGAAAGAGGACCAGTTTGTCTCTGGTGTGTTCAAATTTCAGGAGTGGGCGGAGGATCATCTCAATACCTTATTCCTGGTGGGAGCTATAGTTATAATCGCAGCCGCAGGGATATGGTATTTTGCCAGTCAAAGCTCTCATGGCAAGCAGGAAGCCGCCAATTTGCTGGGGCGCGCCGACATGCAGGCTCGCAATGGCCAGTCTCAACTGGCGATCATCGACTATCAGAAAGTGCTCAGCGACTTTTCCGGCAGTGATGCAGCCAAGCTGGCCGCGATCAAGCTGGGCAACGTCTATTTCAATACCAACGATTACGCCAATGCCAGCTCGTCATTCAAACAGTATCTCGACAAGTTCGATGGCAAAGATGAAGCCGCCTTTTCCGCAATGCGGGGGCTGGCGATGTCTGATGCGGCTCAAGGTAATTTCCAGACTGCTGCGACTGAGTACTGGCAACTGGCAGAGCAGGATACTGTGTCGGGATTTGGCAGCGACTACCTCCTTAAGACAGTGAACTTTGCCATCAAAGCCAATGACACCACCCTTGCCAGGGAGGCTTACTCCAAACTGGAATCCGCCGGTGGTACCAGCGAGGAATCCCGGATGGCAAAGGTTCTGATGATAGAAAATGGCTACCTCACCTACGACGAGGGCGAATACGAATAGCCCGGTGGCCCGATGAAAGTCTGTTTCATCTGGCACATGCACCAGCCTTATTACAAGGATCTGAAAACGGGGGAATACCTGATGCCGTGGGTGCGTCTGCATGGCAGCAAGGACTACCTCGATATGTTGCTGCTGCTGGACGAATTCCCCAGGGTCAAACAGACATTTAATCTGGTGCCGTCGCTGCTTGATCAACTCAAGGATTACAGCGAAAACGGCGCCCAGGACCGCCATCTGCTGCTCTCGCGCCGCCCGGCCCAAAGCTTGACAGACGAAGAGAATCTCGAGGTTTGCCACACTTTCTTCAGCGCGCACTATCCCACCATGATTCAGCCATATCTGCGCTACCGCGAGCTCCACAACAAGTGCCGCGAGAGAGAGTCACGCAAGTTGTTGCTGGGGATGACCCCTCAGGACATTCTCGATTTGCAGGTGTGGTCCAACGCAGTGTGGATCGATCCAATGTTCCGGGATGAGGAGCCCGTAGCGGCCGTGTTCAGCAAACGACGCAACTTCACCGAGGAAATGAAAAACAAGCTGCTCGATTTTCAGGTCGATCTGCTGCGTCGCACCGTGCCTGCGTATCGGGAGCGTCAGGATGCCGGTCAGATCGAAGTCAGCTTCTCGCCGTATTATCACCCCATTCTGCCACTTCTGGTTGATACCCACGCCGCACGGGAGGCGTTGCCGAAAATCAGCCTGCCGGAGCATCACTTTCAGCATCCTGAAGATGCCAGAACACAGGTGGCGCGCTCGGCTCAACTTTACCGCGAACTGTTCGGGCGTGATTTGCGCGGCATGTGGCCCTCGGAGGGTTCCGTTTCACAGGCCATCCTGCCGATCCTCGCCGAGCAGGGTGTTCGCTGGATTGCCTCCGATGAAGAAGTCTACTTCGCCAGCCGCAAACTTTCCAGCACGTCGACTGCACTGGTCGTTAACGGCAACAGTTTTCACCGACCGTTCACGGTAGGGGGGAGCGAGCAGCCGATCGGGATTCTGTTCCGCGATCACCGTCTCTCCGATAAGATCGGTTTTGTCTACTCGAATTGGGATGCGGCGAAGGCCGCCGACGACTTTATCATGAGCCTGCATGATCTCAGCAAGGTGCTCAAGAACGATCCGGAAGCGGTTGTGTCGATTATCCTCGATGGCGAAAACGCCTGGGAGTATTACAAGAACGATGGCGAAGATTTCCTGCGCGCTTTGTATTCCCGGCTCGAAGAAGATGATGATTTGGAGACCGTTCTCCCGTCCGAGCTGTTTGCCGAAGCAAAGAATGCTGAGCACCTGCCGAAGCTTTTCGCCGGTTCCTGGATTAACCATAATTTCAGAGTCTGGATCGGGCACGAGGAAGACAACGCTGCCTGGGATCTGCTTTCCCGCACCCGCGATGCGCTGGTGGCGGCTGAGCAGTCGGAGACGCGCCCCGATGACGCAGCCCTCAAACTCGCGTGGGAGGATATCTACATCGCCGAAGGCTCCGATTGGTGCTGGTGGTATGGTGATGAACACCACACTGAACACTTCTCGACTTTCGATTATCTTTTTCGCAAGCACCTGCAAAATGTCTGGGAACTGATCGGCCAGCCGATTCCGCAGGAACTGCACGAGCCGCTCCGCAAGAAGCAGCTTCTCGCCGGAATTCAGGAACCGACCGACTTTGTCAAACCGATCATCGATGGCCGACGCTCCAGCTATTTCGAATGGTTCGGCGCCGGCAAGGTCGACTGCCGCATGCTTGGCGGCTCGATGCACCGTGTCGACACCCATATCGAGGAAATCTTCTTCGGTTACAACCACGAATCAATTTACTTCCGCGTCGATTTCGACGGTGGGCGTGGGATTAGCGATCGTGATGTCAAACTGGTGCTGTCGATTTCCGCCGAGATCGATTTCGAAATCGCGGTGACAAAATCGGGTTGCAGCATGAAGTCAATTTCGAAACCTGAGAAGACGGAGCAGGGAAGTGAGGCGGAGACAACCTCAGCGCCGACTTGTTCAGCGGCCTGGGGAGAAATCGTAGAAATCGCGTTCCCGCGCGCGCTGCTCAAAGATAGCGACAATATGGCGCTTGAATTTGCCGTAAGCTTATTCGAGAAAGAAAAACTTGTTGAACGCTGGCCGGAAGCTCATTATATAACCCTTGAACTGCCGAAAGTCGGCGAAACCCTCTTCTGGGAGGTATAAACACTCAGAAGGCAAAACGACTTCGGTGGTGGGGGCAGAAGCGGGGGTTGGAGGAGCCGGGAGCTTATGGAAGAGAATTTGGAAGAAAAAAAGTATCAGACCGATTCTGAGTCGGGCGGTACAGGTCAGTCCTCGGGTGGCGAGCGCCGCGATGACATCAATCTCGATGCCGAGAGCCCGTACGTCGACGAAGAGGAGATGGTCGAAGAGGGGCGCGCGGCGGCGATTTTGGGGTATGTACCGTTCCTTTGCTTTATCCCGCTTATCCGCATGCGGCATAACAAGTTCGCCTATCGACACGGGAAACAGGGGCTTTTTTTGTTTTTTGTCGAGATTATGGCGGTTTTTTTCATGATTGACGTTATCTCGAATCTGTTTTGGGGCGTATTATTAATTCTGGCAGTTGGTTCGGCGATTTTCGGAATCATCTATGCCATTCAGGGAAAAGACTTTACGATTCCTTTCATTGGGGATGTTGCGGACAAGATGAAAATTTAGCTTGCTGACTCCCTGTTTCGTGCGTATCATATATAGACTTATTCAAATAAGGTGGGGTGGCACGGAATTGCCGATATATTTTGTTCTATATTAACCCCGCTGTCGTGATTTTCACGCGCTCGGAGGGAAATCGATGCTGATATTCAAACAGCCGTCGGAGACGGAGTTCCGGCAGGTGCAGAGGATGGCCCGGCGTTATGAACTGGGCAACGGCGAACTGCGACGCGAACAATTTACTATTCTTAAAAATAATGATACGCTGCTCGGGTTCGCTTCTCTCCGCTCTACCGAAGGCTATACCGAACTGGAGACGCTGGCCGTTTCCGAACCGCATCGGGGGAAGGGTTGGGGAAAGATGCTGGTCAAGAAGGTGCAGGAAAACGGTCCTGACACGATCTGGCTGGCGACTGATATGCCCAAGTATTTCGAGAAGCTCAGTTTTGTGACATCGAAACAGGTGCCGCGCGAGCTGGCACGCAAGATCAACCCCGATGGCCCGCCCTTCGTCAAAAACGGCAACACCCGTAATCGGATGAAGGCGATGGTTTTCATGAAGAAGAAGCCGTGACTGGCCGTATCTTCTAGATCGAGAAAACGTCGATAGAGAAGTTCGATAAATGGTCTGAGCCTCGGCTCAGTGAAAATAAAGACGCCCGGTTGACTTGAGCCGGGCGTTTTTTTGTGGATGCTGTGGGTTCGTAGCCTTGCAAATCCGATAAGATTAATCAACATTCCTGGTGTAGGCGTAGAAGGGATGTGCTGTGATGTTGTTTCCAGCAGCCAAAGCAGGAGAGGGGCTGAGCAATTGAGAAAATTCAACGTGCTATTATTGATTGCGGCGAACCTGGTGGGGGTGATGATTGCTTACGTCGATTCGCGGCCGACGTGGGATGATGCCGGTATCACGCTTCTCGCGGTCTTGACCTTCTCAGCGGTTTTCGGATTTGCCGGCCGCAGCCGCGCCTGGGCTTATGCGCTTGCGGTTGGGATCTATATTCCCCTCTGGAATTTCTTTGTATCGGGCCGCCTCGACTCAGCGGTGGCGCTGGCAGTGGCTTTTGTCGGTGCTTACGGCGGCATGCTGGCGCGCAAGGCGTTTGCGGTGGTGTAGGGGGGCGAGTTAGTGGTGTTTTGTTCCACTTACTGCTGATCAAAGTGCAGCTTCTCAGTTGTAAAGTACTCATTAGTTATCAAATCAGGCAGCGCATCTCTCAGCTTTTGGACAACGTCGAATATGACCTGAGACAGTGTTTCCGCAGTTGTCAAATTGAAGATGCGATGATCTCGGGGTGCCTGAGTAAGTGGCCAGAAGTTAACTGGATCTAGATCGTCTACGATGCCCTCCTTGGGACCCGTCTTTGACAGCTTCCACCTTTTTGTGATTTTTGAAGCGTGAGCGAATGAATGACGAATCTCGATGATCTCTACGAACTCTTTCCAAAAGTCACTGTCAATATTGAAGATTTTGTCAGGTGCCAGCAACTCCTCGGAGCATAGAGGTGCAAGAAAATAGACCCGCGTTGCAAGATGCCAAGCGCTGAATTTCTTCTTCCTGAATTGATTTCGAGGCTTCA
>CAYXUL010000056.1:15948-21661 GCA_964468475.1 uncultured Ignavibacteria bacterium | reverse complement strand
TGCCGCACACCCAGTTTCTCGGGGGCTTGCCAGGTATCTCCGGTTTCCAACAGTCCTTTGATCATGGTAAGGAAGGCTGTCCATCCTGCATGATAATCGCCCATATTGCGATCGGGGGCGAAGCCCGAATGTACCAGTGTAAGCTTTGTACGTCCACCTGAACCCTGCAATTCCCAGGTGACGACAGTGTGCTCTTCGTTCTTGTAATGCCATTCGAGTTTGAGCTTCTCATTCGGTTTCAACTCGAGAATCGTCAGCGGGCCATCCTCGGGCCAGCCGTAACTATACTTGCCGCCCTCGCGCGGCTCGATCTCAGACTTGCCCATAAAGACCCGGTCAACCTGCCTCGGATCGATCAGCGCCGCGAAAACCTCCTCCGGCGAGCTGTCGATTTCCGCTGACACCTCAACGCCACCCTTGGGAATGCGGCTGTAGTCGATAAAGACCCCCTCGGCGCCTCGCTCAACCCAACCACGCAGATTCTCAAGCGTAGCATACCAGAAATCCGTAATTGAGTATTGTTGATCGGGGCGGGTGGGAACATCGGAGTGCATCAGGGTCACCAGAGTGCCAGCGGAGTTTTCCTCCAACTCGAATTTCACCGTGGTTTCAGCACCGCGCAATCTCCACTTAAACTCGAGCAGGCGATTGACTTCCAGTTGAGTGATCGCGTGACTTCCATCACCCTCACCCGGAGTTTCCGGAGTGTACCTCCCCCAGAATCTAAATTGCTCTGCTTCGGCATCAACCTCGACATGCTCGGCAAACCACTTTGTCAATTTCGCTGGCTCAGTCAGCGCCGCGAACACCTCCCCCGGAGTTTTCCTGACCAGAACTCGCAGGATCTGTGCATGAGTTTCAGACATGATTGGTTCCTTTATCTCAACTACTCTTTATTTGCTTCGATATCAGGATCAGGATAGCAGCCCAGCACCAGTCTGAAATCGCGATCGAAATCGTCAGCGAGATCAGGCTCGTCATCGCGCTTGCCATACTTCTCGGCCAAGCGCCGCACTGCCAGGTTGACGTCATGGAGAAAGGCCTCACGTTCTGCCATACCACGCAGATAGATATTTGCTTCCAAACCAACGGTGGGAGGCGATTCGGAGCGCCGAGCCAGCTTCGCCAACTGCGCCTGAAAATTGAGCGCCAGTTGCAGCAGGTAGTCGAAACTGACCTTGTTGCGGCCGCGACGTTTCCCTCCCAGCTCAGACACCAGTTCCGGCGATAGACAATAGGAGCGTGCTGCCGCTTGGTAGGTCTTCTCCACTGTCCCGCGCACTTGCCGCTCGTGCACTTTTTGGACCAGACCGGCTTTGAGCATAACCTTGATATGGTAATTCACTTTCTGCGGCGTCAGGTCGAGTTTCTCAGCGATTTCAGTACACGTACTGGGCCGTATCAGCTCTTTTAAGATGCTTATTCGCAATGGCTTAAGTAGCTCATGCGCTTGAGGCAGGTTTTCTATGAGATGTAAATCCTTCATATTATTACAATAGTAATAGTATATACAAATATACTTGTATATTGTCAAGATGTTTCATGTGTCCTTCAAAAGTGCGGTTGAAGGTTGGTTAGAGGGTCGTTAGAGGGTGGTTACAGATGTGGACTGTTATGCTCCAATAAGCGATCTCTGTCCTTCGTTTAACAATCATGCTCGGTCAAGCGAGTACGCGAGGCAGAAACGCGACTTAGGATATCTTTCCGAGATATCATCAGAACCTTGCAGCAACCGGAGCTTCGTAACTTTGTATCAAATCTCAAAGACAGAAACTGTTGGTTATCAGCCACATTTGGCATAAAGGAGTATGTGTAGATGTCTGAACTGAATCCCGACTTAGGCGCTGAAACAAATGGACTGTTTGGAGCAATATCGCGACGTGATTTCGTGAGAAAGTCAGCCATGCTGGGAGCGGCGGCTTTTGCCGCGCCCTCGATTCTGACCTCAAGCCTGGCACTGGCTCAGGAACCGAAAATGGCAGGCAGCACGTATCCCTTCAAGCTGCCGCCGCTCGACTATGCAAAGAACGCTCTGATGCCTTATATCGATGAAGAGACGATGACTATCCACCATGACAAGCACCATCAGGGGTATGTCAATGGTCTCAACAAGGCGCTGGAAGGGCACGACGATCTCCACAACATGACTGCGATTGAGCTGGTGAAAAATCTCGACAAGATTCCCGCAGAAATCCGCACCGCCGTCCGCAACATGGGGGGCGGACATGTCAACCATTCCCTGTTCTGGAAATGCATGACGCCGAAGGGTGGCGGTGAAGCCAGGGGAACGCTCGCTGAGCAGATTCAAGCTACCTGGAAGGGTTTCAGACCGTTCGCCGACGAATTCACTGCGGCGGCAGGGAAAGTGTTCGGCTCCGGCTGGGCGTGGCTGGTTGTCGACAATGGCAAGCTGAAAGTCACCACGACCTCAAATCAGGACACTCCCTGGACGCTTGGACAATACCCGGTCCTCGGCATCGATGTTTGGGAGCACGCTTATTATCTGAAATACCAGAATCGCCGCAAGGATTACATCACTGCCTGGATGAATGTAGTCGACTGGGGTCACGCCGACGGGCAGTATGTTCAGGCAATGAAAGGTTAGACGCCCAAAGTTGATCCACCCGGCGTCGTTTTGGAGGGCAGAATCCTATCCGCCGTAATCGAGGATCTCATCGCGAATGAATTCGTGAACAGCCGTGCGCTCCTGCTCACTCAGTTCTGTGCGTCGGCTTGCCGTTGCCACTGCCATATCGGCCAAGGTGAAGGAGACCCAGGTATCGGAGGTCGAAAGGCGGTGATCGGTCAGAATATGTAACGCTGATTCAAGATTATTTTCCGTTGTATACAACCGAGCCATTTCCAGCAATTGCTCCTTGACGTAATCTCCGTAGCGGTCGTCGTCCAGCAGTTGCAGGAACATTTGGGCGACATCTAACTGCTGCAACGCCAGATCTCTTTTGCCACCCTTGAAATTCTCTTCAGCTAATTCTATCAATACCGCTACCCGCTCGCTGTCTGTCTGACAACTGCGCAGAAGTTCGCTGGCTGTCGTCGTTTCCGTCCAGCGCCGAGAGAGATTTGTATCTGCGCCAGTGGCAGTTGTCCGCTCCGGAGGCGTAGTATTGCCGATGTTACTTGGCGGTGCAGAAGCCACAAAGGACTCATTATTCTCGCCGGAAATTACCAACTCTCCGGACTTCTCCAGTTTTTCAGCTTTGTCTTCGTACCCCAGTTCCTCCAACAAGGAGGCGGCATTGAGAATAGCAATGGTTCTCGTAGGCACCGGATGTATCTCGAGGGTCAACTCAACCAATAGCGAGAGTGCTTCCGCGGAGGGGACTGCTATCGAATCGGTAGCATGGCGGGTAAACCAGGAAGTAGTTGCGGCAATTGCGGCTGCACGCTGCTCATTGGGAGGTATGATCGCCAGGATCTGCATTGCCAGATCAGGTGCCCCCGCTGATAACATGGTCTCCAACAAGTACTTGTTGGCACGATCCGCCTCCCACAACGGTACGCGGATCAGGTTCCACAGCGCTGTCAGGTGATAGAGATTGGTTTCAGCTTTGGCGAGAATGGCATACTCACGCGCCGGATCGACATTGAAGCGCAACGGATTGATGACATTCGGCGAGGTGTTTGCCTCCGCCAGGACGGTCTTCACCCAGTCGGTCTTCTTATCCCGCCGCTGCAGGTCGTGAATTAGCGCGGTGAATCGCTGCATCTCCACATTGGCGCCGACAAAACTGACCTTGGAGAGGGAATCAACTCTCTCAATAGAGCTGATTGCCGCCGCTTTCAGCTCATCTGTGCTTTGAGACGAGCATGCCCATATAAGCAGGCAGACTCCGACCAGCAGGAGGGCGAGGGCCAATATTCTGATTCGATCACTTGACATCTGATTCAGATTGTTCTCCAACGGCTTCCCCAGAAAGGGCTATCGTGCTCAGACTATACAACTATCGGCAAAGGCAGCCGGTTTCCTTTATTAAACTGCACTTCGCGCTAAGCGATTCTCAATTTCTCCTTCGAATGGCAGGGCCGATTCGCAAGTTCTCACTACTTGACGGTGTCAAAGCATTGAGGTATAGTAGTGAGTGCGGTACATTATCGCGTTCAGTGAAATAACTGAAATATGAAGTGTATCGCTTTGGAACTTGAATCTGTCGGTCAATCATAGGCTTTTTGCAGCATTGGAGCGTATAAGAACCGTATGAAGAAGCTACTCATAACCATAATCGTCATCATCGTCGCCGCCGGCGCCTGGTACTTTCTCTTTGGATTCGGCAATTCGGACGAAGGCCCTGAAACAGCTCAGGCAACTGAGATTGTTACGCCCCAACGAGGCAATTTGCGGGTGACAATAAATTCCACCGGTACCGTTGAGCCGGTCAAGACTGTTGAAGTTAAGTCAAAGGCTTCCGGCGAAGTTATTCAACTCAATTTTGAGGCCGGTGATTATGTCAGGAAAGGGCAATTGCTCTGCAAAATCGACACCGAAACGGTGCAATTTGATTACGACAAAGCCAAGGCTGACCTGGACGTGGCCAAGGCTTCGCTGGACACGCAGCAACGCGAGTTTGAACGGCAGAAACAGCTGTTTGATCAGAAGCTGATCTCGCAGGCTGACCTTGACCAGGCAAACCTGGCAGTGGAGCAGGCAAAGGCGCAATTGGTGCGCTCGGAGGCTTCGGTGGCCGATGCCAAAAAGCGTCTCGATGACACCGTTATTCGCGCACCGATCAGTGGCCTGATTCTACGTTGTCCGATTGAGGAGGGGAATATTATCTCCTCGGGCACTTCGACCGTCACGGGTGGAACCTCCCTGATGGAGATCGGACAGGTTGACTCGGTTTATATCGTGGCGGACGTAGACGAAACGGATATCGGCAAAGTCGCTGTCGGACAGCCGGTCGAGGTGCAGGCGGATGCTTACCCTGATGAGGTATTCCGCGGGCAAGTGTTGCGGATTTCGCCAGTGTCGCTGGAAGAGCAAAATGTGACTGTTTTCGAAGTTACGACAAAGGTCGATAACAAGGATCACAAGCTCAAGAGCGGTATGAATGCCAGTGTGGAGATAGTCACTGCGTTCGCGCGTAACGCTTTGCTGGTGCCAAACGCAGCCATTCATGATCCTCGCAGACTCGGAATGATGGCCGGAATGATGGGTGGAGGACCCGGCAACGGAATGGGTGCACCCAAGGGAAACCAGCAGAACGGCGAAAAGATCGACGAGAATCAGAAGCAGGCCGCCGAGGGGGAAACTGACAGTACCAAGACGGCTTCCGCGCAGACCGAAGCCCAGGGCAAGCAGGCTGGTCGGCAGGGAGGTCCCGGAGGACAGGGTCGCCCGGGCGGACAAGGCAATGGTGGTGGCCAGTGGGCCGGACGCGGCGCCAATGGCGGAAACGGCGGTGGCGGCCCCTGGGGTGGTCACGGCGGCGGAGCCATGGACAAAGACACCAAGATCGTCTTCGTGATGGAAAACGGCGAATCAGTGCCCCGTCGCGTGACGGTAGGCGCCAGCAATCTCGACTACACCCAGATTCTGAGTGGTCTCACTGAAGCTGACAGCGTGGATGCCACTCCGGTATCACGCATGATGCAGGACCGCGAGGCGATGCGCGAGCGGATGTCGCGGTTTAGCTCCGTACCGGGGTTGAAGAAGAACTAAGACCTTTTGACCTGCGCAGAATCTGAACTAAAGAAT
>CAYXUL010000056.1:8540-15848 GCA_964468475.1 uncultured Ignavibacteria bacterium | reverse complement strand
GCGCCAATTCCCTCGCGATCATCGCTGCTCCCGCCGCGTTGTAGTGGATGAACTCCTCTTTGGGATTGTCCCAGAATTCCGGATGGCCTTTGAATAGGCTTGCCGCATCGACCAGCGGTACTTGATCCTCCTTGGCCAGAGTTCGAACAACCTCATTGTACAACTGGTGGTACTCTTCCATCGAGTTCTGCTCAGCAGGATCAGCATCCCCGATTGGAGCGGTGATCAGGATGACTTTCGTACCGCGCCGGCGGCAGTAATCGATCATCGCTTCGAGATTTTTGCCATAATCGCCGAGCGAAACCCGATACGTCGGCGATTTGCGGTTGTAGGTGTACTCGCGTGATTTCTCCGACCGTGACAGGAGCAAGTACTTAATAGCACGATAGGTGTAACTGCGCGAAAGGACATTCTGTATATCCAGCACAAATTGCGGCGGCGTCTTCTGATCCTTGTCCGGGATGTCAAAGCCTGCCGCCCATTGGTCGTTCCAGCCGTAGCAAATGGTAACAATATCGGGTTTAAGAATCGGATAGTATTCTGAGAGCATCACCCGCCCCTGATACGACGAATACCCCGGAACGCCGCAGTTGATTACCTCATATCTCTTGTTCGCGGCATTGAGAAGTTCGTTGAGTTTGCCCGGATACGCCTCATCTTCCGAGAGCCTCCAGCCAAAGGTACAAGAGTTGCCGAAGCAGGCGACGACAGTGCGGTCGTGATCCAGTACCGGCTCCGGTCCGCGCAACCCCAGCGAATTGGTGCGATAGTTGCCTTCAACCAGGAAAGCATCATCACCCTTCAGATTAGGGCGCAACCGCCAGATCAGGTGGGAATCCTTCTTGAAGTAGTCGGGGTACTCGTAAACCCGTACCAGCATGAAGAAGGGATTGTCAACTCGCGGACGAACCCCCAGCACCCGCAAGGCAACTTCACTAATCCCAAAGAGAATTCCGATCAGTATGAGCGCGAAGACGACGATTTTCAGGGTGCGCATGAGATTGATATTAGGTCGGACTAAGCTGAGTCACAAGCGAAGATTAGCGGGCGGTATCAACTAGAACAGGGAATAAATAAATGGCGCGAAAGCACTGCTTTCAGTCAGAACAATGAATACCGACAGGAGGATGACAATCACAAAGAATGGTACCAGCCAAAACCGTTTCCGGTAGCGGATGAACTGCCAGAACTCGGCGAAGAGGGAGAGGTTTTCCTGTATGTTACCTTTCGCGCTCATACCACTTTATTATACGCTGATCGTTCTATTAACGTCCAGCGAAAACTGTGTACTTGGTCGTCCCGGATCAGCCCCGCCAGACGTGGACGGCTGGCGGGCGCGGTCCTGCCCTACTCGCTGGCTGCTTCTAATCCACCCAGTCGGCGATGAAAACGTTCGTTTCGCCCTTGATCTTGTTATCCCTGTTGGAGCAAAAGACGAACTTCTTGCCGTCATGCGACCACATCGGGAATCCGTCGAAAGTCGGATTATACGTGATCCGCTCCAAGCCGGTACCATCAGTATTGATCATATAGAGATTGAACTGCCGTCCGCCAGTTTCGTAGTTGCTGCAAAACACGACCCGTTTGCCGTCGGGATTGAGATAAGGTGCAAAACTGGCGCCGTTGAGATGAGTGATCTGGTGCTTGTTGCTGCCGTCGGCATCCATGATCCAAAGCTCCAAAGTCGTCGGTCGGATCAGGTTCTGCTTGATCAGGGAAATGTAGTCTGCACTATCCTGAGCGGTTGCCGGGTGGTAAGCGCGATAGATGATTTTCTTGTTGTCGAACGAGAAGAAAGGCCCACCGTCGTAACCAAGTTCATGTGTGAGCTGCTTCACATCGGAGCCGTCCGGGTTCATCGTGTAAATCTCGAGATCGCCGCTGCGCAATGAGGTAAACACAATCTTGGAACCGTCGGGGGAGTAGACATCTTCCGCATCATAGCGTGGTGAATTGGTGATGTTGACGAGATTGCTGCCGTCCGGATTGGCGGAGTAGATGTCATAATTTGGATATAGCGCCCAAACATAGCCGTGGCTCATATCGGGACGTGGCGGGCAGGTGGAATCGACTGCATGTGTTGATGCGTAAGTTATCCGCTTGCCGTCAGGTTGGAAGAAGGCGCAGGTCGTGACACCGTAGCCGGTCGACACCATATGCTTGTCGCTGCCGTCAACATTCATGATATAGATCTGATCACATTTGCGGTCACCGGTTGTCGCCTGATATATCAGCTTGTCCGCGTTATAAGAGAAATAAGCCTCCGCGTTTTGGCCGCCGAAGGTCAATTGCTTAACATTGGCGAGATGTTTCTCCTGCGCCCGCCAGGCATCGGTTGAGTCACTCGGGTTTTGTTTCTCGGTTGCCGGTTGTTTCTCAGAACTGCTGCAACCATATAACATCGTCAGAGCCATCAGCACGACGATCATAGAAAGCTTTCTCAAATCACTGACTCCTTTCAGGATAGTCCTTCAGAACCG
Source organism: uncultured Ignavibacteria bacterium (assembly GCA_964468475.1). Taxonomy (GTDB): domain Bacteria; phylum Zixibacteria; class MSB-5A5; order CAIYYT01; family CAIYYT01; genus JBECKX01. The sequence continues at coordinate 13,368 of CAYXUL010000056.1, read as the reverse complement.
TCTCTCTAGTAAGTGTGAGCACGCCGGGAACATACAAAACTGGATTAAGTACGTCAAAGATATCATTGCCGAAGGTTGCTCGGGTTCAGATGTGAAATTCAACGATGTCGCCATCCGTCACCTCGAAATCTCCCTTTACCCGCTGACCATCATGCTTACCCTCCCCCCAGATACGAGCGAAAACGAGCTTCTCGGCAAAGTCCTTGTGAATCTGGTACGCAGCATCCGCTACGGTAGCGGGTCGACTGAGTACCACCGGATCCGTCATATCGGCCTCGTGGCCCGGATGTTTGGTGTAAACCCGGAGCAGTTTAAGCGAACTGAACAGATCGGTCTCCAGCTTCTTTGCCCCTTCTCCCGTAACGGAGTTAACTTTATAAATTGGGAATCGGTCACCAAGGGCGTCTGTCAGAAATCCAAGTCGAATGTCATCTTCATCGCAATCATACTTGTTAGCTACCAGAAAAGTCTTCTTGACGACTTCATCGAGCGAATAGTCTTCGTCCGGCATCTCGAAGTGCGGACCTTGAAGGCTGATACGATGCTGATCCAGCATCTCGATCACGCTGCCAACATCTTCGAGCAAATCGTCGGAGGAAAGGTCGGCAAATAGAAAAACCGCGTCAGCGCGAAAGAGAATCGATGTCATCCAGCCTTCGTACGATTCGACTGCCACGGGCGGCAAATCGACAAGTTCGAACTGCACATTCTCCCACAGCATCATCCCGGCAATTGGAGTCCGCGTGGTAAACGGGTACTCAGCAACTTCCGATTTGGCGTTGGTGACAGTCTCGAGAAACTGCGATTTGCCACTGTTTGGTGCTCCAACCAACGGAATAACCGCTGCACCTTCGTGCGGGATCGAATCAAGGCTCTTCTGGCGCGCTCCGCCACCTTTCGGAGCGTCTGCTTTCTTGAGCTTGGCTATTTTGGCTTTAATCTCCGCCTGGAGCTTTTCTGTCCCCTTATGCTTCGGAATTACCCGCAGCATCTCCTGCAGGGCCACCATTCTTTCGCTATCGTCAGTGGCCGAGCGGAACCGCTTCTCGGCGTCCTTGTATTGAGGCGTCAGATTCGCGGGCATGGCATCCGTATCATATCATTGCGAATTGATGCTGTCAACGATTTGCGCGGCCGAAATCGGCAAGAATTTCCGGCGACAAACTTGTTGAACCTGGGCTCAATCTTACTTTTCCGTTGCCGAAATCTACCTTTGTGGGCGATATTCCGGTGCACGGGCTTAATTGAACAGGAACGCGGAAAAATGAGAGCACCGACATTTCTCAAACGGATGAAGTTCAAGCGGGATCTGCGCAAGCTTGGCAGCCTGCACCGAGAGACCTACGGAATGAAGTTTGCCGATCAATTCCGTGAAGCGTGGCATCTGCATGAGCTGAACGATCTTGAAGCCTACGAGTACGTCGACTATCACCTGTCGTCTCCTGACATCTCCCTGGCGGTAAAGGAGACATTCGCCTCCTACAACCAGCTCTGCTGGATTCAGCGTGAACTAAATCCGCGGGCCGAGCGTGGCGCGTTAAACAAGTGGGTACTCTATCACATTCTCACAGATGCCGGCCTTCCCACTCCGCGAGTCTATGGCCTCTTTGATCCGGTCTTCGGTTACACGACAGAGCAGAAGCCGTTCAGGAGCATGGATGATCTTCGCCGCATCCTTGATGAAAACAACCTGAGCGAATTTGTGATTAAGCCCGCCAGTGGCGACAAAGGGTACGACGTCTGTGTTTTCAGCGAGCGCCGCGGTGATACATTTGTCACACTTGCCGGTGACGAAATGAGCCTGGAACAAGTCTTTCAATTGATGCTGGACACTTTCAACAAGGGCATGCCTCACCGCCGCTATGGTATCATCCTTCAGGATCGCGTGCATCAGCATGAGTTGCTGGAAAACGTCAACCCACACTGTACGAATACCCTTCGCGTGATTACCTTGATCAACAACTCTGCTGAGATCGAAGTCTTAATCAATCAACTTAAGTTCGGCCGTGGCAAATCTATGGTCGACAACACTACCCAGGGTGCGGCTTCAAGCTTCATAAATGAGAACGCCGTCTTAAGCAAGTTAACGCATGTTGATCGCGAGCGAATGATCAGGTATGAAAAGCACCCGGACACAAATGCACCGGCTGCCGGACTGACACTACCATTCTTCAAGGAAGCTTTACAGTTGGCGAGAGACGGTCAGCGTTGTCTTCCACAATTGCGTTCGATCGGTTGGGATATTGCCATCACGAACGACGGGCCAACGATTCTGGAAGGGAACGCCTGGTACGGTTGGCATCCGCAGCCGAGAGGCAGAATTGGCATAATTACGCCAAGCCTCAGAGAAATTCTTGATAACGACATTATGCCCAAGTATCGAGGGAATCAGGCTGGTCTGCGACAAGCATGACTGCTCGAGGTAGCGGTCACATGCTCATCATAACTCTGCCCTGAAGTTGGCTTTGGCAGTGCTTCAGCGTCAGTAACATCTTGTGCAGCAGTGCCTTACGCGGTGCGCCCTGGCGCCGGAGAAGGGCTCTTCAAACCTTCAATCAGGACATGTCTGTCGGGAAAAGGCAAACTCTCAAGGCCGATTTCGACCTCTATTTAAGCGGCTGATTCGAGATTCTTGCCTGAAAAAAAGTTTGCGAACCTTAAGTTTTATGTTGCGTAATAGTTGCAGAGGCGTTATCAACTTCACCGTTGGTACGATAAATACAGGGTGAAATTGATGTTACCATCATTTTGACCCGAAGAAATCAACCTTACTAAACCCCAGATCTGGGAGGTTCGAAAATGGCAGGTAAGCCGTTAACCAAAGCTCAGCTCGTCGCAACGATGGCTGACAAGACCGGCATGACAAAAGTAGATGTCAACAAGTTCCTCATGACCCTTCATGAGACTGCCGTGAAAGAGACCAAGAAGGCCGGCGAATTCACACTTCCGGGCTTCGGCAAGCTGGTGAAGTCGAATCGCAAAGCTCGCATGGGCCGCAATCCGCAGACCGGCGAGTCGATCAAGATTCCGGCCAAGACAGTGGTGAAGTTCCGCGTTGCCAAGGCAACCAAGGACGCCATCGTTCCGCCGAAGAAGTAAGTGTCCGGCGAATATCAATTCGTCTTAGTTTGACACCACGAGGGTGTCGGAGCAGGTTAGCTTCGACACCCTTTCTGTAACTGCCCAACCTGCATCACTTTTTTCTGGACATCCCGACTCAAATCTTCCACGTATTACAGCGACATGAAAATCATCGGCATCTCGGCGTATTACCACGACAGCGCTGCCGCGCTGATCCAGGATGGCAGGATAATCGCTGCCGCGCATGAAGAACGCTTCAGTCGCGTCAAGCACGACGCGCGCTTTCCCGCCGACGCTCTGAATTACTGCCTGCGGGAGGGCGGTATCGGCGCAAACGAAGTTGACCTGGTGTGCTACTATGACAGACCGCTACTGACTTTCGAGCGGCTGATGGAAACCTATCTTGCCTACGCGCCACGGGGAATCCGCTCCTTTGCCAAGGCGTTGCCACTGTGGCTGCATCACAAGCTGCATATCAGACGCGCGATCAGAGCTGAGTTTGGTGATGACTTCAGCGGCCAGGTACTCTTCTCGCGGCATCACCTCTCACATGCAGCGTCAGCATTCTTCCCTTCGCCATTCGAAGAGGCTGCCATCCTCACAATCGATGGCGTTGGGGAGTGGAGCACAACGACACTGGGGCAGGGCAAAGACAATCAGATCAATTTGCTCAAGGAGATTCGCTTTCCGCATTCGCTGGGCCTGCTCTATTCTGCGTTCACTTATTACCTCGGGTTCAGGGTAAATTCGGGCGAATACAAGTTGATGGGACTGGCGCCGTACGGTGAACCGAAGTATGTGGATCTGATTCTCGACAAGCTGATTGACGTCAAAGAGGACGGCTCATTCTGGATGGATATGCGCTTCTTCAACTACTGCCAGGGCCTGAGGATGACTAACAGAAAGTTTCACAACTTGTTCGGGATGCCACCGAAAAAACCGGAAGAGAAGTTCAACGCCAAACAGCTGGATATCGCGGCCTCAATTCAGGAAGTAACCAACCAAATTATGCTGAAACTGGCGCGGCACCTGCGCCAGGTGACTGACTGTGAGAAACTGGTACTTGCAGGTGGAGTGGCGCTCAATTCGGTAGCGAACGGGTTGATCAGACGCGAGCGGATATTCGACGATCTCTGGATTCAGCCCGCTGCAGGAGATGCCGGAGGAGCTCTGGGAGCCGCACTGGCGGCCTGGCACATTTACGCGGGCAACAAACGAACTCCACAGCCTGACGATGCACAGCAGGGAAGCTATCTGGGACCATCCTTTACCGGCGATGAAATAAGAGCAACGCTTGACGAGATCGGCGCAGTCTATACGGAGCAGAGCGAAGCAGAGATTCCGCAGATCGTCGCCGCGGCGATCGACCGGCAGATGGTGGTAGGGCTCCTGCAGGGACGGATGGAATTCGGTCCGCGGGCACTGGGAGCGCGAAGCATACTTGCCGATGCCCGTTCACCCGAGACGCAGTCGCGGCTGAACTTCAAAATCAAGTACCGCGAGTCGTTTCGCCCGTTTGCACCAGCGGTGTTGCAGGAGGAAGTCGGCGATTACTTCAGTGAAAGTTGTGAGAGCCCCTATATGCTGCTGGTGGAGCCGATCAACACGCGTATCCGCAAGCAACCTACTCCGGATCAGCAGCAGCTCACTGGAATCGATCGGCTCAGGTGGGCGAAATCCTCGATTCCCGCAGTAACTCACGTCGATTATTCAGGGCGATTGCAGACGGTGACGCGTAAGCGCAATG
>CAYXUL010000056.1:0-8440 GCA_964468475.1 uncultured Ignavibacteria bacterium | reverse complement strand
GTAACTCACGTCGATTATTCAGGGCGATTGCAGACGGTGACGCGTAAGCGCAATGGCAAATTCTACGAGATCATCAAGGCATTTAAGCAACGCACCGGCTGTGGCGTGATCGTCAATACCAGCTTCAACATTCGCGGCGAACCGATTGTGAATACTCCCGAGGAAGCTTACCGCTGTTTCATGTTTACCGACATCGACATGCTGGTGTTGGAAAACTTCGTGCTCCGCAAGGAAGATCAACCTCCTTTTCCCGGTGCCGCTGAATACCGGGCGCAGTTTGGAGTAGACTGATGCTGGGCAAGATCAACTGGAGACCTCAGAAACGTGACATTCGCTATTTCGCAGTGACGCTGGCGATTGTGGCGGTACTGCTCGGAGTCGTTGTCCTGGCAAGCAGCACTCTCAAGGCAGCACTGGTTGTCGCAGGTTGTGGCGTCGCACTCGCGCTTCTCTGCTACTTCGTTATTCCGCTTGGGAAGGCCATTTACCTGCTTTGGATGGCGGTGTCATTCGTGCTCAATTGGATCATATCGCCGATTGTAATCGCAGTGATTTACTACCTGGTGCTGACGCCGATAGGACTATTCTACAAAATCACAGGCAGGGATGAACTGCACCTGAAAAGACCCGACACAGCAGATTCCTACTTCAACATGATTGACGAGGAAATCACACCAGACGAGTTTAAGCGGCAGTTCTGACTGAGGCTAAAGACCGCATCATCTCGGAAGGGGATCGACGCTTGACATCCCGGCCGGGTAGTGCTAACTTCTTCCGGAAAAGGAATACTTAATCTACAATCGAGGTGATATGAGACGTCTGCTATGCCTCATCGCGGCACTCGTGCTGTTGCATTCCGCAGGAATTCTCGCGCAACAGCGGCTTGGGTTCTTTGTCGGCGTGAGCGACCTCCTCGGAAACGGTCCTAATCCACGTGCCAGAGCCGAGCAAGCCGGAATAACGACAGGGTTCCTTATCCCGATTAATTTCTCTGACCTGAAGATCTTCTACAAGGTACGGATGAGCTACCACAACGCCGACTATCCCCAGGGCTACGGAAAGAACTACGATAAGCTTTTGCAGTTTGCCAATACCATCCTGGTCGGTAAGGAATTCCCGGCGGCAAAGCTGACCATTCTGCCGCAGCTCGGGTTCGGCGCCGCCAATGAGACGATATTCGACAAATGGGACAGCGGGTACGGGTCTGCTGATCTCTTCTTCGATTTCTCGCTGATTGTGCGCCGAGATTTCCATCACGTCGGCGTCGGAGTAATGGCCAACTATCAGACGGGTTTGATAGACCCGGGAGATCAGGTTGGCTCCGGAAACAGGCTGTTTTTCACATTGCTGTTGGCGCTATGAGTGACCATAGCCAGACAACCCCGGGGCTGCCAGTATCCGCAACACAGAGCGCTTGAGAGGCTACACTTGACATCGTATCCAGAGGCGCGCAGTCTCGATTGGAAAAGGACCGTTTGTGCTACAATCGAGGTGATATGACACGTCTGCTTTTCCTCATAGTTGCACTATTACTGCTCCAGTCGTCCGGAATTCTTCGCGGAATTGTCTCTTGTGATTCAGCGGGAGTTCTCAAGATACGGCGCCGGATTGCTTCTCAGCTACGAGCAGGATCTGGGCGGTATCGAGGGCGGCATTACTTCCGGCAAGCGGCTGTCGCTCATGGCATTGCTCACTCACGAAATTGTCGGGCAGGTGTGTTTCCGGCGCCCTAAAGTTTGCACCTCAATCTCACGAATTCTTTTTCCTTTTTCTCAACAGGCTAGTATATATAAAAGGGAATAAGGAGTCTTATATCAATGACCTCGATTGAGCAGATTATTGATAGGCAGGTACGCCGCTGGGAATTGCAGAAGTCGTTCGAAGAAACTCACAGTAGTTCCACCGGCGCGCGGCAGATGCCGAAACCGCTGATTACCATCTCGCGTCAACACGGCACGGGTGGCACGCTCATGGCTGAGAAGATCGCGCAGCGCTTCAACTACACGCTACTCGACAGGGATATCGTCGATCGTATCTGTGCCGAGAGCGGATACAAAAAGCGCATCGTTGAGTCTCTTGATGAGCATTCCAAGTCGCAGTTGCAGGTATGGGTCGAGTCGATCATCACCGGCATGCAGGTTGATCTCGGTGACTACATTCACCACTTGCTGCAAATCATTTACAGCGTCTCACGCCTCGGTGGAGTCGTTGTCGTGGGAAGAGCGGCCAATTTCCTGATCGGAAAGAATCGCGGCTTCCATACCCGGGTGGTTGGTTCGCGGGAATTTCGTATCACGAATTTAGTGCAGAGCCAGAAGATATCTGCGGAAGAGGCGGAACGTGATATGGAACGCCTGGATCGTCAGCGCGCCGACTTTGTCCGCCAGATGACGCAAATGGATATCGACGATCCCCTGGGATATGATCTTGTTATCAACAACGAATTCGTGTCAACTGACTCAGCTGTAAACCTGCTTGCTACTGCGGCGATGGACAAGTTTGAGCAACTCGCGCGCGACACCTACATGTGATTCTTATCGCAGGCTCGCAGGCAGCGCCAACACTCCCACTTCGCCAACCGATTAGATTTCTTCGTGAGCTGTCCGAACAAATTCGCAAAGGGGCGCGTTTCAAGAGCGACCAGTCAATCTGCACTACCGACTAAGGAGTATCTGATGTTCCGAGCTATAGTTTTCCTGGCGCTGTTTCTTGGTGTCAGCCTGGCGTCGCGTCCGGTTCAGGCGCAGCAGGAATCGAGCCAGCCGCCTCCCTGCAGCTCTCCCGAGGCTTCGCAGTTTGACTTCTGGCTCGGCCACTGGAACGCTACCTGGGGTGATTCGGGCAAAGGAACCAATTACGTGACCAAAGAGCTGGCCGGCTGCGTCATCCATGAACACTTCTCCACGCTCGATTCAATGCCGTTCATTGGCAGGTCGTACTCAGTTTACAACATCCACACTGAAATGTGGCATCAGACCTGGGTGGACAACAGTGGCGGCTATCTTGACTTTACCGGAGGCATGCAGGGCGACAAGATGATCCTGAGCCGTACCGCCAGACCGAAGGGGAAGGACCCATTCATGCAGAGAATGGTATATTACAACATCAAAGCCGATTCGTTTGACTGGAACTGGGAGAAGTCGACTGACGAGGGGAAAACCTGGAAACTGCTGTGGAAGATTCACTATCAGCGGGCAATGTGATGTTAGGGTAACTGCAAATCCAACGTCGTCAATAATAGTCCTTTATCTGCTTGCCAAGCATATCTATCTTCGCTATATTAGGACATCAGAGACTCGTTAACTCTAATATGTCGGGGCGCATAATGAATTCTTCAGCTTACGTCCGTGTGGTTCTTATTGTGCTGGCTGCAGTTCTTCTGCTTGCTACTGCTCTTGCTTTTGCTGAAAAGTCCGGGTCCAACTCGGGAGAACAGATCAAATGGCAGGTGGTTGGAAACGGCGCTACCAGCGGATCATCCACAAACTACAGTTTGAAGGGCACGGTGGGCCAGCCCGCTGTAGGTATGGGCAATTCATCCAGTTTCGGGATTAACCAGGGCTTCTGGCAGAACTTCGCCGCCGGCAACTGCAATTGTGGCGATGCTGACGGCAGCGGCGGTATCTCGATTGGCGACGCGGTCTACATTATCAGTTATATCTTCGGCGGCGGGCCCGCTCCTGCCCCGCTTTGCCTCGGTGATGCCGATGGCAGTGGTGGTGTATCTATTGGTGATGCCGTCTACATTATCAACTTCATCTTCGGCGGCGGGCCCGCACCCGGCGGCTGCTGATCTGCAGGTCGGTGAGTGGACTCGGGGGAGGCTACTTCATCGCGGTGTCGACGAGCCCGTCAACTTCTTCTCCGCGCAATTCTGCCAGCTGTTTTCTAAGGCGAACACGCTCTACTCCCAGGGAAGCCTGCGAGATGATACTTGAAATCGAGCGCAGGCGATCATCATCCAGCGGATCGCCGGGATCGGGGTTATTCAACACCATGACGAATTCAACTTTCCCCTCAACTTCCATCGGGAGGGTAGCAAATGCACACGTCCCGATGTACTGCTTTTCCTCTTGGGTAAGTTGCTCCGCGTACACTTCCGCAGAAGCATCGAAAACGTTTTGAGCTTCGACCTCAGTGACGGTGCGCCCGATGATTCCGTCTGCCAGCGGGAACACCATTTCATAAACTGACTGCTGCGAATTTACTCCAAATCCCAATATCCCGCGCGCGACCTTGGCATCGTCATCAACCTGCAAGAGCAAAGCCCTGCCCAGACCCATACCGCGAAATACTTCTTCCAGGGTCGTCTGCAGCAATTCATCTTCGTTGGCCGCCTGCTTTATGGCATCGCTGGTCTCATGCATAATCGCCATCTCACGGTTGCGCGCATTGAGGCGTTGAACCATCTCCATCGCTTCGCGATCAAGCGCTTCCTTGACGGGCGAAGGTTCCCTGCCGTCAGGAGCCTTGAGAACGATATCAAATTCGCCGGCGATTTCGCTGATCAGTTCCGGGGCATGTTCAATAATCTTAGTTATAACTTCCGGCTCGATGCCCGTCAGATCGCGTGCCGAGCGCTCCAATTCAATTACCGCTTCATCCTGACGCGAGTAAATGACTTCGTAGGTCAGGTCAGAAAGAAAGACAATATCTACAACCGGGTTATTGCTCTTCTGGCGCGCAGGAAGACGCTGCCGGTGATGATCAGTAACGGGCCGGGAAAGTAGCGGCGGCAGATTCCACTTTCTGGCCAGCCAGCCGCCCACTTCGGTATGGTCAATTCCGAAGATCGATTTTTCAGCCGCGAGATATTCCTCGCCGCGATCGACGCGCTTAAGCACGACATCGTACTCTTCCGGAAATATCATTGCCAGCACGGCGATACCGATATCGTGCATGAAGCCGGCGATGAACGCCTCTTCCGGTACCTTATAGTGACTGGCGGTAGCTATCATTTTGGCGATTACTCCGGTCGATAGAGACTTGGTCCAGAACTGGCGGAAATCAAACTTGTGGTGCCTGGCGGAATGCTGCATCGAGTCAAACAGAGCCAGCGAGATTATTACGTTCTGCACTGTTCTGAAACCCATCAGCGTGATTGCCTGCGTGACCGTCGATACCTTGTTGGCAAATTCGGCATAGAAAGCGGAATTCGCGATCTTCAGTATCCGTGCCGTAAGCGCGTGATCGGAGAGAATGATGTTGGCGAGGTCTGCTACGGACGATTGTGGATCCTCGGAGATCTCACGTACCCGCGCGATTATCTGCGGGACAGAAGGCAGCGCCTCGAAATCATTGATTCTCTTCAGGGTCTCGTGTCGGCCTAATAAGGGCACTTAAGTTCTCTCCTTGGTCTTGAGCTGACCTGCGTCGCGGAACGACTTCAAGCTTCTTCGAAAAGCCTCTTCTCCTCGGCGAAATGATCCTCGAGGTCAAGGGCAATGTTCTCAATCGTTTCCTGGTCGAAATGATAGCGAGTCGCCAGGGGCAGATTATCGAGCCTCACTTGCTGCAGGTTCGCATAACAGGCCCCAATCAGTTTCGCCAGCTCATTGCCGAAATTTACCACCGCGTGAATCGGAACGTTATTCGAAGTTTCGGGATCGAACTGACTGAGGTGGTGATACCTGACGCCGTCGACTAGTTTACCGGGGAGGCACCATCGCTCAAGGACGGCGGCGCCCAGGTCGGCGTGCGTGAATCCCAGCTTGCTTTGCTCAACTTCAAGATACGACATATTGTTGTTATGCGCGGCACTTCCGACCTCCTGAAAAACTTCTCCAAGTCGCTCCCGAAGTATCAGCTTGCCGATATCATGCAATAACCCGGCTATAAAGATTTCCTCCAGATCCGGGTGGGCGATTTTATCGGCGACAATTCGCGCCGCCAATGCCGACGCCAGCGAATGTTCCCAAAGCTTGCGGCCGTCATCCGGATTGCCCTTGCTTCGATACAGAGAATAGGTCGTCGATGCAATCACCAGCGATCGCAACGTATAGAAACCAAGTATCAGGATGGCCTCGCGCAGTGAGCTAACGGTCCGCGACCTGCCGTAGAACGATGAATTAGACAGACGCAGTACTTTGGCGGTTAAAGCAGCATCAGCCGCGAGAACTTCGCCCAGCTCTTCCACATTGGAATTAAGATCTGAAGTCAGGCCCATAACTCGTGAGACTACAGTTGGCGAGGGAGGCAATTCGCCGATCGACTGGGAAATTTTCTTAATCAATCCCAGGTCTGGTTGTTTAGTCTCTACCGTTTTCATCCGCCTGCTTTGCCAATAATTGCTTTGCTACTATAAGTTTATCGGTTTTCTGGTCGCGCACTTAAGCAGACCCGGTGAGTCGCGAATCGGCAAAGTTTTTTTCTTGCAATTTCAGGAACGATTTATTTCTTAGGGTGTTAGAACAAGCAGAGGCTGAAGTAGGGTGTTGTTCCAAATTTGAGTTTCCTGCCCCCCTCTCAGATTTGGCATCCAAGCTTCGGCCTTTTTTTATCCCCTTTATTCTGCTCCAATTACAGCTGCGTATCTACCGGCTTTCGCTGTCTCAAGCCGCATCACAGGCGCGGAGATATTACTCTCAGGTGCCCTGGAAGCAGCTAAGCCCTTGAAAAATGGCGACTCCGGGAGCGTAAACGGTTCAAAAAAGTTGCAGCTTATTCGGAAAATAGTGTTGACAACCTGCCCTGCGACGGATATATTCAACCCGAAGTGAATACAAGGTCTTAACTGTAATACTTAACCGACACAACTAAAGATTTTAGAGCGCACTTTTCAACTGCGGGTCTTTACTGGTTTGACCTGGACAGCAAATTAAATCGGACAATAGAATATACTACCAATTCTTAATGTAACGTCAAAACTCAACAGTGCTGCCATGCGACGTCCTCTTTCTGCGGCACAAAGTTGAACGTTTGAACGCGGCGTTAGTAGATCACAAAAAGATCATACTGGCTACTTTAATTAGCGCTACGGAGACTGTAAAGAGGCCACTTAGCTACCGATTAGAGAACTGACGGCTAATATTCTCACCAGGCAAGGAGGTTGCTTAATGGCCAGGATTTGGCGCTTAATCGGGCTGGCGGCGGTATTGATTCTGCCGGCTGCGATTCTATTCTCTGGGGGAGCTGTGAAGTCTGCACCGAACGCTTTGGAAATCAGTGCGGTAGTCCCCACGATTACGTCCGGGGTAAATCCCACTGAGCTCGAAGTACCGGTATACGTAGAAAACTTCCAGGATTCTATCGCAGGCGTTCAGCTTTGGTTCAATCTGTCGAACACGGATCTCTGTAAGTTTGTAGTTGATTCGGTAAAAGATACTACTTACTACGCGAAATACGACACTTCGGGCACGCTCCTCAGCGGGTTTGAGTTTGTGCAGGCGCGCATCCGCGACGGCGCTAATTCGGGCGTGTTCTCGCTCGTGGGCACCGCAGATAACGGTACTCCGCCGACTCACTCTCCGATCGCACCCCAGGGAGGTGAAATTCCTCTGGTGAAGATATTTATTCAGGTGCAGCCCAATCTCGGTGACACGCTCTGTGTGGACAGCCTTAATTATGGTGAGGGATATGATGTCCAGATCGAGTTCAACGATCTCGAGACGAAATTCTCTGACCCGGACAAATATCTCCTCGGATATACCTGCGAGCCGCCGACTATCGACACGATTTACACCAACTGCGCTCAGTTTGTAAATGACTCCTGCGTCAGCTGGTTTGATACGACCTACGTCCCCCACGAAGAATGCAACTACGATTCCTCAAAGATTTCTTATGTCAACGGCCTGGTTCAATGGACCTGCGGGCTTTGTGGTGACGCTGACGGCAGCGGTAACTGGTCTATCGGGGATGCTGTTTATCTCATCAATTACATCTTTGGCGGCGGCCCGCCACCGGACCCGCCTTCGAATGGCGATGCCGACGGCAGCGGTGGCATAAGTATTGGAGATGCTGTCTATCTGATCAACTACATCTTTGGAGGCGGCCCACCACCGACCTGCTAGCGGTGGTGCCTGGCTGGGATGAGCTGTCTGCGCTTAACCATGATTTAATGTTGAGCTAAGATTTGAATAACGAATGAAATGAAGATTGAAGAAATGAAAATATTGAAGAATGAAAGTGAAAAAGAGTGAAAGGAGGTGAGAAGGAGTTTAGGAGAAGAGGCTTAAACGTTCAACCACCACAGAGACTACCACAGAGCTGGCCATTGTGAGCCTCATCTGTAGTACCTCACGCTGATTTTCAAGAATTTCGCACTGAGACGGAAGACTTGCAGGATCAGTTAACAGGGGGCATAAGGTATTCAGTAAGTGTTAACTGATACCGAATCGTTTCACAGCAACTAGTTTAGGAGCTAAAGAATGAAACGCTGTCTAATCTTAGTTACTTCGTTTATGCTTCTTCTAGCCGTCAGCGCGTTCGCTGCTTCAGATGT
>CAYXUL010000055.1:1936-21813 GCA_964468475.1 uncultured Ignavibacteria bacterium | reverse complement strand
TACGCCATCTTTGCGGAAGCCTTGCCAGAGCCCACGATGGCGATGCGACGAACGCGGCTGAGATCGAATTGACGGTTGCCTACCTCAAGGGTCTCCTCATCCCTGGTCAGATTGCGCCGGATTGCCTCCACCGGATCGGCTGCGTCCAGCGCAGTCTGCAAGACTTTCCAAATGTCTTTTCTTAGCTTTTGAACCTGATTTCCCGTCATTTCTCTACCGATAGTTACGTTAATAAGGGTCTGAGAAACAAGCATTTCCTGCCTGCTCGCATAGCTAAGCCTCAAAATAGCAGTGAGTTAGACTTTTTTGAGAAAATCCCAATGGAGGAAGAGGAGTATTCGTAGAACCGATAACAAGAATTCGTTCGTATACGAATTATTGTTACTCTAATCGTTAACAGAAGAGTTTCAGCGGCATCGGCGGAGTTGCCGAGAAATGAAGACGATGACAACCGAGCAAGATCCAGAGTTTGAAGATCGCGAGATGGTGACTTCTCCAGAGAGTGAAAATCAGTCCCATGAGCCGCAGCTAGATCCGCTGCTGAGTGAGGGAAATTTGAAGATGGCCGCCGAGTTTGCAACAAATGATGTCGCCTCAGGCTACGGCAGGGAGATTGTTGATTCGCTAAGGAAGTTGATCCGGTCATTTGATGTTCAGTCGCGTCGGCTGCGCGACAACCACCAACTGACCCTTCCGCAGCTTCTCTGCTTGCGGGCGCTGATCGACAACGGCCCATTGACCGTAAACGGCATTGGGACTCGGATTCACCTGGGGGCGAGTACACTGGTAGGTATCCTCGATCGCCTGGAGGCGCGAGGACTGGTGGGGCGGAACCGCAACCCGCTCGATAGACGTGAAGTGATAGTTGCGGCGTCGGATGCCGGCAGAAGTCTGGTGGGTAACATCCACTCGCCGCTGCGAGATGGACTGTCTCACTCATTGAATCAGTTGCCGCTTGCAGAGCAGAGCACGATTGCGAGTTCGCTGCAGCGGTTGTTCGATCTTATGCAATTTGAGCTGCAGAGTAATACTGCAAGGGAGGAAGAGGGGTAGTTCCGGAGCCGGGTCAATTGAGACAGGTAAGTTTCGACATTAAGGATGATTCGGCAGGGAGTTGAGATGCAAGTAATCATGCTTCAGCGAGAGCAGCTTCGAACAGGGATGTTAACGAAAAATGGGCAAAGCAAGAATCACCACTGAAATCGAAAATCTCACATCAAACAGGATGGATGAATAATGTGTGGAATCGCAGGGATAGTTTCGCAGGATGAACGCGAACTTGGACCGCTACTCAAGCCGATGCTGATTGAGATGCAGCATCGGGGGCCCGACGGCGCAGGATTTGTCATTGGCAGCAAGTTGCAGCGTGGTGCGAGCGTCGACGATCTTGATTTCTTCGGAGAGAAGAGCCGTTTCGCGCTGGGTCATGTACGTCTGGCAATCACCGGCGGCAAGGCTGAATACCAACCGTTTCGGTCCGGGGATGGCCGGCTGAGCCTGCTTCACAACGGCGAAATCTACAACTATCACGAACTTGCAAAGGAACTGGATATTCGGCTCGAATCCGCTAACAGCAGTGACAGCGAAGTTGTACTGCGCCTGCTGGAGCAGGAATACGATGGTGACTTGACGGCGGCGATGCGCAGGGTTCTGCCCCGTCTCGACGGCGTCTATGCGCTGGCGGTAACCGACGGCGAACAGACCATCTGCGCGCGCGATCGGATAGGTGTGCGCCAACTTTATTACTACGAATCAGCTGGCATGGTGGCGTTTGCTTCCGAGAAGAAAACGCTGATGGAACTCGGAGGCGACAATGTTCAGATCAAACGGATTCTGCCCGGTGAGATGTTGATTTTTACCGGCAAAGAGCATCGCCTGGAGAAATTTTGGAAACCTGATGACCTGAGGACTGTGAACATCATCAGAGATCGAGATAAAGCACTCAAGGCTTACGATAAAGCGATAAGGGCTGCGGTTCATAAGAGGGTCGAAAACCGCGAGCGAGTAGGGATTATCTACTCCGGTGGCATCGACAGCTATTTGATCGCTTATTTGACGCAACAGGAAGGTGTACCTTTTACCTGCTACACGGCAGGCAAAGAAGAAGGCTCCTCCGATGTCGCCTGGGCGGAAAAGACCGCTGCGGAAGCGGGATTCCCGATCATGATTCGTCGCCTGAGCGCTGACGATATCGCTGAGATGTTGCCCGATGTAATCTCCTCGATCGAGGACCACAGCCTCAACCAGGTGGAAGTAGCGGTGCCGGTTTTTGCCTCAGTGCGAATGGCGGCTGAAAACGGAGAGCGAGTCATCATGAACGGTCAGGGCGCCGATGAACTGTTCGGTGGTTATCCCTGGTACCGCAAGATCATTAACACCACCGGCGAAGGTTATGACGAATTTGTCCGTCGCTCCTGGGAGGATGCATTCCTGCTTTACAAAGAATGTCTTGAAAGGGAGGACAAGATCGCAATGGCACACAGTATCGAGCTGCGTGTCCCGTTCCTCGACCCCGAAGTTATCAAGGTAGCGTTCCAGATTGCGCCGGAGCTGAAGATACCTGTTCACGACACCAGCTACGACAAACGCGTCCACCGCGAGTATTGCGAGTGGATTGGGGTGCCGCAGGAGATTGCTTTCCGGGGTAAAGAGGCGGCGCAGCACGGCGCCAATGTCCACAACGTCTTCGACGAACTGGCGGCGCGCCTGAATATCTCTGAGCACGACCTTGCCGTCGCCGACTACGACCCCAATCTCTCAGTTACTGAGAAATTGGGCAGTTCCTCGCGCTACGGCTACAAATATGGAGATGCGGACAAGTGGAAGCCGCGCACTGAAGTGCAATACTATCTGGACACCGTCGCAGCCGAGCACGGCACACTCACCAAGGCCTGGAAATATCAGTGGGCTCGCCTGCAGGAACGATTGTCGCAAACGGCGGAAACAGTCTAGCTACTAAGTCACGTATATCTTATGGCAGGAAATTCGTGGACGGAGATTTACAATAATGAGAATTGAAATACCCAAGAGCGTCGAACGCTTTGGTGCGATTCGTTTCGGTGAATTGCAGAAAGTATTCGAACTCGATTCCGGACCTTCACAGAACTCTCTGGCACAGCCGAGCCGCGCGATCAGGGCGATTCCATATGAGGAGATGTCGTCGATATTCGAGCAGATGGCGATCGTTGTGCCGGTGATGAACGAGAAGTTGAAGTTGATGGAGGGCGTATTGTGTGGCATCCCCCATCAGTGCCTGACGATCATCGTCTCCAACAGCCCGCAGGCGCCGGTCGACCGCTTTGGCATGGAGAAGGATGCCCTGCGTGACTTCTGCGTCTTTGTCGGGAAGAAGGCGATGATCGCACACCAGAAGGACCCCCTATTGGCGCGCGCATTTCAGGAGGCAGGCTACACCAGTATCCTGAACGAGGATGGCACGATTCGTGACGGTAAAGCCGAAGGAATGTTGATCGGCACTATGCTGGCGAGACTTGCCGGCAAGAAGTACATCGGCTTTGTCGACGCCGACAATTATTTCCCCGGCGCAGTTGAGGAGTATATCCGCGAGTATGCCGCCGGGTTCGTAATGGGGCGTTCACCCTACATCATGGTGAGAATCGCCTGGCACAGCAAACCGAAGATCGTGGCGTCGAAGCTGTTCTTCCGCAAGTGGGGACGCACATCACACAAGACGAACCAACTGCTCAATCGACTGATTACTGAGTACACGGGCTTTGAGACTGAGATTATCAAGACCGGCAACGCCGGTGAACATGCGCTGACCATGGACCTGGCGTTGAATCTCGACTACTCCTACGGTTACTCGATCGAGCCGTACCATATCATCAACCTGATCGAGCGTTACGGTGGGGTTAACAAGGGCCCTGTGCCCGAAATCATGAAACACGGCGTTGATCTCTACCAGATCGAATCACGAAACCCGCACCTGCATGAAGCCGGAGAGGACGAGCATGTGCACAACATGCGCTACCTGGCGATGCAGGTAATCTATCACTCCTCGGTATGCCCGGAATCACTGAAGCGGGAGATCAGGAAGGAATGCCTGAAGTCCGGTTACCTTAAGGGCAAAGAAGAGGAAGTTGCCAAGCCGCACTATTTCCCGGCACTTAATCAGATCGATGTGAAAAAGTTTCAGGCGACGATCGAACCAACGCAATATGCCCGTTTAGTTGAAGAGGATATCGGACTGCTGAATTAATGGGAACGCTGCAACCACTAGACTGGATCGTAATTTCAATATACTTTGCAGCCTTGCTGTGGTTTGCCTGGTATCTGGGGCGTGGTCAGCGAACTGCGGGCAGCTATTACCTGGCTGACCGCAAGATCCCCTGGTGGCAGTCAGGTTTTTCCACGATGGCTACACAGCTAGGCGCGATCAGTTTCGTGTCGGCACCCGCGTTCGTGGCAATGAAGGAGGGCGGCGGGCTCAAGTGGCTCGGCTATGAGCTGGGCGTGCCTATCGGCATTCTCATCGTCATGCTCTTTATCCTGCCGATCCTGCATTCGCGACAATATATCAGCATCTACGAATACCTTGAAGAGCGCTTCGACAGTGGCACCCGCACCCTTGTGAGTATTCTGTTTCAACTCGGGCGCGGCCTCGCTACCGCTGTTACGGTACTCGCCGGCGGGTTGATTATCTCGACGGCGATTCCGAGCCTCACCACGCTGGAAGCTATTCTGGTGATCGGGGCGATCACGGTACTTTACGATATGATGGGTGGCATCAAAGTCGTGATCGTCAGCGACTTCCTGCAGATGATGATTATCATCGTCGGCATTGCCGTTTGCGGTTATGCTGCTTTCTCGCTGGTCGGTTGGCACACTACCTGGGCGACGATTTCGCCGGAGCGGCTCAAGATACTCGATTTCTCCAATTGGGGCGTTGTGAAGGGCCAGGATTACGGGTTCTGGCCACTGCTTTTCGGCGGGATTTTTCTTTACGCCTCCTATTACGGCACCGATCAGAGCCAGGTGCAGCGCGAGCTGTCGGTTGGTGGCGTGCGTGATGTGCGCCGCTCGCTGATCCTGAATGCCTTCGGTCGCTTCCCGGTAGTATTGTCATACTGCCTGATGGGTGTGTTCGTCGGCGCCGTGTTCCTGAAGCCTGATACGCTGTCGACTATTGCGCACGCGCTCGGTTCCGATGCAGCCTCCATTCAACAGGCCCTGAGTAAATCGCCCGACCGGATGGTGCCGATGTTCATACTTACCTTTCTTCCCGTCGGAGTGGTGGGCTTCCTGTTTGTCGCGATACTCTCGGCAATGATGTCGAGCCTTGACTCAGCGATAAATTCTCTCAGTGCCGTGACGATGCGAGACTTTTACAAGCGCTTCCTGAAGCCTGAAGCGAGCGACAGACATTACCTCTTGATTTCGAAGTTCTTCACGGTCATGTGGGGCGCCTTTTGCGTAGTGGCGGCGGCTTTGTTTGCAATAGCCCCCGATGCTACCCGCGAGACTACAATTGTACTGATCAACGCCGTCGGTAGTCTCCTATATGGTCCGATCCTGGCGGCCTTTCTGCTGGGGATCCTGACCAAGCGAGTGCAGGCGGGAGCGGTGAAACTCGGCGTTGTCGCCGGAATTACCGGCAATGTGCTCCTGTGGCGATTCACACCGATTTCGTGGTTGTGGTGGAACGTGGCGGGATTTATTGTCTCGTGGACAGTTGCTTACGCGGCATCTTATGTTTCAGTAAGCGAGCAGGCCATTGCCAGGATCAATGAAAAGCTGGTACTGGTGCCTTTGCGAACGCATGAAGGCTGGAAGATCACCGATACATTGGTCGTGCTCTACCTTTTTGTAATCATCGGGCTGTCTCTGTTGATCCAGGCCGCTTGAGTATGCCAAAGAAAATTCTAATCTACACCGACCTTGACGGGACCCTTCTCGACAGGGACAGCTATTCTCCCGCAGCCGCCCTCGCTGCAGTGAAGCTGGCAATCAGCAAAAACGTTCCGATCATCTTCTGTTCATCCAAGACTCGCGCCGAGCAGTTGGTTCACAGAAAGGAACTGGGAATCACTGATCCCTTCATCGTCGAGGATGGCGGCGCGATATTCTTCGAAGAAGCGTACTTTGCCAACGAGGCGCAATCAGAGGCAATGTCGGATGGTCTCCGCGCCATCAAGCTCGGCGCCGATTACGAGACGATCCGGAGTGCCATCGAAGCAATTCGTGCAGAGACAGCTCTCGATTTCAAAGGTTATGCTGATTTAACTGTTGAGCAGGTGGCTGAAGTTACCGGCTTAAGCCTCAAGGCGGCTTCCCTGGCCCGAATGCGAGAATTTGAGGAAACTATCGTCACTCCCATGAGCACCGAGGATGCAGATTTGCTGCGTGAGAAACTCAGGTCGCGTGATCTGCAGCTCTCGCGTGGCGGTCGATTTTATGCAGTAACGGGAGAAACCGACAAAGGAATGGCAGTACGGAAATTGACCGAGCTTTTCCGGAGCAAACTAGGCGACGTGACTACTGTCGGAATCGGAGATAGTGCTAACGATCTGCCTATGTTGGCGGCGGTGGAGCAGCCGATATTGGTGCAAAAGAGCGATGGTATATGGGAAGAAAACACCTTACCGAATTTGCGCAGAGTCGCGGGTATCGGACCATCAGGCTGGAGCGAGTTTGTAACAGAGTTGCTCGGCGACTAGTATCAGCCGTTGTTGTTCGCCTCTGAGCCGTTTGTTTCGGCCGGGCGCGGCGCTTTGCTCGAATCAAAGTTCATCTTCAAAGTAATAATCTCAAAGGGCTTCACTTCAAGTTCCACCTTTCCATCTTTGATCTCGAGTTCCGCTTCCTTTTCTTCCAGCAGATTTACCAGTTCCACCCTGGTAACCTGGGGGACCAGACCAATAATTGCGGTACACGGTTCGCCGAGCGTTTCGTAGAAACGCATGATAACTGCGGTGTTATCCTCGGCCTGCTTCAAAGCGCTGAGCATCAGGCTGTCAGGGGCAAGTGTGAAAGTATGAAGTTCGTTCTCGAACGGCTTGCGGTTCATCTGGAACGCCTTGAGAGGCTGTGACAGTTCCTGTCCCCGGCGATATACCTGGACCTCACGCCAGTTTCCTTTGTAGGGGAAGATCGAGTAGTGATACGTATGTTCCCCCAGCTCCTGTGCCTTCGGCACCGGTACCAGAGGGCCACTTGTGCCATCGGCCGACAGGACCGATACGCTACGAATCAGAGTATAGAATATCTCACCGCTCTTGATCTCATTGATCGGTACACCCTGTGTCATGAAGGCAACTCCTCTGTCACCTTCTTCGGCGGCAATCCAGCTCATCGAAGGAATCTTCATGCTCTCCTTGAGGACCTTCTCCTCCGGCATGGTGTAGGCGCCGAACTGGGTGTGGCGTGTGTATTCCGGTGTGATCATACCGGTATCAAACCTCAACCGTACCTGAATGTGCGACTGCAGCAGATTCAGGTGAGTCACCAGGTCGATGCGGGGGATGTTGCGGTAGACGATAACCGTCTTGGTAATATCGATCGTCTTGTGCCGATAGAGCAGGGCCGGGTATTTCTCAATCAAGTAGTAGGGCCAGCGCAGGCAGTAGAAGGAATCCTTGAAGGTGATGATGGTGCGCTCGTTGCCTTTCTCGATGTGAAAATCTGTCGGCTTGAAGATACCAAAGTGCAACCCCCCACCGCCTTCAGCGCCGATGTGCTTATCGAGTAAGCTGCGGTGGAAATAAAGGTCTCCAATTTCCTCATCGATGATGACTTCGTTTCCTTTCACCAACTGCTTATTTTCTTTGTCGAATATGGTGAGAATACCGGTTTTCCTGTCAACTTCGACGTTGAAGTACTTCGACTCAACCCGGTTATCATTTACGGTAACCGAGTTGTTGAAACTCTTCTTACGACGGACGATGTTGAAGATGCGTACACCGAGCGGTGGAACCGTTGCCAGGAAACCGATTTGCGCCTTGGCGACGGAGCCATCCTCCCAGCGCGAAATGCGCTCAACCTCACTGGGAATCTCATCCCCATCAAAGGAGACTCCGGGGTCATCGGTCCAGCCCTCGCCCAGTTCGATATGTGCCGATACCCAACTGGTGACTTCCCAGTTATTAGCGTTGAACACCGCGACATAGGTTCCATAGCCTTTACCCGGCATCAGGTGCGTCAGTGACGCACGCATCAGGCTGGGAAAGACCTTGCGCATCTCCTGAATATATTCCCACGCCTCATCGTAGATCTCATCGATTCCGCAACCGGGCACGACATCATGCATTGCCAGAAAGAGCATCTTCTTCCACAGATCCTTCATGGTGTCCTGAGGATATTGCTTTCCGAAAAGATAGGCCAGAGTCGAAGACTTCTCTGCCATCAGGATTTCCAGTTCGCGGTAGCGGATTGCCAGCCGCAGACGGATTCGACTTGAGGAAACATCAGGGAAGATATTCTCGAGCTCGTCGCTATATAGCTCGCCGCTGAACGTGATCAGATCCGGTTTCTCTTTATCGAATGCTTCGAAGAACTGGCGCGGAGTAGCCATTATCATTGGTGTGTTTTCGTGCGTCTCATTCCAGGCAGCCAGTTTTTCGGGAATATCCTCCTGCGGGATGGCACCGCCACTGCCGCACGGCATGAGGACATGTCTCGTCGTGGCAAGTTTGGCGAGATGCTGAAAGCTCTTGGGCCATTCCGGAAGCCGCAAACCAGCGCGATAGCCCAGCGGCATCCAATGTGCGGTTATGGTGGAGCCATCAAGGCCTTCCCAGGTAAATTCACTGACACGCGAACCGATCGACTTGGGCAGGCCGCGGCGAAACGCCAGCCACTTGTAACCGGCCTTGTTGTAAATCTGCGGCAGCTGCGAGTTCAGTCCGAAGCCATCCGCCGCCCAGGCGACAGGAACGTCAACATTGAATTTTTCTTTGGCGTACTTCTTGCCAACCAGAATCTCGCGCACCAGCACTTCACCGGTGGGTATGATGGGATCGGCCATGATATACTGCCCGTCAACGATCTCAACTTTGCCGCTGGCAATCTGTTCTTCGATCTCAGAGAATAGCTCCGGATTTTGATACTCAAGCGTTTCGAGGGGAAAGGTTTGCTCGATGAGAAACTTGAAGTTGTCCTCACGGATCATCCTCATTGCCTTTTTCAGGATCGAGGAATAGATAAACAGGTAGTCCTGCTTGGTGAATGCCCAGACAACATCATAGTGGGCATGCGGCGTGAGGTAGATCAGGTTCTGCAAATCGGTTCCTTTCCTGTATTCGTGCGATTGAGTATCAGTCATGTCGCTCAATTCCCCAGTCATGCTCCAGGCGTTCGATTGCCATCATGAATCCGGGCAAAGCTTCATTAAGCGTCTCCCTGATGCCGGCATTAATCTGCTTCTGCCCTTTGCCCCATAGCTTATCACATCTAGTTATTACATCGGCCTCCAGCGGATCGAATAGACCACGAATCTGCTCTGGCCGCGAATTTGGCGCTTTGGCGGAGTTTTCGGTGAGGCGATGCAGTCTCCACCACAGCGATTCGGGAGAGAACTGATCCGCTGTGGCATCAGCCGGTTGCATTGCCTGCAATTTCTGTGTGCCGGTATTCGTGATGAATTCAGGTATGTCACCACCAACCGTCGCCGGCAGCAACATCGAGCAGCACGGCGGCAGATAAGAGAAATATGTCATGAACTCGCCGCTGTTAGGATCAATCTCAACTACCATCGAAGTCGCAGTATTCCCCCAGGTGAATTTCGCCGGCGAATCGTGCATGCAGACGGTGAGAAAATCGGGGAGAAAGCGATTGAACTGAGGTCCGGCCAGGAATGTGTCTTCGTAGTGGTCCCTCAGGAATGAGATCATGCTGGAAACATCAATCTGGCCGCTGTGGGCAGCAAGCTGATCGCTGTTGCGGCGCCAGCGAATGTGTGAAACCTGCCGCGGATAATGTTCATGATCGCCATAAACGTAAGCGAAGTCGAAATCGTCATCGGAGCCTTCGAACCAGCCGGATTCGCGGGCATGCGCTACCAGATCTTTGCAGGCTTTCTGCCATTTCTTCCTGATCGTCGGCTGGTTAGACAGCGCTTCGGCGCCGGAGTCTATGCGTCGTGCTGCCCAGCGTCTTGCGCTGGTCTCCAGGAACCAGGCCTCGCTCTTGTCGGCGATGATGAAGGCGTTATCGTAGGCGCCTGCTTCGTGGTCCGTTCCCTGAACCGCCGAGCCCCACTGGCCATATTTCTCCAAAAACGCTGTGATTACATCGATGCCAGCCTCGGCACTCTCTCCACGTTCAAGACCAAGGCGCAGCAGGTCCATGCCGGTTAGCCCCAATTCGCGGTGCGATTCCGACTCGTGCAGACCTCTGGTGAAAATCGCAGCATTGCCACCGACAACTCCCGCTTCGTTGATGCCAGTCTCATAGCCCCAGCACCAATACGGACGACAACCAAGCACGGCGAATGTCTCCTCCGCCTGCGCAATCTCAAGATACGAAGCGCGAATCTTTGAAGCTGGTGAGTGCTTGCCCCCGACTGAGTAATGCAATACCTGGCATTCGTTTGGCGGCCTGTCTGAGTTCTTACCGAAGATGACTCTTCGGGAGGAGGTTGTGTCGGGGAGAGCTATTAAAAGATCACACATTTACAATTCGTAAAGCCTGTTAAATTGAGCTCAAAAGATTAACTGGTACAAAGATGATTTCTGGCCTACACGGATCATTATCGAACGTAGCCGGAAGCAATTGAGCAAATCGATCAGAATCATCGACCAGATTCGGCTCAGTTCGGGTTTCGTGAGAGTTTACGCTGCAGAGAGGCCGCCTGCTTGCGAAATGTGGATCGTATATGCGCGTTCATCTATATGAATGGCTGCAATGCTCCTGGCTGGTCATGATACAAAGCCTGATGGTGCAGAGAAATTCAGGAAAGCTATGGTACTTCGAAGTTTTCAATCATGGCCGTTTTCTTACGACCCATGATACATACTTCGGTTGCCCAATCAACTCCGGTGTTGCGAAGCCGCTTACGTAGCTCGTTACCCCGATTGATCAGTTGAGAATAACCGTTGTCGGTCAGAAGGCGGCTGAAATATGATTCGCAGACATCCTCCAATTCCCTGATTCTCGCGGGATCATGAGGGTCTGAGGCAGAAGCGGCGATGTCAAACGAATCGAGATCGGCAAGATTGAGTTGGCATGCCAAACCAATCAGCTGTTGGCGTGACAACGTGCGGTTGTGGGTCTTGCCCTGCGCGGTATCGATGTCCGCCCACCAGTGGTGAAGCATGATGTGTGTCATCTGAGTCTGTGACTGGTTGTCCTTGAACATCTCGGTGATGATGAAGGTACCGTCCGGCTTCAGCACACGCTTCATCTCGGCCAGCGTGATCTCCGGGTTGGTGAGATGGTGAAGTGAGTTGCTGATACAGACCACGTCAAAGGTGTTGTCCGCAAAAGCAAGCTGTTCACCGCGCATAGCTACATAGCTGGCTGCAGAATTAGCCGTCCGTTTGCGAGCTGCAGCAAGAGTTGCGTGGGAGATGTCGACTCCGACAATAGATTTACAATTCATGCAGGTTTGAAGCACGAATTCGATGAATCCGCCTTTGCCGGTTGCGACGTCAAGAATTCGCTTGGGCTTGAGCGAGCGGAGCTTTTCCTTAAGGCGCTTACTCATTACCCCTTCCTCCTAATTTTGATTCCTGGCTAGCCTCGGTGATTAAGTCTCATTAAAGGTTCGTTGAACCTGCATTAGAAAATACGAACTTCCTGCCCTAAAGGTCAACTAATTCTTCGATTTTTGCAGGTCAGCTACTCCACGATCTAAGAAGTCAGGACTCTTAAAGTCCGGAAAACAGTGTCTTGAATATTCCGGCGCAGTGAATCCAGTTTCGCCATTCATCAAGTCCCTCCACATACGACCAAACACCCGCCAACACTGATTGACAATACCCCCAACCTAACAGCCGTTCGCGGTCAAACCGCAACCGTTCGGCAAGCATATCTACGCGATTCGAGATCAAACGTTCGGGATGGACAGACTGCAACAACTGGGGAAACGGATTCCGTAGCCAGGCACCGACTTCATACTCTAACTCTCCCAAAACTCCCTTTGGATCAATCGCCAGCCACGGTTCGCGCTGCGCGGAAAGAATATTCCAGTGGTGAAGGTCACCGTGTAACAAATATGCCGGTCCGGATGAACTTATCAGCTCAGTCATCAAATCTTCGGCTCGGTCTAAAGTCCTGGCGGGCATTGCATTTGCGCCGGTGCCGAATTTATCTCGCAATCGCTTGAAGCCGCCAGCCCAGTCAGAGACGCTGGGAAAAACAGTCTCAGTCGACGGCGATTTCTTCAGACGGTTCAGCACGTGGATGAAAGCGTTTGTCGCCGTTTCCTCGTCAATATTCTCCGCGAGATTGGCTCCCGGCAGCAGATGTTCAAGGAGCATGAGCCCTAATTCGTCGTCTGACTTAAGCAGACGAACCATGCCGCAACCATCGAAGTGGCGCAATGCAGCAGGCTCAGTTAAGAATTCGCCACCCGGAACTCCGGCTTTGAAAACAACTGATTTGCCCGTCGCGTCTCTGGCAGTGGCGACGTAGTTGTATGCGAGATTGGGAAATTGATGGAGATCTGTCAGCTGCCAGCGATTTTCTGCCGTCTGCAGTAGTTTCGGCAGGTTTTGGAGCCAGGCAATACCTTTTTCTCCGTAGGCACCGGACACCCTGCTGACGAAGGCTTCAGGTAAGTTAGTCATTCTTAAGCGTTAGGTTCAGGAAGCACGAGGGGAATCCCGACTTGAATTGCGAGCAAGATCAAGTCGGCACATGGATGTCGACTCCCGGCTAACCTGATTCCCGGGGAACTGTGGGCTGAGACACAATCACTTCCCGATTGCGATCGACCCAGTACGCCCACGCCACCAGCAGCCACTGGAATAAGCCGACAATACCAATCGCAGTGACGCTGTCGGGCGGCGGACCCATGAGATTCATCGCGTAAACCAGCGCCAGGAAAATCACCAGCCCCCACAGTGCGAAGCTTCCGGTTTTGTTTTGCGCACGCGTAGCTTTGAAATAGATCACTACTCCCGCTAAAAAAATGAGACTTTCTACGATGACAGCCGCGGCTGCGTGATTCCAGAGACCGAAACCAACTTTCAGTTCTAACCATGGCAACAGCGGCAGATCAGGGCGGTGGACGATCAGATCAAGCACCCAGTGACTCAAGACCAAGCCGCCTAATAAAAACGCGTTCTTGCCATTCTTGCGAAAGAGAAAATAGACCAGCGCAAAGAGCAGGCTCCAGATCAGTGCGCCGAGAAGACTGTGGGTGTAGGGATAGTACGTGAAATTCAAAGGTGTGAGCGCAGTGTTGCCAGGATCGATCTGTACGTGCTCCAGCCCGATCAGTAGAAACAGCGGCCAGAGAAGGTCGAGGAACTGTGCGGCCATAAAGAGCGTGCCCAGAGAGACGCGGCGGCCAATCCTTTTGCCGGCAAAGCCGACACCGAAATGCCCGATAAACATTGCGCAATTGGTACGAGCCCGAAAACGACCGCGTTGATTTTTCGTCGCATAGGTAGAGTTATTTAGTCCGGTTTATAAGAATAGCCTACACGCCAGTAGAAGAAACCTGTCTCACCGAATCGGTTGGAAAGCACTTCCTTGCTGATCTCGCCCACGCCGGCGAAATGGTCGGTGACGTTGTGCTCTTTCAATCTGCCATCGGTAAAACTCAACAGCAGAGCATTACGACCAGCCACAACTTGTGGCGGCACCCAATACTTCCACATCAGGCCGTTTCCGCCAACGAGATTCTCACCGGCGAATTTCGGCAAAGAATCGCTATCATCCCCGCAATAGAAGCTGGCTTCACTCGCCAGCCAGTATTTGTCCGTTCCGACAATGAGCAGGTTCGATTGAGTCTCCGAGTCGAGCCGGGATTTGATGGATTGCACTCTTTCTCCGTACGCCTGCCACGCGATTGGGAGCTTCATCCCGGCGCCTTTGTGCGTCCCCGGCATACCGGCAACCATGTAGCCGAACCCGACGGCATAGAATATCAGCAGGAGATAAACCGTGATACTCCAGAGTTTGCCGATAGGGGCTAGCTTGATCTGCAACTCCGCAATCCTGAAACCTGAGATCCTCGCTGCAATCAGCGGCAGGATTCCCAACCACACAGGTCCCGTCCAATTGAGCTTGGGTTGACCCTGGAGGCTGTGAATGACAAAGACGGCGAGTGGTGCAGCAGTCAGAGTGACCATGAACAAGTACTTTCTGAATTTCACGGAATCGGCGGCACGGATACTTAGTCTTGTCTTCCAGAATGACCAGCAAACTCTGATTGCCTCATACAAACCAAACGGAGTTATGAGGATGAGAATGCTGCCAATCAGCACATGGAGCTGGAAATGTGCTCCTCCCGACCAGCGCCGCGCTCCCTGAAAACCGAATGAGGCCCAGTTATGCTGGGCATTCCAAATGATATCGGGCAGGAATATCACCGCAGCAATCAGCAACGCGAGGTATGGCTGCGGG
Organism: uncultured Ignavibacteria bacterium; assembly: GCA_964468475.1. Classification (GTDB taxonomy): domain Bacteria; phylum Zixibacteria; class MSB-5A5; order CAIYYT01; family CAIYYT01; genus JBECKX01. Next base: position 7,281 of record CAYXUL010000055.1, on the reverse strand, counting down.
CGCAGCAACCAGCGCCGCGCGTTCTTATCAATGAGCACAAAAATCACAGCAGCCGGCACGATCAACCCCATCGTGTATTTGGAAAGAAATCCCAGTCCCAGCCAGACACCCGCGAGATACCACGCTGATGAACGATTGCCGAAAATCGCCCGTTCGAGGAAGTAGAGCGTACCGGCCCAGCAGACGTAGAGGGGAGCATCGGGGGTCATGATAAATCCGACCGACATGTAGATTGGCAGCGCTGCAAGCAGCAACACGACAGGTTTGCCAATCCCCCGTCCTATGGCGTTTTCAGCAAAGCGGTACATGAAATAGGCGAAGATAAACCAGCCGAGGAAAGGCGCCAGCCGCACAGCAAGCTGCGTTCTACCCAGTATTAAGCCCGAGAGGTAGTTGAGCCAGGCTACCATCGGCGGGTGATCAAGATAACCGATATCGAGATGCTTGGCGTAATTCCAGTAGTAGGCTTCCTCCGGCAAGAGGTTGAGAAAGCCGATGAATGCCAGCCGGATCAGCACTCCGACACCGATAAGCACCCAGAGCTTGTCGAATTTGAACCGACTTGTTGAAATTGTGGAATCTTTCATGCTCTAGGCTCCGGGCTCCATCGCAACAGCGACTCCTGACGCCTCAATCTGACTCCGAATCTCATTCATTGCCAGTCAATCTATTGCGTTCGAAAGAATCGTGAAAGTAGTAATAAGTTGAACCGAAAAGCTATGCAGATCAAGCTACGACCGAGCCTGATCTGTGAAACCAGTCATAGTAAACAGCGGTCGCGAGGGTATACTCACGACCGCCATTTTGGGTCAACCGCAAAGGAGGACTGAGACGTTAGAAACTCAACCCCGCCACCAGGTGTGAAATCTTCGCCTTCGGATTCACGATGAACGACACCGTGAGCGGTAGCGAGAAATCTCCCGACTTGACGACCGGATGAACGGCCGTTGCGCCGACATTAATTGCCGCGAAGCCGTCAGTCCCATAGTAATCAGGATTATCCTTACTTCCGCCGGCGAATCCGCAGAAGAAACTCAGATCAGTCTCACCAACAGTTACCGGATAATCAGCCTGAAAGTAGGTGTTGTTGCCGGCATCGTTGTAGACATTGATGTATGCCGAAAGGGTGATCGGGGCCGAAGCTGGTCCAGTGACTGAAAGTCCAATCTCCAGGATGTGGGCTCCCGGATTGGGTATGGTATCATCTTTGACCGCGTCATAGTTATTGAAATTGAAGAAATCGATACCGGCATTCGGGAAATAATAGTCGGTTGCGATGAGCGTGTAAGAGACGCCACTCTCCATAGAACGCGAATAGTCGAGCCAGAAATCGATTTCGTCAGACGCGTTGGCATCAGCAGAAGCAGCATATGCGCCCCAGATACCAAACTCTAACCCTTCATATTCCACCGAAACACTCGGCTGAATAGACGGCGTACCGGCAATATCCAATCCGCGCCACACATAACGACTATAGAAGTCGACAGAGGAATTGACACAGACGTGAGTTTCCTCCGCCACGGCGGATACCGTGCCACACACGAGCACCGCCAGAATCGCAAACAACACAGAATATTGTCTCATCACACTAGTACTCCAGCTCGTCAGTTTACGTAGGCACTTTCACCGTGTAACGACTCGTCGAGCGTAGTCTCTTCCACTTCCGTAGTCTTGACCGTGGTGAATTTGTTGATAATCCAGAGCATTACGTAGGTGAAGATAAACGCGTACACAGATGACACCGCGACAGCAACAACCTGCTTAAGGAAGAAGTCTCCGCCGCCGAAGAAAAGCCCGTTGGCGCCGCCCGGGTTGATCGCTGTGCTTCCGAGCAAACCGAGCATGATGATACCCAGTGCGCCGCCGACACCGTGAACTCCCCACACATCAAGAGCGTCATCCCAGTGGAGCTTATTCTTCAAGCTAACCGCTGCAAAACAAATCAATCCGGCGGAAATGCCTATCAGTACCGCTGCCCAGGGTGCCACAAACGCGGCCGCCGGAGTAATGGTGGCCAGGCCAGCCACTGCGCCGGTCAGGAGTCCGACGAATTTCGGCTTCTTCACGAGTGTCCACTCGAGGAACAACCAGGTGATTGCGGCAAATGATGCAGCAACATCGGTATTGACAAATGCCAGCGCGGTAATGCCGTCGACCTGCAACTCGCTGCCGGCATTAAAGCCGTACCAGCCAAACCAGAGCAGGCCGGTGCCGAGCGCGACAAGAGGGATGCTGTGTGGTCCTTTTTCAGCTACTCTTCGCCTCCCTACGAACATAACCGACGCCAGAGCCGCCATTCCGGCGATGTTGTGGACAGCGATTCCGCCGGCGAAGTCAAGAACTCCCCAGGACGCCAGCAATCCACCACCCCAAATCATGTGAACGAACGGGAAATAGACCAGGAGCAGCCAGGCAACCAGGAACACCAGGTAGGCGGGGAAGCGTACACGGTTAGAGAAAGCACCCGTTATCAGCGCGGGTGTGATGATAGCGAACATCATCTGGTAAGCAAAAAACACGAACATCGGAATCTGACCGCCACCAAAAGGCGTGAGCGGATCAACGCCGTGGAGAAAAGCCATATCAAGATTGCCGATAATGCCCCCTTCACCTCCACTAAAACAGAGGGAGAAACCCACCGCATACCACAGTATCGTGGTTACTCCCATCGAAACGAAACTTTGGATCATGATGGAAAGCACATTTTTGCGCCCCACCAGACCGCCGTAGAAGAAAGCGAGACCGGGCGTCATCAACATGACCAGGCTGGTCGCCACCAACATGAACCCGGTATTTCCAGTGTTGAACATATTATCCCTCCGGAGTTTACCAATTGTAAGTGAAGGGATTTATACAGAGTTGTAAATCGGGCAATCCCTGATTATAGAGTTCGAAATCCCTTATGGATCTTAAGTCGGAGAGGGGGTGGAAAGGAAGCAGGAGCGCGTGTTATTCCAGCTGTGTAAGTCCTTCGCGAATGGCGTACTTGGTCAACTCTGCGATGCTGTGCAGGTCAAGCTTATCCATTATCTGTTTGCGATGGCTTTCTATCGTTTTGACGCTCAAATTTAGCAGATCGGCGACATCTTTCGTGGATTTCCCTTCCGCCAACAATTGCAGTACTTCGCGCTCGCGCGCGCTCAACGGTGAGTCGGTCAAGTTGCCCTTGTCTCGAACCCAGTCAACGTATTCGCGAAGCACCTGATCGCGGAGTGACTTGCTGAAAAACAGCTCCCCATTAGACACCTGCCTGATCGCATCAAACACCTCGCTGGCAGCCGATTCTTTCAGGATATAGCCGCTGGCGCCAACCCGCAACGATTCACGAACGAATCTGCTGTCGGCGTGCATGGAAAGTATGATGATCTTGGTGTGTGGGGCTTCCGCAAGTATCTTGCGAGCGGAATCGATTCCGTTCAATCGCGGCATCGAGATATCAAGCAGCACGATGTCCGGTTTGAGCTTCTCGCAAAGCGAGACTGCCTCCAGACCGTCCTGGGCAACGCCGACAATCTCTATTGCACCTTTTGCTTCCAAGAGCGAGCGGAGCCCATCAATGAGCAGTTTATGGTCATCAGCAAGCAGCACTCTAATCATTGCTATCCGCGCCAGATACATGGTATGGAGTTGTGATGGTGATGCGTGTGCCCTCTCCAGGTGATGATTGAATCTCAACAGAACCACCGGTGTAGGACAACCGCTCGCGGATCGAAAATAAGCCGAAACAGTTTCCTCCGGTGAGATGTTTCTCCATTAACTCAGCATCGAAGCCGCAGCCATCGTCGCTCACTATTATCTCGAGATTATCCTTCAACCAGCGAGTCGTAATGGTCACGCGAGTGGCTGAGGCATGTTTGGAGACGTTTGTAATTAGTTCCTGAATCGCTTTGAAGATGAAGACTTTGACATCTTCGGAAACCTCCGGCGCTTTCCCGGTTTGCTTGGAATCTACCTGGATGCCGTACCTTTGTGAGGCCCGTTCCGCCAGCCAGTCAATCGCTGCCGGCAGACCCAGTTCGTAAAGCACGGGAGGAGAAATTTCCACGGTAAGGTCACGGGTGTAGCGTATCGTCTGACCGAGGATCGAGACAATCTCCGAGATATCCTCTTCCATTCCGGAGAAAACCGCATTCCCCTGCAGGAGTGTCATCTTTTGCGAAACATATGCCAGCGCCTGCCCGATGTGGTCATGCAGATCGGAGGCAATCTCGCGCCGCTCCCGCGCCTCTGCCAGGGAAAGCTCTGAGGTCAACCGGCGCAGTTGCCGTTGGTAGGCTTGAATCTGGAGCCTTACCTGCTCAGTCTTGCGGTCGCCGTTGGACGACTTGGAGTCTGCCTCATCGGAATCGGGATTCTCGTCCTCATCAGCCATGTCCGCAATATGTCACAGCGTCCGCCAAGACGCAAGGCAAAGAGCCCCTATAAGCGTCACCAGGATGCGGGGTATAAACGGTGAAAACCTAGATTGCGGGTGTCGGCACACCTGTCCACGCCGTCGCTGCTTCGACCGGCTTGGAATCTATGATCTCGCCAGTCTGCACGTTGATATCCAGGTACGCAACCGGAATCCGCGGTGCGCCTATCGATAGCGTCTCGCTGCCGACGAGTCGTTTGGACCCCCGCGGGTCGACTTCGACGAGGATCACACGCCGATACGGGCAAGTGGAACAATCGAGTGTGGCATCATCTATGCCCAACGGGCAATGATGTCGGCGTGCAACTGCAGGATCAACGTTGTGCATCTTTGCCATGTGGGCGGCGGGCGATCGACGCAGATGCGCGAACGGATGGAGAACCCAGTCTGTGATCAGGTTCACGGTGTTGTGCTGCTTGAACAGGTGAAAGCTGCTGCCCGTGTTGGCAATCATGCCCTGCATGATGTAATCTGGCGGCATCACGTAGCCCAGATAATCTTTGTCGGGCTTCATGATTGCCCTGAGACTGTCGTTAGTCCCGTCGGCAATGGCCTGAGCTATGCCGTAGTCAACAGAGTTGTCTTCCGGCAGGATTGAAACTAAAGAGAGGTTACCAACGTTTTCAAACGGCAAGGACCGCAGAGTGACCTCTCGGCACAAGAAACCAACTCCGACTACTACCAGCAATGTCAGCACAGGCACCGCAACATGTCGCCAGCGCGAATTTGCGAGAGCCCGCGGAGCGCTGGGAATGATTCTTTCAAGGAATCGTGGTAAGAACATTCCTGTCGAAGCCATATACGCGGCGTAGGAATCGCCGTAGCGCGAAAGCATTCTTCTCTCTTCATCCTTAGCCAGATAGTAGTAGAGCACAAACATCACTGATAGTGACACGAGGACAACGAACCTGGGCCAGAGGATGGCCATACC
>CAYXUL010000055.1:0-1836 GCA_964468475.1 uncultured Ignavibacteria bacterium | reverse complement strand
TTCCAAGTGAACGTGACCTACATACTGGATAAGCTGAAGAAATCGGTCACGTGGTACCTCCAAGTTGTGCTTGCCGGTGAATGCGTCCGAAATCGCCTTGCGGTCACGTCAGCTTCAGATATTTTATTTGTTATGCCATGGAGACAATCGAAGCCAGCAGCGCTCACACAAAGCCAGGCAAACCTCGCTACCTATCTCTTGATCGCTGTAGTGTTCCTGATTTTTGCGACAAAGAACGCTTGGCTCTCCGATGATTCCTACATTACTTTTCGGACCATCAACAACTTTCTCTCCGGTTACGGTTTGGTCTACAACGTCGCCGAGCGGGTGCAGGCTTATACCCACCCGTTATGGTTGTTCCTGCTCGCGCCCCTGAAGCTCATCTTTGGGCAGATCTACTACCCGGTCATCATCATTTCACTAGTTGCTTCGCTGGCGGCCGTACTTTTGGTGATCAAGAGCGGAGCCGACCGCTGGTCGGGCATAGTCGCATTTGCGACATTGCTGGTTTCAAAAGCTTTTATGGATTACACCACCTCCGGCCTGGAGAACCCGCTCTCCTACTTTCTCATCGGACTTTTCGTCCTCTACGCCTTACAAACTCTCCATGATCGCAAGAAGCTGACGGTGCTGTTCTTAATTGCCTCGGCGTTAGCACTAAACCGACTCGACTCCCTGCTGCTGACCCTTCCGGTACTTCTCTATATGTCCTGGCGCGTCCGTAAACAGAACCCGACCTGGTCAACGCTCATCGGTCTTTCGCCATTGATTCTCTGGACACTCTTTTCGCTACTCTACTATGGTGCGCCGGTCGCCAACACTGCCTACGCCAAACTTGACACCGGCATACCAGCATCGGTGCTGGTCAGACAGGGATTCTTCTATCTTGCCGATTCACTCGGCAGAGATCCGATTACCCTGGTTGTCATCATCGTCGGTTGTGCGCTTGCACTTCGGCGCAAGCGTGCACTCGATGTCTGCCTCGCTATCGGGATTGCAGCTTACTTGACCTACGTCGTGCTCGTCGGTGGCGACTTTATGGCCGGACGGTTTCTCTCGATGCCATTCTTCGTAGCCGTGTTGCTGTTGGCACGACAAAAAGTGCAGTGGAATACGGGATTACTTGCAGCGGTTGGAGTGGTCATCCTGCTGTTGTCCATTCCCTCCTGGAAGAGCAATTTGTTCAGCGGCTCCCACTATGGCGACGTGCCGCTGACTCCGACTTCACGGTTCGGGCCGCTGCCGATCTCTCTAATCAGCAAGCATGGCATCAGCGATGAACGCGCATTCTACTATCAAGCCACCGGACTGTTTAGACCTCATCCCGGATCATTTCCCACACATCAGTGGGCCAGAACCGGGCTGGAGGATTCGAAACAGGGACATAAGGTAACGGTCGGCTACGCGCTTGGGTTCTATGGCTATTATGCTGGGCCGGACGTATATATTGTCGATGTTTTCGGATTAGATGATTTCCTGCTGGCTCGTCTGCCGTTGCCGAAGGGTGCACACTGGCGCATTGGTCATTTCGCACGACCATTGCCGATGGGGTACTACGAGAGTATTATCAACAGAAATAATCAGATTATCGATCCGAGGCTGGCGGAATTCTATGATGCCGTCGAGTTGGTGATCAAGAGCCCGCTGTTCAGCCCGGGTCGTTTGTCAACGATATGGAAAATGAACACTGGCGGTTACAGCCACTTAGTTGAAGAATATGTCTCAGGCTATTAAGAAGGGAAGTCGCGAAGTGTCGTAGGTCAAGTTCATTCGAAACTTGACTTTCTGGCGTTGAAACTGATTTGTCACGTTCCAAGAGAACGTGATCTACGTACT
>CAYXUL010000054.1:4202-22304 GCA_964468475.1 uncultured Ignavibacteria bacterium | reverse complement strand
ACAGATCAACGATAATCATTCAAAGCATCTGAGTCAATTGTGAGGGAAGCAGTATCAAGTTCCGGAGGAGCCCAATTCGCGACCTACTGCAGGCAAAATAAACCTTGACAAATAAAACCACGATGTTCTAGTTATTCCGTCTCTAAACGGGGAGGCGTAATGAACCATATCCTGAAATTGACTGCTTTGAGCATTCTGTTCCTGGCAGTAACAGCGCACGGTTTTGACGGACAACGAAAGGGCTTCGTACTAGGTGGTGGAGTCGGCTTCTCGCCTTACAGCATGTGGTCAGTCACAGGAAACGGCACCGCCTTCGGTGAGTCTGCCGTGAATGGGCTTGACGAAAGCAAGACCGGTTTCGGGGCGCAGTTCATCATCGGCTACGCCTGGGATGAGTATGACATGATTGTCTACGAGGGCAATGTCACGGGCTACAAGTCAAGCATGGCTCTCGACAACAACTCAGCACAGGGATTCAACGGAGTAGCCTATTACCGCTACTTCGGTCCCGCAGGCAGAGCGTTCTTCCTGACCGGAGGAGTCGGCTTTTATGTCTGGAAGGTGAAACAATACAAGGCGAACGATCCCGGGATCGGCTATATCGCCGGCGCCGGTTACGAGTTCATCCCGCATGTGCAAGCGGGCGCATACATCTCGGGAGGCCAGACTACTACTACGGGTGCCGACTTCGGTCACACCCACGTGAACATAGTCGTCACAGCCGTCGCCTTCTGATTTCAATGAGGCGCCACAGGCCCCGCCTCATACTCTCAACAAGCTCTTTGTTCAGCGGGCGTTCTGATTAATCAGGGCGCCCGTGCGAAACTTTTGCTCGCGCCTTCAGTGCGACGTCAGACAAGAATATCTGACCTCCTGCGGGCGGCAGATATTGCGCCCCGACTCCGTCATGCAGCCATTGCCACCTATTTCTGTTTCTCATCTGCCTGCGAGAACATCTTCTCCGCAGCCGCCGCCATCTCCTCAGGTGTCGGATCGGCGATATGCGTCGCAAACGCCCAGTGATGGCCGAAGGGATCAATCAACATCCCATACCGATCACCCCAGAACTGATCCTGCGGCGGCATGGCAATTTTCGCGCCGGCCGCCTCAGCCTGTTTGAACATAGCGTCACAATCTTCCAGATAGAGATGAATCGTCACCGGGGTATGACCCAAAGCATTGGGATTCGCCTTCTCACCGTTGTTGTATTCAGGGAAGTCGTCACTCAGGTAAAAAAACGAGTCTCCCACTTTCATCGAAGCGTGCATCAAGCGTTTGCCGTCGGGCGCAAGGGAGCGCGAAATTTCCACGGCTCCGAACGCTTTCTTATAAAACTCCATTGCTTCAGCGGCGCCATCAACCACGAGATGTGGAATGAAGCGCTCTTGCCCTTCCGGTACAGGTCTTACGTCTGACATTACAATCTCCTTATCTCTTGTAAGTGTATGAAGCCTGTGTAGACCAATTTAATCCAAGATAGATACGGAGAATAATGCTGTCAATCGCATCGTTTCCATGTGAGTTCAAATGTGATTCGGAGGATTATTCATCCCGCAGGGCGGTCACCGGATCAAGCTTCGCTGCCCGCATCGCCGGATAATAGCCTGCAATCAGGCTCACGAGCACACCGAAACCGATGCCCAAGCCAATTAACCAGAGCGGCAGGGCAAATAGGTCAACGGGGGGTACGTCCCTGGCGCGCATGATCGCCTGCCCGATCTCAGAGATCAGTCGCGTGATCAGCCACCCAAACACCACCCCCAGGGCAGCGCCCACCAGACCGATTGTACCCGCTTCCACCAGGAACATAATACGAACATCGCGGTCATCCGCGCCCAGTGCCTTCAACACTCCGATCTCCCGACGGCGCTCCAGGATCGACATTATCAGTGTGTTAGCGATACCGAGCGATGCCGTGATCAGCGCGATAAGTCCGATACCGGCCAGCCCCAGGTCGAAGAAGAGAAAGAAGCGCTGCATCTCTTCAAACTCCCTGGCAAAACTGAATACGCTGAATCCAAGCGCCTCGATCGAGTCAGTGATAGCCGAGTAGGGCACCTTGGGGTCGACATCAAGAGTCATGCGCGGGTAGACCTTGCTTTCGAAGTCCCACCGACCCTGAGTCAGAGTTCCCGTCGCCAGACCATAGAGCAAATCCTTTGGGTCGCTGATGATGTTACCCTGATTGAGGCGCTGCGCCGTGTGGTTGGTGATCAGCAGCGGACGAATATTGAGCGGAGTATGCTCACTCGACGGCATAATGCCGCATATAGTCAAAGTGTCTCTCACCGTAGCGCGATCGTTCAGCAGACCATCAATGAAGCGCGTCACTGCGTCCGCCATCTCACGAAACAACAGTCGCTTCGTATACTGCACTTTGAACAGCGAGTCGGGATCGATTCTCTTGATCCGCTCGCGCAGGGTGTCGGGTGGTATCTTAAGAATCTTCACGATGCCGCTATCGATGCGAGCCAGGTGTGCTTCCAGGATCAGGTTTTTTCCCAGTACCGAATCAGCATCGCTGCGACCTATTTTTCGGAGGAAATCCTCGCTCACTATCACTTGCGAAGCAGTATCGCTGCTAAATAGGGTCCCTTGCCGAAGTTGCTCGAAGGCTTTGGTATAGGTGGCCTCGAGCGGTATCACCTGGGCGTCAACCGTTGCCATCGTGTCGGCGAAGTAGGCTGTTACCTGAAAGGCATCGATCGGGTAGACGGTTCTCACCCCGGGAATTGCGGCGATCTCTTTGGCAGCTTCTTCATCCAGCTTGCGGCCCTCCCCGTTCGGGGTCTTGTTCGGAAATACTCGCATCGTGCTGAAAAGGCCGAACTCCTCGAAACGCTCATCCACGTACTTCTTTCCGCCCGCGCCAAACGACAGCATCGCCGTGAATGCAGCTATCGCAATCACCACGCCGGCCACCGTGAGCGACGAGCGCAGTTTCATACGCCACAAGTTGCCGAAGGCATTTTCCAGCAGATCGCGACCGGTCACTGGCTCTCCTCCACGATCTGCCCATATTGAAGCTTGATGATTCTGCCACAGAGCGATTCAGCCAGCGCAAGATCATGCGTCACGAGCAAGATCGTCTGCCCCTCGCGATTCAGCTCTGCGAGCAGTGCGGCGATTTGTTGGCTGTTTTCTTTGTCAAGATTTCCGGTTGGTTCATCCGCCAATATGACAGTTGGTCGCTTTACCAGGGCACGGGCAATCGCCACCCGCTGTTGCTCGCCTCCGGAAAGGTCGGCGGGGCGGTGGTCAGCCCGATCGCTCAAACCCACCTGATCGAGCACTTCGGCTGCGCGCAGCTTTCTGTCGTTGCGGCTGCATTCGGTGAAGAAGAGGGCGGCTTCCACATTTCTTTGCGCGCTATAGTGCCTGATCAGATTGAAATTTTGGAAAACCATTCCCACCTTTTCCGCCCGGTAACGCGACAGCTGATGACGTGACAGTTCTGCGAGATTGTCTCCAGCAACAATTACCTGCCCCTGTGATGGCGTGTCGAGTCCCGCCAACAGGTTTAGCAGGGTCGACTTGCCAGACCCCGACGACCCGACGACACCCACAAGCTCGCCTTTCCCGATATTCAGAGTGACACCATCAAGTGCCCTGATTACGTGGCTGCCTCGTTGATAGTGCCGGGCGAGATTTTCCGTAGAGATGAGTCTAATGTTCATTTGCAGTCGCTGCTTAGTATCAGTCATACTATACGAAAAGGGCAAGTCCAAGTTATTGTTCATCACCATGCTTGATTTCAAACTCGTCTTGCCGATTTCTCTATTATTGAGTAGATAGTTGCCGAAGCTGCGGGCGAATACTTTAATTCTCGGGCAATTCGCTTCGTAGTAACATTTAAGTGTGGCGTTATTCGGGTAGACCTGGGTAGCGTGTTAGCGAGAAACTTAGGAGGAGTCCCGAAAATGGCACAGGCAAAATCAGGCGACACCGTCAAGGTGCATTACACTGGCAAGCTCAAGGATGGAACCGTCTTTGATAGTTCGCAAGGTCGCGATCCGATCGAGTTCAAGATGGGAGAAAACCAGGTTATCCCGGGTTTCGAAAAAGCGGTGGAAGGTATGTCGGAGGGCGAGAAGACGGTCGCTTCAATTCCGATGGACGAAGCTTACGGACCGCGCAAGGATAATCTGATCGTTGAAATTGACCAGACCTCGCTTCCGGAAGATATCAATCCAGAAGTCGGCCAGATGCTGACTATGCAGCAACCTGACGGCAATCAGGTCAATGTTCGAGTCGCAGAACTCGCCGAAGGCCGTGTTACGCTTGATGCCAACCATCCTTTGGCCGGGGAAGATCTTACTTTCGAGATCGAGATAGTAGAAATTCAGGCGGCGTAGCGCCCGCAGGCCACCTGGCGTTAGCGTCTCCCCCACATCTACATAAGAGCAAAACCAAAGAGCCATGAGCCCAATATCGCTCATGGCTTTCTTTCTTCTTCCCAAAGTCCAAATCGTGCTCGCCACAAACGTGCCACTGCTCAATTCGTATGACTACCGCTGAAGGGGGATCGCAGTCTCGGGTGTCAATCAGTAGGAAATGGAAACGGAGGCGAAAATGACCGCGAAAGTTGGAGATATTGTCAAGGTTCACTTTACGGCGAAAGACGAGAAAGGCAAAGTCTACGATTCTTCCCGGGATAAGGAGCCGATTGAGTTTCGACTTGGCAGCGGAGCCGTGATCGAGGGTTTTGAGGAAGCGATTGTCGGTATGGAGTCGGGGGAAGCCAAAGTCGCGGAAATTCCGATGGAGAAAGCCTACGGTCCCAAAATGGACGAGAAAGTGTTTGAGCTGGATAAGGAGCAGTTTCCTCCGGACGTCAAAACTCAGAAGGGCAGTCGCGTGTCGATTCAACAAGCTGATGGCAGAGCTGTGCCGGCAACAATTGCGGAAGTTATCGGTGAGAAGGTCATTCTTGATACCAATCATCCACTCGCCGGCATGGATCTGATCTTTGACATAGAGTTGATTGACGTCCTTTAGCCCGGGCGCTGACCTTTCTATCAGACAACAACTTACAGGAACTGGCGAGAGCATACAGGTCTGGCGTCGATCCAAAAGTTGACAACTTATCCTTGACATCTCTGCGTGGAGTATTTAGTCATATTTAGTATCCGGTTAGCGAGGAATCTTCCGCACCCGGATCGGGGAGGGAGTATGACGCGGAGCAATACCAGCCTCAAAGATATCAACGCCTTTTTGACCAGGAAGCGGATCGCGCTTGTCGGTGCTTCAACTGATAAGAAGGATTTCTCCAGAGTGGTGATGCGCGAGCTTATCGAGCGTGGGTACGACATTATACCGGTGAATCCGGCTGCTTCCTGCGTGGAGGATCGTCACTGCTATGCTCGCCTGAGCGATATCCAACCTCCTGTGGAAGGCGTCCTCGTGATGACGCCACCATCCGTTACCGAAGATATTGTTCGGGAATGCGTGGAAATCGGAGTTAACGATATCTGGCTGCACCGCTCAATGGGACAGGGCTCAATCAGTCCGAACGCCGTCTCCTACTGCAAAGAACATAAGGTCAACCTGATTGAGGGACATTGCCCAATGATGTTCTTCAAAGATACCGGTCTGGTTCATCGAATTCACCGAGGTATTTCCAAGCTGTTTGGAAGTTATCCGAAGTGATTCCGGGCTGCCATCCCAGCCACTAAGCCATCATTACTGATCCAGAATCAGGGCAAACATCAATGGCGAGACTATGGTTGCGTCTGACTCGATAATGAACTTCGGGGTATCGATGTCCAGCTTGCCCCAGGTTATTTTCTCATTGGGAACGGCGCCCGAATAAGAACCGTAGCTGGTCGTGGAATCGCTTATCTGACAGAAGTACGCCCAGCAGGGTGTGTCTTCACGTTTCAAATCCTGGTACAACATTGGCACAACGCAGATAGGGAAATCGCCGGCAATTCCGCCGCCAATTTGGTAGAACCCGATTGGATGCGACTTTGATTCGCTGTAATACCACTCAGCCAGCCAGGCCATATACTCTATACCGGTTTTGACGGTGTGCACCTTCTTAATCTTTTCACTCAATACCAGGGCTGCATACATATTTCCCAGCGTGGAGTCTTCCCACCCCGGCACCACGATTGGCAGGTTCTTGTCGCACGCCGCCAGCAACCAGGAATCGGCCGGATCGATCTCGTAATGTTCTTCCAGAGCTCCACTTCTGATTACTTTGTACATGAATTCGTGCGGGAAGAAGCTCTCGCCTGCCTGATCGGCCGCAACCCATTCATCACGCACCGCTCGCTCAACTCGCCGCATGGCCTCCTCTTCCGGAATGCAGGTATCCGTAACTCGATTCAGGTGCTGGTCTAGCAGGTCCGCTTCCTGCTTCGGAGTCAGTTCACGATAGTGGGGGACGCGATGATAGTGGGTATGAGCTACCAGATTGAAGATATCCTCTTCGAGATTTGCTCCGGTACAGCAGATGATGTGGACTTTATCCCTTCGGATCATCTCCGCCAGGCTTAGCCCCAATTCAGCAGTGCTCATTGCTCCCGCGAGAGTAACCATCATTTTGCCGCCCTCGGCGAGCAGCTTCGTGTACGAGTCCGCAGCATCGATAAGAGTAGCTGCGTTAAAATGCCGGAAGTTGTGTCTGAGAAATTCAGCTACTTGCTTATTCATAATAATGGGTCTGTCTCCCCCCGCTGGTGTTATTCTTCATCCAGAATCAACATGGCGGCCGTCACCACCGTCGTCCAAAGTCCGTTTTTGTCGCCCTCTGCCGATTGCGTGATATTGCGCGAATAAACGATGTCGCCCTTAACTTTCCACTCTTCCTTGTTTTCATCCCACGACTTATCGAGGTCGATTTCAAGCCCCATCGTCGTTGCCAGCATCTGCACCGCCAGATCTTCCGCGTAGTCACCGGCGACCTTACGGGTCTGACCATAACCGTGATGTTCAGAGAGATACCCGAACTTCGATTTGTCTTTCGGCATCGCGAGACCAATCGAAGATGAAATCAGCCGATTCGGCTCGTTGGTCGCATTGCGGCTCATAACGCAAAAGGCCACCTGCCCGGGTTTGAAGTATTTCTGGCCCCGCTCGCGCGATATTAACTTGCAGAAAGGAGGAAAAATCGATGATACGTTGACTAGATTAAGATTGGCGATACCGGCGTCTCGTAGGGCCAGCTCGAAGGAGGCGAGGTACTCTTTGTGCCTGCCTGCGCCCTTTGTCAAGAACATCATTCTTGGTATAAACTCTATCATTCAGCTCTTTCCAATACTGTAAACGTTTTCTGGTTACCTGCAGCGACCACACCCGCAGGAAGTAAAGCAATCGTCGCGCAATTTTCAACACAGTTTTTTGTGCAGGCTGGATGCTGAGTCGGCATCACGGTAGCAGCACCAACCCAATGCGCTCTGATGCCTTCTCGCCCATTATCAGGTCGTTGACAGTAACGGTAAGATCGTAATGACCGGGTCGCAAATCGGTGATATCAAGTGACAGTTGACGTTGTCTGTCGGTTTCTCGCCCGCCTTCGCGGTAGGTATAACTGACCGATTCCTTCTTGCCGGGCCAGATTTCCTGCAACAGCCCTTTCAAACCGGTTGCAGCGCTCTTGGTATAGCTCAGCTCATACGTCAATTCGTAGCGCGTGACCGAGCGGATATCAATCGGCAGATTGTAAATCTCAAAGTAGAGATTGAGCGGATTATGCAGGGATACAGTGTCGCTCAGCAGTGGCGTGATTGACAGATCGCGACGCCGGAACCCGGGTTGGCCAGCAGCAGTGGTATCACCAAACCGGCCGGCGACTACTATGTCAGAAAGCTGCAGAGTCGTTCCCGCCGCCGTGGGAATTGAAAGTGTATCGCTGATACGGCCAAATGCGCTTTTGTCTAATGCTTCGAGCACAACATTCCAGGTCAGTTCACCCTGGTGAACCGGGAGCGAAAAACAGGCCAGTCGCGGAGAGGAACCAATCTCCGGTTCACCGCCTGCAACGGGGCCGAATTCTTGCTCCGCCCGTGCTGCGAATGTCTGCAATATGTTGTAGTTGGCATCCTGAACCGAGGCTCGAAGTTGCAGTTGCCGTAGTGGAGGAGAGGCGCTGTCTCCGCCGGCGGGATCATACAGCGCGGCAAATTGCAGTTCAGGATTGTCGTTACTATCAAAGAACCGATAAGTGTGCGCCACGAAACGAATTTCGTCGCGCTGGCGCATTACCTGTGACTCCTCAGGCTGAATTCGATAGTTTAAGTAGGCGACCCGCCTGCTGTTGTTGGTGCGCAGACTGCCGGTGTTGTCATTTGTCGGCGAGGAAAAGTAGTAGGTTCCCGACAGCATCTGATCCACGAAGACCAGGGTACAGGGAAGGGCTGTGGTCTGGTAGCGCCAGTACCACGCAGGAGTTCCCGAAGTGTGGCCGGAGTGAATATACTCCCGCACTCTTTCGTCGGGGTCACCGAGGCGGATCAAAGTGGCCCCCATATCGGTCAGCCAGCCCTCATGATCGTAGCGCTCGTTAGAGAAAAGCAGATTCGCCTTCCATACTCGCGCCCAGTGCTCCACCTGGCGCTCATTGACTTTCGTGGTTGGGTCAAAATCCCTGCTTTTCCAGTACACGGTGGCAAAACTGTCTTTTTGCGCGGCGCTGAACTTGTCATAGGTAGATTGATCCTGTGGTCGAAGCAGATCGCGAATGAACATGTAGGGCGTCAGCGAGAAGGTGTCCATCCGCGCAAAAGCCTGTCTGAAGTCACGCCCCGCATCGATGAATCGCTGCTGGCGATATCTGACGTATCCAGCCGCCAGATTTGCCCGCACCGACTGACTGTCCAGAACGAGCGCACTGTCGGCGAACTGTCCCGCCGAGTCGATCTCCCCGCGAATCGCCAGTAATTCCGCCAGCTTCACCAGTCCCGGCACCGATCTCGGCACGTTGCGCGTTAGGGCGGTTAAGACCTCCTGCGCCGAATCGGCGTCTTCGGTGAACCCGTCCTCGAAATAGGGGTGCCGATATGTATTGGCCATCAACAGGTATGCTTCCTCGTAGCTCGAATCGAGGTCAATCGCCAGCGACAGCTGGAAGCGCGCTTCCAAAGCAAATGTCTGAGCGAGAAGTGTTTTAGCCAGTTCGACACGGTAGTACGGATTCATGCGATCGGCCTTCACCAGCTCACGCAGTGCTTGCGCCGATTTGCGCCTGCCCTCGACAGTGCCCAACTTACGATTAATGATCCCTTGCTGTCTGAGAATTGCGGTGTCACGCGGGGCATGACGCGCAGCTTCATTGATCACCACCGCCGCCGAATCGAGGTCATCGAGCACAACCAGGCGGTTGGCATCCGAGACCAGCCAATCGACCTCGAATTTGGTCATCTGCCTCTGCCCGGAGCACGCGAAAAACAGGCCCCAGGTTATCGCGAGTATCAGGATCAGGCGCTTAATCATTACCTACCTTGCTGAAATATCGCCGCACCAATTTAATATACGTGAATATCGAGCTCATGCCCAATTGCGGCGCTGCTGTCACTGGCGCGTTCGCATAACTATTGGCTTGCAAAATAGGAGTTCTTTGTATATGTTACAACCTGAAGCTCTGGAGGTATTGATGAAAAAGACCTTGCTGGTCATAAGCATAATCGCGCTGGTAACGTCGTCGACTGGACGTGCTCTTGCCGCGCAAGCTTCCCCTGATTTCGCCAAACTCAACGAAGCCCGGCTGCAGTTTCAAGCGGACGAGAGTGCGCAAAAGGAAGCGGCCGCGAAGCGCTACCTGCTGAACGCGGCAACCAAACTTGACGGCAATCAGGCCGATTACGATATCAATTACTACGGCGTGCATGTCAGCCTGAATTTCACCAATTCGTCAATAGTAGCAGCGATTGACTATCAGTTTACTTCCCTGGTACCGTCGCTAAACAACGTTGATCTCAATCTGCACGATCAACTCCAGGTCGACTCAGTGATATACCTGGGGGGTCAGATTCCCTTCAGCCATATAGCCGGCATACTCTCAGTATCACTGACCACTCCTGTATCGGAAAGCCAGCAGGCATTCATGACCGTTTACTACCACGGCTACCCGGTTACCGGCGGCGGGTATACTGACGGAGGCATGCAATTCGATAACCACTATGGCAACACTATCTGTTGGACCTCAGTAGAACCATACAATGCCAGAAACTGGTGGCCCTGCAA
This sequence comes from uncultured Ignavibacteria bacterium, assembly GCA_964468475.1. Lineage (GTDB taxonomy): Bacteria > Zixibacteria > MSB-5A5 > CAIYYT01 > CAIYYT01 > JBECKX01. Next base: position 12,119 of record CAYXUL010000054.1, on the reverse strand, counting down.
AGACACCCCCTCTGATAAAGCCGATTCGCTGGAGATGTGGATCGAGTGTCCTTCCGGCATGTATGCTGCCTCAAACGGAGTCCTGCTTGAGACCACGCCTGCCGGGGCGGGACGAACCATTTATCACTGGAAAAGCCACTATCCGATAACCACGTACCTCGTGGCGCTCTCCGTTGCAGCTTTCAATATCACAACCAAAACCTGGGTCTACGATGGGCACACGATGCCCGTTTATGCCTTCAACTATCCGAATGCCTATGAAACCATCGCCTGCTATGACACCCTGGTGATACCGGTGCTGAACCATTACAGTGACGCCTACGGCATTTACCCGTTCGTTAATGAAAAACTCGGCAACGCCGATTGCGGCACTTGGGGAACAATGGAGCATCAGACCTGCTCGTTCCATGACCCCTTCTCCGGGTATAGCAAGGAGTATCTGGTTATTCACGAAAATGCCCACCAATGGTGGGGGGATATGATAACCTGCAAGACCTTCCACGATGTCTGGCTCAACGAGGGCTTTGGTACCTTTTCCGAGGCGATCTTCTACGAGAAGCAATACAATTCGAAGCAAGTCTACTTAGACTATATGCAATTGCTGAAGCATACCGGTGCAACGGGTTCTGTTTACGTGGAAGACCCGCAGACAGAGGTGATCTTTGACGGAGTGACGTCCTACGACAAAGGCGCCTGGGTGGTGCATATGCTCAGGGGCGTTCTGGGTGACAACGACTTTTTCCAGTTTCTTCACGATTGGGCTTTCTCCAGTTTTCGCTACGGTTCCGCCACTACCGCGGATCTCTCCGATTTCTGTAGCAACTGGACCGGCACTGATATGAGTTGGTTTTTCAACGAGTGGATTCATCAACCCAGTAACCCCAGCTACACCTACGCAACGCTCTGTCAGCCGAATACGGCTGACGGCGGCTACAACTTTTATCTTCGGATTCAGCAGACCCAGACCCATTTCAGCGCCTATACCATGCCGATCAAGTTTAAGTTCTATACGACCGGCGGAACGATAGATACTTCGGTGTTCAACCACGCGCGAGACCAATTCTACCAGTTCCATTTTGCCGATTCGGTAACCTCCGTCGCCTTTGATCCGGATGAATGGATCTTACGCACTGTGCAGCAGGTCGCGATGGGCACGTACGTACCGACTATTTGTCCCGACGCTGTTCGTGATGAACCCTACTACTATGAGGTCCCCGTAATCGGTGGTACTCCACCCTATACCTGGGCGTTTCTCGGTGGAGACATTCCCTACGGCCTCTCTTACACGGACGGCCCCAGCTTCGTCTTGAGCGGCACTCCAACCTATCCGGCGACCTACTATATGAACGTTCGCGTTGTCGATTCCAGTAATCCGCCAATCACTACTGATAAGGGGATAGCATTAACGGTCGTGGAGCAGAGCTTTGTCTGTGGTGATGCCGATGGCAGCGGCCAGGTAGCTATCTCAGATGCAGTCTTTGTAATCAACTACATCTTCGGAGGTGGACCTGCACCCGACGTGCAGACGGCAGATGCGGACTGCAGCGGGTCTGTGACGATAGGGGATGCCGTCTACTTGATTAACTACATCTTCGGGGGTGGGCTGCAGCCCTGCGCCGGCTGTTAAGCCACTGATTGAGAGCTAAGTGCGGACGAAAAGTTCACGGATAGCGATTATTGAAGCCGGACTGAGAACATCATCAACCCGCAGCACCAGGTAATACCTTCCCTGCAGGATATTGGGCACCGGCGCCTTGTCGTAAAGGTTTAGTGACGAGCTACTGTCGGCCCGGGCACTGCTGTAGATCAGAGTCCCCTCCTTGGTCGGATCGGGACGCGCCTCCATCAATTTTCGAATCTCTTCTGAGCTTGTGGTATCGCTCCATACAAAGGGATGCTGCTGCTGAATCAACTCGCGAACGCGATTCGTGGTGACCGGCGATAGAGTCACATACACTCGATACTGGTGCTTGCCATTCGCGTCTATACTGAAGCCCGCCGCAGCGAAATTGAGTTCGGTGTAGAATTCCAGCGTGTCATCGGGGTAATACACCGGATAACTGTTTCCGCGTAACGCCAGAGAGTCCCGGGCAATCCTGCCATACGGATCCCTGGTTGCCGTTGGCGGTGACAGCAGTAGCAGGACGTCACTGGCGCCCATTGATGCCGTCTTGGACGGTAATTCAAAATCATGCTTGATGATGCCCAGGGCGCTGTCCGGAGTGTAGATACTGAGAATATACTGGTACCTGCCTGCCGGCAACCTGCAGCCGCGATAAAACGGGTACATTGCCTGCTTGCCGATATCGGAGTTGTTAAAGATAGCCAGCGTACTGTCGAACCAGGCAACCTCGGGATTATAGTCTGGATTGCGATATACCACTTCTCGCGACCAGAACCTGGCATAGCCGCTGTAGCGATCTTCGATCTGATCTGTAGAGATTCCGGCGGACGCCCACACGGAGTAGCTGCCATCTTTGTCTGGAAAAGACGCAATCGTCAACGCCGGCTTGAGCTCACGCTTTACCCCTTTAAACAGATTCACTTCCTCGTCAGGATTGTAGTAGACATCTGCCTCCTCCTGTTGCAACCGTTGCTGAGCCATGGTGAGCGGGTCGAGCCTGGTTCCGGTCAGGGGAATATCTTCCGGCGCTGGGACCATGTGATCGGTATAACCGTCACCGTTGGAATCGATGAATCCCAAACGAACGGTGCCGCCGTCCCAATCAAGATAGTAGATTTCACAGGTACCGGGGTAGAACCCCTGGAAGCGGTCCCAGCAGGAGTCCTCCACGGTCGTAATCTGGTCTGGCGGGCCATGCAGGATGATCGCCTGCGCCCTCATGTCGTTCCAGTAGCGATACCTGTCACCTGTGTGGTATTGAGAATTGCAGTAAGCGATGCGTTCCTTCATGGTACCTAGCCACTCGTTGGTATCAGGAGTGTCAGGACGATTTTCCAGATCTTTTTGGCGCCACCAGAAATGAATCAGGCTGTCGGCTTTGGCCTCATTCTTGACCGCATCAAGCTGACTCATGTTAATGAAGAGGGGGCTGCCTTGTGGCTCCACGATCTTCATCACCGTGTACCATTGCAGGAAAAAGTCACGCTTTTGCTGGTCCGGGAGTTTTCTCAGAGTCTGGGCGAATATGTCCGGCCGCTCAAGAAGATCACCCTGAACTGTGCCGGCGCAACCGCTCATAAGCTCTGCGGCGGCGAGCAAACCCGCCATCAGCATTACGCCCGCGAATCTGATCAAATAGCGTCTCATCTTGATTCTGACCTGATTGTTACACGTTGTCTCAGTCTTCGACCAGCTCGAATTTCCAGGCGCACCAGAAATCGGGCTGTTTGGCATCGGGTGGGCAGCCGAGGCAAGTGGTTTCGATTCGGGGATCAATCGTCCTGGCAAACAATGAATACTCCACAATGCCTACTTCCTTGCAGGGAAAAGGGTCCAGGCCTTTGCGTTTTCGCGCTGACTGAACGCGGCAGTCTGTCATTCTGAAGACGAAACTGGTCGGTGTTTCGTCAATTATTTCCTGCGTGTTGATGTGGGCGTAGAGCCGGTGCTGTAACGCCTGCTTCAGTGCCTCCAGTCCGCCATTTTCTGGAATATTATGCCGGCTGATAATTCGTTTGGCTTCTAATACCGTAAAGGTTTCCCAAGCCTCCTTATCGAGCGCGATCGCCGTCTCGATACCGTAGCGCTTCTCCACAGCCTGGAACCAGAGTCCATCATGCGCCAGCCACAATTTGGCGGCATCTTCCAGCAGCTCTTCACCCATTGACTTGTTGCGCTTCGTCACTCAGTTACTCCCTCACTTTAGGGCCTCGGAAGTAGAACCCGGTTGCTGGCGGTGCTCAAGCACTCCCCACACTTTCTCCTCGCCACTCTCCAGCTTGAGTGTTCCGCTTACCAGCGCGATCGCATAACCATTGGTATAGAACACGCGCGCGTCGGACAGCTTAAGCGTTACAGTCATCCCCAGATCGGGCACCTCTACCCTTTTCGAATTGGCCAGCCAATCGTGAATCTTACGGTCACGGAAGATATCACTTGAGATCATGTCGACGTTGTCACTGCCGTCAGCGTACCAGTAGACATCGTCATGGTCAAACGCCACGAAATCTTTCATCAACAGGTCGTTGGCAGTCGACGAATCGGTCGAAATCAGCAGCTGCTTCCCCGACGCGGTGCGCAAGGCGATCCAGTCGTAATTGATATAGTCAATACCCTTGTTGACATTTGCCATCGGATTGTACCCTTCAAGCTGGATCAATTCGTAGTAGGCAAAGCCGGGAATCGTGTCGTTTCCCATGATCAACTTGGCGTCCCCGAAGGCGTTAGCGCGCAAGCGCCAGTCACGATTAGCGAAAGACTGCACGGGCACCAGATTGGAAAACTCCATCCTGAACTTAACACCGCGGCGATCATAGTGAAAATTGCCTGACTGGTAAGGCTTATCCCAGGTGAGACCTCCGAAAGTGTAAAAATCGTAACTCGCTTCCAGGCGCGTGGAATCGTGCCGCATTTTGGTGTAGGCCAGCCCCTGCATACCCTCACCATCATAGAGAAATCCGAAGAAATCGCGCTCTGCTCGCAAGTAGCGATTGTCCCTCAGGCCTCTGCCCAGATGAACGCTCAGCATTCGTTCAGGTTGGCCCACGCCACTGACAAAGACCAGGTGATCTTCGGTATAGTAGAATTTGTAATCGGAATCGATTCTAACATCAATCGGGGTAAGGACTTCCTGCGCCAGTTGGTGATCCCGCGAGACGATCCCGCTCTTCGGGTCGAAGGGACGTTTTGCTTTCTTGCTGCACGAAGATAAGAAGAAAATCAAAGTGCCCACGAGTAGTGCAGCGGCAAGGTACACAACACTTTTCTGTGTGCTTCCAGCAAGCATGTCGATATGTTAACACAATGGCGAAATGATGCCAAGACAATTCAGGAGAGCCGAGATCGTTGCGCTTGCTCCGAAGCCTGTTATATTATCACGTAGTTCTAAAGTGAGTCGAGGCCCTGACGTAGAGAGGAATACTTATGCTGCTGGCAATCGACGCCGGTAACACCAACACCGTTTTTGGTTTCTTTGAAGATGAAAATCTCCGGGCGACCCTGCGGGTGGCAAGCAGCAATCTGCGCACCGCTGATGAAATCATACTTGCGGTTGACCAGTTCCTGAATTTCAAGAAGTTGCCGCAAATTACGGCTTGCATCTATGCCAGCGTGGTGCCGCGCCTGACACCCCTGCTGCAAAAATCAAGCAGTGAGCACCTCGGCGTCGAACCAATTGCCGTCTCTTCCACTCTGAAACTCAACATCACTTTCGATTATCCCAAGCCGGCGGAAGTCGGGGCCGACCGTATCTGCAATGCCGCGGCAGCCTTCGATCTGGTCAAGGGACCGGCCATCGTCGTGGATTTCGGAACTGCTACCAATTTCGATATTGTCTCTGCCGAAGGCGCCTACATCGGTGGGGTGCTGGCTCCGGGCATTGAAGCCGCTCATGCCGCATTGGCACAGCGCGCGGCGCAGTTATTTCAAGTATCTTTCAAGGCTCCGCGTTCGATCATCGGCAAATCGACCGAGGAAGCGCTGCAAAGCGGATTCTATCACGGCGCCGTCGGCCAAACAGATTACATTCTGGCGAAGATCATCACGGCTTTTACTCAACGTCCCCGCATCATTGCCACCGGCGGCCTGGCACGTTCAATTTCCGCGGGCTCGCGCCTGATCGACGAAGTACTGCCCAATATTACCCTGGAAGGCCTGCGCCTGATTCACTCACTGAACAGCTAGTTTTCTTCTCGATCGCAGGCTGAAGAACTCCCGAAATCGCATCACCTTGACAGAAGCCGGCGCCAGGGCTATCTTGAAATCAGTTGAATACCCGGTAATACTCACCCTTGGATCGGCGCACGCCGCCGGTGATGGAATCTATCCTCCGGCCGGTTAGCGTGGCGACGTAGTAAAATCCGGCCAACCGCAAATCAGGATTTTCATGAGACTTCGTTTCCCCAGGCTGATTCTCTTCGCAGGGTTGCTCTCGCTTCTCGCTTCAGTGGAAGGACTTGCAGCAGATGGCCTTCCTCAACCTCTTGCGTCACGCTCGATGCTGACCACTCCTCCTCTCCACGTTGAGCCGGGCGCGAAGTACCAACTCGTAGTGAAATTCCGCGATGATCTCAGAATGCGCGCAACCGCAAAAGGGACCATAGTTTCACTGAGCGGCGCCGACCTGGCGGGTTTGCTGGCTGCAGTCTCCCGCTATCAATTCACGCTTGCGCAATTGATCAGGCTGCCGAATAGCAAAATCGCTGCCCTGGAGTCGCGCGCTGCCGAACGCTCGGGAGTCGCCCAGCCTGATCTACGCGGTATCATGCGCGTTGAGGCGGGTGGAGCGTCGGTCGCTGAACTCCTTCAAATCGCTCAGACCTTGAAGCAGTTGCCGGAAGTGGAATTCGTCTGCCTGGAAGAAATTGCGCCTCCGCCGCCCGGCGATATCAGCCCTGTCACACCCGATTACCAACCTCTGGAAAGTTACCGCGACCTCGATCCCGGCCTCGGCGTCGATTATTTGTGGGCGCGCGGCGGTAAAGGGCAGGGGATTCGTTTCAGCGATTGCGAGTATGACGTTGATGTCGCTCACGAGGATCTGGTCGACGTGCCGATCGCGATTGAGCCGGGCCAAACTCCCGATTCGCCGTTTGGTGACGATCACGGCACCGCCGCAATAGGAGTCTCTTGCGCGCCCGATAACGGCTACGGCTGTACCGGCATCGCGGTGGATGCCGCCTCGGCCACTCTCTACCCCGAAATTTCAGTCGAAGAAGGATTTCGACAGTCGACCTGTATCGCCAATGCAATCGCCGACTCCGAGACGGGAGATATCGTCCTTCTGGAGATGCAAACCGCCGGCCCCAACGGGAATTACGTGCCTGCCGAATATGATCCTGTCGTCTGGACGATAGTCAAAACCGGCACCGACGCCGGTGTGATAGTGGTAGCCGCGGCGGGCAACGGCAATGTCGATCTTGATTCACCTGACTTCAGCGAATACAGAAGTCGAGGCGACTCCAGGGCCATTATCGTCGGCGCCGGTGAAGCCAGTCTCCAGCACTCGCGGCTTCCATTCAGCACTCACGGAAGCCGAGTCAACGTCCAGGCATGGGGCGAAAAGGTATTCACTCTTGGGTATGGCGACTATGCCAGGCTCGGCGGTGACGAGCGGCAAACCTACACCGCGGTATTTGACGGAACCAGTTCCGCCGCCGCGCTGGTGGCAGGATGCGTGACGGCGTTGCAATCGTACGCGGTCGCAAAGATCGGCCGCAGACTCTCTCCGGAAGAAATGCGCCAACTTCTGATCGATACCGGCATCCGACCGGTTGGTGGCAGCAGCATCGGTCCCGCAGTCGACCTGCAAAGCGCAGCCTCAAGTCTTTGCCGCTATGCTGCCGTTCTCAACGATTCTGATGGGGACGGAATATACGACGGCTGCGACAACTGCCTCTCAGAGCCTAACCCGGATCAGGACGATTTCGACCTCGACAATATCGGTGATACTTGCGACCCCGACGATGATAACGACGGCGTGGCGGATGTCACCGATAACTGCGACTACGTCGCAAATCCCGATCAGGCGGACGCCGATGGCGACCTGCGCGGTGACGCCTGCGATAACTGTGTGAATACCCCCAATCCGAACCAGTATGATGAAGATGGCGATGGTGTAGGGGATGCCTGCGACGGCAAGCTGCATATCGAGAACTACACTCTTCCTGATGGATATCAGGGCGTCGAATACTCCGTGCAACTGTTAGCCGTCGGCGGTCAGCCTCCATATAACTGGACTTTTCTGGGTGGCGATTTGCCTTTGGGACTGACATTCGACGGTGGCCAGATTGGGG
>CAYXUL010000054.1:0-4102 GCA_964468475.1 uncultured Ignavibacteria bacterium | reverse complement strand
GCAGCCGGCGATACCGACTGCAGCGGCTCGATTACGATTACTGACGCGGTGGTAATTGTGAACTACATCTTTGGCGGCGGCCCGGCACCGTGCAGTCTCTGCCCCTGATGCGTTCCGGCTTGCTGGGGCGGTTGCGGAGGCTGTCAGCCCTGCGAAAAATGCCAAAAATTGGCCCGCAAACCGGCGATTGTTTGTATATTAGCTGAAACCAATAGCATCGAGCCTAGAAAGGAATTACCAGAGTAATGCGAAGAATATTTCCGCTCGTAGTATCGATATTTCTACTGATTGCCGCCGGGTCGGTTTTTGCCGGGAAGGAATCGAAGAACGGCAAATCGATGGAAAGCGCCAAAGGAAAATCCAACGTGATTGTCAGGTTCAACGGCGGCGGTGACAACAACAAGGTCTATATTGGCGAGAAGAACACCCTCGAAATCCTGATTTCCAACCCGGTCACACTGCAATCAATGAGCATCGGCTTCGGCTTCATCACCAAAGCCAAAGGCTTCAAGATCGTTACCGGTTACGGCGATATCAACGGCACCGCCGATGGCGTGAAAGGAATCCTCAAGGACCATGCCAACGCCAAAAAGAACTTCAATATGGGGGGTGTATTGGTGAACGACCAGAATCTCCCTGATCAAATCCTGATCGGCGGCGTCTCGACTCCCGGGCCGCAGTTTCCGGCCAGCGCTGAACCTCGCCTGGTATACAGCCTGCAAATCGAGATTCCCAAGGATGCTAAACCTGCCAGGAACGGTTTTTGCATAGACAATGTTTATATCCCACCGGGCGGCTCCTGGGAATTCAACGACGGCAAGAACGAAATCGTGCCGCTCTATAACGGCCACGAGAACACGAGCACCAGCCAGCCGTCGGCGCCCTCGGTCTGCTTTGATCTGGTAAAGCGGTAGGGGGCTTCCGCCTGAGATGAGCAAATCAAGCTCCCTCGAAGCTTGACAATTTTCCTGCACATCTGACAGAATTGTACGAGGGCACACTCGGTGTGCCCTTTTGTTTTGGCTCTGCTCCTGCTTGGGCAATTAGGTCAATTCCCACGGAACTCAATAGCTCTCGCTAACTGCCTGTTCTATGCAGTCTTCAAATTCCCCTCTATCAAGAGGGGTGCCGTGCGTGCTCCGCTGCAGCGGAGGACGCAGGGCGGGGTGTGTTGGCCTAAACTACCCCCCCGCTCTTTCCTGGCAATCCACTCCTTGATTGCCAGCAGTACTCCCTGAATGTTCTGCTTCACTTCAGCATCTTGAAACCTGAGCACGCTAAGCCCCATTTCTTCAAGTTCTCTCTGGCGGTGGCTATCTGCCTCTAACCTCGAGTTGTGACTTGATCCATCAATCTCCACTATCAGCCCCAGCTTGTAGCAGAAGAAATCCACAATATATTCCCCGATTGGTTTCTGCCTGTGAAAGTCATAGCCACCGAGTTTGCCTTTCCCGATCTGCTCCCAAAGCAGCACTTCTGCCAGCGTAGCATTGCGCCGCAGGCCTCGGGCCCTCTGCTTGAGCCGGGGATTATAAGGGATTCTCCTCCTTTGCATACCTTGGATACTATTGTGGTGATATTAGGCGCACAATCACATTTTCAAGTGAGTTACACACCCCGGCCCCGACAAGTCGGGGCCACCCCTCTTGATAGAGGGGATTCGGCGCGCTGCAAGAGCGGCTTTTCCGGTTGAGTCAGGTCTTGGCCGATTGAGCGTTAGCGAAATCGGGTGTGACCTGACTCCTTGACTACAGAAGCAGCAGGTCACAACCACGCTCGCTCTCGCGTGCGTGATCAAGACCTGCCGCAACAGGTAATTTACCTTGGCACTGGCAGCGGAGGAGGCAGGGCGGGGTGTGTTATCCACATACCGCGCCACCTACAAATTCTTTCCATTTTCCGCTTGATTTTTTCAAACTCGCCGATATTTTCACGTATCACAGATGTTAGCACTCACCCACGATGAGTGCTAATAGTGCTAAGGGCAACCTTAGTGAAAAATCGCACGTTTCGGGCGGTCGCGCCTCAGGTGGAAACAAGAAACGGAGTCAAGTTAACTTCATAATATTCAGCAACTTAAACTCATTGAACGAGGAGTAAGAGTATATGAACATTCAGCCGTTGCAGGACCGTGTCCTGGTAAAACCTCTGGAACAGCAAGAGGTCAAAAAAGGCGGAATCATCATTCCCGATACCGCCAAAGAAAAGCCGCAGGAGGGCGAAATCATGGCTGCCGGCCCGGGTCGGATCTCCGACGAAGGCAAAAAAATCGATATGGGGATCAAAGTCGGCGATAAGGTGCTTTACGGCAAGTATTCCGGCACCGAGGTCAGCGTCGAAGGTGGCGAGTACCTGATCATGCGCGAATCAGACATTCTCGCCGTCCTCAAATAACGACAAGACGCGACATCACCAATCGCTGAACTTCTCAGAAAAGAAGCTCAAACACAGGAGAGAACATAAATGGCTAAACAAATAGAATTCAACTCGCAGGCTCGCGAAAAGCTGAAAAAAGGCGTCGACAAGCTGGCCAACGCGGTCAAAGTCACGCTGGGTCCCAAGGGCCGCAACGTAATCATCGACAAGAAATTCGGTTCACCGACCGTCACCAAAGACGGCGTTACGGTCGCCAAGGAAGTCGAACTCGAAGATCATTTCGAGAACATGGGCGCGCAGATGGTGCGCGAAGTCGCCAGCAAGACCTCCGATGTCGCCGGTGACGGCACCACCACCGCCACCGTTCTGGCCCAGGCGATTTTCACCGAAGGCCTCAAGAATGTCACAGCCGGCGCCAACCCGATGGGTCTTAAGCGCGGCATCGAAAAAGCGGTCGCGACCGTAGTCGAGCATCTCAAGAGCATGTCGAACGACATCTCCGGCAAAACCGAGATCGCCCAGGTGGGCCGTATCTCCGCCAACGATGACAAACTGATCGGTGACCTGATCGCCGACGCGATGGAAAAAGTCGGCAAAGACGGCGTGATCACCGTCGAAGAAGCCAAAGGCACCGAGACCAACCTTGAGGTGGTCGAGGGTATGCAATTCGATCGCGGCTACCTGTCGCCCTACTTTGTCACCAATCCCGACAACATGGAAGCCGATCTGGAGGATCCTTACATCCTGATTCACGACAAGAAGATCTCCTCCATGAAGGACCTGCTTCCGGTTCTCGAGAAGACTGCCCAGACCAGCCGGCCGCTGCTGATTATCGCCGAGGATTGCGAAGGCGAAGCGCTGGCCACACTCGTGGTCAACAAGCTGCGCGGCACGCTCAAAGTCTGCGCCGTCAAGGCTCCCGGCTTCGGCGACCGCCGCAAGGCCATGCTCGAAGATATAGCGGTGCTTACCGGCGGTAAGGTGATCTCCGAAGAGGTCGGCTTTAAGCTGGAGAACACCGTGCTCTCCGATCTCGGCACCTGTAAGAAGATCGTGATCGACAAAGAGACCACGACCATCGTGGAAGGTGCGGGCCAAACCTCCGAGATCAAGGGCCGTATCGAGCAGCTCAAGAAGCAGATCGAAGATACCACTTCCGACTACGACCGCGAGAAGCTGCAGGAGCGCCTGGCCAAGCTCGCCGGTGGTGTCGCCGTGATTAATGTCGGCGCCGCGACCGAGACCGAGATGAAAGAGAAGAAGGCGCGCGTCGAGGACGCCCTCCATGCCACCCGCGCGGCTGTCGAAGAGGGTATTATCCCCGGCGGCGGCGTCGCGCTGCTGCGCTCGATTCCTTCGCTGGAGAAAATGAAACTTGAAGGTGACGAGCTGATCGGCATGAACATCGTTCGCCGTGCACTCGAAGCCCCGATCCGTTTCATCGCCGAGAACGCCGGCGCCGAGGGTTCGGTAGTGGTCGAGAAAGTACGTGCCGAGAGCGGCGCTTTCGGTTTCAACGCCCAGGAGGGCAGGTACGAAGATTTAATCAAGGCGGGTGTCATCGATCCGACCAAGGTCACGCGTTCCGCACTGGAGAACGCCGCCTCGATTTCGGGTCTGCTGCTCACCACCGAAGCAGTCATCACCGACAAGCCGGAGAAGAAGGAAATGGCTGGTGCCGGCGCACCGGGCATGCCTCCGGGCGGCTATGGTGATATGTATTAAT
>CAYXUL010000053.1:10266-22451 GCA_964468475.1 uncultured Ignavibacteria bacterium | reverse complement strand
TGCCAGTGGAGGAAAAATGAAAGTCTCCGTTACAGAGCACGGCGGTATCAGCGTTGTCGCGGTCTCGGGAAAGATGATGGGTGGCCCTGATACAGGTGAACTTGATGCTCAGCTGTACAGCTTGCTGGGAAAAGGCGTAAAAGGTGCCGTAGTGGATCTGAAGAATTGTGAATGGATCAACTCATCGGGACTCTCCATCCTGATTCACCACTACAAGAAGTTCAAAGATTCCGGCGGTGAGCTTTTTCTGGCAAATCTGACCGACAAGATAGAGCGCATTATGGTGATATCTCGTTTGACGGAGGTTTTCACGGTATTTGACACGCTAGATGAGGCGGTTGCGGCCGCGAAAGCAAAGTAGCGAGCCGACCAGGAGAATCAGGCTCGTCTGCCGGCGTTACCTGAAGTACACATGACCGGTTAGTGAAGGGGAGGTTCCACGATGCGACGTTTGTTGTTAATCACCGCTGTTGTTTTTATTTCCTGCAATTTTTACTCCGAGCCCGCTTCCGGCATGAGCACGTCTGCGCTCGTCGAATTATCCGATAGTCTCTCCAACCTCTCTCCCGACTTTGATCACCAGGCGAAAATTGAGGATACGCTGCTTATAACTCGTGGCGCAGCCTCCTTCGCGCTAACCGATGGAATCCTGACTCTCAGTAAGCCGGTATACGGTCATCCGCTGGCCGTCGCCTTCAGTGGTAAGGTACACTTTCATATGACGCTTCCCAATAAGGCGGAGCGCTATATGTTCAACAAACGTTGTCAGGACACAGTAGCTGATTGGAACTTCGAAAGGGTTACCTTTATTTTCACTGACTCAACCTACGAACAATTGGTGCATGCTCTGAACTTTGAGCCGCTGCAGAAGAGACATGATGCGGGTCGTCAAATCGAGGAATTCGTCAATTACATTGAGGATGAGTTTGAGGAGTCCTTTCCGGCGTTGATGCTGAATGATCTGTTGCAGCCCTGGCATGAAGAATCGTTCTACGCGCGTTTCGTCTGTGACTGCGGCAGAATGGTGTACAGCGTGAGACCAGCTGACATCGAGGAAGTAAAGCTGTACAAGCATACGCAAACGGAAAGTGAAGCTTATCCCGAGTTGATCAGCAGTTTTCATCTCCCGGATGAATACGCTACCTCGAAATGGGGTCCCGACCATGAAGACAAAGATGTCATTGACAGCCTTTACTATAGTATCTTCTGCAAGATACGACTTCCCTCTCGCACCGACTTACAGGTCGACCTGCGGTTTCAGTCCCAGGTTGATGACTTACAGACAATCAAGTTCGATCTCTTCTCTGAGTTGAAGCAGAACTCGATCGTGGTGGAGAATGCCGACGGAGACTCACTTTACTGGCAGAAATTAAAGGATGAAAGTGGCATCACGGTCTTCCTCGACAAACCCCTGAAGCGTGGAGAGTGGTGCAGTCTTCGGTTCGGATACTCCTCGACCAAACTGGTGAAACTCACTCCCTGGGGGAGCTATGATATCAGGTCACCGGTGTACTGGTTTCCTCGCTACGGCTATCTCAAGAGAGCGCGCTACAAGCTGAAGTACGAGTACCCTAAGCAGTTCACCTTCCTCTCTGTTGGCCGCAAGACTTCTGATACGACGGTTGGCGACTTTACGACGGCGAGTTTCGACCTGAGTAAGTATTTTGTATCGCTGGCATCCTTTAACTATGGAATCTTCGAATCGAAATCGGATTCTCTGCCCGGCGGAATACCGGTGGTGGTTTATGCCAGCGAGGATCACAAGGGTTCGATTGGGAAAATGATCGACAAGGTGCTGTTTGATGTCAAACATTCGGCAGAGATGTTTTCGGAGCAGGTTTATCCCTATCCCTTCAATAAACTAATTGCTACGGAAATTCCGGCGTCACACGGTCAAGGATTTCCCGGATTGCTGCATCTGGCCTGGAGCACTTTCCAGTATGAGGAGATCGGTGAATACGACGCGTTTCGCGCTCATGAGGTTGCTCACCAGTGGTGGGGCAACGTCGTCGGCTGGCAGACCTACCATGACCAGTGGCTCTCAGAAGCGTTCGCAGAGTATTTCGGAGCCTGGTACGTCCAGCAGAAATACCTCCACGACGATAAGCACCGTGGTCTCTTTTATGACCTGATGGATCGCTGGCGCGAAGATGTTTACGAATCAGGGTCGTACACCAAGGGCGGCTTCCAGACTCAATACCAGGAGGGCAATGATGCCGGTCCAATCTGGATGGGACAGCGCCTGGCATCGTCTCGCTCCGCAGATTATTTCACTCTGGTGTACAGCAAAGGAGCTTACGTGCTCTACATGCTGCGCATGATGATGTTTGATTTTGCACATCGGGATGACTCCAATTTTCGCAGGATGCTTGCCGCGTTCATAGACCGGTTCCAGTGGAAGGAAGCGTCGACCAGCGACTTCGCTCAAATCGCGGAAGAATACTACGGTCAGGATCTGGACTGGTTCTTTGACCAATGGGTGTACGATACCGTGCTCCCGGAATACCTATGGAAGGCGACGGTACGACAGCAGAATGACGGCAAATACGAGGTCAAGGTAAAGGTCGATGTGAAGGGTGTGGATGAGGACTTTCGCATGCCGGTGCCGTTCACAATTCTGATGGAAGGCAACTACAATACTACCACCAGGCTCGATATCAGGGGTAAGTCGGAAGAGATCACAATTCCGAATATTCCCTATAAGCCCAAGCGCTTCATATTCAATACATTTAAGTCGGTACTATGCAAGTCTCAGGAGAAATAGAATTCAAATATTCCTGCAATCGACCGTAAGTTATTGTAACATTGCTCTCGGATTTTAGTATAGAACTGTCACGATATCAAATCTGGCGATACAACTGCAACCTGGGTTAGGGCATGATTGAAGTAGATAAACTCACCAAGGAGTTCAAAGACAAAAAAGGTGGCAGGGTCCTGGCTGTCAATGAAGTTAGCTTTACCTGCAATGAAGGGGAAGTCTTCGGCTTGTTAGGGCCTAACGGCGCGGGAAAAACCACGACGTTGAGGATGCTGTCGACCTCCATTAAACCGACGTCGGGAACTGCGAAGATCAATGGCATCGACCTCGTGGAGCATCCGGACACGATCCGCAAACAGATCGGATTCCTTTCCGGAGCGACCGGTCTTTATGGTCGCCTCACGGCACGGGAGATGGTCGAATACTTCGGCAAATTGTACGGAATGAAAAAAGAGAGGATCGACGCCCGCATTCAGGAGTTGTTCACACTGCTGGATATGCACGAATTTGCCGACGCTCGCTGTGAGAAGCTCTCTACCGGAATGAAGCAGAAGGTGTCAATCGTGCGCACGGTGCTTCACGATCCGCCGGTTATGGTCTTTGACGAGCCGACCAGCGGGCTTGACGTGATGAGCTCCCGCAATATCGTGGACTTCATCTTCCGCTGTAAGCAGCAGAACAAGTGCGTGATCTTCTCGACCCATATTATGAGTGAGGCACGCCGCCTATGCGATCGAGTTGCGATTATTCATAATGGCAAGATTTACAAGGAGAGCACGGTCGATCAACTGCTCGAGTCCACGGGAGAGAACAACCTTGAAGACGCCTTCTTGAAAATTGTGGGCGAAGAACCGGCGAGGGTGGAATAATGAGTGTTGGTAAAGTTACGACAATATTCCGCAAAGAACTGAAGTACGTCCTCCGCGATCGCCGCACGCTAATCTTCATGATGGCGATACCGATCCTCGCGATGCCGGTGATCATGACGTTTGTCTCGAAGCTGATGATCAGCCAGCAACAGAAACTGCAGACTCAAATCGTACATGTCGCTCTGCTGAACTCCGGGGAAATGACCCCGGAATTGCACGACAGCCTTTTTGCCGATACCACGCTGGAAATAACTGAAGCATCCGCGCCGTTAAGCGAGGTGAAAGACAGTTTATCCTCCGGTGCAATTGAAGCAATCCTGGAATTTCCTGATCATTTTACCAGCGCAATTGAAAATGAATCGACTACCGATCTGACAATCTACTTTGACGGCTCAGAGGATGCCTCAAGAGAAGCGCGGGATCGGCTTTCAAAGGCTCTCGATAATTATTCCAAGGCAGTCGTCTCTAAACGGATCGCTGTCAGAAACATAGATACTCAAATTCTGAGCCCGTACGACGTCGCCGATCAGAATGTGGCGCCTCCAAGCAAGCAGATGGGCTCGATTCTGGGAGGAGTCCTGGCATATATCCTGGCGCTGATGTGTTTTCTCGGCACTATGCATCCCGCGCTCGATCTGGCAGTGGGGGAGAAGGAGCGCGGCACGTTGGAGACGTTGCTGGTAGCACCGGCATCGCGAGCTGAGTTTGTAATCGGCAAGTTTGGTGTTGTGATGCTCTCCGGGGTGATCGCCGGATTCCTGTCGCTCATTAGCATGACATTCGCCTTCAATCACATGCTCTCCTCCGTCGGCGAGAAAGGCGCACAGATGATGCTCAAGCTGGAGCCTACCACCATGCTCCTGGTAATCCTGATCGTCATTCCGCTGGCAGGATTATTCGCAGCGGTTCTGCTGTCACTGTCGATTTTCGCCAAGTCATCGAAGGAAGCCCAGGGTTACATGACTGCGGTCAATATGGCATTGATCATTCCCGCCATCGTGGCGTTCCTTCCGGGGATCAAGATCAATACGCAACTGGCGTTTGTGCCTATCGTGAATGTAGTGCTGATAATCAAATCGTTGATTGGCGGCGAACTAAACGTGGTGTATCTGGTGATCGCGCTTGCTTCAATGTTGATTCTGGCGGGTTTGAGCCTAATCTTCGCTAAATGGTGGTTTGAACGCGAGCAGGTGTTGTTCAGGATCTAACCGACGCGAAATTTCTACTCAGGCGAGAAAATTATCCAACGCATCATTGCGGCATTTGCGAGTATCAAATTCCTCGCACAATCCACTCAATGATTATTTCTTGACGTATCAACCAGGATGGGAGCACCTCGAGATCCAAGCACGGGTGGAGTCTTGACCGGGCGATCCGGCAAAGCCGGCAAAAGCCTTAAGACAATTCTTCGCGCCTTTAAGTATCGTAACTACCGCCTCTACTTCTTCGGACAGCTGATATCACTGACCGGGAGCTGGATGCAGATAATTGCGCTGGCCTGGCTGGTGTATCGCCTGACCAACTCAGCCTTCATGCTGGGAGTGGTGGGCTTTGTCGGCTACGCTCCTAACTTCTTCTTAGCTCCGTTCGCAGGCGTACTTGCTGACAGGATGAACCGCTGGCGGATGCTGTTTGCCACGCAGACCCTTCTGATGGTCGATGCCCTGATTCTCGCTACGCTGATGCTGACGAATGTCATCCAGGTCTGGCATATCGTGGTGCTGGCAGCCGCCCAAGGGTTTATTACCGCATTTGATTTTCCGGCCCGACAGGCTATGCAAGTGCAGCTTGTCGATGACAAACGCGACCTGAGTAACGCGATTGCGCTGAATTCATCGATGGTCAATGTCGCCAGACTGATTGGGCCTTCGGTTGCCGGTATACTGATTGCGGCAGTCGGGGAGGGCTACTGTTTTCTCATAAACGGTGTAACCTATATGGCTGTATTGGTGTCTTTGTTACTGATGCGGCTGCGACCACAGGACTACAGCTCTCGCGGAACGAAAATGTGGCATAATTTTATCGAGGGACTTCACTACGTAAACAAAGCGCCTGCGATCAGGTCGATCTTGATACTCCTGGCGGTGATCGCGCTGTTTGGGTTTCCTTTCAGTTCGCTGATGCCAATCATGGCGCGTGACATTCTCAAAGGAGGTCCGGACGCTCTCGGATTCCTCATGAGTGCGAGCGGTGTAGGTGCGATTGCCGGCGCGGTTATTCTGGCCTCTCGTCAGAGCGTCAAAGGGCTTGAAAAGGTCCTCGCGTTTGCATCCCTGGTTCTTGGCCTCGGACTGATAGGCGTGGCCGAGTCACGGCAGCTCAGCCTGTCGGTGGGAGTCATGTTCTTTGTCGGAATCGGTATGATGTTGCAGATAGCAATCAGTAACACGCTGTTACAAACGCTGGTCGACGAGGAAAAACGCGGTCGCGTAGTCAGCCTCTATGTTGCTTCCTTTGTAGGTATGCTCCCCTTTGGAAACCTGCTTTCCGGGACGGTTGCGAGCGCGATCGGCGCACCGAGAACCATGTTGATCTGGGGCGTTCTGTGCGTGGTGGCATCGCTGGTGTTTTTCACGCGGCTTCCGCAGTGGCGCAAGAGCGGCTACCCCATGCTGGAGCGTCAATTGGCGCTGCAGACTGCCGATGAAGCAGCCCCGCCACCTCCTCTAAATTGATGTCAACCGGATTGTAGAACTGTCACTTGATCACCTCACTTTACATTTGGCTAAGGCTCTAGGATGAAATACATTGTGCCATCGTCACAATCCTGATGACGTGAATGTTAAGTAAGCATGAGCCAAATCAGTGTCATACATAACTGCCATCAATTGGCTACCAGCCGTTCGAATGACGGAAAGCCACAAATTTCAGGCGGAATGAGCGACCTCAGGATCATCACCGGGGCGGCCCTGGTTCTGGAGGATAGCGACATCGCCTGGGTTGGTGAAGAAGCGGATCTTCCGGAGAACTACAAAGATGCCGAGCGCGTCGATGCGCGCGGCGGTGTAATCACGGCGGGCCTGGTTGATCCCCATACGCATCCTGTATTTGCTGCCACCCGCGAAGACGAGTTTTATATGCGCAATGCCGGCAAGTCGTATATGGAAATCGCCGAGGCCGGCGGTGGTATCCGCAATTCAGCCCGTAGAACACAGTTGGCGGATAAGCAGACTCTATACCGTAATGGCATACGATTTCTTGATTATATGCTCAAGTCGGGTACGACCACTATCGAAGCTAAGTCGGGCTACGGCCTGACAACCGAGGCGGAAATCAAATCTCTTGAAGTCATTGCCGACCTGAATCGTGATCATCCGATCGACCTGGTGCCGACGTTTTTGGGCGCCCATGAATTTCCGGATGAGTATCGCGAGAACCGCGAAGGCTATGTCAAGCTCTTGATCGATGAGATGATCCCGCTGGTTGCTGAAAAAAAGCTGGCCAAATACTGCGACATATTCACGGAGGGTGGCGTGTTCGACATCGAGCAGTCGCGGCGAATCATGCAAGCCGCCCACGATCACGGGTTCGGACTGAAATTCCATGCCGACGAGCTCAAGTCAATCGGTGGCGCTGAGCTTGCCGCGGAGCTAGGAGCTGTGAGCGCCGACCATCTCGTTTATATCTCTGACCAAGGTATTAGGATGATGGCCGAAGCAGGAACGATTGGCGTGTTTCTCCCGGCAACCACCTTCTTCCTCGGACACAAGGAGTATGCTCCTGCGCGCAGGATGATTGACAGCCGCGTTCCGGTTGCGATTGCGACCGACTTCAACCCCGGTTCCGCATGCACGACTTCGCTGCCGGCGGCGATGACGATCGCGGCGATCTATCTAGGGATGAGTGCGGCGGAGATTCTTACTGCGGTGACGTACAATTCTGCCTGTGCTATCGGTCTGGGGAATCAGGTTGGGGCGCTTGAACAAGGCAAACTTGCTGACCTGGTTATCTGGGATGTGACCGATTATGCGCAGATTCCATATCTGTTTGCACAGAATCCGGTTAAGTCCGTTTATAAACGGGGACGGCGGGTCGTATGAAACGTCTTCTGGTGATCTCGATTCTATCCTCTCTTTGCGTCTGCGGATGCGGAGTCTATTCCTTCTCCAGCGCTGCACTCGGAGGAGTTAAGTCAATTTCCGTCCCGCAGTTTGAAAACAAATCGACCGAATATGGCATCAACGAGGACTTGACGACTCAGTTGATTAATCGTTTCATCGAGGATAATACGCTCAAGGTTGCGGCCGCCGGGGATGCCGACGCGGTTCTGCGCGGGCAGGTTGACAAATATGAGCGAGTAGCTTACACCTACGAGCGCGGCGACGTCGTAAACGAATACAAGGTTAATATCACAATTTCGTATACTATTGAGCGCAAAGATGGTAAAATCCTGGTCGACAAGTCTAATGTACTCGGCTGGGGAGTATACGATGTCAACACAGAGACGGAACAGGATGCCCAGCAGAAGGCAATCAGCAAGCTGGCGCAGGATATAGTTGACGAGACGACGAAGAGTTGGTAACGATAGCAGGTTCAACGGAACCGGCGAGGCTCGACTTCTCCAGGCGACACGACGGCATTCCATCGGCCAGATCAGGAACTATTTGCGGGCACGGACATTAAAACAAGAGAGAATATTCATGAATATATCACGACAGTATCCCTTGCGTGGAGAACCCAAATGAGCAAAACCACGACAGCGAGACTATTCGCTTCAGCTCTCCTGACAACGGCATTCCTTGCCGCGACTGCATTCGCGGGAAATTCGAATACTGGCACCACTGCTTACTCGTTTTTGAAACTCGGCACCGGTGCGCGGGCTCTCTCGATGGGAGGAGCATTTGCAGGGCTGGCGGATGACGAATCTGCCATCTACTATAACCCTGCCGGGATCACGGGGATGACACAGAGAGCTGTCTCTGCTTCCTACATGAACTATATCGCTGGCATTCAGTCGGGAGACATAATGTTCATTATTCCGCGCGGTGCCGTCACTGCCACGCAGGGAAACGATCCGTACTATGATGAAGAGCCGTTGCCTCCCGCCTCTGAAGCCGCATTTGCCTTGTCACTGGTATACCTGAACTACGGCACAATCGACGAAACCAACGCCAGTGGAGACGTCATTGGAGATTTCGGGGGATCGGACCTGGCGTTCTCGCTGAGTTATGGACGCCAGTTGAGCGAGCAGCTGTCGTTGGGAGGCTCGGGAAAACTGATCTACGAGAAGATTGACACGTATTCCTCCACCGGACTCGCTGCCGATCTTGGTCTGCTCTACCGTTTCCGTGACGGGCGAACGCGCGCCGGAATTTCAGCCTCCAACCTTGGTGCCCAACTCTCAGGGCTGACCAGCGATCATAAGGATCCGTTGCCGATCCTGCTGCGCGCTGGAGTTTCTCATTCCCTTCGCGGAGCCCCGCTCACGGTTTCAGCGGAAGGCGTGCTGCCCACCGACAACAACATCTATGGCTCAATCGGTGTTGAGTTTCATCCTAAACTGCCGATCGCTCTTCGCGCCGGCTACACTTCTTTCGGTTCCAACTACAAAACCGGCAGCAGTAAGGACAATTCTGCGGGATTTTCGTTCGGCGCCGGATTTATGAAGTCGCAGGTGGCGGTAGACTACGCCTTTCTACCCTATGCCGATCTGGGTTCATTGCATCGAATCAATTTCGCGTATAGATGGCAGTGATGAAAGAAGTGCTCAGCGCATTTTGAAATAAAGCAGGTGATAATGAGAAGCGCCCACAAAATGGGATGGATACTGCGTTCTTTGCCGGTTCTTTTCGCAGCGATTTTGGTGCTAACAGCTTGCGGGAAGAAAGATCAGACAGTTTCACCTCGCGAGCGTGTATTACAGTTTGTGAAAGAAGTGCAAAGAGATACACTTCCCGATATCAGCAGCTACATTGACATCGATTCAATTGCCACTTATCTCTATTCCGCGAAACCCTACGATACTCTGACTCTTGCCCAAAAGAAGGACCAGTTGGTGAGGGACTTCACTGGCAGAGGCGCGTACATTCGTACCTGGAGTCAAGCTCAGATAGTAGTAAATAACCAAAGTTTCGTCGATGACACCACGGCAACGGTGCAAGTCTCCTTCATTGATCGTAAGACTCGTGTGCAGTATTTGACCGAGATGCGATTGAAAAGGCGAAATGGTTGGTGGTACATCACGGACTTCAAAGCGAATGAGCCGCACTAAGGATGGTATTCGACACATGCAGAGTAAACATAGCAGAATTGTTCCCGGGCTTGTACTAGCGGCACTGCTTCTGGTTTCCGTTACATTGATAATGAGTTGTTCAAAAGCATCCTCTGATTCCAAGATCAGGCAGATTTCAGTGGCCCAGCTGGATTCCCTCCTCGCGCAAGACAGCACGCTTAAGCTCATCGATGTACGAACGCTTACGGAATACAATACAGTACACGTGCCGCACGTCAAGGTGAGGATAGACTTTCAGGAAATCGCCGATGTCATCGACACAGTTGCTTTTCCAAAAGACCAGCCCGTATACCTCATTTGCCGGACCGGCAGGCGAAGCCTGATCGCTGCCAAGGCGCTGCGGGATTTCGGCTACCAGGATCCCATCAATGTCAGTGGGGGAACAACCGCCTGGGTGAATTCAGGTTACCCGGTTATCAAACCCTGATTAAACGCTGACGCGTTTGTCTACGTCATCTCCGTTAGAATAGTTCCGATCGATTGCTGCTATGAGAATTCATCCGCAGAGTGTTGCGTGTGAACGGCGGTAGCAGAGAGCCTTTCGCTGTCTTCACTACGATGCGAAGACGCGGCGTTACTTGAAGTCAGGCAGTTGATTGGGTGTCACGCGGAGCGCCAAAAAATCCCTTGCTTTTCACTGGGGCGTTTTATATGGTGGCGTCTGTTATTTTTCAGAGCACATGGGGTTTATAGGATTATGGAGGAGACGATGACGGTCGGGAAGTCAGTATTTCGCTGGCTTGGGTTGACCTTGCTGGTGACCGTACTTGTGCTAGGTTGTCAAGGGAAAGACGGCCCGATGGGACCTCCCGGGTTCCAGGGCGATCAGGGAGATCCGGGACAGAACCGAGTCCCCATACCAATCGCTGATCAAACTTTCGGGATATTAATAAACAACAGTACCGCTAACGATTATCAGGGCGCACTGGCTGTTGAGTTGACTTCTGACGAGACGGCATCTCCTTCCGGGTCCCGCGTTGTCGCTTATCAAATGGACACGCCGCCGATGGTGGATGGAATTGATGGCGGCACTGCAGAATGGGGTAACGTGCAGGCGGCAGATATCGCGCTCAGCTCGGTTGCCGGCAACGATGTCGGCATCACTTCGGCGTCGATACGCGTTGGCTACAACCTAACTGACGTGTACATGCAAATCAAGTGGACAGAGGTCGAAAACAGCTCGTTCGGGTTCGTAGTCAGTGCGGATACTACCGGGAAACAGTGGATCGCCAGCAGTGCTACCTCCTGGGCGCAATCAGGTGGAGAAGACGTGCTTCGCCTATTGTGGGAGATTACTCCGATTACGGGCTGGAGCAGCGAGGGAGCCGGAGCGGTCTTTGACGGTTCCACCTTTGTGACTGCAGCGGACGGAGAAATAGCTGACATGTGGGTGTGGGGTTCGACAATCAGCTATTACGGCCACCACCTGCAGGATCGAGTGGTGAAGGATGCTGCTGCCGGCGGAGCAATGGATGATGTCGGCGGCCCATACGTCTGGTTGAACAACCGGGTTAGCAATCGTCCACACTACATGAAGACAAATTCGCCGCTTGGGGGTACACGCTATCCCTTAAGAGACTTCGAGTATACAACGTTCAACAGCAGTCTGAAATGGCGCAAGAATGCCACGATTCCGGGATATGTGTATTTCGAACCTTCGCGTTCAGCCGCAGACATTCTGGCTGTCGGCAGGTTTGCAAACGGTACCTGGACTGTTGAACTTCAGCGCAGACGAAATACGGGCCAGCCTGATGATGTACTCTTCTAATTCTTTGGCGGATTCAAAGTCAATTGTGATTTATCGAGCTGATACACTTGGTTGTTCATTCATTGTGCCGGTAGAGGTATCAGGGAGGAAATAGATGCGTAAGTGGTATATGGTTGTCATTAGTCTAATGGCGGCTGTGGCTGTCCTGGTGATGTTGGGATGTGAGGGTGATGCCGGCTCTAAGGGCCTGATCGGGCTACAAGGACCACAGGGAGATTCGGGAAGAGACCTGACCAAACTGCCGCCTGCGGGCAGAGCCATAGCCGTAGGTGTGACTAATGGAACGTTTGACGCCGTAAACGGAGTCACGTCACTCTGGATGACTTTCGACTCCACTGCACGCGGGCGCCCGGATACTCTAGCAGCGGTGAAAGTTTCGAAGCCACCTCTGATAGATGGCGTAGACGGTGGAGATGCTGAATGGGGTCCAAACACATCTCGACTGAGATTGACTTTCCTGAATCCCGACCCGAACGCTCAGGATCCCAATGTCTATGACTTAGTGATGAGAGCGGCCTATGATGATGAAAATGTCTACCTGTTCATGCAGTGGGGCGA
>CAYXUL010000053.1:0-10166 GCA_964468475.1 uncultured Ignavibacteria bacterium | reverse complement strand
TGGCGACAAGGCGAGGATCGCTTGGTGGTATTCTTTGACGGTGAGGAGACTGCAACGTCGAATTGGGCCGACCTGGCGTTTGCAGATTTCTTCGATTTCCCGGGCGGGGCGAACCTGCCCGCGAATTACCTGGTCGACGTCTGGTCGTGGGGTGCGGGTACAAGCAATCCTGTTTTTATCGCCGATGATTGGGTAATTACTTCTGAGGGTAAGAAACCGGATTTCGGCAAAGCGCCGTACCTTTCGAATTATGTGCTGCCTGATTCGATTCCTCTTTATATGTATTATCTTGATCCAAATTACAAATCGGCCCTCAATCTTAATACTGATCTCTTCCCATTCTGGGACTACGATGCTGTCGGATACTCGACGCGTAACTGGTTTATCAATCGTGCGGTATACATAGCAGGCTATGTCACGACGATCCCGAATGGCAGTCGTGCGGACGTCTACGCGGCGGCATCGTTTGATACCCCCTCGAAGTGGACGTTGGAAATGAAGCGTGCCCGTAATACCGGTAACGGCGACGATGTTCAATTTTAGGAGGGACTGACTGCGATGAAAAAGACATATAAATATTCGCTCGCTGCAATCATCATATTCAGTTTGGCCTCTCTCATTGTGCTTGCCGGCTGCGAGGGTGTTAGTGGCCCCCGAGGAGATAAAGGTGCGACCGGTGCAACCGGGCCGGATTATCAATCGCCTGTGCCGGCGAATCGCTTTTTTTCGCTTGCCGTGACAAACGGCTCGTTTGCCACGCACAACGGGGCCCCCAAAATCTACCTCTCGTTTGACGGAGAGCACAGTGCCGCCGGAGATACCGTAGTCTCAGTTCAACTGACTAACGGTGATCCGCGGCCGGAGATTGACGGAGTCGATGGAGGCGCAGCTGAATGGGGTAATGTTTCATCGACAATTGCGCTGCGTAAAGCTGCCGGCGACTACAATTACATCGCATCAGCTGACGTGCGTTCTGCGTTCGATAATGATTACATATATTTCTTTGTCAAATGGACTGAGGTAGCCAACTCTGACTTCGGGCTTACCGTGGGTGCCTCCGCGGATCCGGCATTTTTGATCTATCCACAAGGTGGCACCGGAAATCCGAACGTGTGGGATTATGAAGAGGGCAAAGAAGACCGATTGCTAATGCTGTTTGAGATAACGCCGGTTACCAGGTATCAAAGTGATGGCTGTTTAGTCACCTGTCACACCAGAAGCGATCAAGTCGAGGCTAACTATCATGCAACGCGAGGTTCCGGCGAGTACATGGACGTGTGGACATGGGCAGCAGGGCTGTCCAATCCGACGGGATTTGCTATCGATCAGGTGATGGGGAGTTCTCAGAATCGAAACATCGTTAACGACAACGGCATTCCGCTGTCGATTTCAAACGAACGTTTTGCGATCAACAGCAACCAGGAAGTGACGCTACGTCAGCCGATTTACCAATCTATCAACGACCCGAATGCAAATTCGGCATACCCCCTGTGGACATGGCAGATCATGAATGTTTCCACGCAAGGCTGGGTGCCAGGTTCGAGAGTTCCCGCCTATATTTCCGTCCCCACGCCCAGCAATAGCGCTGGAGACGTAGAGGCTAAAGGCACGTTCGATACAGACACTGGCACTTGGACAGTTGAGTTGAAGCGTTTGAGACGCACCGGCAATGGGGATGATGCACAGTTCTAACTTTATCGGTGTGACCCTGGTCTGAGATATCTCCAATTCGATTATAGAAGCCGCCGGCCGCTGAAAGGTTTGGCGGCTTTTTTCTGTCAATGAGCCCGAGGCTGTGGATGGCCGGTATCAAGAACAAAACGAGGTTAACGGTTGGATGGTAGTTGCCTAGCTGAGGAGAGATTTATGCTTCGCTTAAAAGGAAAATCGCTCTATCTGCGCAAACTGAAGCTTGAGGACGCACCTGCAATCTTTGAAGCAGTGCAGGAGAGTCGCGAGGATCTTGACAGGTTCTTTGTCTGGTCGCCATTAGTGAGAGAGGTGAAAGATACCGAGGATTTCATCAAGGCTCATCGCAAGTCAGCGACGAAACGACGTGAGCTGGTGCTGGGGATATTCTCTGCTGAAACGGACGACTACCTGGGGAATGTTAGCTTGCATCCCGTTCCCGCGTCTCCACACAGCACGGAAGTCGGCTACTGGGTGCGCTCCAGCGCCACGAGAAAGGGGATAGCGTCTGCAGCTGCAGCCCTGGTCACAATAGCTGCGTTCGACGAGTTTAGGTACCATCGCCTGATACTGCGCGCCGCCACTGATAATATTGCATCCAATAGAGTTGCAGCCAAACTTGGAATGCACCTCGGTGGCGTGCAACGTCACGAGCTTCAGGTAATCAGAGGATACCTTGATCTCAATTATTATACTCTGCTCGCCGATGAATTCGCTGCGTCCCGCCAGCGATTGGAAAAGCTGATAAACTAGCTGCCATTCCCCAATCGTACTGACAGAATTTGTCAGTAACCGACATTATCCTGTTCCTTTGCAAAAGGAAAGGATACCCGCGATGCTTGCCAAGATACTCTCCAGCGCAGTCTTGGGAATTGACGCCTACACGGTTGAAGTCGAAGCAGATATTACACCTCAATTACCGGCATTTGCCACAGTCGGCCTTCCCGACGGCGCGGTCAAAGAAGCCAAAGAGCGGGTGATGTCGGCTATTAAGAACTCCGATTTTGTTTTCCCAAACAAAAAAGTCACGATCAATCTGGCACCCGCTGACATTCGCAAGGAAGGGTCGGCTTTTGATCTGCCGATGGCTGTCGGCATTCTGGCTGCAACCGGTCAGATTCTCCGGGAAGAGTTCCATGACTTTGAGATGGTAGGGGAGCTATCGCTGGATGGCAGCCTGAAGTCGGTTGATGGTGTGCTGCCGATGGCTGTTAACGTTCGCAAGGAGGGCATCCGAGGTTTCATTGTTCCTCGAGAGAATGCATCTGAAGCTGCGATGGCAGAGGGCCTGGAGGTCTATCCCGTCGGCTCGCTGCGAGAGGCAATCGCATTTCTGGAGGACGAGCGGCTCGTCAGGCCATTCGAAATCGATATGAAGGCTCTCTTCGATACTGCGCGCAATTACAGTATCGATTTCGCGGAGGTCAAGGGTCAGGAGTCGGCCAAGCGTGCCCTGGAGATCGCCGCGGCGGGCGGGCACAATATCATTCTCGTCGGCCCGCCCGGCTCCGGCAAGACAATGCTAGCACGGAGACTTCCGACGATTCTGCCTGATTTGACTCTGGACGAAGCTCTGGAAACCACTAAGATTCACTCCGTGGCAGGGCTCTTACCGGATGACACCGCACTGATAGCCACACGCCCGTTCCGCTCTCCTCATCACACTATTAGCGATGCCGGGCTGATCGGCGGTGGACGCATTCCCCGGCCGGGGGAGGTCTCACTCTCGCACAATGGAGTGCTTTTCCTTGACGAGCTTCCCGAGTTTCGGAAGGACGTTCTTGAGATGTTGCGCCAGCCGCTGGAGGATGGCAGCGTTACGATTTCACGCGCCATGACTTCACTAACATATCCTTCCAAACTGATGCTGGCGGCAGCCATGAACCCGTGCCCTTGTGGCTATAACGGCGACCTCAGTCACGAATGTGCCTGTACTGGCGTACAGATTCAACGCTATCGCAGCAAAATATCTGGGCCGCTGCTCGACAGAATCGACATCCATATCGAAGTCCCGGCAGTGAAATTCAAGGAGTTGTCCGATTCTGCACCTGCTGAGCGATCGGAATTGATCCGAAAACGCGTCAATGCCGCTCGAGAAATCCAACATCAGCGTTTTCAAGAGTTTTCCTCCATGTACTGCAACGCGCATATGGAATCTCGTGACCTGCGCAGCCTGTGTCCGATTGATGACAAGTGCCAGGATCTCCTGCGGCTTGCCATCAACAAGCTGGGTCTTTCGGCACGAGCCTACGATCGAATAATCAAAGTTGCCCGTACCATAGCCGACTTGGCTGCGGTGGATAAAATCTCGCCTGAGCATGTATCGGAGGCAATTCAATACCGCAGTCTCGATCGCAACCTCTGGCTCAGCTGAGCAAGACAACATCAAATTACTCGCCAATCTTGTCTGTTGGTGCCTCAAACCCCTCATTTTTGGGTGCAAATTGTCTCCGTTTTGTTATAATGGCGACGGCTTTTGAGCAAGCCGTATCATCATTATCAACTCTTGAGCCTGGTGGAAAGGACAATAGCGTAATGCTTAGTTTCAAAGAGCAGGTAAATCGCAATTTCGACAAAGCCGTAGAGTTTCTGGATTATGACCCGGGTCTTCTGGAACAGATCAAATGCTGTAATAGCGTGTATCACGTCAATTTCCCGGTCAGGCGTGATGACGGCTCCGTACTCGTAGTTAAAGGCTGGCGCGCAGAGCACAGTCATCATAAACTGCCTGTGAAGGGTGGAATTAGATATTCAAAACATGCTTCTGAAGATGAAGTCATCGCGCTGGCTTCGCTGATGACCTACAAGTGCGCGCTGGTAGATGTACCATTCGGAGGCGCCAAGGGTGCGGTGCAGATCAATGTCCGGAAGTTTTCCGACCAGGAATTGCAGCGAATAACTCGCCGTTATACTTTTGAGTTGATCCGCAAGAACTTCATAGGCCCTGGTACAGATGTACCCGCGCCTGACTATGGTACCGGTCCTCGCGAGATGGCCTGGATTGTTGACACCTACACTGCGATGGCAGGCGGAGAGATTGAAGCTGCCGGAGCAGTCACCGGCAAACCGGTTACGCAGGGAGGCGTCGCCGGACGCACCGAGGCTACCGGTCAGGGTGTATTTTACGGCATCCGTGAATTTTGTTCTATTGCCGAAGATATGAAGAAACTGGGAATGAAAACGGGCATCTCCGGCAAGACGGTGGTGGTTCAGGGTCTGGGAAATGTCGGCTACCATGCCGCAAAATTCCTGCAGGAGGGGGGAGCCAGAATCGTAGGTATCTCTGAGTACGAGGGCGCAATCAAGTCCGACAAGGACATCGATATTGAAGCCCTGGTGAAGCATCGCCGGGAGACTGGATCAATACTCGATTTCCCGGGAGCCGAGAATCTGGAGAGCAATGTGGACGCGTTGTTCCTTGAGTGTGACATCCTCGTGCCGGCGGCCTTGGAAAATCAAATTCACAAAGATAACGTTGACAAAGTCAGAGCGAAGATTATCGCCGAAGCAGCCAACGGACCTGTTAGTGCAACTGCCTCGGATCGCCTGTACGAGCGCGGAGTCGCGATAATACCGGATACTTTCCTCAACGCCGGCGGCGTGACCGTCTCCTACTTTGAGTGGCTGAAGAATCTGTCCCATATCCGTTTTGGCAGGATGGCAAAGCGCTATGAGGAAGCATCCCACGTAGAAATGATTCGCACCGTTGAAAACCTGACCGGCCGAAGTCTCACAGATGCCGAGATGGCTAGGATCGCACGGGGCGCAGATGAAGTCGATCTGGTCAATTCCGGTCTTGAGGAAACCATGATCAACGCCTATCAGGAAATCAGGGAGATCTACCTGGAGCACGACCTGAAGATCGATCTCCGTACAGCCTCGTTTATCAACGCGATCAACAAAGTTGCGCAATCGTATATCGAGCTGGGGATCTTTCCGTAGAGCACGGATCAGTCGGCCGATTTTCATCCGAATAATATTGCTCAACGAGTTGCGAAGCATTAAACGTAACTTCAGCCGGGGGCGTATCTTAGAGAGGCGGTAACCGGTAAGCGCTAATCGATATGGCTGAGGTGCATTGATGTCACTATTTCGTTGCTGCGGGCTAACTCTACTTATATTCCTATTTTCATTAACAGGCCTGACTTCAGATGCAACTGCGCGCTGGGACCAACAGCCGGCCAAGCTCACACTACGTGGCTCTTCCTGGAATAGCGATTCTCTCAAAGTTTGGGTCTTCTTTGCGGACAAGAAACTGGCAAACGGCTCGCTTTCCAAAGCGATTGCCCTTCCAGCCAAAACTTTGAAACGCCGCGAACTGCGTGGAAGCCTCAGAAGCAATCCCGACAAAATGCAGTGGCTTGATCGTGAAGTCAGCAGTGATTACGAAACCTCGGTTCTGGCAACCGGCGCCAGGCTACGCCAGAAATCGCGCTGGCTGAATGCAATAAGTGTCATAGCGACTCCAGCGCAATTGCAGCAAATCGCCGAATTGGATTTTGTCACACGGATGCAGGAAGTAGCCAGGTTTTACCAACCTCTGCCCAAAATCGAACCGGTGGCACCAGACCGGAACCAGTCACTGAACAAGCCGTTGGGCACGGACGTGTTTGACTACGGTAATTCCTTTACCCAGCTAAATCTGATCGAGGTCGTAGCTCTTCATGATCAAGGCCTGTCCGGCGCCGGGGTCACGATTCTCAGCCTGGATACCGGTTTCCTCATCTCACATGAAGTATTCCTGAGTACACATATCGTGGGAACACATGATTTCATCAACGGCGACGATGATGTGCAGGATAACGGACAAAACATCGCCCAACAGGTGCACGGTACCGCAACGCTGTCCACAATCGGCGGTTTCAAAGACGGGACACTGATTGGTGCAGCTTATGGAGCAGATTTTCTGCTGGCCAAGACTGAGATTGTCGCTCAGGAGATTCAAATCGAAGAGGACAACTGGGTAGCGGGAATCGAATGGGGCGAACAAAACGGCGCCGATGTCGCAACCAGCTCGCTGGGCTATGACAAATGGTACACCTATTCCGATTTAGACGGCAACACCGCCATAACTACGGTCGCCGCCGACATGGCGGCATCTCTCGGTGTGATTGTAGTCAACTCCGTAGGGAATGACGGGCATGAGGGAGTGCCAAGTCTCAATGCTCCTGCTGACGGCGACAGTGTCATCGCGGTTGGAGCGATTGACCTCTCGGGGCGAATCGCCGGTTTTACCTCTAATGGACCCACCTATGACGGTCGAATCAAGCCTGATGTCGTCGCGCCGGGAGTGGCGGTGTTTGTGGCGACGCGAGACGGTAACTATGGCACCGAATCCGGCACCTCATTTTCCTGCCCGCTCACAGCCGGGGTGTGTGCTCTGCTGTTGGAAGCCCATCCTGATTGGGACTATGGTAAACTCTACGGTGCTCTAACCGGTTCAGCCACGCGCGCCACCAGTCCGGATAACGTTGCCGGTTACGGCATCGTGCGGGCGGCGCACGCTCTGGACTACGTGCCGGGTCAGGCTCACACCACCAAAGGAATCGTTGGCTTCCCTAATCCGTTCCACCCCCCGGAGGAGAGCATCGAATTCGCTTTTGAGCTGGAACCTGCCGGCCCAATCGCGCTCAGGATTTACACCGTCGCAGGCGAAAAAGTCTTTGAATTTGATCGCCAGGCGGGTGATCCGCAGGCCTTGTCCTGGGATGGGCGAAACAGCAAGGGGGAGGAGGTAGCCGCAGGCGTTTACATCGCCTACATCTCCGGTGGCGGTCTCTCCGAGACTTACAAGATCTTCAAGCTCTGACAATAAATCAGCTTCATTCTCTTCTGCACTTCAATAATCTACAAAAAAGTCACATTTAATGCGTTCGAAGGGCTTTTTGCGTTTGACTTGGCTGCAGCGACATAATATACTGCGGCTCGCGGCGCGGGAGAGGCTTTCCGCGTCTTGCTGTTTGGGCGTATAACGCGTCGAGCTTGAGGAGAGGTTATGCGACTCTACGAATTTGAAGCCAAAGAGCTGTTCCGGAAGCTCAGGATTCCTACCGCCGAGGGTGTTCTCACCGATTCCGTCGATTCCGCAATTTCCAAAACTAAAGAATTGGGGCTGCCGAGGGTACTCAAAGCCCAGGTTCTTACCGGAGGTCGCGGTAAGGCTGGCGGCATCATGATTGTCAGAAGCGAAGATCAGGTTGAGAAAGCTGCGAGGGCGTTATTTGAGATGACAATCAAGGGATTTCCCGTGCAGCGTGTCTTGATCGATCCCTTCCTCGATATCGAGAAAGAATTTTATCTCGGCGTCACCATAGATCGCGCCAACTACAAGCTGGTGATGATTGCCTGCGCCGAAGGCGGTGTGGAGATCGAAGAAACCGCCCGGAAGAATCCCGAGAAAATCATGAGGCTGGCGCTCGATATCGATGAAAATTTGATGTCGTTCGATGCAATCAAAGTCGGCAAATTCCTCGGCCTCTCGGGCGATCAATTGAAGGCGTTCATGCCGATCGCAGTGAACCTCTATCGGCTCTTTAAGTCATATGACGCCAAGCTCGTCGAGATCAACCCGCTGGTACTGACTAAGGATGGCCAGTTAATTGCCGCTGATGCGCGCATGTCAATTGATGATGACGCTCTCTTCCGTCATAAAGACCTTCAGGAAATGGGAATCGAGAAACGCCACGAAGAGGGCGAAATGACGCCGCGCGAGCGGCAGGCCCGCGAATGGGGCATACCATACCTCGATCTCGATGGCGATATCGGTATGTTCCCCGGCGGCGCCGGTTTTGGAATCATGGGTAATGATTTTATCCATTACTATGGTGGCAGACCCGCGAATTTCATGGACTCAGGCGGAGGACCATCACCGGAACGAATCGCCAAGATGCTGATTCTGCTCGATGAAAACCCCAACGTCAAAGCCATCTTTGGCGCCCGTTTCGGCGGGATCAGTCGCTGCGACGATTTTGCCAAGGGCGTTGTGATGTTCCTTAAGGACCACGGCCTTTCCAAGCCGATGGTGATGCGCTTCACCGGCAACATGTGGCAGGAGGGCATGCGGATATTCGAGGAGGAGAAGGCAGCCAATCCGGAGTTGTTCAAGAGAATCGAATATCACGGCATCGAGACCCCAATCGAGGAAATTTCCAAGCGCGCGGTCGAGTTGGCAAAGGAGGCGCAATAATGGCTATCCTGGTTGACAAGAAATCGCGCGTGATCGTGCAGGGAATCACCGGCGGGGCGGGCTCGTTCCACGCCAAGCGGATGAAAGAATATGGCACCAATATCGTAGCAGGGACTTCACCTGGCAAAGGCGGCGAGAAGGTGGAAGGCGTTCCGGTCTACGACACCGTTGAAGAATGTGTCCAGAAACAGAACGCCGATACCGCTGTGATCTTCCTACCTGCACGCTTCGTGAAAGAAGCCGCTATCGAGTCGATACGCGCGGGAATCAAGTTTATCGTGGTGGTGCCGGAGCATATCCCGATTCACGATATGCTGGTGGTGCGCAAAGAAGCGCTCAAGTACGGCGCTACCGTCCTCGGTGGCAATACGGCAGGAATTATTACGCCGGGTGAAGCCAACCTCGGCATCATTCCAGATATAGCCTTTAAACCGGGTCGCGTCGGGACTGTAAGCCGTTCCGGCTCGCTCACGTATTATATCGCGGATACGCTGACTTCCGCCGGTTACGGTGAAACGACCTGCGTGGGTCTCGGCGGCGATCCGGTATTAGGGTCAACATTCGATGAAATCCTCTGGAAATTCGAGGAGGATGACAAAACCAAAGCCGTGGTGATGGCGGGTGAAATCGGCGGCGTGTACGAAGAGCGCGCGAAGGATGTGATCGCGAAGATGCAAACGCCGGTGGTTGCGATGATCGGTGGTGTGTTTGCACCTCCGGGAAAGCGGATGGGCCATGCCGGTGCGATCGTCGAGGGCAATATGGGCACTGCAGAATCGAAGCTAAAGGTTCTTGAGGAAGCGGGTGCACATCGCGCCAGGACGTTTCTCGATATTCCGAAGATTCTTGGCGAGTTAGGGGTGTAACGAATCCGTGGGGGATGTTGTCGTAGGGCCGAATTCATTCGGCCATCGCACCGCAGGCGCGAGAAAAGACTGGTGACTCCGACGCGTGATGTGAGCTTAACACACCCCGTCTTTCGTCCTCCCCGACAAGTCGGGGAGAACGAAATCCACCCCTCTTAATAGAGGGGAATTAGGTGCGGATCGATGGGCGTGGGAGAGTGATAGTGATTCGCTCGGCTGCAAAACGTGTGTCATACCGGCGCGAGTTTAGCGAAGCGAAATCCCGATTTATCGGGGCCGGTATCCGGAGTAGTTAACGGTGCCCCGCTGCTTGTGCTGGGAGGGATTGAAAGGCCGAATTCACTCGGCCACTTCGCTGTCGGCGAAGAAGAATGTGCGAATGAATTCGCACCTACGGTGGAGAGAAGGAATGTCATTGCGAGGAA
>CAYXUL010000052.1:0-22861 GCA_964468475.1 uncultured Ignavibacteria bacterium | reverse complement strand
CTACACACCCCGTCTCCCCGACAAGTCGGGGAGCCACCCCTCTCAAGAGGGGATTTGGGAGCTGTGCGGGTCAATCGTTAGTCCTGATCCAAAAGGTATCTGTAAGATTCGAGGTATTTCCTTAATCTCTCAACGTCCTCTTCGGTGAGACTTTCGAGGCGGCGAATATCCATGTTATCCTCCAGATCAGCCGACTTGACAATCCGGCTGATACTATTTGTCGCACAGCGTTCGATGAACTGGCTATACGATTCGCCCGACCTTCGCGTCATGCAATCAACTGCATTGACAATTTCATCAGAAAATCCCTGTTGACGAAGTTCTACGAGTGTGTATTCGGAGTCCTCGACGACGTCGTGCAGAAGAGCAACAATCTTCTCCTGCTCGGAGTTGACTCTTTCCATCAATCTGAGAATATGGCCGATGTATGGCTTATCGGCTTTGTCACGCTGCTCGGCGTGGACTTCCGCCGCAATCAAGAGTGCTTTTGCAAATGAGTCGTCTTCCATATTACCTGCGCTTTCATGTTCATTGTATTTGTATCTAGTGTGTTGGTTATCGTAAGTCAATAATCGTTCAAGAGAAGCAATTGTACCCCATCCAACGGGTGAGGCCTTTCGTTCAGTCGTGTTGGTGCTGATTCCGAGGAACAGCTTTTTAACCGAATTGATCAATTGGAGTGCTACAAAATCCCCTCTTGAGAGGGGTGGATTGCGTTCTCCACCGTGTGGAGGACGAAAGACGGGGTGTGTAGGCCTTTGTCATCACTTTCGTTTCTCCTGAATCCATTCCTCAATTGCTTTCAACACTCCCGCCGGATTGCACTTTATGTCTCTTTCAAGGAATCTAAGAACTGATAGACCCAATTGTTCAAGCTCCGACTGTCGGAGATGATCTACTTCAAGTCTGTCATTGTGGCTTGAGCCATCGACTTCGATCACCAAGTCCAGCTCAGGGCATATGAAATCGACAATATGATTGCCGATCGGTCGCTGGCGGTGGAAATCATAGCCGAGCATTTGTTTCTGCTTCAGATGATTCCAGAGGAGCACTTCACCGAGGGTCATGTTGGCGCGAAGTTCTCTTGCACGCTGTTTGAGCTTGGGATCGTATTTGAGTTTCCGCCTTTTCATGATCAGAGTTTTGCTCAAACATGGGGTCTTGTCAATCGTTTTCCGGTTACGCTACACACCCCGTCTCCCGATTATTCCGCTTCGCGGAAGAATCGGGATCCACCCCTCTCAAGAGGGGATTTGGCGCGGCGCCAGAGGCCTGACACTGAAACATCTTGTGCCCGCCAGCCGTCCTTGTCTGGCGGATATGAGACGCGGCAGGCGTGGGCGACTGCCGCGCACAGCAAGCATGGATTCCATCGCGCCTGTGGCGCGAGCGGGCGCCATTTATGGCGCCCCTACCGGTACCCGCCCAACGGGGTAGGTTTGATGAAAGGGCGTGCCGGGCTGTGCCCCTACACCGCGAACTTGCGAATCGCTTCGGTGGTGGTAAGAGCGGTGCCGATCAGGGTGTTGGGGGTGACTTCGTCGACCTTGACTTTGATGAAATCGCCCGGGCGGGCGCCGTTGTCGGAGAACACCACGATTTTATTGCCGTCGTTGCGGCCCATCAACTGCCCTTTGTGTTTGGCTTCACCCTCGACTAAAACTTCGAAGGTCTCTCCTACGTGAAGCTGATTGCGTTCGTAGGAGATCCTGCGCTGCTGCTCGACCAGTTGCACCATGCGGTCGGTTTTGACCTCATCCGGCACGGTATCACCGAGATTGCGCTGCGCCAGAGTGCCTTTACGCTCCGAGTACTTGAACATAAACGCCGCATCGAACTTGACCTCGTGCATTACCTCGAGAGTCTCTTCGAATTCAACCTCCGTTTCGGTGGGGAAACCGACGATGACATCGGTCGTGAGCACCAAGCCCGGGATCATCTCCCTCATCCGCTGCGCCAACGCCACAAACTCCTCGCGCGTGTAGGTGCGGTTCATGGCATCGAGAACGCGTGATGATCCCGCCTGCAACGGCAGGTGGATATGCTTGCATGCTTTCGGGTTGGTGGCGACAACCTCCAACAGTGACTCCGGGAAGTCCTTGGGATGCGGGGAGGTAAACCTGATCCGCTCGATACCGTCGATGCGGCTGACGGCCGTAATCAGCTTGGCGAAATCGAAGCCCTTGAAGCGGTAGGAATTCACATTCTGACCCAGCAGCGTCACCTGCTTGAACCCCTGCGCGGAAAGCTGTTTGACCTCCTCGATCACGTTGAAGGGGTCACGGCTGCGCTCACGGCCACGAGTCATCGGCACCACACAGAAGGTGCAGTAATTATCGCAACCGCGCATTACTGCAATCCAGGCGTTGATACCATGCCGGTTGGTGGGGAAGACATCGGCGTAGGTCTCGTACTCGGAGAGAGTCAGTTTGTATTCCTTCTCGCCGGTGACATGGACGCGGTCGATCATGACGGGCAGCGCCTTGTACGAGTCGGGTCCGGCGATCAGGTCAACGCCGCTGTCGCCCTCAAGCAGTTCCTTCTTGAGATTCTGTGCCATGCAACCGAGAATCCCCACAATCAACTTTTCGTTCCGCTTCCGCAGCGGGCCTAGCTGCCGCACGCGCGCGTGCACTTTCTGATGCGCATTCTCGCGAATCGCACAGGTATTGAGCAGGATCACGCCCGCCTCCTCCTGCGAGTCGGTGAGGGTGTAATTATTGCGGCGGAGTACCTCGCGCACGATCTCGCTGTCATACTCGTTCATCTGACAGCCGTAGGTTTCGATATAAACCTTGCGGTTATGTAGGTTTCTCTTGTCCGTCATATTCTTCGTAGGGACGAGGCTTAACCTCGCCCGCGAGATTGTCCGGTTGCAGCCTCAACATGAGGGCGACCGCAAGGGTCGCCCCTACGCATGCATCGGCAACGTCGGAAATCCCCTCTCGAGAGGGGTGGCCCCGATCTGCCCGCCCCGGCGGGCGATTGGGGACGGGGTGTGTATGTCGATCCATCACACCGCCTCAGATTTTTCCTTCCCACCCGTTGGGTGGGGTGCGTAATTCCGCTCTCCGTGGCGAGCGGTGTCAGACAGGAATGTCTGACCTCCTGCACTGCAGACCCGATACGTCGGGATCACGAAGACTCGACATGCTGCATCCCTGCAAGCCATCTAATATATCGATAATCTGTAATCAGTCAATGAAATGGCGGGCGACAAGATAGGGGATAATGATGAAGAAGAGCGTGTCGCGGACCAGGTAATATAGAATTATCGCGACTATCAGTTTCCAGCCGTAGCGTTTGACCAGATGGACGAACCGGGCCTTGATCCTGCCCCAGCGGCCCAGGTGCTCGGTGCCCTCCAGAGGGGCGCGCAGATCATGCTTGACTCGCCGGATCGCAGCGCGGAAGCCTTTGGATTCTTTGCCGTTGCTCTCATGCTCTGCCTTTTCTCCTGCTTTTGTATCTGTTGAAAACGCCTGCTCACTCTGCGAATACTTCATATTTTTCTACTTTGGAAGTCAGCACAATTCTGCCGTCTTCCTTGAATTCGCCCACGCGCTGGTGGCCCTCGCGGTATTCCGAACTGCCGACCCAGCCGTTGAAATCCTCTTCCGATTCCCAATGGGTCATGACGATATACTCATTGCCCTTGGTGGGGCGGAGTATCTCCGCTTTGACAAACCCCGGGCGACGATCAACCGCCTTGGCGCGGGTGCTAAACATCTCTTCGAATTTCTCCCGGTAATCCTCGGGGACACTCATTCTATTCATCATTACGAACATTCACTTCTCCTGTGATAAACGGATCCTTGCAAGCTCAGTTCCCGGATCAATCCTGACTGAGTTGGTCAAGATAGAAGCGCGGGTATTTCTGTCAAGGGGAAAGATAGGGAATGTGGAGATGAGTTAGTATAGTTTAGGGCGCAGAGGTCTGTGGACGAAGGTGAATCAACTTGTAACACACCCCATCTTAATAGAGAAGAATTCGCGAGCTACGCATAGTGTGTGGATACCCGTTTCCGCTGGTATGACTCGGGTACACGCGCGGTGTAAGAGCGGTTTTAGCTACGATGTGGCTGCAATACGACCTTGAGCCGTCACTAAGCGGAAGTGATATAGCACTCAACCGCGCCCGCATCCGTTCGCCGTGTCCAGATGCGGTAGCCTTTGGCTCTGAACTTTTCAATTAAGGGGTCGGGTGTAAAGGAGGCGGTGAGTTTGAGAATCTGCCCGTCCTCGAGGTCACGCAATGCAGATCCGACAACTTCAAGGGGGTGATTACCCACGTCGAGAATCTTATCTGCATTGATCGCACTGATGACCCTGGCTTCATCAAACCAGTCGGGCGCCGGCTCAGAAGCGGAGCTTCCCGATTCCGCTGAGTCAAATTCCGCCTCGACTCCAACCGCGTTACGTAGCTTGTTCACCAATTCACTTACCGGGATGCCGCCGACGTTAGCTATTTGCTGCAAGGTTGCCACTTTCGCAACAGTTTTGCGCAGCAGCGGGTTTTTCAGTTTGGCGAAGCTGGGTGACATCTTGATCAGGACATCCTCAAGCTGCGGGTAGACCTCCAGCAGTTTCTTCAGCTTCGTTTCGGGAGTGATAGTCAGGGTCTCGTCGGCCACAAGGATCATACCTCAAACTCTTCTTTGACGTACGATAGTAAACGCTGCTCACCTACCAATCGTTTTTTCTCCGTGAGGTCCTGACTGACTTCAAGCGTTCCAAGGTAATTGCCCTGCTTATCCCGAAGCGCAAAGTATTCGATATGGATGAAGCGATCTTTTAGTTGAATCCAAAACGGCGCCTGTGATTGCACCCCCGATTTGAAATCGCGCAGG
This sequence comes from uncultured Ignavibacteria bacterium, assembly GCA_964468475.1. Lineage (GTDB taxonomy): Bacteria > Zixibacteria > MSB-5A5 > CAIYYT01 > CAIYYT01 > JBECKX01. The sequence goes on along the minus strand of CAYXUL010000052.1, from coordinate 18,011 downwards.
ATTTGCTCGACAATGTGCACGCTCTTGGGCGGGTGGCACATCTGCACCTTGCGGCCAAGGATGGCGCGGTTGCGGTCGAAGATGCGTTCCCGACCCTGGGTGAAGTAACGCACCGTGTCATTCCTGTCGACGAAGGTCAGGTCAAAGGGAATCGTATTGAGGATCTGCGTCAGTTCCTCGGTCGTGAAACTCCCCGAAGGCAACTGAATCCGGCCATCATCACGTGTGGTTGCTTTGGGCTCCGGTTGAGTTATTGAAGCAGGAGCATTAGCAGAAGGTTTCCACTCGTCAGTCGGATCATAGAGGCAGTAGCCGATTTCGAGGCTTTGCTCGCTGATACTGTGCCATTCCTGGTCGGTGAGCTTGTCGAGCGACATCGGCAGGAGGATATTCTCCTCTTTGAAGATCATTTCCTCGATTGCCGTTGCTGTCGGTTTGAAAACCAATTCGATCAGGCTGCCGATTTCGTCCCGGGAGATCGCATCCAGTTCGTGAAGTGTTTCCACCGCGGCTTTCAGCAGTTCCCTGATTTCATCGTGCTTGCCCCACATGACAGTCGAGGGCCCGGTGATTTCGTACCTCTCCAGAATCGGAAACAGCAGATTTTCTTTGCGGCGATAATGCTTATCGACATCAGTCAGCGCATGGATGTGTTTTTGCAGTACCGCAAGTTGCCTTCTGAAGGTTTCCTCTGACTCCGCCTGGCCGATTTCAGCGAATACTTTGGTCAGACCCTGCAACTCCCATTCGATGGCGCGGTTTTCTTTGCGAAAAGTATCTGCCGGGTGGCCGGGCGGAGCCTCTTTAGCTGCGCTGGTATCGATCTCGCTTTTCATTGCCGCGGTGTGGATATCGCACAGCTTCAGAACTTCTTCGATTGGAAGCCCTTCATTGATTAGCTCCTGCTCTACTTCCGTGACCTCATGGTATGGCACCTGCCCCAGTAATCGCTGCAACTGCGTGCGAACAGCCTCGGGGGCTGTTCCCTGATGAAGTTGCAATATCAGATGCTTAAGCAGTTCCTTGCGTTGCTCCGCTTTATTGATCAGTTCGCTCATTGTTCTCCACCGTTTTGCTTTACGTTATTCGATCCCACCGGTGCCTGCCCCATCCGTGACAAATCACGCGAATTCATAGGATGGCCATAGCTTTGCACGTGTTGTTGGTAGTGGATGTACTCCGGCGTCGTCACGTTGTTGTGCCAGTACCCGGACAACATCCCCAATCCTGTAATGACTACGAAGATTCCCACCACGCCAATGGCAACCCAGCGTTTGTGAAGCGGTTTGCGCCGGCCCAGCATCGTGAGGTTTAAGGTATCTTTCACGGGGCAAACATCGACGCAGCTCATGCAGGTCGTGCATTCGTCAGACCAGACAGTTCTGACCTTGTCGACCTTGATGCGTGCGGGGCAGACCAGTGTGCACTTGCCGCAATCAATGCAACTTAACGGATCGCGTCTTATCTTTGTCGGGCTGAGCAGCGATGTGACGCCCAGCAGTGCTCCGTAGGGGCAGAGATAGCGGCACCAGAAGCCACGGACAACGACCGACAGGAAGATCAGCGAGCCGAGGACAATCAATGCGAAGCGTGAGATGTCGGCGAAGAAGTAGTACATCTTGATATCCGCAGTGATGTTGTAAGGGCTGTCCAGGAAGGCCCTCAGGGCAACCTCACCCATCGCGAAGAAAATCGTGTAGACGAAGAATCCGAGCAGAAGATACTTGAGACTGCGAAGCGGGTAATCGAGCCAGCGCGGCATTGTCAGCTTCCGGCCAATTATCTTCTTTGAAATCTTGTCGCCAAGATCGCCGAGGGCTTCAGAGAGGAAGCCCACCGGGCAGAGCCAGGAGCAGAATGATTTTCCGAATAGGAACGAGAGTACGATGATGGCAACCAGAATCACCATCCCGGCAGGATGCGCCGGATGAATCTGTCCGGAGAGAAGAAAATAATAGAGACTCATAAGCGAGCTGATGGGAAGGAACCCCTCTACCCCCGGGGGTCTGCTGACAAATGCTGCTGCTCCCCCGCTTTCGAGATATTTTACGAAGAAGTGGAACTCAACACCTATCCAAATGCACAGTAGTGCAAAGGCGATTTGCACGATGAGTCGCCATTTCTGGATCGGCTTTGATCGATTTCGTTCCACTTTGCCCGACTTCTTCGACCCCGTCTCCGAATCGGAAGCCGATTGGGAGGCTGGTCTCTCGAAAGTGTTGTCGATCATTCTTGGTTTCCTTCCCATACTCCTCGCGCGGGCCTGTTAACGTTCCCCGCGAAAATCCACTTAGAGCCTGGCTTGCCTTTGTGTCCAGGCTCACTCTCTATACTTCTTGCTGTCTCTCCACCAACTCACCCTCGATCCCGATGGTCTGCACCTCGATCGGCGTTCCCGGTATTACCTGCGCGCGTGCTTTGATTGCGGCGGCGGCGATGCCACTGCAGCAGGGGACCTCCATCTTCAGAACAGTGATCGATTTGGGATTGGCGATCTCGAATATCTGCAGCAGTTTTTCGTAGTAAAACTGCAGATCATCGAGCTTGGGGCAACCGACCAGGACTTTCCTGCCGCTTAAGTATTTGTCGTGAAAATCTGGCACCGTAAACGGCACGCAATCGGCACAAATCAGCAAGTCACAGCCCTGCAGATAGGGAGCGTGCGGCGGCACCAGCATCAGTTGTACCGGCCAGTGGCTCAGCTGCGAAGGTCCCGATACGTGCGCTGAACACCCGGACGCAGGCGTGGCGCTGATCTCGCGTGAAGCGCTCCCGGGGCAGCCACAAGCCAGCGTGTCCGAGTGAGCCGGCGATGCCGTCTCGGCGATCGAGTGGCTGAGCTGATCGAGATGGACTTCCACAGCCGCCTCATCGAATGCTTGCGCTTCTCGCTCTTCGATGGTAATTGCTCCTTGCGGACAATCGCCGATACAGGCGCCGAGGCCGTCGCAGTAGCTCTCACTCACCAGTTTGGCTTTGCCGTCGACTAGCTGAATCGCGCCCTCATGGCAGGCAGTGATGCAGTCGCCGCAGCCATCGCACTTATCTTCATCGATGCGGATGATTTTTCTGAACGTGGCGGAACCTGCCATTTCGATCTCCTCTGCTAATCCGAAGTTTACTTCTTCCAGGTGTAGAGATCGTAAATTGGGCTTATGTACTCCTTGATCTAAGTCAAATCCCCTTAACTATTTGTGTCATTTTTCTGTCACATAAAGCGGTTGGACTATACTTTTTCGCCGGCGGCGATTTCAGCCAGTAAATCGGGTTTGACGATGTGGATTCTTTTACCGTTGACCGTGATTGCCCCCGAATCTTTGAGTTTCTTCAAACAGCGGGAGAGAGTCTCGCTGATTGTGCCTAACTCGCTGGCCAATTGCGCCTTGGAGACTGAAAGGGTGATCTCAAGAGCCTGGCTGCGGCTGCTGAGACTCAAGAGATAGCTTGCCAAACGTTGCGGCACTTCCCTGAGCGATAGGTTTTCCAGCTTTTCGGCAAACTCCCGTAACCAGGCGGCAAGGCTGATAATGATTTTGACAGATATTTGCGGCGACCTGGTAATCAATTCAAGAAACTCCTGTTTGGGGAGGAAAATTGCCTCTGAATCCTCTTCGGCGATCGCGTTGGCCGGGTAACTCTTGCCGCGGAAAATGGCGGCTTCGGCAAAAAGCTGCCCTGGTTGGACCTGGTGCAGGGTAAACTCGCGCCCATCGGGAGAGGCTTTATAGATGCGGATTCTCCCGCTCAGCAGCAGGTAGAATCCCACAGCCGGATCCCCCTGCAGGAACAGCAACGTCCCGTGCGAGTAACTACGGGTTTGCATGATCTCCTGCAGCTGGGCAAACTCCGAGTCATCAAGTTCCCTGAAGAAGGCAAGCTGACGAAAGTGCTGTTCTTTAGGCATGGCTGTAAATTGTTGCGCCAATCTTGAACCACAAGTGGAAATTCTCTTTGTATTCAATATACGGCTTGAGCATTTCGACATTGTCTCGGATTTGCCCAACTCTTAGCAAAGAGCTCTTCTTGAACGAGTCGAGTGTCGGGGTGGCGAACAGCGGCAAGAATCGCGATAAACCCGATCTACTTTGGTTCCCGGACGCTTCCAGCAGAAATCCAGACTGAATCAGTGTCCAAATATCCGACAGTATCGCCCGGCGCTGACTCACCCTCGAATTATAACTTATTCTTAGACATAGAATTACGTTCACCGGCTATTGGGCATATTATTTGCTCAAAACAGGGTGAATAGGTGCATCCTGCCGCTTTGAATGCTTTTCTCGACAGAACCTCAACACTTTCAGGGCAGGCAAAAGTTGCCGCAGTTGTGAACTATCCCCCCGTCAGGAGGAGTGAATGAAAAGTCTCTTAGTCGCTATGCTTGCGCTGGCAATGTTCTTCGCCATGGCGCCGCATGCCCACGCAGTCGTGTTGACATTCGACGATGCCATCTCAGGTGCCACCAGCTATACATTCGATGGTGATGGAGACAGCATTGACGATGTCATCTTTAGCACGTCCGATCCGTTGGGCTTCAATACGGTAGGACCCGGGCCAAACCAGATGTACATTGACGAGCCCGGATTGGAAGGTACAACGTTACTCAATCCTGATCTTCGTGTCGACTTTCTGATTGGCGCCTACGATCATCTTAATTTCGGATTTGCCCTCGATGTCTTTCAGGAATCTGCAGATGCCTGGACATCGTTTGAAGTCTACGATCAGTATGACAACCTGCTCGCATCTGATTTTGAGTATGGCCTCTACACTATGCCAAACGGCACGGACCCGAGTAGTTTCCCCGAAGGGCGTATCGAGACCACATTTGCCGGCAAAGCAGCTTACGCTCTGTTCAACTTCAGTAATGATTCCGGCGGTGGTCAACGCTACATCATTGACAACTTCGAGGGAAAGTTCGGATCAACCGAAGTGCTGCCTGAGCCGGCCACGCTGTTGCTTTTGGGCTTCGGTCTGGCGGGAGCGGGTGTTCTCAGAAAGCGCAGATAACCGCGTTGTATCAATTCCGACCTTCTGATCCGGCAGATTCAATGAACTGCTGATTAAGGAAATGATCTAAGAAATAAAGCCACCGGCAATCGCCGGTGGCTTTTTGCTGCTTTATCCTGACTTCATAGCTATGCCACCGCAGCCGCTACCGCCAAAAATCTATCCCGCAGCAGTTGACAAACCCCGTACCATACATATCTTAGCATTTCTCTTGATGTGGGCGTGTAGCTCAGGTGGTAGAGCATGTGCCTTTTAAGCACAGGGTCGAAGGTTCGAGTCCTTCCACGCTCACTTATTCTGAGGGGATGTTTTATGGTGGGCTACCATTTTCGGCGCTGATTTTCTCTACTTGACGCGCTGTTGACGTAGCCGTTTATTAGTCAGAAACCGGAATGCACCATTAGCTCAGTTGGTAGAGCAGCTGACTCTTAATCAGTAGGTCCGGGGTTCGAATCCCTGATGGTGCATTTTTGTTTTGCCCGATTCTCGCCACTTCCGGTTGGCCGAAGAAATTGCCCTGGCTGGATTCGACACAATTTCCGGGGAGTGAGACTGCAAAGAGAATATGGATTGGCTCCATCAAATCCTCGACATCGCGATTCACCTTGATCGTCACATCGCCGAATTGGTGGGTCAATACGGTAATTGGACCTACGCGATTCTCTTTCTGATAATCTTCAGCGAAACCGGATTTGTGATCGCCCCGTTCCTGCCCGGTGACTCACTCTTGTTTGCCGCCGGCGCTATTGCCTCGACTGGCGCTCTTGATCCCCATTTAATAGTGATCCTTCTCAGCATCGCGGGCATTGCCGGTGACAGTGCCAACTACACGATTGGTCATTTCATCGGCCCGCGCGCTTTCACCGGCAAGCACCGTTTCTTCAAGAAAGAGTACTTGATCAAGACGCACGAGTTCTATGAACGCTATGGCGGCAAGACGATCATCATCGCGCGATTCGTACCGATAATCCGCTCGTTTGCTCCTTTTGTTGCCGGTATCGGAGCAATGACCTATTCGAAGTTTATCCTTTATAACATCATCGGCGCAATTCTTTGGGTGACTGTCGTGACCTACGCCGGTTACTTCTTTGGCAATATCCCCTGGGTACAGCACAATTTTTCGGTAGTAATCCTTGCCATCATCATCATCTCCGTAGTTCCGATGATAGTGGAATATATCCGTCACCGAATTCGCAAAGGACGAAGCACGCCTGAGGTTGAGGAAGAGACTCTCAAGCCGCAACCGTAGCCAAAGAATCATTTGGGGGCATCACTCATAACAATTAAATTTGACGGTATGACCAGAGTGATCTTCTCTTGCCTGCTGTTGCTGTTAATTTCGGGAGTTTCCTGTTCCTACAGGAAGCCGGCAAGTCATAAGGAGATTGCAGCCACCTATGCGTCATCAAACAAACAGAAAGTCTGGGACGCGGTTCTGCAGGTTCTGGAGCAAAAGCAAATTCCGGTGGCTCGCAAAGATTTCGGTAAGGGAATCATCGTCTCGGACAGTTTTACCGTGACTCCGGACCAGGTGGACTGCGGCAAGAATTTCTTCGGCGTAGACTATCCCGGCACGCGTTTAGGCGTATTGAAAGTGAAGATTAAAGACAGTGGCGAACCCCGGATTACCTTTGAGCTTGGCGCACTGCTAACTATAACCGTAAACGGTAAGCAGGTCGTGTGCACCTCGTTCGGTACTCTGGAAGACGATATACTGAATTCGGTTGATATTCAGCTCGGGCTGAAACGGGACCAGGTCAGAAAATCCGGTAATTGAGACAAGCAATGAGTGAAGTAAACAGGCTGGGAATTGTCGGCACCTCGGCAGGGCATATGTATCGCATAACCGCTCTGCTGCTGCGATCGATCAAGTATATCTTCACGCGTCCATTCTATTTCGATACGATCGTCGAGCAGATGGAAGTGATCGGCGTTCGTTCGCTCTCGATTGTGCTGCTCACCAACTTCTTTACCGGTATGGTGCTGGCGCTGCAAACCGGCTACCAGATCGCCCGCTTCGGCGCCAAAGCCTATATCGGGGTGGTAGTGGCGCTGTCGATGGTGCGAGAATTAGGCCCGGTGTTGACATCGCTGGTGGTTGCAGGACGCGTGGGCGCCGGAATCGCCGCCGAGCTTGGATCGATGCAGGTTACCGAACAGGTGGATGCCATGCGGGCGATGGCTACCAATCCCGTTAAGAAACTGGTCACCACCCGTTTGCTCGCGCTGTTGGTGATGCTGCCGCTGCTCACGGTGCTGGGTGATCTGGTGGGAATAATCGGGGGTATGATTATTTCACTTTATTCACTGGGACTTGATTTCAGTTTCTATAAATCGTCGACGATTCAGGCCCTCTCGATGGTCGATATCTTCACCGGCATGGTCAAACCACTGGTTTTCGCCGTGATCATTGCCATAGTCGGCTGTTATCTGGGGCTCTCTACAACCGGCGGCACGCAGGGCGTGGGACGGTCCACTACTCTCTCCGTTGTGACTGCGTCGATTCTGATCTTTCTGTTTGACTTCATGCTGGTCAAAATTTTCTTTCTTATTTTCGAGACCTAGCCCGGGGAGCAGTACGTGATCCGATTACAGAACATATACAAGAGTTTTGGCAATCTTGATGTGCTCAAGGGCGTCGACCTGGAGATTGAGGAAGGACAGACAATGGTAATCCTCGGCAAGTCCGGCAGCGGCAAGTCGGTCATGCTCAAGATCATCCTGCGGCTACTGCAACAGGATCAGGGAACGATTGTTATCGACGAGGAAGACACCACTAACTACGATGAAGAGAAAATGGTGCACGTGCGTAAGAAATTCGGGATGTTGTTTCAGTCATCGGCACTGTTTGACTCGATAAATGTTGAAAAGAACGTGGCTTACATGCTTGAAGAGCATACTAACAAATCGGCACACGAGATCGCGGAACGGGTTGAGGAAGTGCTCTCGTTTGTCTCTTTGCCCGGGATTCAGGAAAAGATGCCTGCCGATCTTTCCGGCGGCATGCGCAAACGCGTTGCCTTAGCGCGCGCTTTAGCGTACAATCCTGACTATGTATTGTATGATGAACCGACGACAGGGCTCGATCCGATGACGGCAAAGACGATTAATGAACTGATACGCAATACTCAGGTGACACAGGACGTTACCTCCATTGTCGTAACTCACGACCTGATCTCGGCGTTTTATGTGGGTGACCGTTTCATGCTGATCAAAGACGGCGAGGTTGGTTTCTGTGGCCCGCCGGATGAATTCAAGGAATCGGACGATCCCTACATAAAGGAGTATCTTGCGTCTGCCAGAGAATACCGCTATGAATCCGGTAACGAAATGAGCGGAAGACAATGAATAAAGAGATCAAAGTTGGTCTGGTCATCCTGATTGCCGCCGGGCTGCTGCTGGTAGCAATTTTCATGGTCGGTGACCAGGAAGGTCTCTGGGAAAATAAGTATTCACTGTATGTGGAATACGAAAGCGTCCTGGGGCTGCAGACCGGATCGCCGGTGCGGCTCAATGGCCTGATGGTGGGCTCGGTCGAGTCAATTCAGTTTTCCACCGCCAAGGCCGGCAGCCTGCTGGTTAAGCTCAAAGTTAATCAATCGGTGCAGCAGTATATTCGCACCGACTCACGAGCCCGCATCTCGACAATGGGCCTGCTGGGAGATAAGACAATTGAAATCAGCAGTGGCTCCGATAGTGGCACGGTACTCAAACCCAATGAATATATAACCGCCGAGAAGGCCGCCTCGATTGAGGAGCTTATATCGGACGCCGGCGGTGTGATGGGCAATCTGACGGAAGCCTCCTACCACGCTAAAGAAATAATCCGCAAAATCGACGAAGGGCAGGGTTCGCTGGGGCTGTTTGTTAACGATCCCAACGTCTATTTCAATCTCGATAAGTTGCTTAGCCTGACGGAGACACTCGTGGATGCACTTGAGTCAGGCAAAGGTTCTTTTACCAAGTTCGTGACCGATTCGACCTTTTACGTCGAAATGCGTGATCTCCTGCACAATACCAACGACCTCTTCGATACGCTGGCCACCGGCAAGGGTACTCTGGCGATGCTGATGCATGACCCAAAACCTTACTACGATATCAAAGAGATCACTGAGAACCTGCGCGAGCTCTCCACCAATCTCAATAAAGGCGAGGGCACGCTCGGCTCGCTGCTGAAGGATGACTCACTTTACATAAACTTGAGTCGAACGATGGATCGCGCCGAGGCCTTATTCGAGGATATGAGGAAGAATCCGGGGCGGTATCTTAAGTTTAGTGTATTCTAGGGCAGCCATCAGTCAGTCAAGTTGGCGCGACAATCTCCGATAAATCTAATGTTCGTTGAATTCCACCCAAGCTAAGTGAATGGTCATGGGAAATAAGCAAGAGCAGAATCAACCTGACGCAGTCGATACAACTCAGAGCGAGGAGTTTCGCCAGTTTCTCTGCTTTCGTCTGGGCGACCGCGAGTTTGCGGTAGACGTGATGAATGTCCGGGAGATTGTCCGCGCCTCCGATGTGGCGAAAGGTAATCCTCTGGAAGGCAACCCCAGCTACGATTGGAGCCATTCGGGCAAGCCAATCAAAGTGTTCGACTTGCGGGCGGTGTTCCACCTGGGTGAGGCGGTACTCGAGGATTCCACCCGTGTGATCTTCGTTGATCCCGACCAGCGTCATTTTGGGATGTTGGTGGACGGCGTAAGTGAGATAGTCCGCGTCAAGACTTCGCAGGTACAGGAGTCGCAGACCGCCTCAGATAAGATGAAAATGGTGTTCCCCGAACAGGTGAGTGTGGGTGGCCGGGCGCTGTTGTGCCTTGATCCCACACAATTGACAACTTCCCGTCAGCCGAAAGACAGCTGAACAGATCCAAAATTTATGGAACAAGACTAAAGGGGCAATCGGGGACGTTTTGTCATACGTAACGCGCAGGCATCACGTATACTCTTGCGTATGACCTCAAGACTCCGCATCGGCATAACCGGCGCCAACGGCATGATTGGTGAATGCCTGACGGAATCACTTTCCGTTGCCGGGCACGAGCTCACCCTCTTTGTGCGCAAGCCGTACGATTCTCCGCACAAGCTCTCTCTATGGCATCCTTATGTCGGCCAGATCGAAGCGGGCGATATCGATGGCCTCGACGTAGTCATTCACCTCGCCGGCAAGAACCTGGCTGCAGGTCGCTGGACTGACAAACTGAAGAAAGAACTTGTTGAAAGCCGAGTGCATAGCGGCGAACTGCTGAGCAAGACTATCGCGAGTGCCTCGCCGAAGCCAAGACTACTGGTTTCGATGTCGGCAGTGGGGTACTACGGCACTCATCCACCGGATCAAGTGATTGATGAATCATCCCCCGCCGGCACAGGATTCCTCGCGGAGCTGTGTAGAAAGTGGGAGGCGGCGACACAAGCAGCCGAGGATGCCGGAGTGCGCACGGTTCATCTGCGAACCGGCGTTGTGATGTCTCCCAAAGGTGGTGCATTGGCAAAGATGCTGCCGATTTTTCGCGCCGGTTTAGGCGGCAAGCTTGGTTCCGGCGAGCAAGTCTGGTCGTGGTTGGCGCTGGCAGAGATACCGGGTATTGTCAATTTCCTGATCGAGAATGATTCCCTGAGCGGCGCGGTTAATAACTGCACCCCGAATCCGGTGTCGAATGCTGAAATGACGAAGATCCTGGGGAAGGTGCTTGGGCGCAGCACGCGCATGTCCGTGCCCGCGTTCGCTGTGAAAGCCGCAATGGGCAGCGAATTGGCGGAAGAGACTGCGCTTAATGGCGCAAGAGTTATGCCGCAGAAATTGATCGCTGCAGGTTACCAGTTTAAGTATCCTGAGTTGGAGGCGGCTCTGCGGCATGAACTGGCTAAAGCGCACTGAGCTCGTCACTCAGATGATCGGCCGAACTTCGGGCGTGCCCGCCAGTCGTCCATGTCCGGCGGGATAGTGACGCGGCAGACGAGGACGACTGCCGCTCACAGAATCTCCAACACTGTTCTACTTCGAAGAAACCGTCATTGCAAGCGACCGCAGGGAGCGCGGCAATCTCACTTGTAGGTGGTAGAGGAGATCGCCACGTCGCCCCGCGTAGCCGGTGCTCCTCGCGATGACTTCGTTTGACCCGACTTCGTGCGCAACGTACTTTTCCAGCAGTAGTAGGTCGAATCCCTTGCGGATTCTACGCTCTTGATATGCAACTGTCCGCTGAATTGTATCGAAAGCGCGAGGCTTTCGACCTTCAGGTTAAATTCCCCTCTTATAAAGAGGGGTGGATTTCGTGCTCCGCCGCGGCGGAGGACGAAAGACGGGGTGTGTATCGCAGGCTACCCCAAGGAAGTCAACGGGCTCCTCTACTTCCCCGGCTTCTTGAATCGTTCCTGTGCCTCGGTGATAATCTGAATCGCTTGCTCGCGATCACCCCAACCCTCCACGCTCACCTTCTTCTTCTCAAGGTCTTTGTAGACCGTGAAGAAATGCTCGATTTCTTTGAGCAGGTGCGGAGGTACATCATCCAGAGACTCGATATGATTCCAGAGCGGGTCACGTACCGGCACGCACAGGATCTTCTCGTCTTTGCCTTTCTCATCTGTCATGTGAAAGACTCCAACCGGCTTGGAGGTGATCAGACAGCCGGGAAAGGTGGGTTCCCACACCAGCACCAGCGCATCGAGGGGATCGGAGTCAAGCGCAAGAGTCTCGGGGATGTAACCGTAGTCAGAGGGGTAGTGCACCGCCGAGAAGAGCATCCGATCGAAACGGATGACCTTGCGCTCCTTGTCGTACTCATACTTGTTGCGGCTGCCTTTGGGGATTTCGATCAGGACGTCGATGTTCATGGGTCTGCATCCTTGATTCTTTATTGCGACATGTCAAGTTCCAGGGGAACGTGATCTGCGGGAGAAATTCTCCACCGTATCCTAGGGCATCCCGACATTTCGGGACGTGTGCCCGCTTCTAATCTCAACGACTATCACCATTGGGGGAACGCGCAGCGTGCCCCTACAGCACGATCCATTCTCAAGTCCCCTCTTGAGAGGGGTGGATTTCATCCCGATCTCGATCGGGATGAAAGACGGGGTGTGTTGTTCGCGGCAGGCGAGGACCCCGATTCATCGGGGCCGCACACTCTATTTCACGTTCAGGGCAGTGAGCGCCTACGCCCTCACTCCCGAGTGCCGCTCCTTAAACGCCTTGAATATCTTCGCCAGTTTGGCGATTTCATCCGATGTGTTGTAGAAATTGACAGCGATCCGGACTCCGCCCTCCCGGTAAACCTGAAAGATTCCTTCGCTCAGCAAATGCTTGTGGAGCTCTTCACCGGCGGGTGTGCGTATGCTGATAATCTGCGAGCGATGATTCGGCTCGAGCGAGCTGTTGACCGAATAGAAATCATCGCCCTTAATAGACTCCAGCAGTTGATCAATCAAGGTTTGCGTATGCGCGAAGATATTCTCAACACCAAGATTCAGGATGTAATCCAGCGCCGCTTCCATACCCCAGAGTTGCAGGTAGGGATAGGTTCCAAGGTTGTACTTGCGGGCATCGGCAAACGGCTCCCGCTCGAAATGAATCAGGTCGGTGAAATTCTGCTGCCAGTCGATGCCCAGCCAGCCGGTGGTCAATGATTCGACTTTCTCTTTGGCTTCCCTGGAAACGTAGAAGAACCCCGATCCCAGCGGTGACAACAACCACTTCTGAGCACCACAGGCAAGCAGGTCGATCTTGCACTCCTTGACATCAAGTGGGCAGACTCCGAGCCCCTGGATCGCATCCACGACGAAAAAGATGCCGCGCTCGGCACAGTATTCGCCGAGTTTCTTAAGGTCATTTCGAAAACCGTTGAAGAACTGCACAAAACTGATCGCCAGCACCTTTGTTTTCTCCGTGACCAGCCTGGTCATATTGTCGAAACTGAAATTGCGCTCAACGCTGGGGATATATTTGATCTTCACGCCGCGAGATTCGAGGGCCTTGTAGGGATAGGGCACGGAAGGAAATTCATTGTCGGGAACCAGTACTTCATCACCTGATTTGTAATCCAGTCCCAGCACGGCGAGATTCAGTCCGCATGATGTATTTATTGCAAACTCGATTTCCTCGGCTTGAGCGCCAATCAATTGAGCGGCATGTTGCCGGATCAGATCGCGTTTCTCTGAGGACTCGGCATCACCGACCTTAAGACCCCGGATAATCCCGAAATACTCATCGATCCGCGACTTGACGACTTTCAGCAGTGGCGCATAGGCCGCGTTATTGAAGAAGATCTTACCGGAATCGAGCCCGTAGAAATCGTTGCGAACTTTGCTGTCAATCATTGACCGCCACCTCCTAGTAATGGTACAGGTAAGTAATTGCGCCTATCGAGGCCAGCAGCGTCAGCAGATTCCAGAACAGCTCGAAGGCAGTCAGCGCTGACGGCAGCTTGTATTGATTATAATGTCGAACCTGAAACGGAATAATCCCCACTGCGAACACGAAGAGTGCAATGAAAAACCCCGAGCGATAGCTGGTAAAGGGCAGGATCGGATAGAGCGCGGCGTAAACAATCGCCGGGAGCATCACGATAAACACCAGGTTAACCAGCAGCGGCTGCAGAAACTGAATCTCAACGTCGTCCGCAATCTCCAGATGTCGCACCAGCCTGTGCATGATCCTGACACGGATGAACTCGAGTATAATCACTATCCCGGCCGCAACGGCGGCGGCTATGAGCAGCTTGGAAGCATACATTTACTAACCCTGCTAAATCAACCTGTTTTCAACATACCAGTTATACGTCTCCCGCAAACTCTCCACTATCGGCATCACTGGTTCATATCCCAAGAGCTGGTGCGCTTTCTCCGAAGATGACAGCCAGTATTGACAGCTCAACTCCTTGACCTTGTCAGCGCTGATCATTGAAGCCCGACCCTGGCTGTTTTCGAAGCTCTCCACCATCCTGGCGATTCCTTTCAGCGCCCACAGGGGAATCACCAGCGGGCGGATGTCGACTTTCATCACGTCGGCCATCATCAACTGCGCCTCCCACTGCGACAGCCTGTCTACCGAATTGACGAAGAACACCTCGTTTTGTCCATTATCCATAAAGGCAGCCCGCACGGTTCCTTCGACAACATCACCCACGTAAGCAATGCTGATGAAACTTTCCTGGCGGCCGAATTTAAGCATCATCCCCGCCTTGACTGCCTGAAATATCTGCAGCATTTCGGAATCGCGCTCACCGAACACGGCAGGGGGGCGGATGACTGTGACTGGTAGTTTGTCGCGCGCAGCCAGCACTGCTTTTTCTCCCTCCAACTTGCTGGCACCATAGTACGACACCGGCTCGCAGGCATCCTCTTCCGTCTTAGCGGCGCCATCCAGTGATGGGCCAGCCGCAGCTTGCGTGGAGATATGCACGAACCGTTTCAGGTCACGGCAGTGTTGCAATGCCAGGTGCACGAGTCGTTCGGTACCGGCGGCGTTGACCTCCATAAACTCCTCGCGCGAGCGGGCCTTGATCAAGCCGGCGCTGTGGAAGATGTAGTCGATGTCGGTCAGAAACTCGGTGAGTTTTTCACCGTTACGGAGGTCGTCAATGATGGGAGTGTAGTGAAGGTTGCGGATGTTATCGAGTCGTGAAGTCTCCCTCAGGAGCAGGTAAAGATCACAGCCCAGCGCCGACAATCTGTCTGCCAGGTGTGACCCGACAAAGCCATTACCCCCGGTGATTAGTACTCTAGGGCGCCGCGGCAGAGACGGGATAAATTGGCTTGACTTTAATATACCCATTCGTTATTGTTTCGCGCCCATGAGCAAGTACATGCCCGCTAATCTATCAGGCGTGGAGTAGAGCGCAAGACAAATATGGATCTGTTCGATAAGTGTAAAGCCTTCACTCGATCGCTCGAGGTTAAGGAGAAGGGGTTCTATCCGTATTTCCGCCCGATTTCTTCCGCATCTGAAACCGAAGTCATGATAGAAGGCAAGAAGATGCTGATGATCGGGTCGAACAACTACCTCGGCCTGACTACGCATCCGAAGGTCGTGGAAGCTACCATCGCAGCAACCAGGAAATATGGTACCGGCTGTACCGGTTCCCGTTTCCTCAACGGCACCCTTGATCTGCATATCGAATTAGAGCATGCGCTCGCGGAATACATGAACAAGGACGCCTGCCTGGTTTATTCCACCGGATTTCAAACCAACCTGGGGACGATTGCCTGTTTGGTACAGAAGGGCGATTACCTCTTCATGGATCGCGCTGACCATGCCTGCATCGTTGATGGTGCGCGCCTTTCGTATGGCAAGGTCATCAAGTACAACCATAACGATATGACCGACCTTGAACGCGTTCTGCAGAGCGTACCGGTCGAAGCGCCAAAGTTGATCGTCGCCGACGGTGTCTTCTCGATGGAGGGTGATATCGTTGATCTGCCGAAGATGGTCAAGCTGGCACGCAGGTATAATTCGCGGATTATGATCGATGAT
Organism: uncultured Ignavibacteria bacterium; assembly: GCA_964468475.1. GTDB lineage: Bacteria > Zixibacteria > MSB-5A5 > CAIYYT01 > CAIYYT01 > JBECKX01. The sequence goes on along the minus strand of CAYXUL010000052.1, from coordinate 2,540 downwards.
GCCCATGCTGTCGGCTATCTCGGTCCGACAGGAGCCGGAACCGCCGAGTACTACGGCTTGACGGACGAGGTCGATATTTCAATGGGGACCTTTTCCAAATCGTTCGCCTCGATCGGCGGCTATGTCGTCGGTGATAATCGGGTGATGGAGTATGTCAAGCATTTCTCGCGTACCATGATTTTTTCAGCGGCGATTCCGCCCTCGGCGGCGGCGGCGGTGAAGGCAGCGCTCGAGGTTATGAAAGCTGAACCGGAGCGCCGGGAGCGGTTATGGCAAATCACGCGCAAGATGCACGAGGGCCTCAAGAGCCTCGGTTTCGATATCGGCACCACCCAGACTCCGATCGTACCGGTGCGCATCGGTGACATGGAAGAATGCTTCATGTTCTGGAAGATGCTCACCGAGGCAAACATCTTCGCCAATGCTGCGATTCCACCCGCGGTTGAGCCCGGCAATTCCCTGATACGCACCAGCTATACCGCCAATCACACCGATGATCAGCTCGATTACGTCCTGGAGACTTTCGAGAAAATCGGCAAAAAAACCGGGGTGCTCTCAGCAGTTGCATAATCCTTCCACAGCGGGGTGAGAGCATGATAGAAGTTGATGATGTCGAAGTAACCGAAGTTAAAGGTAAAGGGGACCTCAAGAAGTTCATCAAATTCCCCTGGAAGATTTATAAAGGCAACCCGGCCTGGGTGCCGCCGCTGATTATCGACCGCAGAGATTTCCTCAACAAACAGAAAAACCCGTTCTACAAAATCGCGGAGACGCAGCTATTCCTGGCACGTCATCAGGGCGAAATTGTGGGGCGCATCGCGACCTGTATTAACCGCGCCCACAACGAATTCCATCAGGAGAAAATGGGCTCATTCGGGTTCTTCGAATGCATCGAGGATTACGCTGTCGCCCGCAAGATGCTCAAAGTCGCCATGATCACCCTGAAGGCGAAGGGGATGGAAGTAATGCGCGGGCCGATGAATTTCTCCACCAATCATGAAATCGGTTTGCTGATCGACAACTTCGATCATCCACCGATGGTGATGATGACCTACAACCCGCCTTACTACCAGAAATTCCTGGAAGAATTCGGCATGAAGAAGGCCAAGGACCTGCTGGCTTACTTGATCGATGGCGAGCAGGCGAAAAATCCTCGGCTGGAGCGGATTGTCAATCGGCTGCGGGAACGCTCCGGGATGACGGTGCGCAAGATCAACGTCAAAGACTTCGATAACGAAATTCAGCGCGTGATCAAAGTCTACAATTCCGCCTGGGAAAGCAACTGGGGGTTCGTGCCGCTCTCCAATGATGAGTTCACCCACATCGCCAAAGATATGAAGATGATCCTTGACCCCGACCTGGCGCTGTTTGGCGAGATCGAGGGTGAACCCGCCGGATTCGCGCTGGCGCTTCCCGATGTCAACCAGGTGTTCCACAAAATGAACGGCCGCCTGCTGCCGTTCGGGATTTTCAAGCTGCTGTGGAATATGAAGATCAGGAAAAATATCAACCAGGCGCGCGTGATCACACTCGGGGTGGTAAAGAAATATCAAAAGCGGGGATTGGATAGCATCTTCTACTACGACCTGCTGAACAATGGCGTCAACAACGGCTACATGGTGGGAGAACTAAGCTGGATCCTCGAAGACAACCAGATGATGCGTTCCGCCGCGGAAGCCATCGGCGGTAAGGTGTACAAGACCTACCGGATTTACCAGACACCGCTGATGCGGGAGTAGGGGGGCGCGCAAAGCGCGCAAATTCCCCTCTCGTCAGAGGGGTGGATTCCCCCGATGCTTCATCGGGGGAAGACAGGGTGTGTAGCCTCATCAACGGCCGCAGCACCGAGTGAAAGCTCCCACCCGTTGGGTGGGGTACCGGAGACCGCGGCGCAGGAGTGCCCCGATGAATCAGGGTTAACTCCCGCTGCGCACAGTCTGCCTGTCATCCGCTGACCCCATGATTGTTGCCTCCATTGCAGTTATCGGCGACCGAGCTGATCCCAATGTGCGATGCCCCACCTGAGTAGCTCCAGCGACGCCATCAGGATCGCGATGCCTAGCTTGAGATATAAATCGCTGTGCATCTTACTCCTCCGTCAAATAGCGCCATCTGCTCGAACCTGAGCAAGACAGATTCGACTAATATTCCCCTAACGGAGCCTGTTAGCTTTTCAAGTCATTCGAGTCGTTAGATATGGTCACCGCTGCTCTGCCTGCGTTGACACATCATATAAATGCAAGCATCGTGCCGGAGCGGCGATAGAGTTCAAAATCGACTTGTATTGGCGAAATCACTCATGCTGATATCTGGAAGGCTCCTAAAATCGATATACATCGCAATGTTCTGCAACATTGTGTGCAATTGTGCTCACTCTAAGCTGAAAGGAGTTCGCACCTACAGCTCGGTGCAATGACTCGCCGCGGCGAGTCCTCCTACGAGTCGCGGTTGAAACCGCTCCTACAGGCGCACGGAGTGCGCCTATTCCCCTCTATCAAGAGGGGTGGATTCCGTCGCGATCTTGATCGGGACGGAAGACG
>CAYXUL010000051.1:2897-23532 GCA_964468475.1 uncultured Ignavibacteria bacterium | reverse complement strand
ACTTTCGACAATATCTCAGCCACCGCTTCCAGAAACTCCCTGTCGCTGTCTTTGAAGGCGGCAGGTTGATTTGAATCGATATCGATCTCACCGATGACTTTTCCATCGCTGAAAATCGGGACGACAATCTCAGACCTGGTCTCCAGCGAGCAGGCAAGGTAGCGATCATCAGCATGGACATCATCCACGACAACCGTCTGCTGCTGCTGCGCGGCGGCGCCACAGATGCCTTCGCCAACCGGAATGCGGGTGTGAGGGGAGGGCTTACCCAAGTAGGGGCCAAGAACCAGATCAGCAGGGGGCTCTAGGTTGTAGATGCCGACCCAATCGAAATGTCCGAAATTCTCCTTGAGCAGTCTCACTGCTTCAGCTTGCACGCCGGCACGCCCGTTTCCATTCTCGCTGAATTTGGTCAGATGTGCCAGGATCTCGTCATTCGTCAACTTGTTGCTCACGTGCTTTGCTCCAGTAGTCTTCCAATTCGCGATACTTCTCAGGAAACTGTGCAGTAAAGCGCAGATAGCCGGGGACCGGGTACCGCACTCCCCCCTGGTGAGTTCCTTCCAGGCCCGCGATCAGCTCTTCTGCATGACTCCACGGAAACGCGTAGGCCATCTCGTGATCCTGCGTCTGCGCGAATAATCTGTCTCCATAACAGGGCAGGATAATGTTTGGTTTCCCGGTCTGCATCGTTTCGATACAAATATCAGAACAATCGAGTCGGGGCGAGAAACGGGAATGCAGGTAGCCGCCTTCTTTCCATAGTGATGCCGCCAGCAATCTCATCACCTGCGCCGAATTGCCGTACACCAGAATTACCTGCGGCTCGAACTCTGTTCTATGTAACGGGGCTACAAGGAAATAGCGGTATTCCTTAAAGTTAAACTTCGGAAGTTCAGCTTCCGTGCGCGCGCCCGCCTTAGCAGTCTCAGTATACATTCCTTCGCAGCAGCAGCCGGAAGTAAAGTGCTCCACCTGCGGCTCAAAACCGAATGCCGTCTTGGCCAGCGGGCAGGAGATATCTTCACGTCCGAGCGCCAGTACCCAGCCGTAGCGACGCGCAATAGCAATCCCCTGGCAAATTGCCGACTTGAAACCCAGGTCCCTGACCGGCTGTTTGACCCGCTCGGGAAGTTCGTTATCGTCCTTGCACATGCGAATTGCCAGCGGGAACGTCTCGGGGCGGAGGTGCTGCGTCAGCGCTTCGTTTAGTTTCTCTATCTCTTGATTCATCTGATCTGTCATCTCAGCTTGCCCGATGCGGGGCAATATAGAACAAAATCGATCTGTGTCAATCTTATGCAAACTATACGGTTCCCGCCAGCAGAACCGTCAAGGAGATTACAAAACCTGCCGATTTCAGTTATGAAATGGGCAAAGTAGCGCGCATACTGGTAGTCGACGACGAAGAGTCGATGTGTAACTTTATGGAAATAATGCTCAAAAAGGAGGGCTACAAGGTTGATACCGCTCTTTCGGGAGAGGACGCCGTAGAGCGGATCGCCGCGAACACACCGGATCTGGTTATTTCGGATATCATGATGCCGGAGATGTCGGGAATCGAACTGCTGACGGAGGTAAAAAAACGCCGCAGTGATCTGCATTTCGTAGTGATGACTGCCTTCGCATCGGTTGACTCTGCCGTGGACGCCCTCAAGCGAGGGGCAGACGACTATATCACCAAACCCTTTAAGGTGGATGAGATCAAGCATGTCATCAGGAACATCCTGGAGAACGCCGAGATTCGCCGCGAGAACAAAATGCTCAAGGGCAAGTTATCGGAGCGGTCGAGTCTCGATAATTTCATTGGCAATTCCGAATGCGTGGTGAAACTGAAGGAACTGGTGAGACAGATCGCTGCCAGCGATTCTGCCGTACTGATACTCGGCGAAAGTGGCACCGGCAAGGATTTGATTGCCCGGGCGGTCCACACTCATTCATCGCGTTCTGAACAGCCCTTCGTGGCTATCAACTGTGGTGCGATTCCGGAGTTGCTGCTGGAGTCGGAGCTATTTGGTCACAAGAAAGGCTCTTTTACCGGCGCAATCAAGGATAAGGAGGGAATGTTCCAGGTTGCTGATGGAGGCATCCTGTTTCTGGATGAGATCGGGAATCTCACCCCGGCGCTGCAGGTCAAGTTGCTGCGGGTGCTGGAGTCGAATGAATTTACGCCGGTGGGTTCCACTTCACCCGTTAAAGTTGATGTTCGCCTCGTTGCAGCGACCAATGCGAATCTGGAGGAAGATGTTCGGGCGAACCGTTTTCGCGCTGATTTGTTCTACCGGCTCAACGTGCTGCCGATCAATTTACCCGCTCTCGCAGAGCGCCGGGAGGATATTCCGATCCTGGCTGACCACTTTCTGCAGCATATGGCAGCGAGGCACGATGGTGCGACGAAGACTCTCTCCCCCGAAGCGCTGAAACTGATAAGCGAAGCCGAATGGCCGGGCAACGTGCGCGAACTGGAAAACACGCTGACGCGTGCCTATTTGCTTTCCAAAAGCGACATTATCGAGCCTGGTGATTTCCCGGCTAAGCTGCAGAAGGTAGCAGGGGCGCAACCGGAAATGGGGGACAGTGGAGGGGAAAACCCCACCCTGGAATCGATTGAGAAGGCCTACATCTACTGGATTCTCAACCAAACCAATTGGCAGAAAACGAAAGCGGCTAAACTTCTTGGCATTGACGCCTCCACGCTCTACCGTAAAATCGATCGCTACGGTCTGAAGAAATCTGAAGAAAGCGACTAGCAGAACCTCAACCTGTTGCAATATGCAAGATTCACTTCGCACAAATCAATGAAGTGAGCTGCGCAACTTCTGAACAGCGTCAGCTTGAGGCAGTTAACCTCGTACGTGGTTACTCGTTAGCCTCAAGGTTCATTCCGGCATCAGGCTTGCTAGTCTCTCTTCAAGAGGACAAGGAGTAACGATGTTGAAAAAGTTCCACAACAGAAGCGGTTTTACATTAATAGAGCTAATGATCGTGGTAGTCATCATCGGCATCCTTGCGGCTATGGCGATTCCGAAATTTATTGCTGTTAGTACCAAGGCCAAGCAATCTGAAGCTAAGCTGGTGCTGAAGCAGATTCACAATAACGAGCAAACCTATTTCCAGCAGAACCAGACCTACTGGATTCCACCGAGTGGGCAGATAGCGTATGCGGGAGATCCAACGGCATTTGCCGAAATCTGGGTTGATATTCAGTTGCCGGCGCGCTATACCTACTCAATTTCCGGTGACGCCACGTCCTTCGTGGCAACGGCCACCAGCGGCATCCTTGATGACGATCCTACCGAGGATCAGTGGACCATCGACAATTTGGGTGTGCTCAAGGTGGTAGCGGGCAAAGACGACTCAGCAGATTAATTCCACACTTCGCCAATCAGACTGTCCCTGAACAACTTAATCTCAACTCGTTCATGATCAGAACAGATTTATGTCAATTCCGCAGCGAGCGGTGACGACATGACTGAAATAGGGGCAAATCGCCGTTCTAACATCTGTACTGGAGGCTTGGAATGTTCCGTACTTTCCGTAAGCCCGGCAGCGGCTTCAGCCTCATTGAAGTGCTAATAATAGTCGTTACGGTCGGTGTTCTGGTGACGCTGTTGGTCCCCCGTTTCATTCGCTCTGCGGCCAGGTCCAAGCAGACAGAGGCAAAGAAGATTCTGAAACAAATCTATACCCAGGAACAGGCCTACCACCAGAAGAATAATGCTTACTGGGATCCACAGGGGGCAATAGCCGGCCGCCAGACCCCTGAAGCATTTGCGGAACTTGGGATTAAGATCGGGTCGACAGCGCGGTACTCCTACTCAATAGAGAACGTGACCGATAAAACATTCCTGGCTACCGCAACAATCGCCGCGCCGGGCCTGGATAGCGATCCGGCACCTGATATCTGGACAATCGATAATAGCGGCTTCCTGGTGACGGTTTCGGACGACTCAGTGCTGTAGTGGTGCTTTCTCTCCAAATGGAATGGGTTGCAAGATGAAGTTAGCAAGAGAGTTGAATGTTGCTTCACGTCGGAAAGATCGCGCCGATGGGCGAATTCAACTATTGCAGAATGCAAGACTCAACTGTGAAATGAGGCGGTTTGAGAGCCTCGGGGCGGACGCAACTCGCCGCCGAGTTGGCGCCACCAACGGCTCTCAACACTTATCTGATTGTCTGTCACTGAGGTAGCTCAAGTTCAGTTTTTGTCAAGCAATGTGAAGAGCTTTCGCACGGTAATTGCTCTTAATTGCCGCGATGGTGACACGAAAATTACATGCGAAAGCATTTGAACCAGAAACCTTCCTTAAGGAGGAGTGAATGTCACGTTTCCAGAGAGGCCAGAAGGGCTTCACACTTATCGAGCTGATGATCGTTGTCGTGATTATCGGCGTACTCGCTGCTCTGGCGATTCCGCGTTTCATGCGGGCGACAACCAAGTCAAAGCAGTCTGAAGCCAAGCAGATCCTGAAGCAGATTTACACGATGCAGCAGACGTATCGTCAGGCGCACGACGAATACTGGCAAACCGCCAATATCGCTGGTAGTGCCACCGGTACCGCCTTCGCCGAACTCGGTGTCGAGATCGGCCCGACGGCTCGGTATTCCTATTCGATGACAAGTGCCGATGCGAAGGTAGACTTCTTAGCCACAGCTACGGTCGCGGCTCCGGGTCTTGACGATGACGCCGCTCCAGATACCTGGACAATTGACCAGGATGGCAGACTGCTCTGCACCTCAGACGACTCGGTACTCTAGGTATCTCGTGATGATCGTCTAAGGATCGCGTAAAGAACGCGCGGTAGTTCGGTCGCGGGCGTCCCGAAGAAAAATCGGGACGCCCGCTAATGTTATTTATATCTGTAACAATTCCAGCTTACGGCGCAACTCCTTGCCGGGCGCCTGTTCTGCTTGTCTAAGCGATCAAGCAAATATGCCGAAAAGAAGAGTATGGTGTTCTTTCGCCTGATATCATTATTGGCCTTCGCTTTTCCCGCCGGAGTCTACTTCCTCACGGTCGTTCCCACGACTTATTGGGAAGATACGGCGGCATTTCAAACTGCGGCCTACGAACTCGGAATAGTCCACAATCCGAGCTTTCCCCTGTATGTGCTAATTGGCAAGGTGGCCACGCTAACTTCGCTGCTGGCTCCTACACTCGATCCGCGCCTGCTGGTCAATCTGGTTTCAGCATTGTTTGGAGCGCTATCGATATGGGTACTCTACAAAATCATGGTGCTGCTATTGACAGCCCGCCTGAATCGAGCCGGAGGTTTACTGCCGCGTGTCCTCGCTTTCGTAACCGCAATGGGTGTGGCGGGAATCTACGGCTTCTGGTTGCAGGCACTGCGGGCGGAAGTGTATACTCTTAATATTCTGATAGTTCTGCTGCTTATCTGGCTTGTGCTAAAGTATCGCTTTAACGAAATCGACATTACCAGATTCGTGATGATGTTCGGCTTTCTCACCGGAGTTGGGTTCGCAAACCATTCATTGATATTTCTTGGAGTTGTGATACCGCTCGCGTTGATGATCGGAATCGCCTATTCCCACCGCATACTGAACGTGGGTTCGATGGTGCTGGCAGGGATCTTCTGCTTCCTTGCACTCACGGTATTCCTTTATTTACCAATCCGCGAGCTGTTTGCACCTGTCTTTAACTGGGGCGATTTCTCAAGCTTCGATAACTTTCTTGATTCGATCCTGCGGCTCGATAGCAGGACAGCCGTCGTTCTGACCGGTTCCACGGTGCCGCTCATCGATCGAGTCCTGTCGGTTCTGGGCTCGTTCATGACACCTGGGGGACTGGTTGCCGTGGTGCTGGCGATCGCGGGGATTGTCTACTTCTGGAAGTACGACGCTTTCCTGACTATCATGCTCTCTGCCGTCCTGGTGTTCAACATCCTGATAACCGGTTACGCAGCCGATTTTTCACCATACAACCTCGATCTCTTCGGCTATCTGATGCCCACTTATGCGGTGTTAGGTGTCTTTAGCTGCCTGGGTTTGTGCGGTGTTGTGTCGTGGTTAAGTGAGCGGTTCAAAGTGCAGTTGACCGGTTATCGAGTCGGGCTGGCACTTTCTGCAGCAATAGCGCTCGTGATCGTCGGACTGAATTTCGAGACCACCTACGCGAAAGCGTCGAAAAGCGATGTCACAATTGCGGAAAGATACGCCCACGATTTGCTGATCAGCCTGCCCCGACACGCCATCTTTTTGGCGGGAGAGGACAATTCTTTTTCACCACTTCTGTGTGAACAGGTGGTCGGAGGCATCCGCCCCGATGTCATCGTTCTCAGCGGCGGAGCCTTACTGAGGCATGATTATCGCCGCAAAACCCGCGAGCGCTACCCGCAGCTGAAATACCCCGATGACTGGCAGGAGTCGGATTTCGAGATCAAGTTCCGCAAGAACCTTGAGGCATGGATAAAAGCCAACGATCGCGCCAACCCGGTTTACATGACGCTGAGTGAGTGGACCTCCCCGCTGATCCCGGAATTGAGACAGGCAGGATTGGCCTACAGCTACGATCCGGGATACAAAATCAAGTCAAGCGATACGGAAAAGGCCCGCGCGCAACTGCTTCATTTCTCCGACATCGCGCAGCAATGCAACGACCTCACGTCGCGGGAGCACTTCGGCAGGCTGCTCTACAACCACGGTGTCTACTTGGTAGGGCACAATCAGATTGCGGATGCGGTTGAAGAATGCCGCGATGCCGCCCGCACCGACCCGACAAATGTTCCGCTGCTGGTCAATTGCCTGCGAGTATTTACTGCGGCCAGATCGGCGGAGGATCAGCAATGGGTCTCCGATATGATCTTTGCGGTCGACCCGAACAACGATGAAGTCATGAAAGTGCTGGAGGCTTCACTGGCGCTGCATCAGGAGAGGCAGCCATGAACCGCGCGGTAAAACAGAGACACATCGATGTCAGCATTGTTGTGCCAATGCACAACGAGGAAGCAAATCTTCCGGACACGCCGATTCGCATTGCCGATGAACTGCAGAGGCGCGGTTGTTGTTTTGAAGTAATCGCGGTTGATGATGGCTCATCCGACAAGACTGCCAGCCGTCTGAGATCGCTGGCGGCAATCTCGCCCTGGCTCAGAGTGGAGTCATACCTGCCAAATCGAGGCAGGGGGCATGCCATCCGTACCGGCATCCAAAAAGCGAGCGGAGAGATAATCTGTACAATTGACGCCGACCTCTCCTACACTCCTGATCACATCAGTAAGATGCTCGATGTTTTCGAGCGTTATCGAGGTGTGGACTGCGTGGTAGGTTCGCCCTACGTGGAAGGTGGCAGCACCGAGGATGTACCGGGATTGCGCTTGCTGCTGTCGAGATGGGGTAATCGCGTCATCAGCTTTGCGATGGGGGGGAAGATTAAGACCAGCACCGGAGTGCTGCGCGCCTATCGGCGGGAGTGCATCAAGTCGGTAGAGCTGTTCGCCGACGGCAAAGAACTTCACCTTGAAATCATCTCGAAGATTTTGGCAGCCGGTTACACCATAATTGAAATGCCTGCCGTACTGCGCAATCGCAAGGCAGGGAAATCCAAGTTCAATTTCCGCGCCATCGCCAGTTCACATCTGCTCTTTTCCTTACACGAAAAGCCAATGATCCTTTTCGGTATCATCGGCCTGATCCTGATCGGGCTGGGCCTGGCCGGCGGTGTGTACGTTATCCACCTTTGGCAAACCGGCACCCTCAATCCGAATCGCCCCCTGATGACCCTGCTGGTGATATTCCTGCTGACAGGTTTGCAGATACTCATGTTTGGATTCCTCGGCAGCGGGTTGGTGAAATTACGCAAAGAGATATTCGTAGTGCAACGGCAGAATAAGACCCTCGAACATCAATTTGAGCAGTGGAAGAACAGAAGTGACGATCAAGTCGAAACAGACTCCGACAACAGAAACGGGAAACGAGGAAAGCAGAAACGGCAGCGGCATAAAGCGGCTGTTGCTCGTGACAAATCGCCTGCCGGTATCAGCCGATGACCCGGCCTCACCCTTCGTTCTCGATTTTGTAGCGGCCCTGAAGCGGCAGGGGATTGAGCTTGCCGCCTTTACTTCCGAAATAGGCCAGGCGGATGGCACCCTGGACTTTCCGGTGTATCGCTTTTCCTGGGGCGAGGATAAGCGCACCCTGTCGGAACTGCCTCTTTACCGAATAGCGTCGTGGGAAAAGATCCGCAACTACTTCAAACTTGGCCGCCAGGCATTGGTCGATCACCTCAAGACAAATCAGTACGACCACATTCTGGCGCTGTGGGCGCTGCCCTCCGGGTGGTTCGCACAGCAGGCCAGTCACGAAACGGGAATTCCATATTCTGTCTGGGCGCTGGGGAGTGATATTAACGTATGGGCGTCGCGCCCACTGGCGGGAAAAATGATTCGTGGCGCACTTAAGGAAGCAACAGCGCTCTTTGCTGACGGTGATGCACTGGCCGAGAAGGTCGAAAAGATCTCAGGCAAGGAATGTCGCTTCCTGCCAAGTATGCGCACGTTTGATCTGCCCACGACGAATAAGCGCCGTGAAAAGTTTTTCCTCTACCTGGGGCGAATCGAGAAGAACAAAGGCGTATTCGATCTGCTCAAGGCATTCTCAAAGATAAAACGGGACATCTGGGACTACCGCCTGCTTTACATCGGCGACGGTTCTGCTCTGCTCAAACTGAAGCGCCAGGCGACTCGCATGAAATTGCGCGGAAAAGTTCACATCCTTGGTCGCGTTCCGGTCGATGAGATCTTCGATTATCTTCAGAGGGCAAGGGCACTGGTGATTCCGACTCACAGCGATTCCATACCTTTGGTATTTGGCGAGGCCCTACAAACGGCTACACCGCTGATAGTCACTGAAGTTGGCGACCTCGGCACGCTGGTGCGCGATAACAAGCTAGGCATCGCCGTAACCAAAAAATCGATCAGCAGCCTCACCGACGCGATGGTCAGGATGATCGTACACGAATATGACGTCACTGCGGAGGCTAGAAGGCTGGTGAATCGGTTTACGCCGGATCGGGCGGCAACTACCTTCCTCGAGGTGGTCAATGCCCGTAGCTGAAGAAAAACAGAAAGAACAATACTTCGATAATTACTGGCAAAGCCGCGATCTATCACGCGTCTCGCGGCGTGCCGAGTGGCGGGCGAGGCGTCTGTTCAGCTGGGTGGGTAACCGCTATCATAATTTGCTCGACGTCGGCGCAGGGAACGGTGAGCTGTTGTTTTACTTTCGTACCGCCGGGTACCGTGTTGAAGGCTGGGACGTATCGCCGCAGGTGGTCGAGCATTTGCGTCGCGGCGGCTATCGCGCGCGAGTGGTTGACGTGGAAGCCGAGTCCATCGATGGTTACTACGAGTTGATCTGCTGCTGCGAACTACTGCAGCATCTCGAGGATCCGCCGGCTGTAATAAACAAACTCGAACGAATACTTGCGCCGCAAGGAAGGATGTACATAACGGTACCCAACGAGTTTCACCTCGTGCGCCGCTTGCGCCTGAAGCAGCAGGAAGAGTCGCATATGACACTATTTTCGCCGAAGCGAGCCCGCGATTTGGTGGAAATCTGCGGACTGGAAATAAAGGAAATCAGCTATCAGCCGCTGATCCCACCGCGCTGGGGCAGGGTACTATTAATGATCGGAGGATTGCTGGCACGCCTGCTGCCATCGCTGTTCTCACTTTCAACTCTGATGCTGGTAAAGAGGCCACATGACAACTGAGACAACCAGAGACGAAATCACCCGACAGAACGAAATCTACGGCACTTTCTCGGAGCGCTTTCCGATACTTTATGACCAATCGGGGCGAGTCCAGAAGGCACTCAAGATAATTGCCGTGATTAAGGATTTCTTCGGAAGTGACACCGGGATACTGAAGGTGCTTGATGTGGGCGGTTCGGCCGGTGTGATGACAGAGGTGTTCGCCGACTCATTTGCTGAAGTGGTTGAGCTTGACATAGATCACGTTGCCGTTCGCAAAGGTCGCGACGGCTGTTCCAGTGACAATGTACAGTGGATCTGCGGTGATGGGACCGAGCTGCCGTTTGCGGCTGAGTCATTCGACTGCGTTATCTGCAATCACGTTTATGAGCACGTGGATGATCACCAGGGACTGGTTGCAGAGATCAAGCGTGTTCTAAAGAAGGATGGATTCTGCTACTGGAGCGCAGGTTCGAGGTTCGTCCTGGTTGAGGGACACTACAAGTTGCCGTTCTTATCGTGGCTTCCACACCGTCTTTCTGATCTCTATATGCGGATCTGCGGGAAGCAGGGCGGCTATGATGTGACGCTGCTTTCCTACCGTAATCTCAAGAAGCTACTCAAGCCGTTTGCAATGCATGACTATACCATCCCGATTCTGAAGGAGCCGCAACGCTTTGCCGCCGACGATCTGAAAGATCAAAACGGCCTGGCGTTCAGGATCCCTGCATGGCTCTACAAGCTCTGCTATCCGATGCTACCGATCTGGATTTGGGTGTTAACACGGAAAGACTAGCTCATCCCCTTTTGTGGTTCACGCCCGCTTAAGTCTTCTTCATTAATTCTTTAGAGCATTCCGCTGTTTAACTTGGCTGTAACCCAATCTTTAGCTGCTTCGATGTCTGACGTCGCCAGCCCGTGACCAGATTCGCTCCAGAAGATGCTGACGGTAGCGCGCGACTCGTGCAGCATTTCTGCCAGGCGTGTCGGCTCTTCTGGCGCGACGATCTCGTCCTGCTTACCTGAGCACAGCAACACGTTGACGCCATCAAGATTGGGCTTCTTGATGGGACAAAGCGGTACCATCGGGCGATAGAGCACCGCGGCGCGCAGGATTTCAGGGCGCAGGAGCATCAGGCTGGCGGCGATATTGGCGCCGTTGGAATAACCCACCGCCACAAGTCTATTTTGGTTGAATTTGTAGTTGCGAGCGGCACAAAGTAGAAAGTCGGCCAGTTCGTGGGTTCGCTTGATCAGGTCTTCAATGTCGAAGACTCCCGGTTCGATGCGGCGAAAGAAGCGGGCCATGCCGTGCTCGCTGACGTTTCCGCGTGGACTGATAACGGCGGCCTCCGGAAACAGCCGATCGGCAAGTGGCAGCAGGTCGGTCTCAGCTCCGCCGGTTCCGTGAAGCAGGACCAGGGTATAGTCGCAGGCTTCATTTCTCGCGGGTAGATACTTATGTCGAAAATCCGGGCCTTTGGGCGATTTTGTCATGACGACACTTGTGAGGTACCTTTCATCGGAGGCAGAGAGCGAATAATTGCATCGCGCCTTGATTCCAGCCAGTCTGGCAGTTTCAAGGTTGATCCCAGTTCGCCAATCTTCTCATCCACACCAAAACCCGGCTCATCGGTGGCAATTTCAAAAAGCACGCCCCCCGGTTCTCGGAAATAGATTGAATGAAAGTAGTTTCTGTCAATTATCGGCGTAACCTTCATCCCAGCTTGCAGGAGACCGGTACGCCATCCCAGTTGTTCATCCTCTCCACAACGCCAGGCGATGTGGTGCACTGTTCCTGCACCGGGGACCGCCGTCGTCGAGTCCGACACAGAAAGGATATCGATATTCTGGCCGGTCGAGCCGTTCTCGCCATTTCCGGCACCGGCAAGGAAACGCCGGCGATTGCCGTCCTGAGCAACAGATATCATTCCCAGTTGATTCTGCAGCAAATCCGAGGTAGCGTCGCGCATTCTGGGAGAAAGCGTCACACCGTCGAATTCAACTATAGCGTTTGTTGCAGATATATCTGAAGTGCTCCACTCTGACCGAGCGGCAGCGTTGGCGACAAGTTCGAGCGGTAGGCCATCAGCATCGGTGAAGGTGATCACATCAGCACCTAAGCGCTCAAACGGTCCTTCAAACGCGACCCCATTCTGCGAGAGGCGCTCCGCCCAGAAACCAAGCGATTCACGCGGAACGCGAAAAGCAATGGCAGTCACCTGACCGGGGCCGGGCTTTCCGCGACCGGCAAGCGGGAAAGGAAAGAAGGTCAGGATTGTACCGGGGCGTCCCGTGCGGTCGCCGAAGTACAAGTGATAGGTTGAGGGGTCATCGAAGTTAACCGTGCGCTTCACCAGTCGCAAACCGAGCAGGGTGCTATAGAAATCTGAGGTCTGCCGCGGATCCGAGGAGATTGCCGTAATGTGATGAATTCCGCGAACTGCGCGTTCAGGCTGAATTGTCGTCATGAAAACTCCAGTCGATGATTCTCATGAGATACGACAACGCCGCCGCGAATTATAGGCTAATTTCGCGAATCAAGGAGAACTATGTAGCTCTATGTTGCCTTTGTGAGACTTTCTCCCTTTTTGGTGTTCGAAGTGTAAAGCAAAAGCCGGCACGGTTGGGGTGCCGGCTCAATAATGACTTTGTCACAGTAACCAGGTTCGTGGGACTCTGCAGAGCTCTATTTCTTTTTGACGTAGTGCATTTCCATGCTGGTGGTGTAGCTCTTGCCGCCATCCATGGATGCCTCATACTTCCAATCGAAGCTGTCGTCTTTCATGTTGTAGGTTGTAACCCTGGCGGGATAGGATTTTCCCTGCCATTTCTCGGTGCCGCTCATGACCATTTTATCGCCTTCCATGTTACCGGTGAACAGCGACATTCTACCACCCGTGTTGTCAACCCAGAGGTTCTGCCATTCCTTACTCTCGCGGTCATAGCATTGAATCCCCATACCCTGGTAGGGCATTCCCATCATCTCACTGGTGAAATTCATCATCAGCGCAGAGCCGCCGAGTTTCATCGTAAACTCGCAGGATCCGGTAAATTCCTGCCAATCCTGAGTCGGGTCCATCTGATACTTCCCTGTGACATCCCAGGTCCCTACCAGGTGTTCCACCTGCTTCATCTCCTTCGGCGAACCCATCTCAGGCATGGCATTTTCGCCAGACTGTGGCTGATCTTCGGCAAGGCTCAGTCCGCTCAGCGCCAGCAAGCTGACCAGGACCACTGTACAAATACTTGCTCGTTTCATTTGCTCCTCCTGTAATTTTCGCGGTGCAAGATATTTCGGCTTCATCGACTTATGAAAGAAGATCGGTGAAGTCCATTCTAATTGTCAATCATATTTTTCGAAGCTATCCTCAGTCTATAGTTACCCGCTCTCGACGGGTTCTTTAGCTGCTCGAAAGACACCGGCCCGCCGAACCAGGAATTTTCATCTTGCGGGTTTGTTTCAGTGCTCTATACTTACCGGAAAATCACTCGGACATGGATGTACAGACGACAAAAGCAAACCTTTATATAGGCAGAGGTAGGAAGCTTTGAACCAAAGAGATCATTGGAGTTCTCGACTCGGATTCGTCATGGCAGCCGCCGGCAGCGCTGTCGGACTCGGAAATCTGTGGAAGTTCCCTTACATCACCTGGCACAACCATGGCGGGGCATTTGTCCTGGTGTACCTGGTGAGTGTCGTGGTAGTCGGCCTGCCGATAATGATGGCGGAAATCATGATCGGCCGAAAGACCCAGGAAAGTGCCGTACCTGCCTTTCGCATCCTGGGTGGCAAAGGCTGGTCGCTGGTGGGCCTGCTGGGGACCTTCACCGGATTCGTGATACTGGGCTACTACTCGGTGATCGCGGGCTGGACGATCAGCTCATTTGTCGACTGCCTGCACTGGAGTTTCAGCGGTTACGTTGCACCGCCAGAGGGCGCCTTTGGCCAGTTTTTGAGCAATGCGCCGCTTCAACTGGGGCTGGCCGCGCTGTTTTCATTGTTCGGAATCGTGATCGTCTGGCGTGGAGTGGGAAAGGGTATCGAGAAGGTAACCCGGGTGCTGATGCCGGCATTGTTCATTATCATGGTCCTGCTGGTGATTGATGTTTTCACGATGCCCGGTCTCGGAAAAGCTTTCACGTTTTTATTCAGGCCCAATTTCAAGGAACTGCCCCCCGAAGGTATCCTGGAGGCGCTGGGGCACGCCTTCTTCACGCTCTCTCTGGGAATGGGCGCGATGATCGCCTACGGTTCCTATCTGAAGAAAGGTGACTCGGTGGCCCGGGTTTCGACACTGGTCGTGGTCTTCGACACCCTGATCGCCTTGCTGGCTTGTGTGATCATGTATACAATTATCTTCTCCACTCCGGGGCTGGAGAACAACATCAGTGGCTCGACCGTAGGGATGTTGTTCATCACTTTACCCAAGCTTTTCTACACCCAGATGCCGCTTGGGTCTCTTGTCGGTCCGTTCTTCTACGTCCTCGTTGCATTTGCGGCGCTAACTTCTACGATTTCGCTATTGGAGGTTATGACAGCTTACTTCATTGACGCGCACGGTTGGAGACGGCACAAAGCGGTTTTGACCAGCGGCACCGTAACCTTCATCAGCACCATTTTCTGTGCTCTCTCGCTGGGGGCTGTCTCGGGATTATCTAATTTCGAGATTTTTCCCGGCAAAGCGGGAGTGCTTTCGACACTCGATCATCTGGCCTCCAACTGGTTGCTGCCGATCGGCGGTTTGCTGACTACGATCTTCGCCGGCTGGGTTATCAAGAAGAAGGTAGCCATGGATGAGTTGAACCTCTATGACGAAAATGGTAACCCCACGATTCATTTCAAGATCTGGCGACTCTTCATTCGCTACCTGGCACCAGCAGCAATTCTGATTGTTATCATCGCCGTTATTCGTGGAGCTGACTTCAGCTAAGAAGTGCCCGTTCGGCCCGTCAGCCGAACTCAATTTCCGGGAACAGTTGGCGGCGCCTGTTGTAGATAGTACTAGTCGATCATTATCGTGACTTATAGAGAAAGCTAGACGGAAGCTATATTTGTATTTGCGACCAAGTCTGGCATCTGGAGGCAAAAATATGAATAAATCGAGTTGGTTATCGCTGCTGCTCACTCTGGTCGTAATCTTCGCGTTTACATTTCGTGTCAGTGCCGATGAGGCAGGCGCCCCCAAGCTGAAGGTGGTCGAGTCAAATTTCGATTTCGGTTATATTCCTCAAATTGGGAAAGTTGGTCATTCTTTCGAGCTCTATAATGTCGGCAACGGCGATCTCAAGATTCTCAAAGTCAAGCCGGGATGTGGTTGTACTGAGGCTCCCCTGGAAAAGAATTTGGTCGCCCCGGGTGACTCGACCTCAGTTGAGTTGATTTTTACCTCCAAACGCAATTATCGCGGCATCCTGAACAAGAGTGCCGCTGTGACCACCAACGACGCTACCTACGGCACACTGAGACTGCGCTTTTCCGCGAGGATCAACGAGAAACCTGATTCGGTCGGACCGGTGCAGTTGTCGCCGTGGGAGCTTAAGTATAATCCCAACGAACGCCACAAGATAATGAGCATAGAGGTGAAGAACGTATCGGAATCTCCGCTGCAATTGGAAATGATTAGTTTCCCCGAGAATTACCTGAATATCGACTTCCCGGCGGGAAACCTCTCACCGGGCGCAACCAGGGTCATCACGGTAGGAATCAAAGACACGGTGAAAGATCCTGCCTTCGCAAAGTCGTTCACTTTTGCAACCGGTGATGAAAAGAACACCCGTTTTACCGTACCGGTTGTCCTGCTGCCCGGATTGAAATCCGAGGCGGCACCCCGATAGTTTTCAACGTCCTTTTTCCTTGATGAGCCACCCGGGCGGCAGATCCACGGATTTGCCGCCCGACTGATATCAGAGTTGTGAATCCCTGTAGTGAAAAAATTCACATTGGGAATTGTTTAACGTTGACAAAAAGGGCTCGTATGGTAATATTTAACCTACATTAGGGTCGCATCCGGGAGCCGGCAATCCAGCCGGCGGTGCGACCTTTTGATCTTTGAAGCAGCACTTGAACGATGATGTGTTAGAGCGAGGCAAATGAGAGAGTTAAGAGTATGAGTATAAGCCTGTTAGCACGGGAAGTCCATGAGTCGGCGACGCTGCGGCTTAATGAAGAAGCCGCAATCCTGCGAGAGCGCGGGGAGGACGTTATCCATCTCGGCGCCGGCGAACCGAAAAGTAAAATCCCCTTTGAAGCCCTTCTGAGTTGTTCAGCACAACTGACAAGCTACGAAGTGCGTTACACGCCTACGGATGGAATTAAGCCGCTCAAGAAGGCCATTATTCGGTATATGGAGGAGAACTACGGCCGGGTGGTGGGGGCTGACCACGTTATAGTCTCCGCTGGCGCCAAGCAGGCTCTCTCTGTACTGCTGACTACGATCTTGAATCAGCAGGATGAGGTTGTGGTTTTTGCGCCATACTGGGTGAGTTATCCGGAGATGGTCAAAATGGCGTACGGCCGTCCGGTAATCGTCCAGCCGGAGGATGGCCGTTTCGTGCCGACATTCGAGGAGATCGAAGATGCTGTTAGTTCCTATACCAAGGCGATAATAGTCAACAGCCCCAACAACCCTTCGGGCGCAGTCTGGCCCTCCGATCTGATTGCCAGGCTCGTGGAATACTGCGAGGAAAAAGACATCTACCTGATCATGGATGATATCTATCACAAGCTGATCTTCGACGGCAAGACCCAGGTCTCGCCGTATAAATTCATCAGAAATGATATCGAGAGTTCGAAGCTGATCGTCATTAACGGAGTTTCGAAGCTGTATGCTATGACCGGTTATCGTATCGGCTGGACGGTTGCCAGCAAGCAGGTGATCCAGACGATGATAAACGTTCAGGCACAGACGACCTCCTGTCCACCCTTGCTGTCGCAGGTCGCCGCGGTAGGCGCGCTCTCAGGGATTCAGTCGGGTATTGAAAGCCTGAGGTTGATGTTGCAGAATAACCGCAATGTGATGGTGCAGGAACTGCAAGCTTTCAATGGAGTCCACATCAAGCCGCCCGATGGCACTTTCTACGCCTTGCCCGATTTCAGTGCTTACACCAGCAATTCGGTTGAACTGGCGCACTTGCTGCTCAAGAAGGTTCAAGTGGTAACGGTGCCGGGATCTGAGTTTGGCATGGAGGGCTATCTGCGGCTGAGCTACTGTGGCACGATTAAGGATATTCAGGAGGGGATTGAACGCATCAAGTGGGTACTCGATCCGGAGTCGCCGAACGAGATCTATATCGCGGACCGTAAGCTGGTGAGGGATTGGCAATGATAGGGAATTTTTGGGACATCAAGACACCGGCGCAGGCTATTGCGAAAGAACGCGCCAGCGATTTTGGCCTCAAGAATCACGGCCTGAAGAATCTCAACAACGTCTACTGGAACCTGCCGACAGCGGCGCTGTACGAGGAAGCCCTGCATCGCCGCGAAGGCAGCATCGCTTTTCAGGGACCTTTCGCCGTGGACACCGGGGAACTCACCGCCAGGGCGGCAAACGATAAGTTCGTGGTGATGGAAGAAGATGTTGCTGATAAGGTGTGGTGGGGACAGTACAATCGACCCTTTAGCCCTGATAAATTCGGCGGCGTGATGACACGCCTGCAGGCATTCCTGCAGGATCGTGATTTATTCGTCCAGGACTGCTTCGTCGGCGCCGACCCGAACTACCGCATGCCGATTCGTGTGATCACGGAACACGCCTGGCACTCGATGTTCGCACGCAATATGTTCATCAAGCACGATCACGTAGAAGATATGAAACGCCACGTGCCGGATTTTACGATCATTGCAGTGCCCTCCTTCAAAAGCCTGCCGGCAATCGACGGCACGCTGTCTCAGACTTTCATCTTGCTCAGTTTTGAAAAGCGGATGGTGCTGATCGGCGGCACCGGCTACGGTGGTGAAATCAAGAAGTCAGCCTTCACGATAATGAACTACCTGCTCCCACTCGACGGGATCATGACGATGCACTGCTCAGCCAATGTGGGAGACAAAGGTGATGTCGCGCTCTTTTTCGGCTTGTCGGGAACAGGCAAGACGACGCTCTCTGCCGATCCGCGTCGTCGACTGATTGGCGATGACGAACACGGCTGGAGCGATGAGGGAGTTTTCAATTTTGAGGGTGGTTGCTACGCCAAGGTGATTAACCTGTCGGCATCGGCAGAACCGGAAATTTACGCCTGTACGCGACGCTACGGCACGATTCTCGAAAATGTCGTTTATGACCCGGTCACCCGCAAGCTTGACCTTGATGACGACGCGCTGACCGAGAACACGCGCGCATCCTACCCGCTAGAATACATAAACAACGCGCTGCCGGAGAAAAAGAGTGGTCACCCGAAAAACATCATCATGCTTACCTGCGACGCCAGTGGCGTAATGCCGCCGATTGCCAAACTGACGCCCGAGCAGGCGCTGTATCACTTCATCTCGGGATACACGGCCAAGGTGTCGGGTACCGAGCTGGATCTGGGCCTGGAGCCGGAGATCACTTTCTCAGCCTGTTTTGGCGCACCCTTTATGGTGCATCATCCGTATTTCTATGGAGAGATTCTCAAACGCAAAATTCTTCGCCACGATGTCAAGTGCTGGCTGGTGAATACCGGCTGGACCGGCGGGCCATTTGGGGTCGGCAAGCGCATCAGTATTCGCTACACGCGAGCGATGCTGGACGCCGCTCTCGATGGCAAACTTGATGATGTCGAGTATTACCAGGATCCGGTGTTTGGGTTCATGGTGCCGACCACCTGCCCTGAGGTACCGGATCACGTGCTGCGGCCGGAGAATAGCTGGCCCGATCGCGAAGCTTACAACCGCAAGTATGATCAGCTGGCGGCGCTCTACATCGAGAACTTCAAGAAGTTCTCCGATGGTTGTCCGCAGGAGATCGTCGCGGCGGGGCCGGTGAGGTAAGGCTTATCGATATTTCGAAGGGAGGGCAAAATGTCATTTCAAGAACTTTGGCAATCCGCATTGCAGGAACCGGAGAACTGCGATTTCTCCGAGCTGCGGGAGGCCTATGTCGAGTCAGAGGAATACAATCCTTACGGCAGGCGAGGCGCAGCAGCAAATGAAATGAGTCGCTTGATCAAAAGTGGGTCTTACAAAGAAGCGATTTCTATGATCGAACGCGCACTCGAGTCGAGCCCCTTGGACCTCGAGCTGCAGATGATGGCGTATGACTGCTACCGGAAAATCGGCGACAGGAAGAAGATGTATCGCACTGATAGTTTTCTGCGTGGATACATTGATACGCTGATGAGCACCGGGGATGGTAAGTCGAGGGAGACTGCGTTCCGGGTTGTCAGCATGCGTGAGGAGTACGCACTGGTGTCCCTGATGCAGATGAAAGTGGAGCGTCAGGCGCTGCTCCAAGACGACGATAGGAGCTTCGATCAGTTTCACTGCATGAGCCTGGACGACGGCAAATCGGTAACACTCTACTTCGATGTGACACAGATGCTGAACTGGTCCGACAGTAAATTCAAGCTCTAGCGGACGAACAACGAAGGCTGTGGAGCAATAAAGCAAACTATCCTCGATTGATGCGTGTATCAGCTACAGTATTTTGAGAAGAACAACATTTGAGGAGGTCTGTTCATGATCATTCTGACCGTAAGATTCAAAAGCGGTCTGCCGGATGCTGAGCTGGAGCGCGTCATGAAGGAACGCATGCCCAGTTTTCGCGCACTGCCGGGGCTGCTGCAGAAGTATTATGTTCACGAAAAGGAAACCGGAGAACTTGCCGGGATCTACTTATGGGACTCGGAGGACTCCCTCAAAGAGTATCGGGAATCCGAGCTGGCGAGAACCATCCCTGAAGCCTACAAGGCGCAAGGCACACCGAGGATAGAGAAGCTTGAGGTTTTGCATCAGTTGAGGGAGTAGGGGACGACTCTTCCCGGAGTTCAAATTCTCAAATTTGGAAAAGCGCCCATATCGCGGCGCACGAGGAAGTAGGCAGCGCATAAATCTCAATGCCTATGTGGCGAGAGAGGTTCTGACATGTCATTCATCAAAGACATGATTCGACAGATGTTTTCCAGTGACGTAGAGCCGGAAGATCGATTCAATGTATTTATATCCACTTGGGTGCTGGTGACGTTTCTATTCATGTACTTTGCAATAATCGGATTCGTCATTATTGTGCTAGTCAAGTAATGCAGCTCCGTAAAGTAGACTAAGTCGAATTCTGACAATTCTCTAAAGGGCAAGCAAGCTCAAGTTCCAGATATACATTAACTATCACTCGCGCCTCCGG
Source organism: uncultured Ignavibacteria bacterium (assembly GCA_964468475.1). Taxonomy (GTDB): domain Bacteria; phylum Zixibacteria; class MSB-5A5; order CAIYYT01; family CAIYYT01; genus JBECKX01. The sequence continues at coordinate 3,507 of CAYXUL010000051.1, read as the reverse complement.
CGCGATGACAGACAGGAATGTCTGTCCTCCTTCGGTCTTGGTCTCTTATGCGCTAGGGGAGTTATCCCCGATTAATTGGGGTCATCGCGCGCAGCGTGGACATCCTCCTATCTCTGATGCTCGTCAAAATCTTCTCTTGAGAGGGGTGGATTCCGATCCCGGCCTGTCGGGATCGGAAAACGGGGTGTGTAAGTTCTCATCAAGAATCAACCGCATCGTCCCTCCAAAACATCTACTATTCAAGCAACTATCGCTTGCCTCATCCGTAATTTCCAATTGTATTCACCCGGAGTGGAGAGAACCAATCGTCTGTCAATGACAGGGGCAGGAGGATAGAGTGAAGAAACGAACCATACTGGCGCTGCTCGCGCTAGCGCTCATTGTCGGCGTCTTATCAGGTTGCGTCGAGCAATCATCAGTGGCCCTCAGCGACGGCAGCACCGAATACTACTACGCCGTCGAACAAAACGGCACCGTCTGCGGCTTTGGCCGCTCGATTGCCGCACCCACCACCGTCAAAGGAAAACCAGCAATCGCGTTGCTCGATAGCATCACGGCGAAAGTCGGCGCGCTGGGTAAGCAGATCGAAGCCCACTACCGTTTCGAGTAC
>CAYXUL010000051.1:1709-2797 GCA_964468475.1 uncultured Ignavibacteria bacterium | reverse complement strand
AAACGGGTGTGCAGACCACCCTTTGGATCGATACCAAGAGTGGCTTGATGCTGCAGTTCGAGAACGCTCTACGCAGGGTCTATCTCTCTGATGCCGGTGTACGCGATCGCATCCGGCAGGTCAACCTCGATGAGAACATTTTCGCCAGGGTCAATCTGATGATCTCCAACCCGTGGGCGATCTCAAGCATGAGAGTCAAAGCTCTTATGCAGCCGGGTGGTGCCTGGATCACCGAGGAGAGCCTCAATGTGCCGGGGCAGAAGTTTGAGGGAAGCGTTGAGGAGAACCGCATCGATGGTGTCTTCGAGATTACGCACCCGCGCTACTTTGGTGATGGTGCGCCGCCGTTTCCGTGTGACTTTTCAAGTGTCGAGTCGCTGCAGGTGTACCTTAAGCCAAGTGATTTGATCGAGTCGGATGATCCCGCGGTCGTGAAGAAGGCGCAGGAACTGACAGAGGGCTCCAAAGATGCCTGGGAGGCAGCGACACACCTGAGCAAATGGGTGAACAAAGAGATCGGCTATGACCTGCCGGGAGGTATCACAGCAGCGCATACACTCGAAACCAGAGTGGGAGAGTGCGGGTCGCACTCGAATTTGCTGGCAGGTTTCTGCCGCGCAGTGGGGATTCCCGCTCGTTGCGTCTTCGGTTGCATGTATGTTCCTGAGCAGGGCGGGGCCTTCGGACAGCATGCCTGGAATGAGATTTACATGGGCCAAGCGGGCTGGATTCCGGTAGACGCCACCGTCGATGAGGTCAGTTACGTCGATTGTGGCCATATCAGGCTGGGCGAGTGGGCCTCCAAGGCAATCATGCTGAATGCCAAGAAAATGGAGGTCGTCGATTATGCAGTCGGTGAAGGCACGTACGCTGATCTTGTCAAGGCTTCAGCTATGAACTTTGACAAGTATGTGGGAAAGTACCAGGGTCCCGACAAAATCCTGACTGTCTCGGTTCAGGATCAGAAACTGGCGCTCGATATTCCCGGGAAGATGGTTTTCCAGCTCAAAGACCCGGATGAAAACGGTGACTGGTTCTTCGCGCTTACCGCGAAGGCATCTGTCAGTTTTGAGCGGGACAACCTGGGA
>CAYXUL010000051.1:0-1609 GCA_964468475.1 uncultured Ignavibacteria bacterium | reverse complement strand
CCGAGGCTGGAGTCGTAGGCGACTACCGAAGTGCACCCTGAACGGCGCCGCACCACGTGCCGCATTAGTAAGGCATAATGCGCAAGGAACACACCCCTGTAGTCCCCTCTCAAGAGGGGACGAGCTGTTTGCCACTACATTAATGCGAATTTCAGAGTAGATTGGAACGTTGGACCAGGTCAGCGACCAGCGAGCAGAGTTGCGGAAACGTCTGTCGCCGCTTGAACCTCTTGCCCCTCTTGAGAGGGGCAGGCTGAGATCGCGTAAGCGATCGCAGGTCGGGGTGTGTTAGACTGCCACCAGCATTGGCTGCTGCAACCTTTAGCGAACGGTCTTCGTATCGTTCCCAAGATCCCCTCTTGAGGCTGGGCGTGTAAATTCACATGCCACAAGTCCCCAAAAAACGATTGCGAAATGGCATAGGGCTGCGGTAGAATGATTCTATGAAGCGCGTCATTCTTAGCTTTGCACTAGCCGTTCTGTTCGCCGTCATGGCAACGGGTGCTGATCTTCATTTCCCGATCAATCAAATCAACAAAACACTCAACTATATTCAGATAGATACGACCGATTGTTCGTTTCGGACTGATTGGGTGGATTTGGACACATTCCGGCTGGACGTTGTCAATCAGCTTACGCTACAACCACTGCAGATCCCCGCAAAGCTGGATTCATGGTCATCCGAACTGCTTGACAATAAGGCATCAACGCTTGACAAGTATGAACTATTAAGGGAACTGCTCGGTAGCTCATGGCTGAACAAACAGAAACATGCTTATAAGAATGAGGTCGCTAGCCCAAAGCACTCGGGAACTATCGCAGGTCTCGTTGGCCATGACCCTGATCGCGATGCGGCGACAGCGGAATTTAAGTCACTTATGGACGCTTCTCCTGAGTTTCTGTTCGCACGTGATAGCTTCCCGCTGCTTTTGATGGAAAACGAGAAGGATGTCGACAAGTCGATTGAAGAACTGGATCAACTTCAGAAACAGGGCGATCAACTGGCCGTCCGCTTCGCGACCCTGGGTGCCAGGGTGAGGCTTGAAACCATGCTTGAAGCTTCCCGGGCATTCATCGATGCCTTCGAGCGGCTCGATCCCTATGGTGCTGACAAGTCGGTGTTAGGCGATCTGCAAAAGCACGCCAGCCACGTCACCGAGCACAACTCCGCTGTCGATGGCGAACGCGTAGTCATCGGCGGCACAGGCAATGACCATTATGAAGGAAAGTACAGCATCATCATCGATCTCGGCGGGGATGACGAATACGATCTTGAGTACGATCCCGATAATCCCTCCCAGATCATTATCGATTGCTCCGGCAATGACCGCTATATCGCCAAGTCGGATCATGTGTTCGGAGCCGGGTTTTTCGGCTGCGGTATCCTTGATGACTGGTCGGGCAACGATACCTACGTCGCCCGTCATTTTTCGCTCGGTTGTGGCATGTTTGGTACCGGCATTCTGATTGACCGTGCCGGAAACGACACCTACCGGGGCGATATCTGCACCGAAGGCGCAGGGGCCTTCGGAATCGGCATGTTGATTGACAATGACGGGCAGGATAAGTACGAAGCTGCGCTTTATTCACAGGGATTCGGATTTGTGAT
>CAYXUL010000050.1:0-23918 GCA_964468475.1 uncultured Ignavibacteria bacterium | reverse complement strand
TCCGTGAGGGTGGCCGCACCGTCGGCGCCGGCGTTATCTCGGAAATTATCGAGTAGTGGAGCTGCTATGACGACACCGGCTCAGAAGATCAGAATTCGCCTCAAGGCCTTCGATCACTACTCGCTTGATAAGTCAACCAAGGAAATCGCGCGTACTGTACTGCGCACCGGTGCTCGGATCGCAGGGCCGATCCCGCTACCGACCAAGCGCACGGTCTACACGGTATTGCGTTCACCGCACGTGGACAAGAAGTCGCGCGAGCAATTCGAGACACGCATTCACAAGCGCCTGATCGATATCTATGATTCGACGCCGCAGACTGTCGATGCGTTGATGAAACTCGATCTGCCGGCTGGTGTCAATGTTGAGATCAAGGTTTAAGGGAGTCGCGTAATGAAGGCGCTGATTGGCAAGAAAATAGGAATGACCCGCATCTTTTCCGAGGACGGCAATGCGCATCCGGTGACCCTGATTCAGACGGGCGCCAATGTTGTGGTGCAGGTCAAGAGTGAAGAGGTCGATGGCTACAACGCCGTGCAACTCGGGTACGGAGTGCGCAACAGCAAACGCCTCAGCAAACCCCTTACCGGCCATTTCAAACGCGCAGGAGTGAATCCTGTGCAGAAGCTCTCGGAAGTGCGCATCGATTCTATCGAGGACGTCAAGCAGGGCCAGGAAGTCAAGGCGGATATTTTCCGGGTCGGTGAGAAAGTTGACGTCGTGGGAATCAGCAAGGGACTCGGCTTCCAGGGAACTGTGCGTCGGCACGGTTTTGGTGGCGGGCCGAAGACTCACGGCCAGTCCGACCGCTGGCGTGCCCCCGGCTCCATAGGTCAATCTTCATATCCATCGCGTGTCTTCAAAGGCCTGCGTATGGCGGGCAAGATGGGCAACGAGCGTGTCACGGTTAGAAATCTGAGAGTGATTCTTGTGGACGCTGAGAAGGGCGTCATCGGTCTTAGGGGCGCGGTTCCCGGTAAGAAGAACTCATTGGTAAAGATCAGAAAGAAGTAACAGGAATACTGAGAAATGGCCAGCGCAAAATTATACTCGATGACAGGTGACGAGCAGGGCTCTCAGGAGTTGGCAGATGAAATATTCGCCACCGAGGTAAAGCCCTACAGCATGCACCAGGCCGTCAAAGCCTATTTGAACAACCAGCGTCAGGGTACACATTCCACGCTGGGGCGCTCCGAAGTTAGAGGCGGCGGTTCAAAGCCGTGGCGTCAGAAGGGAACAGGTCGTGCGCGCGTAGGTACGAACAGGTCACCATTGTGGGAAGGCGGAGGAATTATCTTCGGCCCGAAGCCGCGTGACTACACAACCCGGCTTCCCAAAAAGTTGCGGCGTCGTGCGATCAAATCCGCCCTGACTCTCAAAGCGCAGGAAGAACGCATTCTGGTCGTGGAGCCCCGGGAATTTGAAAAACCACGTACCAGGAGTGTTGTCGAAATGCTGGAGAAGATGGAAATTGCCGGAACCCGGGTGCTGTTCCTTAACACAGGCATCAACCAGAACCTGCAATTGTCCTGTCGTAATATTCCCAAGTTTGTATATAAGCGCGCCGCCCAGTTGAACGTATACGACGTTCTGGGCGCTGACTATGTTCTGCTAACTCCCGACGGTCTCAAGGAGTGCGAGGAGGTATTCGCCAAATGAAGGATCCGCATCGCATTATCAAGACGCTATTGATCAGTGAGAAATCACTGCGTTCGCGCGATGAGAATAACGCCTATATGTTTGAGGTCGCCAAGGACGCCACCAAGATCGATATCAAGCGCGCCATCGAAAGACTTTACGCCGTTAAAGTGGAAAAAGTAACGACGCAAAACAACCCCGGCAAGATGCGCCGCCTGGGGCGATTTCGCCCGGGCTATACGCCGGAATGGAAGAAGGCTGTCGTCAAACTCAAAGCCGGCACCACTATTCATGAATTTGAGACGTTCTAACCTCAGCTTGACTGAGCTGTGTGTGAGCGCGTTCGCAGGAAGGTACTTTAAGGAAGTTACGAAATGGCACTTAGAAGTTTCAAACCGATAACTCCGGGCCGGCGCCATATGACGGTGTCGACATTTGAGGAGCTGACTACCGATAGGCCGGAGAAGTCGCTGCTTGAGCCGCTGAGAAGCAGTGGTGGCCGTAACAACCGTGGCCGCGTCACCGCATTCTGTCGGGGTGGTGGTCACAAGCGTGCCTACAGGCGCATCGATTTCAAACGCGACAAGCGCGACATCCCCGCGCGCGTGGCCACAATCGAATACGATCCGAATCGCTCGGCGCGTATCGCCTTGCTCGTATACGCTGACGGCGAAAAGCGATATATCATTGCCCCGGACGGCCTGCAGGTCGGTCAGACCATTATGGCCAGCGAGCATGCTGATATCAAACCGGGTAATGCGCTTCCGATCGGCAAAATCCCGCCGGGTGCATTCCTCAACTGCGTTGAGTTAATGCCCGGGCGCGGCGCAAAACTTGGGCGTGCCGCCGGCACGATGATTCAGTTGATGGTAAAGGAAGGCGACTGGGCCAACCTGAAGTTACCGTCGGGCGAGGTTCGCAAGGTGAAGCTATCATGCTATGCCACTCTCGGCCAGGTGGGAAATATCGATCATGGTGCCATCAGCATAGGTAAGGCGGGCCGCAGCCGCTGGATGGGTCGCCGCCCGTCAGTTCGAGGAGTTGTGATGAATCCGGTGGACCACCCGATGGGTGGCGGTGAAGGCCGTTCCTCCGGTGGGCGTCACCCCTGCTCGCCGTGGGGCCTGAAGTCCAAGGGTAAGAAGACTCGTAAGCGGAAAGATTCCGATCGTCTCATAGTCAAACGGAGAAAGTAAGAGGAGTGTGAGTAAGTCATGGCAAGATCGCTGAAGAAGGGCCCGTATATCGAAGACAGCCTGATGAAAAAAATCGAGGCAATGAACGCTGCCGGCGATAAGAAGGTCATTCAGACCTGGTCCAGACGCTCGACCATTTCTCCCGAATTCGTGGGACACACGGTCGCTATACATAACGGCAACAAGTTCATCCCGGTTTACATCACCGAGAACATGGTTGGCCATAAGCTGGGTGAGTTTGCGCCGACGCGGACATTTCGCGGCCATTCCGGTCAGAAGTTGACTGAGAAGAAAACGACCGTGAAGTGAGGGAGTGACTGAAAAATGCATACTGAAGCAATAGCAAAATCGAAGTACCTGCGCATGTCGCCGCGCAAAGTTCGTCTGGTTGTAGACCTCGTACGTGGCAAGCAAGTGGATGAAGCGCTGGCGATTCTCAGGTACACCCCCAAAGGCGCTGCAGAGCCGGTCCGTGATGTGGTTCGTTCTGCGGCAGCCAACGCCATGAGTTCAGTCGGCTCCGCGCGACTCAAGGTGGAAGACCTTACGATTGAAAAGATATTTGTTGATGCCGGACCGTCCTACAAGCGGATCAGACCCGCATCAATGGGGCGCGCCAACCGGATCAAACATCGCCTCTGCCACGTCACCGTGGTGGTTGCGGGAGAAGCGCGCGAAGAACGCAGGCGCCGCCGCAGTAAGGCCGCCAAGGAAACGGCTGAGGAAGACGAGTAGTCAGAATGTGTAATTTTGGATTTTGTTTGCCTTGCATAAGGAGAAAATAGTTTGGGTCAGAAAACTCATCCCATAGGCTTGCGTCTCGGGATCATTCGCAGCTGGAACTCGAAGTGGTTTGCCAACGACAAGGACTTTGCGGACCTGCTGCACCAGGACGTCAAGATTCGTCGTTACCTTGACAAACGACTTGAGAATGCCGGACTGGCGCATGTCGAGATCCTGCGCGATCCCAAGAAAGTTACTGTCGACATTCATACTTCACGTCCCGGAATCGTCATCGGACGAAAAGGTTCCGAGGTAGACAAGCTGAGGGAAGAACTCCGCATGCTGGCCAATAGCGATATCACACTTAATATCGTGGAGGTCAAGAAGCCGGAGCTTTCTGCCCGCCTTGTGGCTGATTCCATTGCCCGCCAGCTCGAAGGTCGCGTCAGTTTTCGCCGTGCCATGAAGAAGGCGATCGGCGCCACGATGAAGATGGGCGCCGAGGGAATCAAGATTACGTGCGCGGGACGCCTCGGTGGTGCCGAAATTGCGCGCTCGGAGAAATACAAAGAAGGCCGTACGCCGCTACATACCCTTCGCGCCGATATCGACTACTATCCCGCGACCGCGCACACAGCGTACGGGACAATCGGTGTGAAGGTATGGATCTGTCGCGGTGAGATACTTGACCGGATGGGCGCGTCTGGTGAGAAGGCTGAGGATGCCGCGCCGGAGCCGCGCCGCCTGCGTGCCGAGCGCAAGCAGCGTAGTCGAAATGACAGGCAGCCGCGCCACCGGGTGCGCAAAGCCCGTCGCGGCGAGACTTCCGATCAACGTAACACTGAGAAGGCGCGCGCCAAAGCAGAGGAAATCAAGGCTGAGGCTCGCAAGCGTGACAGGTTAGATAAAAAGAAATCAGATAGCGGTGATTCGAAGGATAAATAGGTCAAAAACCTCTTGCAACTTTAGAGGTCGGTAAATATATTTCAAGTCTTTGGTTTTTGAGGAGCGAGTAAGATAAGATGTTAATGCCCAAGAGGATAAAGTACCGCCGTCACCATCGCGGCCGCCGTCGCGGACTTGCGCATCGCGGTAGCAGCGTTGATTTCGGTGAGTATGCTCTTAAGGCGCTGGAACCGGCCTGGATTACGAATCGTCAGATTGAGGCCGCCCGTGTGGCGCTGACGCGTCGCATTAAACGTGGTGGCAAAGTCTGGATTCGTATTTTTCCCGATAAGCCAGTCTCCAAGAAGCCGCTTGAAACTCGTATGGGCAAAGGCAAAGGCGCTCCCGAATTCTGGGTTGCCGTGGTCAAACCGGGCCGCATCCTCTTTGAGGTTGAAGGCGTGACCAAGGAGCTTGCTCAGGAGGCCATGCGACTCGCTTCCGCCAAGTTGCCGATTCGCACGAAGTTTGTAACCCGCGAGATCGGCTAGGGACATTCGTTCGCAGGTAGAAGAAACTATGAAGATTGAGCAAATTCGCGATTTGACAAAAGATGAAGTAGAGCAGAAACGCCTGGAGCTTGAGGAAGAACTCTTCAACCTCCGGCTCAAGGCCAGGACCAAGCAGGAGCAGAATCCGGTAAGGATTCGCACTCTCCGCAAAGATCTGGCACGGATCAGAACTGTCCTGCGTGAAGAAGAATTGGGAATCGGTCACTTGTCCGAGGCAAGCAAGCTCGGTCTCGACAAGCAAGAAGCAGAGGCAAAGGAGTAAGCGTTGCGCAATTCGCGTAAGACCAGAGTCGGTGTAGTTGTCTCGAACAAAATGGAGAAGACGATTACCGTAGAGCTGGAAAGAACCATGAAGCACCCACTCTACCAGCGCATCATCCGACGCAAATCAAAGCTTTACGCCCACGACGGCAACAACGAATGCGGCATTGGAGATAAGGTAATGGTGATGGAGACCCGGCCGCTTTCCAAGAATAAACGCTGGCGCCTGGTGAAGGTGCTTGAGAAGGCAGTATAGGGATAGAGTCCGACCATGATTCAGGAGTACTCAAAGCTCAATGTCGCGGATAATTCCGGCGCTCGCAAGGTGATGTGTTTCCGCATCCTCGGCGGTACGCGCCGCCGTTACGCTCGTTTGGGCGATATCATAGTCTGTACCGTCAAGGATGCCATCCCCGGCGGCACGGTGAAGAAGTCTGAAGTATGTCGCGCAGTCATCGTCAGGACCCGCGATCTCACTCGGCGCAAGGATGGTTCAAGTGTGCGTTTTTCCGAAAACGCCGCTGTGATAATTGACGACTCGAAAGAACCGCGCGGCACGCGCATATTTGGACCGGTTGCCCGAGAGCTTCGTGAAAAACAATTCATGAAGATTGTCTCGCTGGCGCCGGAGGTAGTGTAGCAAATGTCTAAGATTCGTAAAGGCGACCAGGTAAAGGTCCTCAGCGGAAACAATGCCGGCAAGGTTGGCCGCGTGTTGATGGTTGATCCTGATAAACATCAGGTGATAGTTGAGGGAGTCAACCTGGTTAAACGTCATAGTCGCCCCAGTCAGAGAAACCCCAAGGGTGGTATCGTCGAGAAGGAAGGCCCGATTCACATTTCCAAAGTGATGCTTTACGACAGTAAGTCGGGTCAGGCTACCCGAGTAGGTTTTCACGTCATCACCGACGACGACGGCAATGTGCTGGAGAAGGTAAGGGTAAGCAAGAAATCAGGAGAGGTTGTCTAAGCGAATCGGGGAACCGATCCTGCTGAACATCAAACCGAATTTACATCATGGCCAGATTACGCGAGTTTTATCAGAAAGAAGTCCTGCCTCGCCTGATGAAGGAAGGCAACTACCGCAATGACATGGAAGCCCCGCGGGTGACTAAGATTGTGGTCAACATGGGAGTCGGTGAGGCCATCACCAACGCCAAGGCGCTTGAGTCGGCATCCACTGATTTGACGACGATCACCGGCCAGAAACCGTACGTGCGGCGTGCCCGGAAGTCGATCTCGAATTTCAAGCTCCGCGAGGGAATGCCCATCGGAGTCGCAGTGACGCTTCGTCGCGAGCGCATGTATGAATTCCTTGATCGCCTGACCAGCGTGGCCTTTCCGCGCGTGCGTGATTTCCGTGGAATTTCACCGAAAGCGTTCGATGGTCGTGGCAACTATACCATCGGACTGAAAGAACAGATCATATTCCCCGAGATTGATTACGATAAGATCGACAAAATTCGCGGGATGAATGTAACGATAGTAACGACGGCAAAGACAGATGAAGAGGGCCTGCGCCTTCTGAAACTGCTGAAGATGCCGTTCAGAACCTAAATTCAGAAACTGTTTCTTAAGTATAGCCTGTCGAGGAGAAGTTAGTTTTGGCAAAGACTTGTTTGATTGAAAAAGCCAAGCGTAAACCGAAATTCAAAGTTCGCGCCTACAGTCGCTGTCGCCGTTGTGGCCGTCCACGCGGATACCTGCGCAAATTCGGCTTGTGCCGCATCTGTTTCCGCGAAATGGCGCTAGCCGGTGAGTTGCCGGGCGTGGTCAAAGCTAGCTGGTAAGTTGGAGAAAAGCAAGAATGACCGTAACCGATCCGATAGCTGATATGCTGACCCGCATCCGAAATGGGTGCAAGGCCAAGATGAAACGCGTGGATATCCCCGCCTCCAGTCTCAAACGTGAACTGGCGCGAATTCTCGAAGAGCAGAAGTTCATCAAGAAGAGCGTCGAGGTCAAGGATGGCAAACAGGGTATCCTCCGTGTGTACCTGCGCTACACCCAAAATGATGAGTCCGTAATTCACGGCCTGAGACGTGTCTCTCGCCCCGGACTAAGACTGTATGCCGACAAGGACAGGGTTAAAGCCTACAGCTATAAGCTGGGTACGACGGTGATAAGTACGTCGAAGGGCCTGATGACGCATCGCGATGCCATTCGGGAGGGAATCGGTGGCGAAGCAGTCTGCTATGTTTGGTAAGTGATAAACGAAAGATTTGAGAGATGTCGCGAGTAGGAAAAGCCCCCATAGAGTTGCCTGACAAAGTCAAGGTCGAGATCAACGGCAGCAATGTTAAAGTTACCGGCCCCAAAGGCACGTTGGAGAGAGACATTCACCCGTCAATGACGGCGAAGCAAGACAACGGTTCCGTTTTGGTTGAAAGACCTTCGGACAGCAAGTTTCACCGCTCGCTTCACGGATTGACGCGCCAGTTGATCTTCAATATGGTCAAAGGCACGTCTGACGGATTCGAGAAAGTCCTTGAGATCAACGGCGTTGGCTATCGTGCCGAATTGAGGGGGAGATTCCTGCGTCTCGCTGTCGGCTTTTCCCACGCAATCATGATCAAGCCGATTGAAGGTATCCAGTTTGTGCTGGACGACCCGAACCATGTGCGTGTCCAGGGAATCGACAAAGAACTCGTGGGACAGGTGGCCGCCAAGATTCGTGGTTTCCGTCCGCCTGAGCCTTACAAGGGCAAGGGCATTCGGTACGCCGGAGAATATGTACGCAAGAAAGCCGGCAAGGCTGCGGTATAACGGAGTAACATCATGACGCAGATTAAGTCAACTCGCATACGCAGGTTTAAGGAACATCGTCGCCAGATGCGCGTCCGCAAGAAAGTTGTGGGCACGCCGGAGCGGCCGAGACTTTCGGTTTATCGTTCAGCCAGGAATATTTACGCGCAAATTATCGACGATCTTAATGGCAAGACGTTGTTGTCATGTTCGTCACTCGATAAGGATATGGCAACGGCCGTCAAGAAGGCTGAGAAGAAGTCGGATCTCTCGTTGTTGGTGGGCGAGTCGCTGGCAAAGAAGGCAAGCGAACAAGGCATCAAGTCGGTAGTATTCGACCGCAACCGTTATCAGTATCACGGCCGCATAAAAGCTGTCGCCGAAGGCGCCCGCAAGGGTGGATTAGAATTTTAGCATTTCGAAATTAGAGGTCTAGAGAAATTGGCTCGTTACGAAGCACAAGATCAGGAATTTGAAGAGAAGGTAATCAACATAAACCGGGTTGCCAAAGTTATCAAGGGCGGCCGGCGCTTCTCTTTCACGGCCATTGTCAGTGTCGGAGACAAGAATGGCAAAGTCGGTGTGGGGCTGGGCAAAGCTTCCGAAGTTGTGGAGGCAATTCGCAAAGCCACCGAAGATGGCCGCAAGAGTATGGTGAAGATTTCGCTTCGTGAGGGCACGATTCCACACGAGGTCACCGGCAAGTACGGCGCTGCGCGCGTGCTGTTGAAACCCGCAGCTCCCGGCACCGGCGTAATCGCCGGCGGAACCGTGCGGGCGATTCTTGAAGCGGCCGGGATCCAGGATATCCTGACCAAGTCATTGGGTTCCACCAGTCCGCACAATGTCGTTAAAGCAACGATGGAAGGTTTGCAGCGTCTGAAAACTCGTCGCGAGCATCTCGAATTTCGTGGCGCCGAAGAAAGCTTGAGTGAGAACAATGGCTAAGAATCTGAAAGTGACATTGGTGAAAAGTTTCTCCGGTCGCCTCCAGCGTCACCGTGACACAGTGAGGGCGCTGGGTATTCGCAAAGTCAATCACTCAGCCGTGCACACGGACACGCCGCAAATACGCGGAATGATCAACTCAGTGCGCTACATGCTGAAAGTGGAAGAGGTTTAGTCTGATGAGATTGGATAGTCTGGAAAAACCGAAAGGCTCAACCACCAGGCGCAAGCGCGTCGGTCGCGGTTCCGGCTCAGGTCTGGGTAAAACTTCCGGACGCGGGCATAAAGGTGCCAAGGCCCGCTCCGGGTATAAGACCAAGCTGTGGCGTGAAGGCGGGCAGATGCCCATTTTGCGCCGGATTCCCAAGCGCGGCTTCACGAACATCAATCGCACGGAGTATCAGGTGGTAAACCTCGCTGATCTTGAAGGCAAGTTCGCAGCCGGTGCCGAAATCACGATCGAGACTCTCAAGGAAAAGAAACTCGTTCGCACCGTTCGCAAGCCGGTCAAAGTCCTCGGAAGCGGAGAGCTGAAGACGAGTCTGACACTCAAGGTTCACGCTGCCTCGCAGTCGGCTATCGAGAAAGTCGCCGCTGCCGGCGGCAAAGTGGAGATAGTCTAGTAAAGCGAGTTTGAAACCAATCTATCTAAATTGGGCTGACACGGTAACGCAGCAGTTAAGGTCATATATCAGTGTTTGAGAAGTTTCAAAATATATTCCGAATTCGTGAGCTGAGGCAGAGGATACTCTTCACCCTCGGCATCCTTGTTATTTATCGGATCGGTGGGCACGTGCCCGCTCCCGGTATTGATGCGAGTCTGCTTCAGCAGTTCTTTTCCAGCCAGGGCGGAACGCTCTTTGGTATGTTCGATATGTTCGTTGGTGGTGCCTTCCGAAAGGCGACGATCTTTTCGCTCGGCATCATGCCCTACATTTCGGCATCGATTATCATTCAGTTGCTGACACCGATTTTCCCGTACTTCCAGCGTCTTTCCAAGGAAGGCGAGGAAGGGCGGCGCAAGATTACCCAGTACACGCGATATGGTACTGTGTTGATTTCGCTGCTGCAGGCTTTCGGTGTTTCGATCTGGCTTGAGTCATTGCAGCCGCAACCGGGACAATCGGTGGTGATTAATCCGGGACTCGGCTTCAGCCTGCTTTGCATGATTACGTTCACTTCGGGCACGATCTTCATCATGTGGCTTGGCGAACAGATTACCGAACGAGGCATCGGCAACGGTATTTCGCTGATCATCTTCATAGGGATCATAGCGCGCTTCCCGAGCGCGGTCATCGACGAGGTGATCGATCTGCAGGCCGGCACGCGCAGCATTTTCACCGAGATCCTCCTGATCGGCGTTATGGTGGCGACAATCGCTGCAATTGTGCTGGTGACCAGAGCGCAGCGCAAGATCCCGGTTCAGCACGCCAAAAGAATTGTGGGCAGAAAGGTGATGGGTGGCGTTACCACCCACTTACCACTGTCGGTAAATACAGCGGGTGTAATCCCGATTATCTTTGCCCAGTCGATCATGTTTGCGCCGGCAACGTTGCTGACGTTGTTCCCGAATTCCGACATCATCACGTCATTCGTCAGCTACTTTACGCCGGGTGCATTGACTTATAACTTCGTCTATGCATTGATCATCATCTTCTTCGCTTACTTCTACACGGCGATTGTGGTCAATCCGATAGACATGGCTGATAACATGAAGAAACAAGGTGCGTTCATTCCCGGAATTCGTCCGGGGCAGCGCACCGCTGAATATATTGATAAGGTCCTTACCCGCATCACCTTGCCGGGCGCCATATTCTTTGCCCTGATCGCGATCATGCCTTACCTGCTGATCAAGAACGTGGGTGTTAAGTATTATTTCGGTGGTACCGGTATTCTGATCGTCGTAGGTGTAGCGCTCGATACATTGCAGCAGATTGAGTCGCACCTGATCATGCGCCACTATGACGGATTCATGAGATCCGGGCGTATCAAGGGCAGATCGGCGCTATGATGAACCGCCTGATTCTTCTAGGCCCTCCCGGTTCGGGAAAGGGCACGCAGGCGCATGCGCTGGCGATTGAGATGAGAATCGTCCATCTTTCCACCGGCGATATCCTGCGCGAGGAAGTCCGCAATTCCACCGAACTTGGCCTGAGGGCCAAGTCTTCAATGGACGCGGGCAAGCTGGTTGCGGACGACATCATTCTCGATATGGTCGAGGATCGGCTCAGGAACAGCAACGCCAGCGAGGGCTTTATCCTCGATGGTTTTCCGCGCACGGTTCCGCAGGCTGAGGGCCTTGATAAGATCGCCGGCAGGCTGGAAATCTCGCTCGAAGCAGTTGTCAATTTGCAGCTTGACGACGAGATCATCATCGGTCGGTTAAGCAAGCGAGTAAGTTGCCCGGTGTGCAGCAAAGTTTATAACGAAGATACGAACCCACCGGTAGTTCCGGGGGTATGTGACATAGATGGAGCGCGCCTGGAAAAGCGCGAGGATGACACGCCGGAAGTCATCCGCCAGCGACTGAAGGTTTACCACGAGCAGACCAAGCCGTTGGAGGAATTCTATGCGGAGAAGGGCATCATGATAGTCATTGACGGTGATGCTGAACCGGCAGAAGTCACGGAGCGGATACTTTCCGCCCTTGACTCAAATAATGAGAGTGAGACGACAAGCGATGATCGAGCTAAAGTCGAAAGCAGAGATTGAGGCAATTGCCGAAGCGGGTCGCATCGTTGCCAAAGCCCATAAGCTGGTAGCGCAGCTACTCAAGCCCGGTATCTCAACGCTTGAACTCGACCGCGAAGTCCAGAAACTGATCGAAGCGGAAGGTGGCACGCCCTCCTTCCTCGGTTATCGCGGCTATCCCGCGTCGACCTGCATTTCGATCGATGAGGTGATCGTTCACGGAATACCCGATTCGCGCAAGATCAAAGACGGCGATCTGGTATCCGTAGATATTGGAGTCTTTAAGAACGGCTTCCACGGCGACGCCGCGCGGACTTACCTGGTCGGTAATGTCAGCAAGGAGAAACAGCGGATCACCGAGGTCGTTCGAGAAGCACTGGAGGAAGGAATCAAGGCCGCCAAACCGGGCGCCCGGCTCTCCGACGTATCGTCGGCGATCCAGAAATATGCGGAACGCAACGGCTTCTCGGTCGTTAGAGACTTGGTAGGGCACGGCGTCGGACGTAACCTGCATGAAGATCCGCAGGTGCCCAACTATGGCGAACCTGGTCAGGGTCCGGTTCTGAAGCCGGGAATGGTGCTGGCAATTGAGCCGATGATTAACGCCGGTACTTTTGAGATTGAGACATTAGAAGATGGCTGGACAATCGTGACCGCCGACCGCAAGATCTCCGCACATTGGGAGAACACGATCGCGATCACAGAGGACGGCATTGAGATATTAACGGTTAACGGAACGAATGACTAAAGAAGCGACGATTAAAGTCGAAGGTAAGGTCCTGGAGCCGCTGCCAAATGCCATGTTTCGAGTTGAACTCGACAACGGACACAAAGTGCTGGCTCATGTTTCCGGGAAGATGCGTATGCACTTCATCAAAATTCTCCCGGGCGATAAGGTGACTCTGGAGTTGTCACCCTACGATCTTACCAAAGGACGAATAATCTACCGTTATAAATAAACGGATGCAGTTTGACTGGAGAAATTGGAGAATATCATGAAAGTTGGTTCATCGGTTAAACCGCGTTGTGAGTACTGCAAAATTATCCGCCGTCGCGGCGTGGTGCGGGTTATCTGTAAGAAGAACCCGAATCACAAACAGCGACAGGGCTGATTTTAGGAGGTTCCCTTGGCACGTATAGCAGGTGTCGACTTACCACGCGAGAAGCGTATCGAAGTTGCCTTGACCTACATCTTTGGGATCGGCAACACGTCGGCAAAAGAGATTCTGGCAAAAACCGGTATCGATCCCGATCTGCGGGTTCACAAGATGACCGAAGAGGATACCGCTAAACTGCGTAATGTGATCGAAAACGACTACAAAGTCGAAGGTATGCTGCGCAGTGAAACAGCGATGAACATCAAACGCCTCATCGACATCGGCTGCTATCGTGGTTTGCGTCATCGTCGTGGTCTCCCGGTGCGCGGGCAGCGTACGAAAACAAATGCCCGCACGCGCAAGGGACCGAAACGGACTATCGCCGGCAAGAAGAAAGCCGCCAGGTAGGCCTACGTAAATTGAATAGATATGCTTGATTACTGATAAAGGAGTAATTAATTGGCTAATCCGAAAGGAAAGCGCACAAAGAAGAAAACAAAACGTGTTGACCAACACGGTGTGGCGCATATTAAGTCGACGTTTAACAACACCATCATATCCATAACGGATAGTACGGGTGCTGTGGTTTCCTGGTCGTCGGCGGGCAAGTCAGGCTTTAAGGGCTCGAAGAAATCGACTCCCTTTGCCGCCCAGCTTGCTGCTTCCTCGTCCGCAAAAGAGGCGATCGACCAGGGTTTGAGAAAGGTTGAAGTCTGGGTCAAAGGTCCCGGTTCCGGCCGCGAAGCTGCGATTCGCTCGCTGCAAGCCGCCGGCCTGGAGATTACCGCCATCAAGGACGTGACCCCGATTCCTCATAACGGTTGTCGACCGCGCAAGCGCCGCAGAGTGTAACGGGAGTAGAAACAGAATATGGCTCGATATCGTGATGCTAACTGCAAATTGTGTCGCCGCGAAGGCGAGAAGCTGTTCCTGAAGGGGCAGCGCTGCTATACACCCAAATGCGCGATCGAACGCCGCCCGTTTCCTCCGGGTCAGCATGGACAGAATATGCGCCGCAAGACGTCGGAGTACGGCTTACAGCTGCGCGAAAAGCAGAAAGTCCGCCGTGTCTACGGCGTTCTTGAAAAGCAGTTCCGCAACTATTTCAAGGAAGCTGCGCGCCGCAAAGGTGTTACCGGCGAGAACCTTCTGCAGCTGTTGGAGTGTCGCCTCGACAACTTCGTCTACCGCCTTGGTTTCGCGCCGTCGCGCAAATCGGCGCGGCAACTGGTGCGTCATCGCCACTTCACCGTAAATGACCGGATCGTGGACATCCCTTCGTTTCAACTGCGCCCGACTGACGTTGTTAAGGTCAAGGATAAGTCGCGCAAGCTTGACATAATCCACATGGCGCTTAAAGATGCCGACCGCTCGGCAGATCTGCCGTGGATGCGGCTGAACAAAGCGTCGCTGGAAGGGGAATTGCTCGAAATGCCGAAACGCGAAGATATCCCGTTGCCGGTTTCCGAGCAGCTAATCGTAGAGTTGTACAGTAAGTAATCCCAGGGAGTGTTGCTGTAATGAGATGGAAAAATCTGGTGCTACCCAATGAGGTAGCCGCTGATGAGAGTACTGAGACGGAACGCTATACTCGCTTCGTGCTGGAACCGCTTGAGCGAGGCTTTGGCGTAACGATCGGTAATTCTCTTCGTCGTGTCCTGCTCTCGGCTATTCAGGGAGCGGCAGTGACCTCGCTGCGCATAGAAGGTGTTCTTCACGAGTTCTCGACAATTCCGGGCGTGTATGAAGACGTCACTCAAATCGTGCTGAATATCAAGAAACTTCGCATCAAACTGCATTCCGAGGAGCCGCGTACCATTCGCCTCGAAGTGGATGGCAAAGGCAAGTACAATGCGGGTCAGATGGAAACCGGTACCGATGTCGAAATCATGAATCCCGATCTTCATCTGCTGGAATGCACCGAAGATAAGAAGTTCGTGGTCGAGATTGACGTTGACCTCGGTCGCGGCTATGTTCTGGCCGACCAGAACAAAGCTGAACAACCGGAACGTCCTGTCGGCACTATCTGGGTCGATTCGTTATTTAGCCCGGTCGTCAAGGTCAATTATACTGTCGAGAATACCCGCGTCGGTCAACGCACCGACTATGATCGTCTGACTCTCGAAGTCACCACTGACGGCTCGATGAGTCCTGAGGAAGCTCTTGGTTTCAGCGCCAAGCTTCTCAGCGATCACCTCAAATATTTTGTTCATATCGATGAAGAAATCGTGCCCGTCGAGGAGAAGAAAGAGGATGAGGAAACCGTTCGCGTTCGCAACCTGCTCAATACGCGCGTTGACGAACTCGAACTTTCAGTTCGTTCCTCGAATTGCCTCCGCGCGGCAAATATCCAGACCCTTAAAGATCTGGTTCAGCGATCGGAATCTGACATGTTGAAGTATCGTAACTTCGGCCGTAAGTCTCTTACCGAGCTTACCGCGATTCTCGAAGAGCTGGGACTTACCTGGGGAATGGATGTCGCTAAGTTCTACAGCGACAATAACGAATAGGTAGTTACAGATTTAGGCAATGAATTCGAGCGAGGAGTAGCGAATAGTGGTTCAGCACGGTAAGAAGATATTCAAAATGAGCCGTAAACCGGCTCATCGCGACGCGACGCTGGCTAACATGGCGGCGGCGTTGTTCTTGAACGAGAAGATTCGCACGACCTCGCCCAAAGCGCGGGCGCTCAAGCCCTACGTGGATCGCCTGATCACCAAAGCGAAAGACGAGTCACTCCACAGCCGGCGCCTGGTCGCTTCCTATATGCCTCATAAGGAAGCCCTCAAGAAGCTGTTTCAAGAGCTCGTGCCCAAATTGCAGGAGCGGAATTCCGGCTACAGTCGAGTTATCAAAGCCGGTACGCGACGTGGTGATGCCGCTGAGGTTGCGATAATTGAGTTGATCTTCGACGGAACGACCAGTACCTCACCAAAGAAATCAAAGAAACGCCGTTCTCGCAAAACCTCGAAGACGGAGAAGGGCAAAGGCGCCGCCAAGGCAAAGAAGTCAGTACAGGCGCCAGTGGACGAGGAAGAGCAAATCTCCTCCGAAGAGGTTGAGGAAGAAGCCAAAGCTTCCGAAAAGGAAGCCGCTGAAGAGGCTGGGGAAGAAGACACCGATGCCTCCGCTGGGGGTGAAGGCAACGGCAAAGAGGAGTCTTCTGAACAGGAAGAGAAAAAGTAATCAGTAGTAACTGAAATACCGCAATTCCTGCCGGGTGGCACTCGCCGCCCGGTTTTTCTTTTGATAGGCGTAATCGCGGATTCCCGATTTTGCAGTTGCATCTCTATTCCAACCGCTTAATTTGTCGGCAAGCCAAGTTATACCAATGGGAGGTTCGGGAATGAGTACCGGTTGCCGCGTACTTCTGATCATAGGGATTGTAATCGCAGTAGTGATAGTTGCTGGTATCATCCTCAGCTACATCTTCTGCGGGCAGATCCAGGAAGCCCTCGTCAAGAAGCCTATCAACGTGCTTGAAGCAACAGTGCTTAAGGATTTGCCGCCCGGTTACGACAGTTTGGAAGTTGTAAACAGGTTCAGCGAATTCAAGGATGCTGTCACGACGCAGGTGCGAAATAAAACGCTCAGTCAAGTCAAAGTCCAGGCGCTTGCAGATCAGGTGAAGGATGCATTGGAGGATAAGAAAATCGACAAAGAAGAACTCGATAAGTTGTTCAAGTCGTTTGACGAGTTCGTCAACCCCGGTAGTGACTCAACCGGCAGTTCAGTAAATGATTCGACGAACAGCTCCGCGGTCGATTCAACAAGCGACACCACTAGCGCTTCCGGCAGCGACTCAATGTAGCAATTGAGCACCTGATATACACAAAATAGCAGCCGGCCAAAGCTGAACGGGCGGAATCAACCCTGCTTGATTCCGCCTTCTTATTTGCCTAACTTGCAGAACTCTATGCTCACGCTTATCCTGTGCATACTCGGCGCCTACCTTTTGGGCTCAATACCTTTTTCACTTATCATTGGTTATCTGTTTGCCGGCGTTGATATTCGTAAGCATGGCTCAGGGAATGCCGGCGCAACCAACGTGTATCGTGTGGCCGGGCTCCCCGCAGCTCTGATTGCCGGTATCCTCGATGTTGCCAAAGGTGCGGTTCCGGTCATCGTAGCCATGCACCTCATCCCCGGGATTGAATGGCAACATCTTGCGGTCGGCCTGGCAGCAGTAGTAGGGCATATCTTTCCGCTCTTCATTGGCTTCAAAGGTGGTAAAGGCGTGAATACGCTGCTGGGAGTCTTTGTCGTGCTTCTGCCCCTCGAGATCGGTATCAGTCTGATCATTTTCCTGATAGTCTTTGCTCTCAGCCGCATCATCTCGATCTCCTCACTCAGTGCCGGCACAGTCTTATCAATTGTCGTGCTTATCGAGCGCTTCATCCTGGGAAAAAATATCTCCACTGTAGTAGTTTCCTCTTGCTTGCTCGTTACCGCGCTGCTATTTTTCACTCACCGGGCAAATATCCGCAGGCTGTTGCGTGGGGAGGAAAAACAGATCACTCATTGACAATCCGCCGCAGTCAAAATCTTAATAACGACTATCCGCATTCGTCAGTATCTTATGGCTCAAATATCAATCTTAGGTGCAGGAAGTTGGGGAATCGCTATTGCCAATCTTCTGGCAGAGCAGGATCACTCCATTCATCTCTGGAAACACAACAGCGCGGGCGCAAAGAGTCTCCGGACCACGCGTAGTGATTCTTCCAAACTGCGCGGGGTCAAAATACACCCGGAAGTCGAGATAACGGACGAGCTCAACGAGACACTTGACAATTGTGAGGTTCTCATCCTCGCGGTTCCGGCGCAAAACGTGAGACTTGTTCTTCAGCAGATCAAGGATCATGGTACCCCGAAATGCATCATCGTCAGCGTCGCCAAAGGGATTGAGGTCTCTACCCTCATGCGAGTCTCAGAGATAGTGGGTGAATTATTGGGCGAAGAGAGCCGCAACCGTACCGTAGTGCTCTCAGGTCCATCACATGCGGAAGAGGTTGCCCGCAAAATCCCTACCTCGGTAGTCGCTGCCGGTGCTGATCTTGAAGCCCGGAAGCACGTGCAGGAGATCATGTCAACTTCTGAATTCCGGGTTTACACATCGGACGATGTCACCGGAGTCGAACTGGGAGGCGCTCTCAAGAACATAATTGCCCTGGCTGCCGGCATGCTCTACGGCCTGCGACTCGGCGATAACACGATCGGAGCGCTTCTAACCAGAGGGCTTGCCGAAATCTCTCGCCTCGGAATCGAAATGGGTGCGCGCCCCGAAACCTTTGCCGGTCTCTCCGGCCTTGGCGACCTGGTGACGACTTGTATCTCGCATCACAGCCGCAATCGTCACGTGGGTGAAAGAATTGGCCGCGGTGAACGGCTTAGCGAGATTTTGGCATCCATGACTATGGTCGCCGAGGGTATTCAGACGACGCGGGCAGCTGTGCGGCTGGCGGAAAAATATAAGGTCGAGATGCCGATTACGCAGAAAGTTTACGATGTTTTGTTCAATCACAAGCCGCCGGCTGAAGCGCTGAGCGAACTTATGACCCGGGAGCTAAAGAGCGAACTTTGTTGCTGAATCGTCGCTGAGGGGCAGAATGCGAGTGTGGTGTATTGAAGAATAATAACGCAGAGAAACTTTACTATTCGATCTCGGAAGTAGCGGGCATGACCGGGCTGAAACCCTACGTGCTCAGGTTCTGGGAAAAAGAATTCCCACAGCTGCGTCCGAAGAAAAATCGGGGCGGCAACCGGATCTATCAGAAACGGGAGATCGTCGTGATTAACCGGATCAAGCATCTGCTTTATGAGGAAGGTTTCACGATTGAAGGCGCCCGTCAGAAGCTCTCTGAAACCAGCAAGGAATTGAAGCGGGAAGAGTATTATGTCCGAATGCTCAGCGAGGTAAAGAAAGAATTGATGGAATTGGAGCGCACCCTGACGCTCTTCAAGGAAAACGGTAATCGCGGTTAATCGGTGATCGTGAAGGCGAATTCTTCGGCTTCGTTCACAGTCTCGTTTCTCCACTTGACACTTGCGCCTAAAGACCCCGCGAAAAGCAATTGCCACCAAGCCACAGATCGCATATACTGGAGCCAAATTTAGACCTTCATTCGGGGAGTGGCGCAGTTTGGTTAGCGCACTCGCTTGGGGTGCGAGAGGTCGGCAGTTCGAATCTGCTCTCCCCGATATGTTTTCTCGGCACTCTTAATTCGATTTGTCGCGCGAATCGAATATGTCGGAAGGCAAGGATCAATAACATTTGCAGGATGCCTCAAAGTTATCCCGGGGGACACCGTTCGCGGCTCTGCCCGCTATTATACTGGAAACAATAGTCGTGGCTTTGCTGCTCGCAGCCTGTGGCGGAAAGAGCAGCGAGCCTCGAGTTGCCACTACAACCTACGACATTAAAACCCTCTACCGCCAAAGCGAGCAATGTGTCTCGGCAGACTCCGACTGTGCCCATGTTATTCTCGAATACCCGGTGTTCTCGTCGGCGCCCGGCGTCGGCGTTGAAGAGATGCTCAATGACTCGGTCACCGCAATGATTCTTTCCTGCGCTCTCGATTCCGATGCGGCTGACAGCATACCTGATGTGGTCTCGCAATTCTTTGATGGTTATGCTGACGCCAAACAGCAATTCGAGGATTACCGCATCGCCTGGACGCTACAAGTCAGCATCGACGTGAACGGTGATACAGCTGGAGTAATCTGCCTCGCACTTTCTCACTACGAATATACCGGTGGTGCCCATCCCATCTCGGAGCTGAGCTACCACGATCTCGACACCGAGACGGGAAAGACGGTCACTCTGGATCAGGTTTTGGTACCCGGAATGGAAGATTCACTTAAAATCCTCGCTGAAGCGGAATTCCGGCGAGTCAACCACCTCTCGCCTGAGCAGGTGTTGGGTGATGCGGGCTACTGGTTCAAAGACAACGCCTTTACACTGACAGATAATGCGTGCATCGGCGGAGAGGGGATCACCTTTTTCTACAACCCTTATGAAGTCGCACCTTATTCAATGGGCTCAACCGAGGTCTTTCTGCAGTATAGCGATCTCAAAGGGGTGATTGATCTTGACCGCAGAATTAAAGGAAACGGCCAGCTTCACTAGAGCCTTTATCAGCCGGCCTGGCTGACGTTAGCCGTCGTCTTTGCGGAAGGCTCAGGCCTGACCACACCTCGCTGACAGCGACGATAGCCGAGCCAGATCAGGATCACGCCGAAAAGTTCCCCAACATACAAGGCCTCAGTATGCCCCATACGGCTCATCGCGCCGCCAATCCCCGGCAATACTCCGCCGACGGCGATAAGCACGTTGCCATAAGCAACATTGCGACTGCCCGGGATTCGCAGGTATTTGACCGCCGAATAGATCGCGCCGCCGACGAGGAAAATGAATGCGAAACTGTTGATGAACGGTGAAACCAGGCGGATCTTCTGCCAGCCGAGCACCACGCCGTTGAGAATGTGCGGGTTCACAAAGCTGTAGCGAATAGGGGAGAGAATCACGAAGAGCGAGGTTACAGATACGACCACCAGCAATGCTGAAACGCAAATGTGCCCAACTCGCTTTGGCAGCAACAAATAAACGGTGCCAATTCCCAATGGCGCTCCACCCAACAGGGCACCGAAAATGTACCAGCTCTTGAATAATGCCACGTGCCAGCCTGAGAAGGCAACAGCCGACTCGATCAGTGTTCCAATGCCGTAGGTGACAATGCCGATGCCCCACCACAGCAGGTGCCAGGCCTGGGGCTTGCGGCGGTAACGGCTCAGGACCTCAAATGAGAAAAACGCTGCCAGTATTGTCGTGATGATTGGCAGATAATGCGTTGCTGTCAGCAGGTCTTCCATGATTCCTCCGCGCTGGTTTCAATCAAGCCATAAGCGCCAAAATGTATCCACATTAGTAGGATTGATTGTCACATCAATGTCAAAGTCGACGAAGGAAGTTGATTGCAATAAACCTCCCGGAGCTTCGCCTCCATTCAGTCGATCGGGCTGATCACGGAGATGCAGCCGAACCTCTCGTATTCCAAACAGAATTTTCGCTGCCCTTTGTAAGCCTTGACCCTATGGAGCGTCTGTCTTGTCGTCCTTTGCTTCCTCATCCCCCAGAAACATCTCAACTACCTCGCGCGCTTCCTCCTCAAATTGTGCGGGAACGAGCACTTTGTGATCCTCGGCATTGCCGGAGACAAAGGCCTGCAGGCTGAGACCCGCTGTGCCCAGAAACCCCGCTCTGGAATCGAGCACCGCCGGGATATCGTGTGCTTTGAGCCCATTGACGACAAACTCGGCCATCATCCGGCTGGCAAGCTGCGCAATCACCACCCACTGCGTACGCAATTCCACGTGCGGTTTCTTTTCATTATCGCCTTTAGAATCAACCATCATACGTAATACGCACGCTGTCCGGTGCGCGTGTGCTATCCTGAATTGGGTCAGTCTTGCTTAAGTATCAGTCTTGCTTAAGTAGTAGTATAGTTGAGTCGCTCAGCTGCTTCGCTTGATCAGCTCTCGCGACTTCTCCAGCTTGGCAATAAACTCGCGCGCCTCGCCCTTGGAGAGGCCGGCAGCGACAAGAGTGTCAACGTCGGGAGTAAATTCGGACATCTGATCGAATATCGCCTTGAGTTCTATTGCTGAAAAAACTTGCGAATTGAGCTGGTAATCCTCAAAGGCCTCCCACGCCACCGGCACGACCTGCTTCACCATCTGCGCCATCGCCTGTGCATACTGCTGGATCTCCCACTGGGCGTGCTCATCAAGCCGCAGCCTGAGGAAGTGAAATAGATTGTGCAGATCAATCTTCCAGTACCACTCGGTATAAAGCGACAACGGCAGGTTTATCCGCGCCAGCTCGCGGGCGACTCCACCCTCCAGAGCCTTCTGGTACTGTGCATAGAGTTGCTCGTTCGATTCTTTGAGGAAATTCAGGAAGTCTTCGCGGGTCTGCGGCTCCAGCTCAGTCTCGTCTCGTCCCTGACGGTTGCTCTTCGATTGACCGGTTACCTGCTCCGGCGGTGGGACATAGAACTTGTCCTCCATCACCGAATAGCGACCGGAATATTCATTGACATTGGCGGTGCGGTGACGAATCCATTGTCGGGCTACGAAAATAGGCAGCTTGACATGAAACTTGAACTCTACCATCTCGAATGGCGTCGTATGATGGTGCCGCATCAAGTATCGGATCAATCCACGATCCTGTCGCGTTTTCTTGGTACCCTTACCGTACGACACCCGCGCCGCCGCCACGATATCATCATCGCCCCCCATGAAATCGACCAGGCGCACAAACCCATGATCCAGAACGGTGACTTCGGTGCCGCGCAGGTCGATCTGCTCCTCGGGGGTATCTGACTTATCTGCTTCCATAGTGTTCTTTAGCATGGTTGAATGATGATATAGTCGATCAAAAGAGTCAAGTCAATCGCTTTGTGATTCCGACTTTGCTTGTGATCGCGCGGCAAGTCTGTTGGCAGCAATTCTCAATGCAGCTTCAGTCATATTACGAATGTCGGAATGCCAGAACTGGATTTCATCGAGATCATCGTTTGGCGTAATCCAGCGGCATTCGTCGTGCTCATGGCTGAGCGTGACTTCTGTAATACTTGTTTCGCAATAGAAATAGGTGCCATACAGCGGCACACCCTGATACTCCCAGGTCGCTACCAGCAGGGCGGGTCCAATATCGACATCGGTGATGCCGGTCTCTTCCCTGATCTCGCGGCGCAAGCCTTCATCCCACTTTTCATCCTTCTCTAATCTGCCGCCCGCGAACTGCCAGTTACCGTCCGGTCGCCGCAACAGCAGTACGCGACCTTCAGGATCGACGAGAATAGCCTGCTGGGCGATTTGCATCAGGGCATGATTAGGCATAGCCGGCACTCTCACTATCGTGTCTGATTAGTCGAGGAAGTATCAGTCACAGAGTCATTCTCTGGCGGTTCTTTGACGCAACGATAGCCATGGCGTGGATTCCCCCATTGCTTTGGCTGTACGCGCACTGCGCTGCCGTTGTAGCTGACATAATAGGCATTTGTGGAATCATACTCGTCCGCAGTCCAATAATAGACAGGCAGGTAGTCCGGTGCCCACAGCGGAGTTTCCTTGTCGGGAGTCACCTTGCACCTGGCAGAGTTCGTGGCCGTATCCCAGACGCAGCCCGCATTGGTGCCGTTGCTCACCAGCGAGCGAACGACCTCATCAGTTGTAGGCATCCGCCAGATTCCCTGGCGCGTCGGCATCAGCTCGGTGCCGGCTTCGTTAAGGTAGGCACACAGGCAGGTCGAATCCATCTGCGCCTGTCGCGCGGTCTGTTTCTCGAATCCCGGTTTATTTCCGAACCCGACTGGCTCCATGCCATATAGCGCAATCTGATCCCAGGAGAGATTCTGACCAACTTCGCGGCTGCCTTTCGTCCAACCCGGACCGGCAGGCGCCCAGATCAGGGTCACACCGTTGCCCTCGATCAGCCGCGCGCCACGGTTGCCGTCGTCGAGTCGGTTAATCACTGTCGGCAGTGAATTGATCGATGCTCCCACAGCTACACCCAGTGGAATACCGGTTGCGATAAGGAGCTTGCTGTGACGCCGGAACCAGTTGTCCTCTGGTTTATGGCGGTTGGGAAACCTGATACGATAGCGATGCTCCAGGAGAAAGAACACGCCAGTCAGCGCGATTCCACCGCTAAGGAAGAGATTGACCAGCATCGATCCGATACCGCTCAGGCCACGGCTGAACAGCACCGGCAGCCACCAAAAGGCGAATGCCGCGCCGACACCGATCAGCACCCAGCCGCCGAATCGGGGCCAAAGCACCGCGATCAGAGTCAGGACAAAGCAGATGCCGCCCGGAATCAGGTAGTAAAGCGGATAGGGGAGGGGTTGCCCCCAGCCCTCGAAATAGAGTTCGCCGAATGACCAGAACATCCAGAAGGAGGTGATGATGGTCAAGATGCCCACTGCAATCACGCCCGGCAGGCGATCCTTCAGGGTCGGCTCGCTGTTCTCTACGGGTTGCTCAGATGTTTCCTGCGGTTCATTCTCAGCCATAGCCATGATCTACGAAATGGTAGGGGGGTACGCAAATGGTTTGTTGTAGGGGCGCCATATATGGCGCCCGCTCGCGCCGCAGGTGCG
>CAYXUL010000049.1:22616-25216 GCA_964468475.1 uncultured Ignavibacteria bacterium | reverse complement strand
TCGTTGGGGCCTTCGCTTTGGTTGAGGCTGAAGACATGGTCGTAGACAAAGTCTACTGATGCTCCCACCTGCGGAGTGATAAAGAGATCAAACCCCGCTCTGGCTCGCCAGCCGCCGGTCACTTGATGGTCGAGGGATACTTCGGCGACTGTAGTGTCTCCATTGTCTCCATGCAGATCCCACTTAACATTGCTGCTGAAGAAATAAAGCCCAAGCCCGATAGCGGCGCGCGGCCTGATCAAGGCTCGGCGCGTCGTCGAGCCCAATTGCAGGCCGCCATGCAGTGCAAACATCTGCTCCTTAGTCTTTCGTTCGACCGGTAGTGATGTCTCTAATCCTGAATCTGTGTCTCGAATTCTGATAACGGTATTGGCGGTCTCATACTTAAATAGCGCGTACGAGAGACCAACCCAACCCGCCACCACTTCTGCTTTGGGGATATGAAGCGTGGCCCGCCCGTCAAGCACCAGGCCGGGATCGGCGTATCGTGTGAATGTTCCCTGAGGATACGTGCCACCGATCGAGCCGGCAACCTCCCCGAAAACACCGCCGTTCGCCGGCTTTTGGGGTAAAGAAACCACTGACAACATTAGCAACCCCAAGGTTGCCATAGCATTAAACTTCATAGTGCACTCCTTTCTTATGATGCAAAACTGGCCCTTGTGAGATGACGTAGCCTAACTGGTATGCATCAGTCCCCGCATCGAGAATCACAAGCAATTATGATCAAATAGGTTAACTCATGCAGAATTGGTTGTCAACAATCCCCCGGAACATATCCGAAATACTCCTGTTATCTTAATTGGAAGACGGAAAACGGCTTGCCCGACACGGAAATCAGGCTGCTTTTCCGCTTGATTTTCAGGAATGTCAGGCGTATACTAAACGACTAACTTGCGACGAAAACAGGAGTGATCTGAGAGTGAAAACAGACATTCATCCGAAATACGAGACGGTTACCATAAAGTGTGCCTGCGGGAATGAGTTTGAAACTCGTTCGACGCTAAAGGGCCCAATCTCGGTAGAAATCTGCTCGGAATGCCATCCTTTCTATACCGGCAAGCAGAAGCTGGTGGATACCGCCGGTCGTGTAGACCGCTTCCGCCGCAAATATGCTAACGTGCTGGCGCAGAAGAAGGGCACTAAGGCAGAGCAGCCAGCTGCTGAGGCATCTGCAGAGCAGACTAAATCAACCGCCGAAGAAAAAACCGAAAAGTAGCTAAATAGCCGGAAATTCAAAGGCAGGAGTGGCACACCTACTCCTGCCTTTTGTATACTATTGTATACTATTTAGGTTGGTAATATACTCGTTACTGATAAATTAGAAGCACAGGTTATTTTATACTTCCAGATTTTCGCGGCCTCGAGCCTGAGGCTGGCACAAGAGGAGAACAATGGCTGAGTTCCAGGTTGGTGGACAAGCAGTAATTGAAGGGGTTATGATTCGGTCTGAGACCCACATCGCCACGGCGGTGCGGCGTGCCGACCAGTCAATTCTGGTAAAGACCTATCCCTATAGGCCCCTGTCGAAGAGAATCAAACTCTTTGCTGTACCGATCATCCGCGGCTTTATCGCGATGTTCGAGATGCTCAAGATCGGTATCGGCTCGCTCAATTTCTCTGCGGAGATGATGGCGGAAGATATCGATATTTCCGAGGGCAAAGATCCGGTGAAGCAAAAGAAATCTACGGGCATCATGCTCTTCTTCAGCGTCGTTTTCGCTGTGGGCGTGGGTGTCGTCTTTTTCTTCTTCCTGCCGTTATGGGTGGCTTCACTGGCAGGATTGAGCAAAAAAGCGCTGGTGTTCAACCTTGTCGCCGGTGGGGTACGAGTGGTGCTCTTTATCGGCTATGTTTATTTTCTGTCGATATTAAAGGACTTCCGCCGGATCTTCGAATATCACGGTGCCGAGCACAAGTCGATCTATTCGTGGGAAGCCAAAGAGGAGATTACCGCAGAAAACGCCAAGAAATACACGACGCTTCACCCACGCTGCGGGACATCGTTCATCTTGATCGTCGCTATCTTTGCGATACTGATTTTCGCAATTGCAGATACGCTTTTCCAGCTCTGGGCCGGGCATCCGCCGGCACTGCTTATTCGGTTTGGTGTTCATGTGCTGCTGCTGCCGCTGGTGGCGGGCAGCTCCTATGAATTACTCAAGCTCTCCGGTAAGACGCGCGATAACAAGCTCACCAAAATCCTCATCAAACCGGGTCTTTGGCTGCAACTGATTACGACCAAGGAGCCGAATATGGAGCAGCTTGAAGTTGCGGTGGTGGCGGTCAGGGCCTCGCTCGGCTTGCCGCAGCAGGTGCAGGTCAATGAACTCGCAGATGCTTGAGCTGATCGAGGGCGCTGAAGAAAAGCTCGATAAACTCTCACAGCAGCTGTCCGATCCCCATGTCATTTCCGACCAGAAGAAATTCCGTGATTTGTCGCGGGAGCACAAAGACCTGACCGAAATAGTCGAGGTCGGCAAGCAATATCGCCAATTGTGGAATTCGATCGAGGAAGCCAATCGCATAATCCGCGCCGGAGAGGATGATGAACTGGTGGAATTGGCGGAGGCGGAACTTGAGGAATCGCAGGAGAAGTT
>CAYXUL010000049.1:0-22516 GCA_964468475.1 uncultured Ignavibacteria bacterium | reverse complement strand
ACGGAAGCATCGGGACGAATTCACACCTCGGCGGCATCGGTGGCGGTATTGCCTGAGGCAGACGAGGTGGATATCGAGATCAATCCCAACGACCTGCGGGTTGATGTTTACCGCTCTTCCGGTCCGGGAGGGCAATCCGTGAACACGACCGATTCGGCAGTGCGGATCACGCATATTCCCACGGGAACTGTCGTAAGCTGCCAGGATGAAAAGTCTCAGCATAAGAACAAAGCCAAGGCGATGAAAGTGCTCCGCGCGCGCCTGCTTGACAAAGCGCAGTCGGAGCATGAGCAGAAGCTGGCCGATACGCGCAGATTAATGGTGGGCTCAGGGGACCGATCGGCAAAGATTCGCACCTACAATTTCCCGCAAAGCCGGGTTACCGATCACCGGATTGGCCTTACCCTCCACAAGCTCAACGAGATCCTGGCCGGTGATCTGGATGAACTGATTGGCGCGTTACAGGAGCGCGATCAGGAAGAGCGCCTGAAAAAAGCAGGGGAGTTTGCGGAAGCATGATCTGCGGGCACCGGGTTCAAATTGTAATCTTCAGACTGTTCTGCGGTAGCTACGAGTGAATTTGCTTCGGGCTTTTTTTGCCTTTCTCTTGACATTAGCATTATTCGCACTCGCACCTGAATTTGGAAAATCGACCAGGGAGAACGACTTTTACAGCGTTCGCGGACACGGGCTGATGATTGACCATACTGCACTTTCCCTGTATCGCGGCGCCAGTGACCCCGAACTTGAGTTATGGATCGCCGCTAACTACGATACTTCACAATTCGTGCCCGTGCTTTACTACAAGCAACCTGTTCTCGTACATTTTGACTCAACCATTCTCAAACTGAGGAAAGGGAGCGTCGATAAATTCGCCGCCACACTTCCGCATTTAGCGCAGGGAGAAAGCTACCAATACTATTTTGAAATCTATTCGGTCACTGGCGATACGCTGGTACGTCTGCCGGAAGATAAATCGAAATTGATCACGCTGGTCTTCGAGGGAAAACCTGACCTGGTGATTTGGAGCCTGCATGTAATCCTCATGTTTCTGGCGGCCATCTACGCATTCTCGGCGCTCTTCAACGCCTTCGTAAGCCGCGGCAGCGAAAAACACCTCAAGAAGCTCTCCCGGAAGGTGTTCATCACCGGCTTACTGATGGCAATCGGCAGTTTCTGCGCAGGTTCGCTGGTGTCTCTAAGCCGCTTCGGCTATCTCTGGGGCGGCTGGCCCTTCGGAGACAATCAAAGCCAGACCTTGATGGAGGTATTGATCTTGTACTGGCTGGGGTTGACCGTGTTGTTCCGCGGCACAATTTTCCGCTTTCGCCCCGAGAAAAATCTGGTATCTCCGAATGTCGCCTTGGTCTTGACACTGCTCGGCGTGTTGTTTATGATTGGCGTATATCTGGCAGGCGGACATTTTGTAGGAATTCCATTGTGAGCGACGGATCGTGACAGAGATCGTAGTGCCCAACAATTCGGTGTTAGACAAGATCGATCAGTATGCCGAAAGCATTCTGAGTTACCTCGACAGCAAATGCGACTATGCCGATCTGCGAGCCGAGGAAATCAGCAGCGAGCGGTTGTCGACAACCTCACGTACTACCAATCCCGTTGACAAATCAGACTCCGCCGGTTTTGCGATCCGGGTGCTGCACAAAGGTTCGTGGGGATTCGCCGCGACTTCACAAGTCTCAGAAGCAAATCTGAAAAGAATGGCCGATTTGGCGATTGAAATCGCTGAAGCATCGGCGTCAGTGAACTCTGAGAAAGTGCAGCTTGATCCACTCGCTAAGATAGTTGATGACTACAAGACCCCCTTCACCATCGATCCGTTTGAGTTGAGCCTGTCTGAGAAGAACGATTTGCTGCTGAGCTGGGAAGATCTGATCCACAAGAATGAGGCTGTCACTTCCAGTTCAACATTCCTTGATTTTCGCCGCATAATCAAACATTTCCAGGCCACCAATGGCAGCAAGATCACACAAACTCTGCTGCAAGCCGGCGCGGGCATTACTTGTGGTATTGTGAAGGGTCATCGCGAGCGCTATGAGCGCTCGTTCCCGACCTCATCGGGGCAGTTTGTTACCGGCGGATACGAAGTGATCAAGAGCTTCAAGATTGAAGACAACATTGAACGCATCGCCTCGGAGGCACTGGCGTTACAGCAGGCGCAGGATTGCCCTTCCGGTGAGATGACAGTGATTCTATCGCCTGATCTGGCATCGCTACAAATACACGAGTCGATCGGGCACCCGCTCGAACTCGACCGCGTCTTCGGTTCCGAGCGCAATTTCTCCGGCACCAGCTTTGCCACCACAGATAAACTTGGAAAGCTGCAGTATGCATCGGGCATCATCAGCGTGTACAGTGATCCCACCTATACCGGCGGGCTGTCAACATACGGTTATGATGATGAAGGTGTGAAGGCCGAACGGGTACCGCTGATTGAGAAGGGTATCCTGGTTGGCTATCTCAGCTCCCGTGAGACAGCCAAGCGGATCGGCAGGCCGTCATCGGCTGCAGCCAGAGCTGAGGGCTGGGAGAATGTGCCGCTGGTTCGCATTACCAACATTATCTTAGAGCCGGGTGACAAGAAGTTTGCCGACATGCTCTCCGAGGTGGATAACGGGATTTACATCGAGGGTACCTCAACGTGGTCAATCGATGACAACCGCGAGGATTTCAATCTCGGTGGCGAAATCGGCTGGGAGATCAAGAACGGCAAGTTGGGGGCGATGATTAAGTCGCCTACCTATTCCGGATCGACGGTGGAGTTCTGGAATAAGTGCGACTCCGTTGGGCACAAGGATGAATGGGTGCTGTGGGGCACACCGAATTGCGGCAAAGGTGAGCCGGGACAAAACGCCCGCACGGCCCAGGGAGCAGCATATCTGCGGTTTCAGAATGTGAAGGTGGGCGCATGATTTCCCGCGAGGAAACACGAAAGCTGCTGCAGGCGGGACTTGATGCCTCCAAAGCCGATCAGACTGAGGCAGTACTGATTGGGCAGGACCTGAGCCTGACCAGATTCGCCGAATCACAGATACATCAGAATCTCTATCAATCAGACACCACGGTCTACGTGCGCGCGATCAAGGACAAAAAGATTGGAATCGCTTCGACCGGCAAGCTGACTCCGGAAGCCGTCGCAGCATCGGCACAGGAAGCGCTGGCAATTGCAGAGCTCGTACCGCCCGATGAGGGATTCGTGTCACTGCCGAAGAAAGCAGACTACAAAGATGTTAAGACGTTCTTTGAGGATACCGCCCAATTCTCCCCGACTCAACGTGCAAATACCGTGGCGGGGCTGATAAAAGCCTGCGCCGAAAACCAACTCAAGACAGCGGGGGCGTATCGCAACTATGTCGAGACTCTTGGAGTAATGAACTCGCTGGGTGTGGATTGCTTCAACCAGGCGACGCGCGCTGAATTTTCGGCAACGGTTGTCGGTGATCAGAATAATTCCGGCTGGGGAATTGCCTACAGCCGTGACGTAAATGAGATAGACGTGAAAGAGCTCGCAAGCGTTGCCATAGACAAAGCGTTGCGCTCAGTTAATCCCACCAAGCTTGAGTCGGCTCAATATACGGTGATTCTCGAACCGGCCGCGGTGGGGCAGCTCCTGCTATTTCTGGCGTTCATGGGATTTGGTGGGAAGACATTTTACCAGCATCGTTCCTTTATGTCAGGAAAGATTGGCGAGAAGATAGCGGGAGATAACATTACGATCATCGAGGAACCGTTCAATCCCAAGATCGGCGGCGTGCCATTCGATTACGAGGGTGTTCCGCGCCAGAAGGTGCCGCTAATTGAAAATGGCATCGCTAAGGGCGTGGTGTATGACAGCTACTACGCGAATCTTCAAGGTGTGAAATCAACGGGACATGCGCTGCCTCCTGACAACAGTTTTGGTCCCTACCCGAAACACATGACGATGGCTGCCGGAAACAATACTCTCAAGGAAATGGTAGCGTCAACCGAGCGCGGTGTCTATATCACGCATTTCTGGTACGTGAATTTCCTTAACCCAATGCAGACGATGGTCACCGGCACTACCCGGGATGGCACCTTCCTGATCGAGAATGGCAAGATCGCCGGGGCGGTCAACAATATGCGGATGAGCCAGTCGATCCTCGAGGCCTTCAGTAATGTCGAGATGCTAACCAAAGAGCGGAAGTTGTATCCGCAATATTCGGTGGTGATGCTGGTGCCGGCGCTGAAAGTCAACAATTTCAACCTGGAAGCTTTGGAGAGCTAGAAGAGATGGAACGGCGCGAATTCATACAGCATTCGGTTCTGGTCGCCGGTGCGGTGGTTGTGGGCCTGCCAATGCTCAACTTTGACAGGGCATTAGCGAATCTGCAAGCGGAGAAGCCTAATATTGTACTTCGGTCGCGGCTGTATGGCTCGACCAAGACCGGATGCGCTCGCTATGTCATGCAGCCGGAGATTCCGGTTTCTCTGATGCGATGAGCATTCTGGCTCAGGCATCATAGTCCTCTTTATGTCTACTACAATTCAGGATGCTATTGCTAAGGGGGAGCAGCGACTGAAGGCTGCCGGAATTGAGAATCCCCGTTTGGCAGTGGAGCTGATGCTACGCAAGCTGCTAAGGTTTTCGAGGATTCAGCTACACCAAAACAGCACCTCAGTTCTCGACCCGGATGATGCCGGTCGCCTCGACGCGATGATCGAGCGAAAACTGAAACGCGAGCCGCTGCAGCATATCCTTGGTGAGACAGAATGGTACGGTCTAACCTTTCGCTGCGACAAGCGGGCGCTGGTTCCGCGCCCGGAAACGGAGATCGTAGTCGAAACGGCGCTGCAGAAAATCAAAGCAATAGTGAATCCACAGGTGGCAGACATCGGCACGGGAAGCGGCTGTATCGCGATTGCGATTGCGGCGGAGCGCCTGGATGCAGTGGTGGTAGCAAATGATTCCGATAGTCGTGCTCTGAAACAGGCGAGAGAGAACATCCGGGATCATCAGCTGGAAAGCAGAATTGAGGCGGTGGAAGCTGATCTTAGTGAATTCTT
Source organism: uncultured Ignavibacteria bacterium (assembly GCA_964468475.1). Classification (GTDB taxonomy): domain Bacteria; phylum Zixibacteria; class MSB-5A5; order CAIYYT01; family CAIYYT01; genus JBECKX01. Next base: position 17,473 of record CAYXUL010000049.1, on the reverse strand, counting down.
GCAGGCGAGAACTGGATTTGATCTAATAATATCCAATCCTCCTTACATTCGGGAATCTGAATACGCTACCCTGATGCCGGAAGTGCGCGATTATGAGCCGAAAGCCGCGCTGGTGGCAGGAGCAGATGGCCTTTACTGCATCCGCGAACTGATCAGGCTGGCGCCGGGTTGTCTTAAGGCAGGGGGATGGATTGCGCTTGAGTTTGGAATCGATCATGCTGAGCCTGCACGACAGCTTATGGCGGAGACAGGACGCTTCGAGAACATCCAGATCATCATTGACTACAACAACCGCGAGCGAGGGATTATCGCGCAGCTTAAGTAGTGTCATCACGGCCACTGATTTGACGAATCACAAGTTGATGCGTCACTAACAATAGAGCACTTCAGAATACCCTCAACAACCCAAAAGGAAGAGCAGCGGCTAAGGTGGCAAAACGATAACCTTCCCGCGACGGCCTTCCCGCGTCAGCTTCAGGCGACGTCAAAAACTCACCGCCGGCCGGGAATAAAGATTCCCGGCAGAATGTATTGAGAGCAAACAGAGGTGACATCAACCTCAAAATGAGGAGGAGAAAAATGAGACGCTCTTTACGGTACGCCCCGGTGCTGGTGGTGAGCCTGCTGACGCTGCTGTCAGCCACCGTACTCTCCAGCGAAACGGGGAGAATCAGCGGCTGGATTAGTAACCAAACGACCGGCGCCGCAATACCATTTGCAGTGGTGAAAATCGATGGTACGAAAATGGGAGCGCAGGCAGACGGCCACGGCAAATACACCATAATCAATGTCCCCCCCGGCGAGTATAAAGTGTGCGTTAAGCTACGGGGGTATCAAGCGACCTGTAAGGAAAAGGTGGTAGTTTCGGCGAACACAACAGTCCGTGTCAACTTCAGTCTCCGAGAGGCCCCGGTTGAGATGGCACCGCAGACCGTTGAAATTCCGCGTGACCTTCTTAAACAGGAATACGGCAATGTTCAGCATAAAATAGGCCGTTATTGCCTGACCCAATCGGCGGAGCCGGCTTACTACCCGCCAGCCCATGGTGGCAACACGCCACCGAACGGCGCTCCGGCCGATGCCATGTTTTTCGAACATTATGGCGTCAATCCCTTCGTCTCAACAGAGGATGATCATCTCTCGACCTTTGCGATTGATATCGATAATGCCTCCTACAGTATGACACGCTCCTATCTCAACAACGGCAACCTGCCTCCCAAGGACGCCGTGCGGGTGGAGGAGTTCGTCAACAACTTCAAATACCATTACAAACACCCGACCGAAGATGCTTTCACAGTTTCGTTCGAGGGTGCGCCCTCACGCTTCGGAAAAGAGCACTACAAGCTGATCAGGATCGGCATTGCCGGCAAGGTGATCGATGACAGCCAGCGTCGCCCGGCCAACCTCGTGTTTGTGGTTGATGTTTCCGGCTCGATGGGGCGTGAGAATCGTCTCGGCGCCGTGCGTAAGTCGCTGCGTCTGTTGCTTGATCAACTGACGCCGAACGACCGCGTGGGGATTGTTGCATTTGGCAGCACCGCCTACAAGGTACTTGATCCAACTTCGGTGACAGACCGCGAGAAGATCATCGCGGCGATCGAACAGCTTTATCCCAGTGGTGCCACTAATGCCGAAGCCGGTATCCGTATGGGCTACCAGATGCTCGACAAAATCTTTGATGTCAACAAGATCAACCGGGTCGTGCTATGTTCTGATGGCGTGGCAAATATCGGGCAGACTGCCGCGGAAGATATGCTTCGCGACATCAAAGCTTACGCCGACAAAGGGATCACGCTCTCGGCAATCGGATTCGGTATGGGCAACTATAACGATATCCTGATGGAGAAGCTCGGTGACAAGGGAAACGGACACTACGCCTACGTTGATAACTGGACGGAGGCACAGCGGGTGTTTAAGGAAAACCTGACGGGGATGTTGCAGGTGATCGCGCGGGATGTGAAGATTCAGGTCGATTTCAATCCGAAAGTGGTGGATCGTTATCGTCTGCTGGGCTACGAAAACCGAAACGTCGCTGATGACAAGTTCCGCGATGATGAAGAAGATGGCGGCGAAATCGGCTCCGGTCATACGGCTACGGCGCTCTATGAAGTGCGGCTGAAAGACGGTGCTTCCGGCGATATCGGTACGGTTTATATTCGCTACAAAGATCCACAGAGCCTTGAAGTTTCTGAGACTTCCCGAACAATTAGCCAGTCGGTGCTCGCCTCCGAATTTCAGAAAACCTCCGCAGATTTCCGGTTGGCGGCTTCAGCAGCTGAATTCGCAGAGATTCTGCGCGAGAGCTACTGGGCTGAGGGCAGCGAGTTTGCCGATGTTCTGGCGGTGCTGCGCACAATTGAAAATGAAGACTTCAACGGGCAGATCATTGAGTTGATGAGCCTGGTTGCACAGGCTGATAAGATCAAGAGGGCCAAGGAAAGCCTCGATGCTCAGGAGCCCGTGGGATTGAAGTAGTTCGGATGCCGAATTGATAGGGGAATGGCGGTGAAACAAAGGGGCTTGGTAAGGGCAGGTCGAGGGAGCCTGCCCTTTCTGATTTGAGGTGTCGGTGAGACGACTGAGGACACACCCCGTCTTCCGATCCCGACAAGTCGGGGATCGGAATCCACCCCTCTGACGAGAGGGGAGTCTGAAGCTTCCCGATTCAACAGGCGTTGTGCAAAGCGTTTGACATCGGCGAGATAAGAGTGACAAGGAGACGATCATCAGCATGAGTTTCCTGTGATGGCTCGCAACTCTCTTGAAGAATTGCTACCAGATATTATCTCCAGAAGAAAATTTCACTTGGTCGTTTTTCTCAGAAGAGCGGAGATTGAGTGTCCCATTGAAGCTAAGGTCGGTAAACCAGGAAGGCTGAATTCATTGAGACTCCCCTCTCGTCAGAGGGGTGGATCGTCCCGATTCATCGGGGCGAGACGGGGTGTGTCACGAATCAGAATCTGGCTGATTCTCTGAAATCCAGTTCTTTATAGCTGATAGAACTCCCTGCAAGTTCCTCTTGACGTCAGTATCCTGAAACCGCAAGACGCGCAGACCCAAGCCTTCAAGATACGCCTGACGTACAGAGTCCTGCTCGAGCTTAGAATTATGGCTGGAACCATCGATTTCGACTATCAAGTGGAGTCTTCTGCAGAAGAAATCAACGATGTACTCGCCAATCGGTTTCTGGCGATTAAAATCATGGCCCATCATCTGTCGCCTCTTCAGATGCTTCCACAGGATAATCTCAGCCATTGTGGAATTGCGTCGAAGGGCTCTGGCTTTCTCCTTTAGGCCGGGATTATATCTGAGTCTCCTCTTTTTCAAGAAGGAGAATTTACTTCTCCGATGCTTGGATAGGCAATCACTTTCTGAGACTCTGACACACCCCGTCTTCCGATCCCGACAAGTCGGGGATCGGAATCCACCCCTCTGACGAGAGGGGAGCTCGGGAACGCTCCCGGAGTGAGAAAGCTCCGTAATCGATACCCACGCTTCAGGGTTCCTGCTCGGATGTTTTTGAGTTTGGTAAGTCAAAGTGACATGGAGCCTGAATGATGAGCTTTGAGAGGGCAAACTCTTGCACCGCTGACCGCTAAGATCGCCAGCCACAAAGGAAGCGAACGAACCGGATTTGGAGGGAGCGTGGAAGAATTGGAACCTGCCCTGCAAGTCGAGCGGGGGTAGATTCCCCTCTGGTCAGAAGGGTACAAGAGGGGGTGTGTCTCGACTGGTTGCAGTACAAGAGCCGCATCTGTCGGCTCGAATTTGATTCCCTACCACCCACACCACTTTAATTTAGTTGACCCTCTCAGCCGTCATCGTCATCTTTATTAGACAATGACTACCGAATCACCCGAAGTGACCGTCCCAATTTACCCGGTTTTCCGTTCTGATGTCAAGGTCCAGGCGGAAGCAGTCGATGGCGAGACCTTCTACAACCTGAAGTCCCCGCAAGTCAGCAAATTCATCCGCCTGCGTGAACCGGAGTACTTCCTGCTGCAGCAGTTTGACGGTAAGCATACTGTTGAGGATGCCGCCGAAGAATTCATCCGCACATTCAAACAGACTATTACAGGGGCAGATGTTGCCGGATTTGTCAGCCAGCTTTCCAGACTGGGATTCTTTGAAGGCGTCACCGCAGCCAGGGTACGCAAAAACAAATCGGTCTTGATGATCCGTTTGCGGACACTTAACCCCGACAGATTCCTGGACTGGCTCCATCCTAAGGTGAAATTCCTGCTTACTCCGCCAATGGTTGTTCTCGAAAGTCTCTTTATCATAGTCGGCGCAGCGGTGTTCATCGCCAATATTGACCAGTTTCCTTTTAACCTGGCAAACGTGATAAACGCAGGAGATATTATCGCGATCATCCTCTCAATGTTTGCAATCTTCATCGTGCACGAATTCGCCCACGCTGTCGTATGCAAACACTTCGGTGGCTCGGTCACCGAGATGGGATTTCTGCTGCTCTATTTCCAACCATGCGTTTTCTGCAATTTGTCGGATGCCTACCTGTTCCCGGAGAGGCGCCAGCGTCTCTTGACGATGTTCGCGGGCCTCTTCTTCCAGTTGGTCCTCTGGTCTGCGTTCACGATGTTATGGCGGATCACAAATCAGGATTATCTGCTCAACCGGGTCTTTTATCTTACTGCAGCGGTCTCGTTTGCCATGCTGGTGTTCAACCTCAACCCGGCTATTAAGCTCGACGGTTACTACATCCTCGCTGACTACCTGCGCATCCCCAACCTGCGCCAAAAGGCATTTGCATTCTTGTGGAGCAAGACAAAGTCGAGCCTGTTTGGCTGCCAACCTGACTTTGAAGCACCGACCAAGCGTGAGGCAAAGGTTTACTGGCGCTATGGTGTCGTTTCAGTCATTTACTCAATCTTCCTGATAGGGTTTATGGTGTATCGCGGCGGCGAGTTGTTTATCGGTGCATGGGGCGGTACGGGTTTTGTATTGTTCGCCATATTGGCTTTGGTTATCTTCAACAAACTGCTCCGCACCGCGGGTACCAGGGTTGCGGAAGTTTGGATAGAGAGGAAGCGGGTCTGGATGAAGCCGAAGCGAATCATCGCATATCTCGTCGTGATCGCCGTGGTCGTGCTATTGCTGGTTTTCGTGCGCATTGGCCAGACAGCAGGGGGACCGGCCCATCTGATCGCAGCCGAGTCTTTCATCATTTCCCGAGTCTCCCCGGGACTCTTGCAGACTGCATATTTCCGAGGCGGAGAGCTTGAACGGAATTCCTCCCAGGTATTCAATCTGGCCGCGACCGATTATTCCGTAACCCGCATCGATCCCGAGGTTGCCGTTGGCGATACAGTGTCCAAGGGGGATACCCTGCTTATCATCAACTCGATGCTGAATCAAGGAATGCTGGCGGAGGCAAAATCTGATCTCGATAAGGCCCGCGCGGACAGGCGCCTGCTGTTGTCTGATCCCAAGGTGGAAGAGATCGCGCAAAAGAAGTCTGAAGTCGGCGAGGCCGACGCGGTTTACCAGAAGGCACAAAAGGAATTCAACCGCAGCAAAGAACTATATGACCAGAAATTGATTTCTGAGGATGAGTACGAACAGGCGGAAGCCAACCTGAATGTCTCGAAGTCAGCATGGATGGCGCGAAAAAACGAACTGGACCTGATCAAAGCAGGCCCGAAGTCCGAGGAGATCGACAAGGCGGACGCCGATATTACCAAACTGGAATCTCGCGTCAAGTACCTTGAAGAGCAGTGCGATGCCTCGGTGATTACGTGTCCGTTTGACGGAATCTCCGTGGGAACCTCCAGCGGAAAGGACTTGCTCCATCTGGCGCGAGTAGATTCATTAATTGTAGATGTCAGCCTGGATGAGGCTGATCTTGATATTCTTAATCCGGGATACAAAATGGAATTGCGGGTGAACGCTTTTCCAACAAAGCCGTACCGGGGCCGGGTGATCAAACTGAAGCTCTCACCCAAGCTGACGGCGGTGGCGACCGTTGAGAACAACAACGGTCTGCTTTTGCCCGACATGACCGGTTACGCAAAAATCGACTGCGGACGCACATCTTTGGCGCACTTAGCGCTTCGAAAAGTGCGAAAATTCTTCCGAATAGAATTTTGGTCCTGGTTTTAGTTGTGCACAAGATATTGTGCGAGGGCGGATGACCGCTACCACTATCTTGTGGTTCTGCAAGGACTTAGATAACAAACTTTGACAGAGAGCTCAAAATAAGTTTGACACACTCAAAGTTTGGTCGTATACTTATTTAGTAATATTTTGATTCCGGGGGATAGTCCGAAGCAATGGTCCGGATGCCGGCTCATCCTGCGAGTCAAAACATGGGACGTGAAAACGCGTTGCACGGGTGTTATGCTTAGGCGTTTCGCTCAGGCAGCGATGTGGTAACCGGTTCACTCAACTCATAGGAGGAGGTGAAGGCTTTGGAGAATTATAATCTTCGCATCGAGGAGTTAGAAGACAAAGTCGCACCTGCTGGCTACAGCTTAGGTGGACAAGTCTAACTTGCACCTCAACCGGTTAAAAAAAGGACCGCCCGCAACGCGGTCCTTTTCTATTTTGGTTCCGCATCACTTCACCAAATCCCCCATCTCCTGTAATCGATCAGTCAGAATCAGCTTGGCGTCATCCTGAAGGAAAAGTTCTCTAAGCCTATGGTCGGTAATTCCCTCGGCAAGTAGCTGAATCGTTTGGAACGAAGATATATACGCATTCATTGCTTTCTCGTGTTGAGCTAATTCGCGATATGCTTCGCCGGCAAGCAGCAGTATCTGCCATTTGAATTCCGGTGCCTGCAGCTGACCCGTGATTTCGAGTGCTTGCAGTGCAAACTCTATCGTCTTTCCGAAATCTCCGCCGGCAAACGCCAGCCAGGCGTGGCAGTAGAGATACTCGGCCTGAAAGGGCCTGAAGATATCCATCTCGGTGAAATTGCCAAGATTTTGCAGCATGATTGCGGCTGGTTCGAGTTCATCATGCTCAAGGCGTAAATGGACATGGACAAGCTGCATCATGAGCAACTCCCATCGAGCGGGAAAGTCGGCGATTAATCTGGCAGCTTTGGCGAGATGTTTCTCGACACCATCTTTGTCACCTCCTGCGACCAATTCAATCTGTGCCGCTTTGCTGCGTATGAGTGCGAGTTCCCTGGGGTCACCGAGTTTTGCAGCTTCAGTAAGAGCCTTTTCGAGCCAGGCGCGCGCTGAGGAAAAGTCGCGGTGGACCCGGTAGAAGTCACAGAAGTTTTTGGCCAGTCTCGCCTTCAAGGTCTGGTCGGTGACATTCTCAGCCAAGCGTGAAGCGATTCGCAGCATCGTTGCAGCTTTACCGTACCGTCCCCGTGTGAGCATGATTTCAGCCAATGAGCAAACAAAAGTGGCCCGAACGTTGAGATCATTTCGGTCGACAGCTCTCAGACCCGAGAGAACCCAATCAAAGGCCTGCGAAGAATTGCCACAGCGTTCTTCCAGTTCATACAGATTATCATAGTTGTAGAACAACTCGCTCTCGGCGCGGAGCTCAAGGTTTATGTCAAGCGCCTCCTGCAAATGCTCTCTGGCCTCACTCATACGACCGGCTTCATAGTTTGCGCGTCCGAGATTGTTAAGCGTTCGGGCAACTTCGAATCGATCGTCCAATCTGCGCTTAATTGGCAGGGCTTCCTCATACATCCTTATGGCACTATCCAGCTTCTGTTGAATTGCCATCACCGTGGCGAGGTTAGTTAGAGTTGAAGCGATGTCGCGCTCTACCGCTAATCTGCGTTGCACAGTAAGTGCACGTTGAAAATCAGTTTCGGCGGAGATCAGGTCACCTGCCAAACAGTGAAGATTACCGATATTGTTGAAACAGTGTGACAGTTCCAGCTCGTTGCCTTCCTCTTCATAGAAGTGGATTGCCTTGGTCAACGCGCGCAGGCCACGTTCCGATTGTCTTTTGTCCTTGTAAACATCGCCGACGCGTTTGTAGGCATCGGCTAGAATCCTCGTGTCGTTTGTGCGGCTGGCCCGCCGGATCACAGCTGAAAGGATGCCGAGCGACTCGTCTATTTTGCCAAGTTTCTTGGCGGCCGCCGCCAGTTGGATCTGATACTCCAGAAATGCCTCAACATCCGACAATTCCGCCCCCAGGGAGTGAACGCGCGAAAGCATCTCGTAGGCAAGTTCGAATCGTTGCCGCTCTGTGTGCACGGCTGCCAGTTTCAACGCCGCGGTAATCGCTTCGGAGCTCAATCTTGCAGCCACAAAGTGCTCAAAGAGACAAGACAGGCGCTCAACTTCGTCCATATCGGCGTTCGAGCGCAGGTACGCAATCCATTCCGCGTGGTACTGCCAGCGCTGATTGTCACCGAGAGAATGATAAACGTGAAGCCGGACATATGGACGTTTGAAGCGGAAATCGTTCTCGTCGAGAATCCCGGCCTCTGCAAGTAGTTTGATATCAGCGATATCGACTAGTTCGGCTTCGACCAATTTTCGAACCGGGTAGTTCGTGCTGTCGCAGGAGAGGAAAGCTGCAACCGGCTCGAGGTCATGATCGAGACTTGGTACGAGTTCACTCAACCTGTCCCAGTAGTTGCTCTCAGGTGCAAAGCGGTCAACCGCATCCTCCGGTAGATCCAGACGCAGCTTGCGCGTATCCAGATAACCCTGCGACTGCAGCGTCTGCAGCAGCTGGGACAGCAGTGCCAGATTACCTGCCGAGTATTCGTAGATGATCGCCTTATAACGATCGAGCGGTTCGCGGCGAAGTATCTTGGTGGTCAGAGAAAAAAGGCTGGTTGAATCCAGTTCAGGGTAGTGGCGTTCAACCGTATCTTCAGTTGATTCGCCCAAAGTGCGCTGAAACTGAATGATCCCGTCTATGCCATCCGCTCTCGAGAATTCGATTGTAAGCGTATCGCAGTTTGTCTGTACCCTGCAAAGCTCTGTCTTTAGAAAATCCGCGACTGTATCGGACAAACCCGACTCCGGGTTCTGCAGATGGTCTCTCAGGTAGATTTTACCGGAAGCGGCCTTGAGTTCCTGTTTGCAGAAGCTGTAGTTAAACGAGCGATAGTGATAATGGATATAGTTGCGAATGTTGGGCGCCTGAATCGAATCGGGTTGAACCAGCCGCTCACCGAGAAGGTGATCGATGAAGGCCCGTACCGATGAGGTACGATTGTTGCGATCAGGCTGCAGGCATTTCTTCAAGAATTCTGCGGTACGCTCACTTATCTGCCCGGTAATGTCACTCCAGTCAATGCTCTCGACATCCTGTTTCGCCGCAATGATTTGAAGGGGGTCGGCACCGCTGAAGGGCAGATTTCCCGTGATCACTCGATAGAATACCACTGCGAGGGAGTACACATCCGATTCCACAGAGGCACCCTCATTTTGTATCACTTCCGGTGCCATGTACTCAAGAGTGCCGCTGCGCTCTTCGGAAGCTGAACCGGACGCGATCGCCAGGCCAAGGTCAGAGATGCGCGGGGTATCGTCACGAGCGATCAGGATATTCTCTCCTTTTATGTCGCGGTGTATCAAACCAACGTTGTGGAGGTACTCGAAGCCGGTTAACACCCGGGCGAATAGCTCAAGCTTTTGTGCTACTGCAAGATCCGCACACCTTTCGTAGAGATCACCGCCGGAGCACAGTTCCATCACGATGTACGACCGTCCGTCATCAAGACAGCCAAAATCAAACATGGAAATCAGGGTCGAATGACGCAAGCTGCGCAGGAGGGTATATTCTGTTGAAAGGGATTTTCTGAACTCGTCATTGGCCTGAAGAGCTACCTTGACGGCGACCTGGCCAAGATCTTCGTGAACTGCGGCCCAAACCTCGCCTCCGCCACCGCTTCCAACCTTTTTAGTAGCCGCAAGTTTCGCGGATGACGGAAACTGCAACTCCATGAGGACTCTTTACTGCTTTTGAGGCAGTACTACTTTGAACTCGGTGTACTTTGCCGGTTCACTGCTTACCGTGATTTCGCCGCCGTGACTCTCGATAATGCGTCTGCAATTCGACAGGCCCAAACCGTGGCCATGTTTCTTGGTCGAAAAATGCGGTTCGAAAACCTTCTGGAGATTGGCGGCTTCAATGCCACAGCCGGAATCTCGAATGGTCGTAACCACCTTGTTTTCTTCGAGGCGTGTCGTGATGCGAATTTCGTTCTTACCGTTGGTTCCTTCAAGCGCATCCGCAGCGTTATAGAGCAGATTCAGGAAAACCTGCTGTATCTGTCCCACATCAAGCTCGCAATCAGGAAGCTCGGGGCTCATGCGGACAACGAAGCCGACGTTTTTGAACCGATGCTGAGACTTGATCGTGAACAACAGATCATCAATCAAGTGATTGATGTTGTAGGCTACCAGTTCCTGATCAAGCTGCGAGAGGTCCATGAGGTTGTCGGTGAAGCGCTTGATCTTGTTGATATTTTCAAGAATTGCCTGCAGGGACTTACCGATTTTCTGCGGCTCATTCTTTTCCAGGCGAACCTGCATCAGCTCGGCGTTATTCGAAATGATCGCGAGGAAGTTGTTCAATTCGTGCCCGATAGAGGCCGCCATTTCGCCTTTGGCAATCAGCTTCTCAGAAACGGTGACATAGTTTTCAAGGATGGTTTTCTCAGTGATATCTTCGATAACGATGATTACTCCCCGGCCAAGGGCGTCAGCGTTCTCAAGCGGTGAGAACTTGGCAGAGATAACTTTCTCTTCCTCACCGATGGCGATATAGCAGCGAGGCAGGTCTTCCGAAACGCTCTGGTGCAGTACATTCTGCATCGCCTGCTCCCAGCGCTTCGAGTTGTTCTGATCGAGGAAGCTGAGGAAGGCAGCACCCCGCTCGCACGGTTTGCCGAAGATCCTCTCTGCCGACGAGTTCATCGTGATAATTTCGAGCTTGTTATTCGCTACCACCAGACCAACGGGAGTGTTGGTCACGATATTCTCGTTGAAACGCTTCAGGCGCAGGATATGCTCGTAAAGTCGCGAGTTATTGATGGCAATCGCTGCCTGAGCAGCAAAGAGCTCAAACAGATAAAGGTCACTTTCGAAGAAGAGACGTCCTTCGCTTGAGCTGTCAAGGTAAATGACACCGATGACCTTGTGTTCTATTTTAAGAGGCACGCAGACAATCGATCTGAGATTCAGACTCCTGATCGATTCCTGCTTGGCGAAACGTTCATCGTTTTGAGCATCGGAAGTGTACTCCGAACCTCCGGTATTGGCAACACGATTCGCCACCGATTGGGAGTACTTGAAGTCCTCCTGCATCAATTCCTCTTTGCAGAGGTTGTAGACGGTGCGAAACTGCAGCTTGTTGTCTTCATCAAGCAGCATCAGAAATCCGCGCTCCGCGTGAAGCAGTTCGATCGCACGCTTCATCACGATCTGGAGAATCTCGTCAGTCACGAGGGAACTATTTACGAGAGCGGAGACCTCGAGCAGTGACTTGTAGTTATTCACTTCCGCGGAATTGCTGCTTCCGGGACGAAGTTCCGGCCTTCTATCAGTTATTTTCTTGATCGCATTCTGTCCTTGACTGAGTAAGTCGTGTGACTTTGCGGACCCTTTGCCGCGATCGGGAGCGTCGTCGACAGGGATAATAAACTTGTCGGTTCGCTCCAGTCCCTTGGAGTCTCTTGGCTTGAATGGCATGACTTTGTCCTCTTACGCCAGATCTGAGAAAAACTATTTTGTCAGCTTTGTCATCTAGGGTATCGGCTGTTTGCCGCTTTAGTTAAGTCGTTATTGCAGCTTGAGTCCCGAGGAGCAGGTGTCGAGATTTGTCAGTAATCAGGTGAGAAAGAGTTGCAAATCCGGCCAATGCCAATGCTTTCTGAATCGTCAATTTGGCTGGCGAAGGCGTGAAGTCTGAACCAGTTGAGTTGCAGTAAGTTATGATGCGGAATCAGCGGTAACGCTGTTTAGAATGCGTGCTGGGCAAGGATACTCAGGCGCATTTTGTCGCTGGAGCCATTGAAGGGACGGGTGAGCTCAACGCGTGCGGTTTCGCCGAGCCAGACACCGAAACCGTAGTCACCCTTCCAGCGATCATGGCTGAGGAAATCGGAATCGTCGCCGGTAACTCCCAAGTCGAAAAGCACGGCGAATGCCACGACCCAGCGGGGCGGCGCGATGAGGTACTCGGTGTTCAGCAGGGCCGCATGGGTGCCGTAGAATTCCTTGATCTTATACCCACGCAGAGTGCGGATTCCGCCCAAATAGAAGAGCCGGTGTATTGGCGGCGCACCGGTGGCGGCACCGTAAAGCGCCCGTATATTCAATCCCAGTAATGGCGTAAGCGGTTGGTAGCGGCGCAATTCCAGGCGATAGCGATCGTAGCGAAAATCTGAATCAAGTTCTTTTGAAGAATGTTGATAGAGTACTTGCGCATACCAGCCGTACGGTTGCCGCTGATAGAGGTCGAACGTGGAATTGTACGTATAACTTAGCTCGAGCATTCCTTCACTCTTGCTGAAGGCGCTTTGGCCGGCGGCTCGTAGCGGTTCGGGCAGCGACGAGAAGTTGGAGCGGAAGCCTTTGTCACCGCCGAGCAGGGACCAGAGTCGCGGATGCGCCGGCAGGGAATCGAGCTGCTCAAAGGACAATTGCAGACGGAGCTTATGAACGCTTTTGTAGTTCTGTTCCAGGTAGAGCTTGCCACCTTCGCCATCCCAATAGTCGCGATAATCCTCGGAATTCACGATAGCGTAGAGTGTGTTCTCATTCTTGTCTGCACGCCAATCATCAGTAGTTCTGGATTGGCGGTACACAGAACCGCCAAATACCAGCTGGTTGTAGTCGAACAGCCGCTGCTCAAAGCCCAATTCATACTTGCCGCGTTGCGAGGTGAAGCCATAATCAAAAGAGAAAAAGAATTTCGGTACGAAATTTTCCTGCGGGTAGAAGGCGATTTGTGCGCCGAGAAGGAGGCCATCGACACGGTTATAGCTGATGCGGGGACCGTATTCTATCGGTTTGTTGCCGTAATGAATGCGACGGCGTTTTATGATATCGGAACGCTTCCACTTCTCGGTCGATTGAACAGCACCGTAGATATGAGCCTGGCTGTTGACCTTGATCGAGCCGCCGATTGCGTAAACATCCCGGTAGCAGGTCCCTTCATCCTTCAAGTTGACATCGCCGAACAGCGAGACAACATCTCCGTTGACTTCACCGCGAATCGTGACATGACCCGCTATTGAAAGTAAGCTGCCGCGAATGAACTCCTCTTTACCGATTTCAATCGGTGCGAACAGATTGATCACATCAGCGCCACCGCGCCTGAGCTGTCGGCGACTGAGGAATCTCTTCGCCAGAGTAACGTCATAAAATCCCTCTCGCTCGGAGACATCCTCGACGGAAAGCGCCTTGATATTCGTCGACAGTCCCCCAATAGTGAGGACCGAATCCCGCAGGATAGTCAGGCCGCGCACCATGATCTTGTCTTTTACAACGGAAGCTTCAGTAAAGCGGAAACTTATCGAGGATGAGTCCGCGCCATCAGAAAGCTGAAACTCACAGACATCCTTATTGAAGGAGATTACCACAGAGGGTGAAGCAGCACCACTTGCAGTGGCATAAAGCACCAACAGGAACGGTATGATTTTTGCCAGCATGGTCACCAACTAGTGATCGGCCAAGAATTCCATTTGTTTCAGTTTCCTTTACCTTGCGAGCAATTAGCCGGTTTATCAATCGGAGCGAAAGTACTCTTTGGCTTGAAAGCGAGCATCCCGGAACTTACGTCAGAAGTTGGGGAAAGCGCCTGTTCAAGTCGGCGATCGCCTGTCGGTGAGCTGCGAACGCGAGGTTTTCGGGAATCTCAGCCTTACCGAAATACTTCGCGTCGGCGGCGTCGTCGGCCGCTCTCAGACTGCCTCCCGTGATAGTGCAGTGGTAAAGAATCAGGACAGCGTTGGTGCGTATGTCATCGGTGCCGGAATAGACTTCGAACAAGTCGCCGGTCTCGATTATCAGGCCGGTTTCTTCCTCGATTTCGCGCTCGGCACAGATGCGCGGCGGTTCGTCCCATTCCATGAAGCCCGCTGGAATGCACCAGTGATCTTTGTAGGGGTTTTCTGCTCGTAGAACCAGCAGCAGTTTGCCGTCTTTCACAACTATCGCGCCGGCCGCAGGCGCCGGATTGTGAAAATCCACAAAGCCGCATTCGGGGCAAACCTTGCGCTGGCGATGGTTATACTTGGTTACTTCCATTTCTGCCCGACAAAGTGGGCAGAATTTGAAGCTGGAAATTGGGTCTTTAGTCTGCCGGTATTTCTTCGTCATGATGCGCTACGTAATCTCCGATTTTCAGTACTACCAGGGTCATATCATCCTGCAGCTCCGATGCGACTGCAAAACTGCGCACGTCCTCCAGGATGTGAGCTTGTATCTCGCCGGCGCTTAGATTCCGATATCGCTGCAGTACCTCTAATACTCTGTTTTCCCCGTATTGCTCATCAGAATCATCAACGGCTTCGTTGAGGCCGTCGGTGTAGAGCAGAAGAACATCGTCACGTTCAAGCTTTACTTCGCCCTGCTGGTAGGTTACACCAGCGAATGCACCCAGAAGAAGTCCTCCCTGCTCAAGGTATTGCACGCCATTCTTTTCTGAGACCAGGATCGGGTAGTTATGCCCGGCGTTGGAGTAGCGCAGAGTAAGGTCTCGCGGATCGAGATCGGCGAAGAAAAGCGTCGCAAACTTATCAGATACTTCCTCCTGTTGCACCAGCTCGTTGACGTTGCTGAGCATCTGCGCCAGCGGTACGTCATGTTTCACTTCCGTCCGCACGGCAGCCTGAATCTGACTGATCAGCAGCGCCGCCGGCATGCCCTTGCCGGATGCATCCGCGATCACGACAGCAAACGTGCCTCGAGGCGTGGTGATGAAGTCGAAGTAATCGCCTCCTACCTGCAACGACGGATCAGAATAGGCCGAGAACTGGAAATTGGGTCCGCTCGGGAATTGCTTCGGCAGCAATTGCTGTTGAATGGCGCGCGCAAAGTTCATTTCCTCATCCAGGCGTTGTTTCTCCAAAGACTGCTGGTAGAGCTTCGAAGTCGTAATGGCCAACGACAGCTGATCGGCAATGGTGCTGATTGTCGTGACGTCCTCAAAGTTCAGGCGATAGCCCGAGAGTTTGTCTGATACCGCAAGGCAACCGAGGAATTCCTCCGCAGATACCAGCGGTGTGATAAACCTGATGCGCTCGCGCGCCAGAGCCGGCAGGAACTTCGAATCGGGAAACTGTCCCAGCAACTCATCGATGTTGTTAACGCCACCGCGGCGGGCAACTTCTTGCATTAACTCGCGGTCGACGCTCAGCATTTCCGGCGCAAGCTCTCCGCCCGTTTGTGAGACGCAGCTCAGTCGGTGATCGTCGGTGTTACAGACGAAGATCATGACTTTTTCCAGCAGCAGCTGACCTTTCAAGACTTCGTAGGCGAGCGCGAAAATCTCATCAAGTTCAAACACCGAGGCGACTTTACGCGAGAATGTCTGCGAGACATTGCGAAAGTCCGCTTTGTCACGGATAAACAGCTTGCGGATCAGATCATCAATCTGGCTCATCACCGGCTGAAACAGGATCAAGGCGATGATGATGAAGACGACATCCACGCCCGGAACATTATAGCCAAAGAGATACTCAATGATTTTCTCGAATTGCCGGATGATGAGCACGTAGGCGCCCACCACCAACGCAGAAGTTACGGTGTAGACCAGTGATTGCCTGACGATCAAGCGGACATCCATGAATCGGTAGCGGACGATAGCCCAGATGATCGATCCGGCGCCGATAATGAGCGCCAATATCGTGAAGGCATTCTTCCAGTTCAGGTTAAGGTCGATGATCCCCAGAGCCGGCAGAATGAAGGCGACCACATAGAAGACGAGCGCCGTGATGATGCCGTAGATGACGATGATGACCTGCTTGCGGAGTTGCGGCGCCATCACCCGATGCGTGGCCTGATAGAGAATGGCCGCCGCGACGATCACGTAGGCCAGGTTCACGGTGGAGAAAAGCTGAATATGGCTGTCCAGCAGCGCCGAGAAAGCGGTGCCGAGGAGAATGGCCACCGGCTCAAGTGGCTGGAAAATGGCTTTACCAAGGGTACCCATTCGCTGCGGGTCGAGCATCTCGATCAGACGGTCAGGGTCTGCAAACACGGTAGTCAACAGGAGGTGAAAGACGTGCGGGACGAAAATAATGTATTTCAAGCGCTTGAAGCGGGTGTAGAAACGCGATTCCTTAGGGAATACCAGTGCGAAGAACACCAGTTGTGGGAAGAAGAGTTCCCAGACGTAAACGATGTTATAAATTGCACTGCGTTGCGGGAAAGCCTCGCCGGAGAAGATGCCGAGGCCGTAGAACAGCGGTCCGCAGGCGGCGAATCCGAACATCAGCGCGGTGATGCGGTTAATGCGCTTGCGGGAGTCCTCGCGAAAGATCAGGAAGGCAATAATGAACAGCAGCGTGGCGCAGGCGAGGTAGATTACGGCTATAGCCAACTGGAGATTCACGTCTCCTCCTGCTGACGCTGTTATTTCAGCTTCTTAATCAGGATGACCCGGGTGCCGCCACCGTTGGCCCGCTCGATATCAACCTGATCCATCAGATTTTTCACAATAAAGATGCCTCTTCCGACTTCGCGCATGAGGTTTTCATCGTCAACCGGGCTGGCGATGTGGTTCGCGTCGAAAAAATCGCCCTGATCGGTAACGGTGATCGTCACTTCTCCGTCGGAGAAGACCATTTCCAGGGTCACGGTCTTGCTGCGGTCATCCTTGTTACCGTGAATTATGCCGTTGTTGACGACCTCGGTGGCGCAGATAGCGATGTCGGCAATGATCGAGTCATCGATATTGCGATCACGTAAACGTGTTTCGACGAATTCGTCGACCTTAGCGATCAATTCTTGATCGGAAGGTATGACAATCTTGTTGTTGTGAATCTCCGGTCCCTTCATCTTCGCGGTAGCCTGCGCGGCCCTCATTTGGCGGCGGCGATAGCCTCGTCGGTCGAGTCGTAGGCGTCAAAGACTGTGACCAGTTTGGTGATTGTCAGGAGGGACTTAATCTTGTCGGTAACGTTGGAGAGTTTCAGCTCGCCTTCGGCTTCCTTGACCGTCTTCAGGCACGAGATCAGAATTCCCAGGCCGGTCGAGTTCATCCAGTCGACTTCGGCGAGGTCGATCACAACGTTTTTCTTGTCTTCATTAACGTAGTCGCGGATCGATTCTTTCAACGCGGTGGCATCCGGGCCACCCATGATTTTGCCCTTGGGCTCCAGGATGACGACACCATCCTGTTCGCGGCTGGTTAGTTTCATAGCATCCTTCCCTAAACGAGAGTATAAGTTCAAACTTCAGAATTACGATGATCTGCCAAAGCTAAAAAACGTATTTAGCGCCAATACTTTAGCTGTTTAGATTACGAAATTAGGTCGATTGTGTCAATTAAATAAGGGGGGCGG
>CAYXUL010000048.1:19274-26096 GCA_964468475.1 uncultured Ignavibacteria bacterium | reverse complement strand
CTACTTACACGCTGCGCACGGTGCCGGGCCACCCGCAAAGATGTAGTTCACCAGATAGACGGCATCGGAAATGTTCACGTCACCGCTGCAGTCGATGTCGCCGCCTCTCTCATCCAGCGGGGCCGGGCCGGCGGCGAAGATGTAGTTTACCATGTACACAGCGTCAGAGATATTCACGTCGCCGGTACCGTCGATGTCACCGCAGGCAAAACCGGTGCTTTCGCAGACATCGCCGATGCCATTACCGTTTGCATCAGCCTGGTCAGGATTGGCAACTGCGGGGCAGTTATCATCGAAGTTGTTTATGCCGTCGCCATCGTAGTCTGTCATCTTTGCCTGCTCGACGGCCACATCAGCGGGAAGATCACCGATCGGGCCGGCGCCACCGGCGGCAAAGCCTTCACTATTGCGAAAATTCAGGCGCAGGTTTGACCAGTCATCAAAACCGCTCAGCACCTGCAGCCCGGTTGTTGTCGGATCCGCGGGATCGATACCGTTGATATTCTCCGACACCGGATTATCGTTGTAGGAATTACCATCCATGTCGCTATCAATGCCGTTCCAGTCGATCGGCATAATGTTGGCGGGCACAACCTGGATATGATCGTCGGCGGCGCCGGGATTGCGCACCTGCAGGTAGGCCGCCTCCCGATCGCCCACCCCATTCAGGCCGAGATTCTCATCCAGAGCGGATTCATCGAGGGTCAGGAGTTTCTCCCGCGAGTAGTCAAGTGCTCTACCGATCACGATGTTGCGTGTCTGATAGGCATAGTTCATCACGCTCAAGTATTGCGGCTTGTAGTTGATATCATCATCACCGCCATGCATCAGGCCGAGAGTATGGCCCAACTCGTGCATAAAGGTGCCGTCTTCCACTCGACCCCGCGCACGGCGAAGTTCATCGGCGTAGTTCGGCATCGCCGGCATCAGCCGGGGCACACCGCCTCCCGCGAAAATCGAAGAATCATCCCAGCCGCCGAGCGTGACCATAAAATCATTACCGGGAAGCTCGGCAATACCGGAAGAGCCGGGTTCGTGGGAGTGGTTTTCTCCGAAGATGCAGTAGCGGTAAACGAGACGCTTGGCGCCAATGATTGCTGCGCAGTTTCCGCTCGCGCGGTCGGCATCATCGCCAAACCAACCGTGGTTGGCTCCCCCACCGCACGGCATTACCGGATTACCCCACTTGAGTTCGTGGAAGTCTGTGGAAAAGGGCACTCCCGGGTTCTCCGGTTGGTCATCAAAGAATCGCACGTAGGTAGCCGGAGGTATCGAGTCTGATAGCAGAGGATGCAATTCGATGCCGTCGATGGATGAATGGGGATTATCCACCGGAGCATCCTGAAACGCGATATCCACATCCAGGAGAGAAACCGGTTTCATATCCACGGTGTTGTCCTTCATCCAGTCAACCTCAACGTAGATGTCCTTGACACGATCGTTGGCGTTCAACGGTGGGGCATTCAGCGCCAGATCAATGTTGCCATCACCGTCGTAGTCGATTCCTTCATCTTCCCATGAGTCACACAGACCATCTTCCTCGTTATCGATAGCATTTACGCCCAGGGGATCTCCACAGACGTAGGAGAACTCCGAGGTCGAACCGTCGGGGTCGGTCGCGGTTGCGCTCACAAAGGTGTAAGGAAGATCTTCCGGAATGCCCCGGAAAATATAGTGAAAATAGCCATTGGTATCGGGGAGGACGGTGGCGATAAACTCCCGAGCCCCGCCAAAGTGGGAACTGTTCCTCTCTGGAGTGGCGTAGATATCGATGCTGTCAAGTTCAGGATCGTAGCTATCGAGAAAACCGGATATGATCGTGTAGACGGAATCGAGATCAAATTCGTAACTCACCCCCGCCGGAAAATTCAGCAGGTCGTTTGGTCCGGCATCGTCATCGAGACCGGTAACAAGATCCCCCAGGTCGTTTGCGGTCACACCCAGGTCACCAAGATCGATATCGAGCCCGCCGTTGTTGAACACCTTATTGAAGCGGATCATATTGCCGTAAGCATGCTCACCGCGCACCCAGACGCCGGGGCCGGTGTTCTGGCTGATCAGATTGGCGCGCTCGACAACGTCAGCGAGGAAATTCGTGTGAGCATCGTCAATCAGGATGCCGGCATAATTGGGAATCGCGGTAGTACTGTCAGTGGAGGTACCGATGAAGTTCCCGTAGACCAAATTAGTGTTCGAGAAGGTGTCGACAATCGCCACACCGGCGGAGTCATTGAAGCCGATGACGTTGCCTGAATCAGGTCCGGTGGCGCCAAACAGGTTTTCGGTGGTGGAGTCAGCAAATATACCGTAATGCTGGTCCCCAACCGTGGGCGCCGACAGGGAACTCTTGGTGGGTAATTCCATACCTATCACATTGCCATAAATATCGTTCAGGTTTCCTCCGTACACGTTAATCCCCGCCTTATCATATCCGGCGATGACGTTCCCGTCGGAATTGTACGCGCCGCCGACCTTTGTTCCCTCGGCACGATAGAGCCTGATGCCATACAGACCTGCTCCCAGGACATTGGATCCTGCGGAATTGGTGCCAACGTGGTTACCGGTGATTTTGTTACCCTCGGGCACGCGCCCGTTTGTTTCGGAGACAGTAATTCCTCCAACGTTCCCGCCGACCGGGCCCGCAATGGTGTTGTCCCTGATGATATCCCCCGTTCCGCCGTTGGTAACTGCAATTCCCCAGCCTGAATTGGGAAAGGCGAGCGTACCGGTCTGATCAAAGCCCACGAAATTGTTTCTTACAACCGTACCGCTGCTCATAAATCCGTTGAGGCCGATTCCCACGCTGCTGTTGCCGGAAACTATGTTGCGGTCGGCTGCAGCGATACCCCCGATCGTGCAACTGTCGCCGTAGGAATAAATCCCGTAGGTGTTGCCGAGTTGAAGATCGGAGGAATTCTGGTCCCAGACACCCAGCCGGTTGCCGGTTACTTGTGCGTTCTTCACTGAAATAGAGATTCCAGCCAGCTCATCGCAAACCGTGTTGCCGGAGATGTCCCATTCTATCCCCCCGCCGCTGATTCCATGGTAACCATTCCCCAGGGCCTTGGTAAACGATGGGTTTGTGCCGATGATATTGTCTTTGATGACGGAGTTATTGCTGTAGAAGGTGATCCCGTTCTGCTGGTTGCCGGCGATAACATTATCGCGGATCGTGTCGCGTTTGCTTCTCTGGATGTCGATACCTGCGTCAAGGTTGGGGATTGTATCGTCGCTAATCGGCGAATAGCCGATGAAGTTACTTACTATCGAAGTGTAAGAGGTAGTATCACAGCACTCTTTAGAGATGCCCGGGTATCGGTTTCCCACAATAACATTTGAGACTATGCGGTTGGCCTGTGACTCATCAATCTCCACGCCGGCGCGATCATTGGGCGCCGCTGTCATTCCATCGGTCGTACCGATGTAGTTTCCAATAACCAGGTTGTTGCCCGAATTAAGAATCAATGAAACACCCCAGGCACCGGAGCCGGTGTTGTCGTGAATGATGTTGGCCTCACCATCGCCCGTGCCGCCAAAGACCGCGTAGTTGCAGTTGTTGCAGTTGATCCCGGGGCCAACGTTGTTGTGGATATCGCAGCCTTGTACGACGCTATTGTATCCATTGACGGCAATCCCCGCGAAAGTGAAGTTGCGGATTTCGAGGTTCTTTAGCATGCTGTTGCCCGCACTGCAGAAAAGACCGATGTTGGAGGTGTTGGCGCCGTCGATAACCAGACGGGAACCGTCACCCCGCGCGCCATCCAGCGTGATCGGTACACTGGCACTGACGGTATTCCCGGAGTTGTTGACGATGATTGAAATGGTGGGGTCAACGACAATCGTCGCGGCCGAGCCGCTGTAATTGGCATTCTGCAGAGCCGACGGCAGCGTGGGCGGGTCATAAACCATATCACTGAGATCGGAATCGAGCGTCCACGAGGGATCGGTCACCGTGTATACATTGCGCGATGCCGACGCAAGCTGTCGGGCTTGCTCCAACAACTCAAGATCCTGCTTGGCCAGGTTAGTGGGATCGGCAACCGGGGAGGGCAGAAAAGGCTGCCGGTAGTCGCTAAAATCGCGTCGATTCTTGTGTGCTGTTTTCGCGCCTGAAAGTTCAGGTACGATTTCCCTGAAGCACGAGGTCCCATCGCTTAGAGAGGCCCGCTCAAACTGCAAGCGATGATCGGGTATCTGGTCGGGAAGCAGTGGTACTGCATCGGGAATATCGGAACCGGTGTCAGCGCGGGTGGTGGATAAATCATCAAAGGTACTGATAGCGAGCACAATAGCGGCGGCTGCGATGCAGCCCGTTAGGCGGCGAATCATGAGCGACTCCCAGGTTGGAGCTTGGGAAGCCAAGCTGCTTCCAGATCAACTGTTCTTAGGTGCTGTAATGCGAGTTGCCCGTCTGTTCAGACGAGTATATTTGAAAATATACTATGTTGCCCTATGATGTCAATGAGAATGTGGTGTGATAACGCGACCAAGAGATGCGGGATGGACTGAAGAATCCATCCCGTTGCTGAATTTCTCGATATGGGCAGTATCAGGAGCGGTTTACCGCAATCCGAACAACTGCTGCAGTTTATTGTCGGTGCGCTCTTCCAGAACCAGCACGTCAGGAGAACTCACATCGGTAGCCTTGACTTGCGCCGGATAAATCTCGAAGCGCGCCTTGCCTGATTTCGTCGGGAACCGCAGCTTAAAGCGGGTCGTCAGATCGGGCGCTCCGTCCGATTCGGGGACGAATTCGGAGAGTTCCTCCGTGAGATGCTCATGTGTATGATTCGCACCACGCACGCCACTGTCCGACAGCTGCATCAACTTTGAGATGATCTCGAGGTTGGCAATCCCCGACAGTGGCTTGCCAATCGGGTTAATCCGCTGGCGGCGTTCCTCCCAGTTGGTGACTGTACCTTCATCCTCGACGTAGGAATTGAGCGGTAGAACAATGTCGGCCATCCTGGTAGTTTCGGTCACGAACATGTCAGCCACCACCAGGAACTCCAGATGTTCGATTCTTGCCGCGAGGTCGGAATCAATAGCTGGATTCTCACCCAGAATAATCGCGCCTTTGATATCACCGTTTTCGAAGTCACGCTTGAGAACACCGACGTTGCCGTTCTTGAGGCAGTCAAGGTCATCATTCCAGATGGCGGAAAGCTTGCCCACCGATTCCGGATCGATGCCGCCACCACCGGGCAGCAGCAACTGGTCGAAACCAACCATATCCATACCGCGACTATTGGCATGCTCCGTGAGAACCACAAGACCGTTTCCTTCGGTACCGATACGGCCTGTCAACAGCAGCAATGACGCCAGCGCCTTGAGGTCGCTCGGTGCCCGATCGCGGCGACTCTCCTGATTATAGATGGCGACGACTTTGAGATTCCTGTCGCTGAGCAGACGCGCGCATTCTTCAACTTTGTCAGGGCGTACTCCCGTGATGCTGGCAGCTTCATCGATGTCGGTCTTGCCAACGATCGCCCCGAATTTCTCGAAATCCTCGGTGCGAGCTGTCAGGAAACTCTTGTCTTCGCCACCATTTTTCAGAATCTCCGCCATCACGCTATTGAGGAGCGTAGTCGAAGTTCCGCGCCGAGGATCAAGCCACAGTGTGGCGTGACGGCTGAGCCCGATATCGGATGAATTGATAACAATCGCCTGTTTGCCCTTCTTAATCATCCGTTTCAGCTTGAAGCCGAGTACCGGGTTCTCTTTGAAAGGATCGCAGTTAACAAAGAGCAGCAAGTCGGCGTTTTCGATTTCTTTGGCGCTGCAAGTTGAAGATGTTGTGCCCAGGATGTTATCGAGAGCGTGATAGTCGGCGCCGGAGACGAGTCGCTGGAAACTGCCTATCGCATTCGTTTCCAGCGTGGTGCGCGCCATCTTGCCCGCGAGATAGAGTTCTTCATCGGTTAGTTTCGGTGATGCCGTTACCATCATCTTACCGGTGCCGTGTTCTGCACGCAGATCTTTCAGTCCCTCCTGGAAGCGCTGCCATACTTCCTCCCAGCTTGCGGGCACGAGTTCACCGCCCTTGCGCAGCAACGGCTTGCGAATTCTCTCGCCGCCCAGCAGCTGCTGATAACCGTACCTGCCCTTCACGCACAACTCGCCGTGATTCGGTTCGCCCTCAGCGGAGCCGGTGACATAGAACAGGTCCGCAGCTTTGGCGTTGATCTCAATATTGCAGCCAACCGAGCAGAAGTTGCAGACGTTCTTGACCTTCTCCATCATCCACGGTCCGCTGCGGCCATAGGGCAGCTTGTTCACGATCGCACCAGTGGGGCAGACATCCACACAGTTACCGCAGGCAATGCAGTTGGTGTCCGCCAGCGCTTTCTCCATCGAGGGCTTGACAATCGTCTTAAACCCGCGATTTACGAATCCCAGCGCCGCAACATCGAGGATATCCGCACAGGTGCGGACGCAACGTCCACAGTTAATGCACTTGTTGGGTTCCAGCTTGATATAAGGATGCCGTGTGTCTGCCTTGAAGCGCTTGAATTCGCCGCGGAATTTCGTCTGATCGGCGCCGTATTCGCTGCAGTAATCCTGCAGTTTGCAGGCGAGCGAAACATCACACCCGCATTCCATGCAGCGGCAGGCCTCGAACTGTACTTGTTCCTCGGTGAAGCCGAGTTCGACTTCCTCGAAAGTCTTTATCCGTGACTTCGCATCCGTTTCGGGCATAGTCTG
The DNA here is from genome assembly GCA_964468475.1 of uncultured Ignavibacteria bacterium. GTDB lineage: Bacteria > Zixibacteria > MSB-5A5 > CAIYYT01 > CAIYYT01 > JBECKX01. Next base: position 19,391 of record CAYXUL010000048.1, on the reverse strand, counting down.
CCGCTGACTGGTGGGAATACCCTGCATATCTTCAACCGTGAAGGTCTTGAGATTGTCTCTGCGGCTGGAAAATATCGGCCGCAGCCGCTCGTAGTGGCCGGTTTCGATATAGCGCTG
>CAYXUL010000048.1:17388-19174 GCA_964468475.1 uncultured Ignavibacteria bacterium | reverse complement strand
TTGTCAAGAATCGCCTTGGGCAAACGGTACTCGGGAATGCCGTAGCGCAGCATGCCACCGAGCTGGGGCAGGGCTTCGTAAACAGTCGGTTCGTAGCCTTCCAGCACCAAATAATAGGCGGCAGTCAACCCGGCAGGACCTCCGCCGACGACGGCGACCTTGTGGCCGTTGCGTGGCTTCGGTTCAGGAGTCCACATATCCTCCATCATATCCTTGTCGGCGGTGAAGCGCTTCAGGTAGTCGATACCGACGGCATCATCGATCAGCTTGCGGCGACACGCCAGCTCGCACTTGCGCGTGCAGACACGTCCGCACACCGAAGGAAACGGGTTTTTCTCTTTGATGAGCTGCACTGCTTGATGGTACTTGCCGAGGTAGGTCAGCGACAGGTAGCCCTGAATATCGACATCCGCCGGACAGTTGAGGCGGCAGGCGCCAAAGCAGTCGGCGTAGTGATTGGAGACTATCAGTTCAAGGCAGGTTTTGCGCGCATCGAGCACTTTCTCCGAGCGCGTCTGGATTTTCATGCCGTCCCACGGTTTGGTAGCGCAGGAAGGCAGCAGCTTTGCCATTCCCTCAACTTCCACGACGCAAAGGAAACAGGCGCCGAACGGTTCGAGTTTCTCGTCGTAGCAGAGGGTTGGGATATCATCTAACTTCTGTTCGTGACAGGTCTCCAGAATTGTCTTGTTCGGGTCGGCTGCAATTTCTTTGCCGTTGATGGTAATGTTGATCATCTCGCACCTCAATCCTTCACAACCGCAAATTGGTTACAGACGGTGAAACACTTGCCGCATTTGATGCACAGCTCCTGATCGATAGTATGGGGCTGTTTTTTCTCGCCCACCACGGCGTTCGTGGGGCAGGCGCGAGCACAAAGCGTACAGCCGTTGCATTTCTCCTGATCGATGAAATAGGTCACCAGCGACGCGCAAACATGCGCGGGGCATTTCTTGTCTTTGATGTGTGCTTCGTACTCGTCACGGAAATAGCGAATGGTGCTCAATACCGGATTGGGAGCCGTCTGCCCCAGACCGCAGAGCGAAGCAATCTTCACCTGCTCACTGAGCTTCTCCAGAGTTGCGAGATCCTCGAAAGTACCCTCGCCGTCGGTGATCCGCTCGAGAATTTCCAGCATCCGCTTGGTGCCGATGCGGCAGAAAGTGCATTTGCCGCATGATTCCGCCTGGGTGAAGGTCAGGAAGAATTTGGCGACATCGACCATGCAGGTGGTCTCATCCATCACCACCATGCCGCCCGAGCCCATGATCGCGCCGGTCTTGTTTATTTGCTGGTAATCTATTTGGGTGTCGCTCAGCGAGGCCGGAATGCATCCGCCTGAGGGCCCCCCCATCTGCACCGCTTTGAACTTTTTGTCGTTTTGAATGCCGCCGCAGACATCGAAGATGATTTCCTTGATCGAAATCCCCATCGGCACTTCGACCAGACCGGTACGCTTGACCTTGCCCGCCATTGCAAAGACTTTGGTGCCTTTGCTGTTGTCAGTGCCGTAGGCAGCATAGGCCTTGCCGCCGTTGTTGATAATCCAGGGAATATTGGCGAAAGTTTCGACATTGTTGATATTGGTCGGCTTGCCCCAGAGACCGCTCTGCGCCGGAAACGGCGGCCTGATTCGGGGCATGCCGCGATGACCCTCGATTGAGGCAATCAGCGCAGTCTCTTCACCGCAGACGAACGCCCCAGCGCCCTCTTTCACCCTGATATTGAAGTTGAAATCACTGCCGAGAATCTTCTCTCCCAGGTAGCCATGCCGCTTCGCCTGAGA
>CAYXUL010000048.1:8303-17288 GCA_964468475.1 uncultured Ignavibacteria bacterium | reverse complement strand
TCAATCGAGCCCGGATCGATTATTCCGCAATTGCGCAGCACGATGCGGGTTTGATTATCAAAAAAACCGGCCTCTTTATCCTCTCCTGAAACCAGCCATTCATCAATCGGAGTGTCGCCCTTGACGTGTTCTTCGACAATTCGTTTGACTCGTTCCGGCGTAACTTCACCATAAAGGTAGCTGGAGCCGTTGCCGTTGGAAATGCTCACGAGCGGCTCGCGGTAGCACATCCCGATACAGCCCGTTTCCTGCAGAGTGAAATCGGCGCCGTTTTGCAGCTCTTCCTGGAACGCTTCGTAAACTTTTTCGCCGCCGGCGGAAATTCCACAGGTGGCCAGGCCGACCATCACGGTCTTCGTAGCTTTCTCGGTAGCAGTCTTGATTGCCATGAATTCCTCCAGCCCGATCTACTTTCGTCGAAGCTGTCGCACCAGGCGGCGCGTGCTCTGGGGGGTAAGACGTCCAAAGGTTTCGTTGTTGACCATTACGACCGGAGCCAGTGAACAGCATCCGAGACAGGCAACGGAGACCATTGAGAACTTGCCGTCCTCAGTAGTTTCTTCATAGCTAATTTCCAGTTCGTCTGTCAGGGTATTAGCGATTTCTTTGACGCCGTTGACATGGCAGGCAGTTCCGTTGCAGACTTTGATAACTTTTTCACCAAGTGGGTGGGTACGAAACTGTGCATAGAAGGTGACAACGCCGTAAATCTCGGCTGCCGGAATTCCGGTTACGTGGCTGATGTAGTCGATTGCGCGCTCCGATACGTAACCGTAAGTATCCTGAGCCGACTGCAGCAGCGGAATAAGTGCCCCAGCGTGTCCGTCATACTTCCATAAATCTACATTAAATGGTTTGAATTCTTCGGTTTTCGTCTCCATCTCATTAACTCCTAATCACTCAAGCGTGAGACGATCCCGCTGTGGCGCCACAGGAAAAGCGACTGCGCGGGTAGACTCAGGGTAAGTTAGATGCTTGTGAAGAAAATCGCAAGCATAATCGTCCTGTTTCTCCAATTTGTGGCCAAAAAAATGTATCTCCGATATATTTTCTCCTGTAATATCAGGATCGGTCTACATCTCCGATTTCTTGATAATCCGGCTCTGACGAACGCGCAAAACGCCGTCCAGAGCACGTAACTTGTTGTCTACCACACGATCAAGCTGATCGAACTCAGACCCGCACAGACGTACCACCAGTGAATAGGGTCCTCTGGCAACTTCCGAAGCGACTACTGACTCAAGCGCATCGATCTGCTCGAATACTTCCTCGAAGCAGTCCTTATCAATCTCCAGGAAGGCATAGCTCTCCGCGGCCGCCGGCGCGTCCGCAGCAGATATACCCTCTGCAGGCTGTAAATTCTGTCCATCGTGCTCGACCACGAGTTCAACCTCACAGATGTCTACGCCTTCGACTCCGTCTATAGTCCGCACTTTCGAATCGACAAAGTCTGCTACTTCGTCGGATGCCGCCCCGCGCATCAGCAGTATCAGACTGTAGTCGCCGTCGACAGCATCGCAGCGGATTACCTCTGTCATTGGGCAGAGTCTTCCAATGGCAGCCATCCTCTTCTCGTGATCGCCAATCGTGATCAGTGCGTAGCTACCGGTCACCGTCTTGGCGTCTTTCGCAACCATATCTTCTACTCCCGCTAAGAGCCATTGTTCTCGAGCCCTCGGCCCCCGATTCACAAAATCGGGGCAAATGAACACGCCAATATATGGAGGAAATCAGCCAACTTAAAGTCGTTTTTTCGATTTTGTCCACATTTGACCCCTAATTTCTGCATACTCTCGCAGATGCTTCCAGAGGGTCGATTAGGCTTGTCGAGATTAATCAGCGGTATAACTTTGTAGGTCTCTATGAGAACAAATAATAGAACATCTCCGCTATTCCAAGTCTGCGGACTATTCTGCCTTATTCTGCCGCTGCTGACTATCGCGGCTGGCACGCTGCAGGCACAAATTGCGGATTCAATCACGACAGAGGTGCTGCGCCTTAGCCCGGCGCGGCAATACCGCTATTTTCACCAACAACTCGAGCGCTACTTCGACAGCGGCAATCAGGCTCTTCTCGACACCCTTACCACTCAGGCACAAGCGGTACGAGAGGTTTACAACAACGGCTACTTCGTTAAGTTGGCGGCCGAGTATCAACGATTGCGGGCAGACCACTTTAGAAGTCGACGGGGGCTGAAGAAAAAGCTTCATTTCCCGCTCCTGAGCAAGGACCGCGAGGACCGGCAGAAGTCACTTTCAAGTTATCAGCTCGCCAGGAAGAGATTTGCTGAGATGGGGGATACTCTCGCTACCATCACTACGCTGCAGCATATTGCCTATATCGAATCGCTCACCGGGGACGCGGAGCGAGGCGATTCGACCCTTGGTGAGGCAATTGCGCTGAGCCGCGATTACGGCGATCAAGATGCGCTGGCGCGCAGTTTCAGCCTTCTCGGCGGCCTCAATCTACATGCAGGCAATTACCTCAGGGCTGGTGAGAGTTTCGATTCGGCGCGGGTAATCAGAACGATCCTCTATGACACCACCGGTGTTGCCACCTGCCTGAAGAATATCGCCGCCGTATATCAAGCTGTCGGTCAGAGGGGTGAGGCTTATCGATTCGCGGTTGAGGCTTTGCATAGATTCAAAGAGGTTGCTGACAGTTCGGCAATCCTCGATGTGACCTTGAACTTGATTTCCTCCTTCTCTGACAGGCAACCGATCGGGCAAGTCGAATCATGGGTGGCTGATGTCCAGAAGCTGATGCCGCCACACCCACCGCCTTTGATGAACGCCCGCTATCTCTATGGAAACGCTTTATTGCTGCTGAACCGGGGCGACTACGGGGACGGCTGGCTGCTCTGCGAAAAAGCTCTCAAGCTAGACTTCCGTGATCCCGCTCTTAAGACGGCCCTGCTGAATCTGGCAGGAAGCTGCGGCACCAGAGCGGCACAGTTCGATGCCGCTCGCGACCGTTACCACGAAGCGTTACAATTGGCCAGGCAGAGCAACAACCACTACGGAATCGTGGTGACATTGAACAACCTGGGATCGCTGAACCAGAGACTGGGGCGTTTCGATGTAGCGCGAAGCTACTACGATTCGGCGCAGGTGGTGATCCGCGACCACCCTGAAATAGGTACGGATCTGACGCTGTCCGCTAATTTGTTTGATCTTTATCTCTCAGCCGGAGATACGGCTTCTGCGCGGCAATACCTGCAACAGGCAACTACCACCAATGAGGGTAGCAACGCGGAAGCGGGCGGCTATGAGTTAATCTCCTCTAAGGTTCGCTATCTGGCGGCGATTGGTTTAACCGATTCGGCGCTGAGCTTGATTGATGCAAGCCTGGACAACCCGGAACTCGAGTGCAAGCCGCGCTTTGATCTGGCATGCCTGAAAGCTGAAGTGTGTCGCCGCGCTGGTAGGCTTGATCAGGCTTTCGGCGCTATCAACGCAGCTAAATCGGAACTCGCCAGTTGTGAATCAGGCAGCAACACCCGCAGGCTTCACGTGCTTGAAGCGCTCTGGCACTTTGATCATCACGATTGGGCGGATGCCTCCAACCTGCTGTCGAGCCTGATTGCCGACATAGAAAAATCCCAGGCAAGCCTGGAAGACCTGCACTTGAAACTCTCTTACCTGAGCCAGTCACGTTACCTCTATGAGAAAATGGCTCTGGCGCAATTTCATCAGTACCAACAAACCAGAAATGCGAACTATCTTGATTCCCTGCTCGAGTACGCCGAACTTTGCAAGGCGCGCGGGTTGCGGGAGCTGGTTGGCGATCAGCCAAACTCGCGCCTGAATCGAGGTGAGAGCGAACCCAGTTTCAGAGTTTTGCAGCAGAATATGCCTGAAGCGACCGGCCTGTTGTATTTTCTGCTGACCCTTGATGGGAGTATCAGGCTGCTGGTCACACACGATGATGTGCGCTGGGAGTTGTTGCCGACCAGAGTTGAAATCACGAAACGGGTAGCTGAATATGCCCGCCTGATTCAGGAGTCGGTTTCGAACGATGCCAAACTCGACTCCCTGCCAGCCGCCGGGGACAAACTTGGCAATATAGTGCTGGGAGGAATCGGCAACGCACTACTCGACAGCCTAAGTTCTCTCTATATTTCCGCCGATGGCGCACTCGATCTCATTCCGAGTTCCGCGCTGCGGCTTAACGGCCAATACCTGATCGAGAAAGTCGCAGTCACCAATCTTCCGGTACTGAGCGAGAACTCCCATTTCAGCGACGATTCCGCCCAATTCCGGACGCCATTGAAGATTGTTGCGGTGGGAGTGTCGCAAGCGGGCAATGATCTCCCGCTACTTAAGAACGCGCCGCAGGAAATCGAATGGATTTCGGAGGCGAGACCGCATGATCAAGTGTCAAAGCTAATCGATGCAGATGCTACTATTGACAGAATAAGAGCTCTTGATGTTAACGACGCCGACATCATTCACCTGGCGACGCACACAACCATAGACTACTCCTCACCGGAAAATTCGAAGATCTGGCTGGTAGCCGAAGACGGCAATCATGCCCAGGCTGTTACGCCGGCGGATCTGGCTGACTCACGGCCGTTATCTGCAAAGCTCGTGGTACTTTCGGCGTGTGAATCGGGCGGAGGCAGTTTTGAATTGAGCGAGGGTTTGATCGGATTCGTTCAGCAGTTTCTCGGCAGAGGCGCAAACGAAGTTTTGGCCACTCATTGGGAGGTTGAGGATTTCGCTTCCGCAGTGCTGATGAAATCGTTCTACAGCAACCTCAATTCGGGCCCGGCTCTGGCGCTGCAGCGGGCACAAATTGGGTTGATCAATTCCCCCCGACTGCGTCTGCGGCATCCCTACTACTGGGCTCCGTTCGTGCTGGTGCGCGCCCCGCAATGAACCGCCGCAAGGGGCGCCAAAAGCTAGCGGACTACCTGTACCTTGAAATAATATTCGTACTGGTTGGGAACAATGGTAGAATCAGCGGGGAATTTCTCTTTGACCGCGAGGACAAAGCTACCGCCCTGCTTCAGTGAGGAAAGCACTCCCGGATCATCAACTGTCAACTGGCAGATATTGGTAAGTGTTTGCTCGGTACACTTAACACTCGAAGACGGGACTTCGATCGATTTGCCGCCGCTGGGTTGCAAGCTGATGTCATAATGATACTCGGAAACTTCGACACGGTCGGTCGGAAATGAGAGGATTACTTGTTTGGTTTGCTGACGAAGAAGCACTGATAATTCAGGGAGCTTGCCACTCTCGGTGATAGAGCGCTTCTCGTTCTTCATCCGCAACGTGATCCTGCCGGTTAGGTCTTCGCTTTGAGGACCGGAAATTATGTAGACTGCGCCAACCACAATAATCAGCACTGCAGCAATCGGCACTACTATTCGATTGAGCCACTGTCCCCCAAAGAAGCGTAGCCAACCGGCAGCAGCGGGTGCGTCAGAGAGCTCAACCGACTCCTCCGGCAGATAGCGAAGAGACTGACGGAGAAGCTCGACGTCCTGTGCCAGCTCTTTATTGTCCTGTAATTTTGCCTGGAGTTCTGAATATTCAGCGGAAAGAGGGTTCAACTCGCCGCGAACATAAGCATCCAGTAACTCCGGTGCTACTTTGTCGCTATGATCGTACTGCGGCAACTCATTACGAACGCGGTAGATTCCCTGCCAGAATTCCAGTTCCTCCTGCAGTTCTTCGGAATCAGAGATCACCCGGCGCAGCTCGGTTTCTTCTTCTGAGGAGAGTTTCCCCTGAACCAGCAGGGGGATTTTATGTCGAATCTCACCGTTGTCGTTCATAACCACTATTCTCCTTCCACCGAAACTGTCGATGGCGCGGAAGGATGGTTCAGATTAAATCAGCTTATTTTTCAGCTCGATAGCCATTTTCTTGCACTCATGCACCCGGCGCTTCACGGTACCCTCCGGCATCCCCAGCTTCTCCCCTATCTCCTTGTAATTCAACGACTCAGAGAAGATCATCCGCCAGAGACGCTGACAGTCACTGCCGATGGCTCGGAAAATCCGTACGAAAATCTGATCGCGCTCGCTGCGCTCAAGAGACTCATCCGGGCGGTCACTTTCAGCCGGTCGCGGCAGGTCCTCATCGTCAGCCTCCCGCTTCACTCGCTGCGAACGCACCTGGTCGATGCAGGTATAGCGCGTAATCCGCTGGACATAGGTGCGAAACGTCGATTCGCCGCGGAATTTGCCTGCTTTGAGAGCAGTGTAAAGTTTGAGATGAACCACCGAATTGACATCCTCGATCTCATCGACAAAATGCCAGATCGAGAGACGCGTCACCTGGTTGATCCAGCCATCGACCTGCCGGTAGGTTTCTCGTCTGCCGCTGATATAGGCATCGGCAGCCTCCAACTCACCACTGCGCGGCACGGTGCGCTTGCTTGCCTTACTGTAAGATTTGCCTGGTTGCACTGTGACGTGAAATATAGATGCTTCTTAACAGCGAGCAACAGAGAAGATCAAACTGTCAGCTTCAGACAGCCACGACTTTGCGGTAGCGACGACGGCGATTCTCGAAGGGTTTGCCGCCGTGTTCGCGGGTATGCCACTCCTCATACTCCCGGTAGTTGCCTTCAAACCAGCGCACCTGATTCTCCCCCTCGAACACCAGCAAGTGGGTGCAGACACGATCGAGGAAGAAACGATCGTGGCTGATTACCATGACGCAGCCGGTGAAATTAAGAATGGCTTCTTCGAGCATTCGCAGGGTGTTGACATCGAGATCGTTGGTCGGCTCATCGAGAAGGAGTGCATTGCCTCCTTCTTTGAGCAGCTTGGCGAGATGTAGTCGGTTGCGTTCGCCGCCGGAAAGCTCGGCTATGGTTTTCTGCTGTGAGGCGCCGCTGAACCCAAAGCGGGCCAGGTACTGCCTGATCGGTACTTCGGTCTTGCCGAGATAGACTATATCTGAGCCCCCGCCGACCTCCTCGATCAGCGGCTTGTTGCCTTCAAGGCTGGTGCGCTCTTGATCGACGTAGGCCAGCTCTACGGTATCGCCGATGACGACTTCACCACTACTCGGTTTTTCCTCACCGACTATCATCCGAAACATTGTCGTCTTGCCGGTACCGTTGGGACCGACCAGACCAACTACCGCCGAGCGGGGGACAATGAAATTGACACCTTCAAAGACCAGATTGCCGTCGTAGTCCTTGGCCGCATCCTTGAACTCGATCACCTTCTCACCCAACTCGGGCCCGGGTGCTATCTGAATCACCGCACCGGGGTTCTTCGCCGCAGCCTGCTCGCGAGCAACCAGTTGCTCATACTCGGCGAGCCGCACCCGCGAGAGTTCCTTGCGATCCTGATTCGACATTTTGATCCAGCTCAATTCGTGCTTGAGCAGCTTCGCGCGCGGGGAATCGTCTCTCTCTCCCGCAGCCAACTTTGCCAGCTTTTGCTCCAGCCAGGAGGAATAATTCCCCTTCCACGGTACGCCATGGCCGCCATCAAGCTCCAGAATCCATTTGGTGACATTGTCGAGGAAATAGCGGTCGTGCGTGACGATGATCACCGTACCGGGGTACTCCGCCAACTGTGACTCGAGCCAGTCAATAGTTTCGGCGTCAAGGTGGTTGGTGGGCTCATCGAGCAGCAACAGATCGGGGTGTTCCAGCAGCGCCCGGCAAAGTGCCACGCGGCGTTTTTCACCACCCGACAAGCTGCTGATTTTGCGGTCATCCTCCGGCAGGCAGAGAGCATCGGCGGCACGCTTAATCTGCGAATCGAGATTCCAGGCATCGATGGCATCAAGCTTCTCCTGCAACTCTCCCATGCGCTCCATCAGCTTGGTCATTTCATCATCGCTTACATCTTCACCCATCTTCGCAGCGATCTCATTGTATTCGTTGAGGAGAGTCGTCGTCTCACCGAAGGCCTGCTCGATTGTTTGCCTCACCGTCAGCTCGTAGTCAAGTTCCGGCTCCTGCTCCACGATGCCGGCCTTATAGTTGCCCAGTATTTCCGCGGTGCCCTGAAACTCGTCGTCTTTACCGGCCATGATCCGCAGCACCGTCGATTTGCCCGCGCCGTTTTCGCCGACGATACCGATCTTGGCGCCGGGGAAGAAACTGAGGTTGATCTCCTTGAGCACCTGTTTTTGCCCATAGAATTTATTCAAGCCTAACATGGTGAAGATATATTGCTCTGCCATCAAATTCCTTTCGGATCAGATTTGCGAAATGACCAAATACGCCTGAAGGCGAATATCAATTAAGTAGAGTGCGGGTGTCAAGAATCTTTTCGAAGCTGACGCGTCAGACCTTCCACCACGAGGGTGATTTCTCCCTTGAGTTTGCGATCCTTGAGCTGCTTTGCTAAGTCCGCAAGATCCGTGCGGATAACTTCCTCGAACTTCTTGGTTAGTTCGCGACACAGGGCAACCTTGCGAGCGCCGAGCACTTCATGTAACAATGCGATCAGTTTCCCGATTTTGTATGGCGACTCATAGAAAACCAGGGTTTCACGCCGATCGGCGAGCGACTCGATGATCTGGCGGCGCTTGCCTGCTTTCGGCGGCAGAAAGCCATAGAAGATGAAAGCGTCAGTGGGCAATCCACTCAACGCCAGTGCAGTAACCACCGCCGCCGGCCCGGGGATTGCCTCAATTCTGATTCCGGCTTCCACTGCTGCCCGCATGATCACGAAGCCGGGATCGGAGATTGAGGGCGTGCCGGCATCGGAAATCACCGCCACCGATTCGCCCGTCTGAATGCGGCTGATGATTTTCTCACTCGCCTGGCGCTCATTGAAGTTGTGGTATGCCACCAGCGGCTTGCTGATCTGGTAATGCTGCAACAAAGTACGCGAAGTGCGGGTGTCCTCGCAGGCGATTAGGTCGACCGACTTGAGCACTTCGACAGCACGATAGGTGATGTCACCGAGATTTCCCAAGGGCGTAGCGACGAGATAGAGGGTGGGAGTGGTCATGAAAGGAAGAAGCGTAATGGCGCACGGTGCGGCAAGGGGAAAGTGGG
>CAYXUL010000048.1:0-8203 GCA_964468475.1 uncultured Ignavibacteria bacterium | reverse complement strand
CGCCCGGCTCGATGATTTCGCACTTAACGTTCTGCTTCTCCACCATTGCCTTGAACTTGTTGGGATCCTGCTCGATTATCTCCCAGGTGTTGTAGTGCATCGGGATTACGACCTTCGGCTTGAGCAACTCAACCGCCTTGGCGGCGTCTCGCGGTCCCATGGTGAAATTATCACCGATCGGCAACAGCGCTACGTCGATTTTGTCCATCTCGCCAATCAGTTGCATATCCATAAACAAACCAGTGTCGCCGGCGTGGTAGATCGTTTTGCCGCCCATTTTCAGGATGATTCCGGCCGGATTGCCGCCGTAGTCGGTGTCGTTTTCCAGGGTGGAACCGTGATGCGCGATCGTCAGTTTCACGCGCCCGAAGGGGAAATCAAAACCGCCGCCGATGTGGAGCGGGTGAGCTTTCAACCCCTTACTTTCGGCAAAGTTAGCCAGCTCGAAATTGGTGATGACGGTGGCATCATTGGCTTTGGCAATGGCAGGCGTATCGCCCCAGTGGTCGCCGTGACCGTGCGTGATCAGTATCCACTTGGTCTTGATATCTTCCGGCTTGGCATCCGCCAGCGGATTGCCGGTAAGAAACGGATCGATAACGACATTATCGCCATTGCTGGAAACCTCCCAGCACGACTGGCCGTGGAACTTCAATTTGACCATTATTCTGATACCTCCATGTTACTCTGCCGCAACAGCAGATTCGTGGTTAGCTATTTGATTATTGATACGAAAGAAAGGTGGCGTGTTGGGGGGAAATGGGGAATCGAAATGAATTGTCTGATGAGTAGATGACTGCCCGAAAGAGACTGCCTGCGTGCAGAGCAGCATCAGCAGTACTATTCTAAGTACTCGTCGCCTTTTGAAGATAGTATGGAGCTTCACACTTAAGACCCGCAGTTCAGATAATCAGATTAACTCCCACATCAACCGACCAGGTATGGTCATCATCAAGCGGGCTCGAATCTGAGCCATTTTCAATGTAATCATAGATGTCAGGATAATCATCGTAGATTGTCTCGGTGACGCCAAAGTAAAACCTCGCGAATGACGTCGGCTGCACCGTCACGCGGGGCGTGAACGTGTAACGATTGTAATTCGGCATGCCGACTCCAAGCGACGGATAGTGGTTATAACCCAGCACGTGAGCGATTTCGATGTCTTCCATGATGCCGACTGCGGCGGCGAGATCAGCGGTCCAGTAGCCGTCATTTTCGCCCTGGCGGAAGTCGAACAAGCCGACGTTGACGTCTTCGAACATCGCCTGATACGTAGGAGGATGAAGTTCGAACGAGATGCGATAATCACCCGGCAGCAGCATCGCACCCAGCAAGTAATCGATATCGCTGATCCCATTCCAGCTCACGCTGCTGCGTTTGTCGGGATCCCATTTTGCAGAGATGTAATCGATGTTCAGGCTGGTGCGATTGGTTTGCGAGTGATAACGATTATGGTTTCCTGCAATACTGGATTGATCCCGCAGTTCGCGCCTTACATCGAGTGACGCCGAAACGACGAAATTCGAGCGGAGGTAGTACCTGGGGTGCAGGTTTAAGATGATATCTTTGTACACACCCGATGAGTTCGCCTCCGACTGTGGTTCATCTTCTAACTCGCTGTTGCTGTGAGAGGACAGCTCTGTGTAGTCAAAAGCGACATCACCTGACAGAGAGAATGTCCGCCCCGGCAATTGCGGGCCATAGTAGTGCTGAAAGTCGTCAAGCAACTGCTGGAAGGGAATGACCACCCGTCGACTCACCCACATCGAGGAGACCGAGAGGCCATATTGATTCCTGGCGTGATCGTTGTGGGTATCACCATCGTATGTTACTGTTCCACCAACGGTCTGGTACCTCGAGTAATCTCTGCTGTCACGGGTGAAGCTGGTTTTCAGGGTCGTTGCCACCCAGGAATTAGGGGCAAGCAGATAGTCGACCGTTCCCTGCAATTCAATAGCGTGGTTACGTAGATCCTGATTCAGCTCCTGGGTGGTTTCGGATGGCGCTGCCTGATCGCTGTGATGAGACCAATTGTAGCTCTCCCCGTCTCCCAGGAGTAAAGACGCGTAGCCGCTCAATTGCAGGTTCTTTGAAACTCCCTGCGTCAATCGTGCGGCCACGCCCCCTCGCTTATTAGTTGACTTGAGCCTGTTCTGCTGGGTGTAACTGGAGGGATCGTTGCGAGATAATTTCTGACTCATGAAGTCAAAATCCCAGGAGCCCTGCGCCTGCGACTGCGACTTGTTTAGCCAGATGCCGCCAAGAAACTCTCGGAGTGAGAGGTCCGGGTCGTACTCCACACCGGCTGATTCAAGATAATTGAGCGACTGTGAGAGACCCAATTCATCGGATTCATTTTCAATCGCCGCATTGCCCGATAGATCGAAGGAACTGTTCTGATCGAGGCGAAACAAATCATGATGCAGCCGCAAGCCATCGGCTAGCTGGATATCCCCGCGCAGCGGCGGTTGGTTCCAGTGCAGTGCATCATCTGAAAGTGATGGTGTCCACCTGAAGAGCTTGTCGACTCCGAAGCGGAAGCGGTCACGAAAACCGAAATAGAGCGAGCCGTCGATCGTGGCGCGAGCGCCTTCGGAATCCCGATAATCGAGTCCCACCTGTTGCCGGCCGACGATGCGACCATAAAAGTAATCGTAGGGGATCTGCTGAGCGAAGGCAGATGCTCCCAGAAACAAAACCAACCCTAATACTGTCCCTGTGGTTCTTCTCGTGGCGATGAGATTCATCACTCCTCCCGATTTTGAACCTTCAGTACCTTTTGAGTACAATTTAGACTAATAAGTATTCCCGTGAATACCCGGTTTTTCCCGCGCGCGTATTAACTTTGACATATACCGGCGTCACAAACTTGCGCGCGACACAGATTCCTAAGGCCAAATGTCAGCCTTAAGAGACGCTGTCAGGCGATTTTGCCGCCGCCGAGTACGATGTCGCCGTCGTAAAAGACACAACTCTGACCCGGAGTGATGGCCCGCTGTGCTTTGTGTAGTGTAACCTCTACGTTTCTATCTGTCAATAGGGATAACGTGGCAGGGACGGGTTTGTGCAAATAGCGGATCTTGGCAAGAGCGGTGATTTGTGGAGGGGATGGATTCACGCCTTCCGCCTGCTGCGTGGTCGTCGGGTCGAACGCCACCCAGTTGATCTCCTTCACCGTGAAGGACTGCTCGAAGAGATCGGCATCATCCCCGATTACGATCTCGTTGCGCTCAGGGATGATCTTAGTCACATATTTCTTCTCGTTGGTTTTAATCTCGATCCGTCGCCGCTGACCGACAGTGTACTTGTAGTAGCCTTCATGCTTACCGACGACATTACCCTGCAGGTCACGAATCACGCCCGTCCCCGGCAGGTTGGGCTCCTTATTCTCCACCAGCTTGGTGTAGTCGTTGTTGGGCACGAAGCATATCTCGCGCGATTCCTCGCGGTCGGCGTTGATCAGCCCGTACTCCTGCGCCAGCGCACGAACCTCACGCTTGCGCATCTCCCCCAGCGGAAACAGCGTGCGTTCCAGAGATTCCTGCTTGAGCCCCCAGAGGAAGTATGACTGATCGCGCGTGGCATCCACGCCCTTGAGAATCTGGTAGCGCCCGGTGGCTTCATCGCGCTTGATGCGGGCATAATGACCGGTAGCGAGATAGTCGCAACCCAGTTGCTTTGTCTTATTCTCCAACAGCTCCCACTTGACTTTGTAGTTGCAGATGACACAGGGATTAGGCGTGCGTCCAATCAGGTACTCCCGGACAAAGTCATTGATAACGGTTTCGTGGAAATCCTCGTGCATGTTGAGCACGTAGTGGGGTATGTCGTACTTGAAGCATACGCTGCGGGCATCATCGAACATCTCCAGTGAGCAGCAGCGACGCGAGATGTTCTTATCCTCCTCGGCTGAGATCTCGGAGAAGTCCCACAGCTTCATGGTGAGGCCAATAACGTTGTAGCCTTCCAGCTTGAGCTTGACAGCCGCTACCGAGCTGTCGACACCGCCCGACATGGCGACGGCAATTAGTGTGTCCTGTTTAGACTTGTTCATTGAGAATTTCAGAGGAAATAACTATTCGGCTTTGGCGTATTCGGGCGACATCCGGCGCAGGTTCTCGATGATCGGGGGCAGAGTTTCCAGGACATAATCGATGTCTTCTTCGGTATTGTCCTTGCCGAGCGAGAAGCGCACGGCGGTGGAAGCTTCCTGCGGCGGCACGCCCATTGCCAGCAATACATGCGAAGGCTCGGTTGCCCCGGAGGTGCAGGCCGATCCGGAGGAAACTTCGATCCCCTTCATATCGAGTGTGACTAACACAGCCTCACCGTCACTGCCCGGAAAGGTGAAGAACATCGTGTACTTAAGCCAATGCTCTGGGTCGCCGTGCAGCTTTGCCGAAGGTATCCGCTGGAGAATCCCATCGACTAATTTATCCGATAAACGCTCGATGTACGACTGGCGTTGCTCCATCTCCTCCACCGCCAGTTCGAGGGCGCGAGCCATACCGACGGCTGCGGCTACGTTTTCGGTGCCGGCGCGCTTGCCGCGCTCATGCGAGCCACCATGATGGATAGGGGCAAAACGGGTTCCGACTCGGGCGTACAACGCCCCGATTCCCTTGGGCCCATGATATTTGTGTGCTGACATCGAGAGCAGATCGACTCCCAGCTGCCGGATATCGACCGGCATGCGTCCAACCGCCTGCACGGCATCAGTGTGGAAGAGAATCTTGCGCTCGTGAGCTACGGCTGCGAGTTCCTTGATATCCTGGATAGTTCCCGTTTCATTGTTGACGTAAATGATCGAGACCAGGATCGTGTCATCCCGCAGCGCGGCGCGCAGATCCTCGGGGTCGACGCGACCATCGTGATCGACATCGAGATAGGTTACTTCATAACCATGCCGTTCCAGATATTCGCAGGGTTCCAGCACGGCCTGATGCTCCATGCGGGTGGTGACGATATGCTTGCCTTTATAAGCGAGCGCATCGGCGACACCCTTGATTGCCATGTTGTCAGCTTCGGTAGCGCCGGAAGTGAAATAGATCTCATCGGGACGACAGTTGAGCAAAGCAGCGATGCGTTCCCGCGATCGTTCGAGGCCGGCACGCGCACGTTGGCCGACACCGTGAATCGAGGAGGCGTTGCCATACATCCCCCGCAGGTAGGGCATCATCGCCTCCAGCGCGCGAGGATCAAGTGATGTTGTGCTGTTGTGGTCCAAATAAACTTGTTTCATAGCAGTAAATCCGTGTTACGGTTACCCCCCGACTTCTTCACGCACCTGTTCGATCAATCCTGCCTCAATATCTTTCAGGTCCTGCAGGGTGGTGCTGAACAGCTTGCTGTTGACGTCCTGTTCTAACTCGGCCCAGAACCGCCGTGAGGCACAGATATCTCGTCGCTCGCAATCTTCCTCATGTTCAGGATGATGGCAGTGACCAAATTCGATCGGTCCGTCCAGAACGGAGATGACGTCACCCACGCTGATCTCTTTTGCCGAACGTGCCAGCATGAAGCCACCGCGGGCGCCACGCTTCGATTTGATAATCTTGGCTCGTTTGAGCTTGTTGAAAATCTGTTCGAGGTAGGGCAGCGAGATATCCTCTTCGCCGGCGATCTTCGCAGTCGAAAGCGGCGCCTCAGCTTTGACGATCGCCAGTAAGGCGCGCACTCCGTACCTACCCCGTGTGGAAATTGCCACGGTTCTCTCCTGTTCTTTCCTGCCGGTCTTCCTGACAAGACCTGCTTGTCAGGCTATAGTGTATGTAACAATACAAATCCTTATCAGTTCTGTCAAGATTGCCGATTTCTGTACCTGCTGCCAAAAACTCCAACTTCCTCTACAACTCAATTGATGACGCGATCAAGGCCACAGAGTCGACATGTACGTCAACTCAGGTCTTGTGAGCAAGAATCTGGCTCTGTCAGATGTACGATGGATTACTCGAGCGTGTTTTTGTGAGTGTGCCTCAAGCGGTCACGCAACGCAGTCACGAAAGCAGCAACATCGTCGACAACCCCTTCTCCCTCAGTAGCTTCCGGCAATCCGCCGCTTCGGAGGACGAGTACGGGCGTACGGCAGGCGCGTGCTTCCGCGACCGACATGCCGTACCCTTCTCCCTCACCGCAATGCACGACCAGGCTGGCGTGGCGATATTTATCAGCCAGTCGCTCCTGGGAAACCGGCTCCGACCAGGTGATGCGATCAGCGATGCCCTGGGATTTTGCCTGTTCACGAAGCGAATCGGGTGGATTGTGCCCGCCGATGAATTCGGCGCGCCAGTCGAGTGCGGGTTCTAATTCGCTCACCTGGTGCAGAGCATCGATAAGTAGCTTGTGACGCTTTTGCAGGTTGAAATTCGCGACGTAGAGGATCTGTGGAGGCATGCTCCGCTGCACCGTGAGATCGGGAAAGAAGACATGCCTGTTAACCGGCATCGAACGCACATGAGCGCGCTCGGGGTCGGCGATGATTCCGGCGTCGATAGCCACATCGCGTAACCACGAACTGACAAAAAAGCATGCGGCGGCTTTGCGAGTGACCCACTTCGCCCACAGGCGCCAGAACACACTGCGTTTCGCCATCATCACGTCGCTACCGTGGCAGAATACCCGAAACGGATAGCCGCTGAGGCGGGCAATGAAACCTGCAGGAAACAACCAGTGCGCGATGATCAAATCTGGATTGTAGCGGCGAATCTGGCGCAGGCCGGAAATAACAGAGTATTTCCCGATTACGACAACTTCCACGGAATCGGGATTCTCCTCTTTTTTGAAATCCTCGAGCCAGGGAATCAGAAAGGCGCCACTGTGGGGCTCCTTTTCACTCGGAAAACAGTGTGTCAGAATGAGGATATTCAGCCAAACCTCACAATCGATTGGACCAGACTGGCGATCAATTCATCGAAACCGATTCAATCTACGCAAATCGGCCGGCAAATCCAACAGTTCGCGCACTATCGAGCCAAGCTTCGGATTGCGATGTCAATTCGGCGGATGAGAGGTGGTCGGCGCCAACGGGTGTGTCCGGGCAGGTCACGACGCCGACCATCTGAATGGGGCTTAAGGAGTGTTACGAAAGGAGTCTTTCTGATCTATCAGTCGCAGCAGGGCTTGTGCGCGACAGGTATAGTGATCCACGGGAACTGTCAGACCTTCCTGCAGAAGATAGCTTTGTGCCTTTTCCGCGGCCGCTTCGGCCAGGACTCGCGCGCTTTGAAGGTCACGCTGCTGATACTTCGCAAACGCCTTGCGGTAGAGTTCGTCGTGCTGTTCGAGTGGATGTGTCATCATTGTTAATCCTCAATTTCTCTTTCCGCCTTAACTGTCGTATGGCACTATCCACGGTTCGGAGAAAACTTAGCTCATGACGGTGTCCGTCAGAAATCCCTTGTGATGGTTGAAGTTATCAGCTATTAGTAAGTCTTATCGACCCGGCAACCTGAGCAGCAACCGCTTAAGATAATCGTAACATTCACTGACAGCCTGCGGTATACTAGGTCGGCGCTTGATCGGCAATTACAGGTGGGAGAAGCGGAGTATGAATTTGTTGAACCCAGCCAAGTTTCTCTTAGGTTTGCTCGCAGCGATCCTGCTCCTAAGTTCCACTGCAAAGGGATTTCTCTTTCGCCAACAGGATGAAATCTACCTGAGCGGGGACTACAAGGAGGATGTCTACCTCGTGGGAGGCACGGTCAATTTCGATGGAAATATCGTGAGTGACTTGTTCATGGCGGCAGGTACTGCTACTTTCAACGGTACCGCCGACGGCAACGTGTATACTGCCGCACGACATGCGACTGTCAACGGCCAGGTGGAACGCTCCTATCACGGCTTTGCTCAGTATATTACCATCAACGCCCTGATCGATGGCGATGCAACCGCATTCGGTCAGGAGCTGACGCTGTCCAACGAATCTCATATCGGTCGCGACGCGGCGCTCTTTGCTGCGGTGACATTTCTTAATGGTACAATCGACCGCGATGCCTATATCAATTCTGACGATGTCAACGTCACCGGACGAATCGACGGAAATGTCAGAATACGCGGGGACAGAATCACGATTGCGCCATCGGCGTATATTGGCGGAAATCTGGAGTACACTTCCAAACAAAAAGCCGAAATATCCTCTGAAGCCCGGATCGTTGGGGAAACGAAATGGAAGAAAGTGACTTCAGCCACAAGCACGCATAGCCCG
>CAYXUL010000047.1:1613-26276 GCA_964468475.1 uncultured Ignavibacteria bacterium | reverse complement strand
CCACCATACCAGATTATCAAGGCGAGACTGATGGCGCCGATCAACTCGACGACCGGGAAGAAGATTGCGTAGTAGAGAATCGAGCGGTGATACTGAAAGCGCAACTCATCGTTGAGTTGCGCGAAGTTGTTCATGGTCTTGCGCTGCTGCACGAAGTACTGCACTTCTGACATGCCGGCGAGATGTTCCTGGGTGAAGGAATTCAGGCGCGCCAGAATCAGGCGAATGTTGCGATAAGAATCTCGCACTTTCTTGCGGAAGAGAAAGCTGGAGAACGCTATCATCGGCACGATGATAAAAGTCACCAGCGACAACTGCCATGACAGATAGAGGAGAATCGCGACAATCCCGAAGACCTTAATCAGGCTGCCGAAAATATCCACCACACCCGAGGCAAACAGCTCGTTGAGTGCGTTGACATCGGAGGTGATTCTGGTGAGCAAACGCCCGGATGGATTATGATCGAAGAACGCGAGATGCATTTTCTGGATATGCTCGAACAGCTTCTGACGCAAATCGAACATCGCGCTCTGCCCGATCCATTCCATGATGTAAATCTGTCCGGTGCCGAAGAAAAACTCGGAAGTCATCACCGCGCCCATGAACCAGAGGACGCTGGTGAACTCATCGCGATTGCCGTTGACGACCGAATCGATACCAAGCTTGGTCAGATACGGTACCAGCAACTCAAGCCCGCTGGCGATCAACAGCAGCACCACCGACAACGCCACAAACCAGCGGTAGGGCTTGAGGTACTGCAGCAGCCGCTTCATCAGCTGAGCGTCGTAGGCTTTGCCTAACTTATCTTCTTCGTAATATTCCTGCATTGTTGCTTTGCTTAGCCTTAGTCCAGCAGATTGAGTTCGTCCACCATCTCTTCGCGACGGATCAGTTCATAATAACGCCCCTGCTTCCGCACCAGTTCATCATGTGTGCCGCTTTCGACTACCGTACCCTGATCAAGCACAATGATTCTGTCGGCGCGCTTGATCGTCGAGGGACGATGGCTGATTATGAACATTGTTGCGCGCCCTTCGATATTCTTAAGCTGCTCCAGAATCAATTCCTCGGTTTGGGTATCAACCGCCGAAAAAGCATCATCGAAAACCAGTATCTTGGGCCGCTTCAGCAGCGCTCGTGCGATCGCGGCGCGCTGTTTCTGTCCGCCAGAGAGAGTGATGCCGCGCTCGCCCAGCACCGTCTTGAATTTCTTCGGGAAGGAGTCAACTTCGCCATCAAATGCCGCCATCACCGCAGCCTGCTGAACCTGATCCTCGTCAATAGTCTCCTGCGAGAAGGCGATATTGGCCGATATGGTGTTGGAGAAGAGATAAGGATCCTGCCGCACGAAACCGATCATGCCGCGCAGGTCATCGACCGGCATCTGGTTGATGTCCACTCCGTCAATGAAGATCGATCCATCGGGTACCTTGTAGGTGCGCATCAGCAGCGACACCAGAGTCGTCTTACCAGCGCCGGTTGAGCCTACTACTGCAATTGATTCTCCTGCCTTGACTGAGAAACTCACGTCGCGAAGAACTTCCGCTCTGGTGTCGGGATATTTGAAGGAAAGACCCGTGAACGAAATCTGTCCCGCCCCAGCCGGCAGCTGCGGCTCGGGGACATCCGTAATGTCCGGCTCCTCCTCGAGCAACAAATCGACACGTTTCAAACTGGCGGTGCCGCGCTGATAGAGGTTTACCACCCAGCCGATCGAAAGCATCGGCCAGATCAGCATACCGAGATAGACTATGAACGCGATAAGGGAACCCACCGTGAAATTCGATGACACACTCATCACGGCAAAACCGCCGATCCCGATTATGACCAGCATCGTGTAATTGGCCAGCAGGCTGATGATCGGGTAAAACATCGCCCGCAATCTCGCCAGTGAGAGGTTGAGGTTGACATATTTCCGATTGACCTGCTTAAATTCCTCCTGGCGGTGCTTCTCGCGGCGATATGATTTAATCACCCTGATGCCCGCCATCGATTCCTGCACGAAGCTGGACATATCGGAATAATGATCCTGCACCCTGCGATAGCGCTTGTGCGTCTCCTTTCCGACCCACCACATCACCAGTGACAACAGCGGCAGCGGCAGCATCGTGTAGAGAGTCATCCTCGGCGAAATCAGCAGCATCGCGCCCAGGACGGTGATGGTACCGATCAGGAAATTGAGGAAATACATTATTGCCGGGCCGGTCAACTGGCGGATCGCCTCGATATCATTGGTGGTGCGGGCAATGATATCACCGGTCGGTGTGCGCTGATAGAAGCTCGCCGAGAGCTTGAGCAGGTGCCCGAAAAGCTCGTTTCGCAGGTCGTACTCGATAAAGCGCGATGCCCAGATGATCGAGCGGCGCGCAAAGAACCGGAAGGTTCCGCCGATCAACACCGTCAGCACAATGGCGACGGCATACCAGGGAATCGAATATTGCGCCGAAGGCACCGCGGCGGTTTTCATCGTCTCGTAGACCGACCAACCGATCAGTGAGGGCAGACTACGATTCGGAAATGAGTCAATCGCCTCCTTGACCAGCCACGGCGAAATCGCCAGAAAGACATTTGACCCGATAATTACAAATAGCCCGACTATGAAGTAATTCCGGTAGCGCCGGAAGTACTTGTTGAGGGTTTTCCGCTTACCGGATGGTGTCTGTTGCTGTGTGGTAGTATTATTCTCGCTGCTCAAAACCCGTGTCGACTCCCGTTGAATGGGGGTATTGAAAATTCAAGCATACTCATTAACTTACGTAGTAAATCGTCTTGCAGATTGCTTTGGAGACGGCTGCCGGAAAAGATCGCTACTCTACCGCTAATCTACATTGTGTGCGACTTGAGCCACACAATTAGAACTACAAGAGTAGTGATTTGTGCCCGAATAGCAATCACTACTGTGGCACTTCTACTTGTGCCCGCCAGCCACACACTCAGCGCCAATCGCGTTTAGGACTTTGTAGGAGGAATAGAGTCGGGAATCATGCGTTTCCTATGTGACAGTACAGTCGGGAAGCTTGCCCGCCTGCTGAGAACGGCAGGTTTCGACACGGCCTATATCTGGGAGCCCGACTGGCGCCAAGTCGTGAGGGCCGCTTTAGGCGAAGAACGAGTCGTCCTGTCGCGGAATTCACTCTACAGCGAGCTTAAACTGGCGCCGCGCTTCTTCTTGCTCCACGCCGATAATCCGGAAGATCAGTTTCTTGCAGTCGCTACTGAATTCGCTCTCGATATCGAGGAAGATCGATTCTTGTCGCGCTGTCTGGAGTGTAACAGCCGGCTGATCGAGACTAATAAGGAGCGGATCAGGGGCAGGTTGTGGACATATGTTGCCGAGACTCAAGAGAAATTCTTCTACTGTGAAGCTTGCGATAAGATCTACTGGCACGCAACTCACGCCCGGGCGATAACCCAGCGCCTGCTTAAGCTTAAGGGGCAGCTTCGGAAACGTGACTCTTAAGCCGGGCTTTCAGATCCGACTCGCTGCCTTCAAGCACAGCCAGTGTCAGACCCACTTTGAACTCTTCCCCCTTAGCCAGATCGATATTCCAGGCAGGTAGCAAGATTAATCCCTGATAGATTTTCTCGAATCCGGCTTCCGAGAGCGAGACTGTATAGAGGGGATAGGAGAGCAAACGGAAGAGAGACTCGGAGGAAATTATCACTCCGAAATTGTAAAGACGGCTGTGCAGGAGAAGGCTCTTTACATCAGCCAGCTCATTAATCGAATCGAGGGCATGACGATCGCGCTCGCCTGCGAGAAGGCTCGATTCACCCGTCGGAAAGGGATACCCCCCAAAGGCGAACTCCGGCGCAAGCTGCGCCGTGACTCTCTGCTCGCTCTGGTTGGTGAGTTTATACTCGACAACAACCTGTGACACATCAGGATTGAATCGGAAGCACTTGAGAAGCTGCACTGACTCGTTTTCACTTTTCAACTCGAAAACGGCACCCTGGCTCGACGCTTCACTGGATATTACCTGATAACATTGCGACGGCAGCTCAAATAGCTCCTGCTGCTGATTGTGCTGCAACTGATCAGCGCTGGTGCCCCCACTGAGCAGATGATCTATAAACAGCCCCCGGCAGTAAGCATCTTGGGCGAGCAGCTTCTCCAGGCCATCCTCTTTTACCCGCACCATATCATGAATCGATTTGGTCCCGCGAGAATCACTCTCCTGTTCAAGCAGCTTGTGATGATACCCCTCTCGCCGTCGCGCTACAACATCCACCAGATTCTTTTCGACCGGGTAGAAGTCAAGCTCCATGATCGATCCACCCCGCGCCGGCGCAACGATAGCCATACCTGCTTCGCCATGCACCAATAGCTCGTCGTTACCGTCACAATCGAAATCAGTTGCCACAACCCGGATTGAGTCACCGCCAAGCTGCCGCTGAAGTAACTTCTCCGCCGCCACCAGTTCCTGCATCACGGCGCCCCGTAGATGAGGCAGATAAAGCCCCCCGAAGACACCATGCCAGTAGGGACAGTTGCACTGCCCTGCGTAGAGATGAGTCCTGGTCTGCTCAAAGACGGCTGGATCAATGTCGTCCCGTTGTTGTTCGAGTCCGCGGCTGATTGAGAGCATTTTCTTGTGCAAGTGATTCGTCTCGGGATACTTGCTCAGAAAATTACGCCAAAAACCTCCCTTAACAAACGCGATATTGTCATCATACAACTCAGCATCTTTGAGTTGTTGCCGAAACTTGTCGTAGTGAGCAACTGCCTTCGCGGGCAGAGCCCACTCATTCATTTCAGAGTAGGACGCCGTCGGCAAATATGTCAACCCCCTGGGCTGCGTTTGATTGAGTGCTTCACCAAAAGTAACCATCTCGATCCAGTCGAGATTTTGTTCCACCGCTGCGAAGAACCGTTCCAGCCACTTGTCCTCGTAGCAGTGCTTGTAGGTCTCCGGCCACACACCGAATTTCTCGCCATCATCGGCATAGATACCGAGACTGGCGCCGGAATCATCCGCCAGCGATTTCAGGTAGTCGATCGTCTCCTCCGGATCGGCAAACGGAATCGTGTAGCGCAGCTTTCGTGAGATAGGGAATACCGCAATCTTGTTACCCTGGTCCTCGGTAAGGTAGTAGCCGTCCAGCTCTGTCTCATCAAGACCGGCAAAACGAAAATGGATATCGTCTAAAATCGTGTATTCAATTCCGGCCCGCCTGAGTGGAGTTGGCAGTTGCGGTTCCCAAACACGTTCCGCCAGCCACAGTCCGGTAGGCGTAACGCCAAACTCCTTCTGGATGAATTCGGTCTGACGCTCGATTTGCCCCAGCTTGTCGGAGTCGGGGATGATCGGCAATATCGGTTCGTAGAAGCCTCCCGTGAGAAGCTCCACCTGCCCCCGGTCAACCAGCTTGCCGATCAGAGTAAGGCCCTCTGGGTGATTCTGCTTCATCCAGTCGTAGAGAATGCCGGTGCAGTGAAGCGAAATGCGAAAGAATTCGTGCCTCTCCAGCAACTGCAGGAACGGCAGGTATGATTTCCGGTAGGCGTCCTCGACAACCCATCCGAAATTACCCACCGGCTGGTGGTTATGAATGCCGAAACAGAATTTGACTTTGCTCAATCAGCTGACTCCGATGTGGCTTTGAGGATACAGCACGCTTACACATAAGATTATCGGTAGCAGTTTCTTAATCGTCAGCGCGCCAATATATTACTGGTAGCGCACGAATCCGAGCGGAAGTTTGACGAACACTCACTCGGTGATGCAGTTTTAGTCAAATGCGGAGTAATCTATCAATGCTGCGTAACTCTTTCTTATTACGAATCAACGCCTTAACTCCAATGGAATGCAATTATATCGTGAAATAATTCACATAAAGCGCTCCGCCGGAACAGATGCTCCATTTTCACAATTTGGATCAATTACGACAACTTTTTCGAACTTGATTTCGGCGAAGTTGCTAAAATAACTGGAAATAGGCGGGAAAACGTGTATAATAAACTTTAGTTTATTACTTGACTAAAGTTGTCCGATAATATAAAATGTATCGGTTAGTGATTGTGAAAAAAGTCACGTTAAGTGAGTGAAAGCTATGGTTGACAGCAGCAACACTTTCCCGGAAAGAATCATCATCTTTGCCGGAGCGTACGGGTCGGGTAAGACGGAAGTGGCTGTCAATTATGCGCTTAAGCTTGCCGGTGAACCTGCCAATCAGCCTCTTAGCATCATCGATCTCGATATCGTAAATCCCTATTTCCGTTCTCGCGAAGCCCGCGAGGAAATGGAAACCTATGGAATCAACGTGATCACCCCGCTTGGTGAGCACTGTCACGCTGACCTGCCGATCATTGTCCCACAGGTACGGGCGACGCTTGAGGAAGATGACGGTAAGGTGATCCTCGATGTCGGCGGGGATGACCTCGGCGGCCGCGTACTCAGCTCAATGGTTGATGTCTTTGAGGAGCATGACTATCAGCTTCTGCTGGTGCTTAACGCCAACCGCCCTTTTACTTCCACGGTGGCGGGAACGCAGAAGATGATCGCTGCGATTGAGGGCTCATCACGGCTGAAGTTCACCGGAATCATCTCCAATACTCACTTGATTGACGAAACGACTCGCGAGACGGTGATGCAGGGAATAGAATTGTCGCAGCAGGTGGGTGAGGCCACGGGTTTACCGCTGCGGTTTGCCAGCGCGATGGCGGAAGTGATCGAGTCGATGGATGCTGATTCGGTGGGGGTGCCGCTGTTCAGCCTCGGTCGCAGAATGCTGAAACCATGGGAGAGGAAGACAAAACTGACTTTGCGCGACCTGTAGACAGGCCCTCGCGCAATCATTTGAGGATAGCTTATGCCGGGTGTTACGATAGACAAGAATTACTGCAAGGGCTGTGAACTGTGCGTGAAGGCTTGCCCGCAGGAGATCCTTTCGATGTCGAAAGAGATCACCAAGCGGGGTTACTTCTTTGCGATGTGCCACGATCCCTCGCGCTGCATCGGCTGCCAGATTTGCGCAATCATGTGCCCCGACGCCGCGATCTCGGTCCACATGAACGGCACGCGGTTCTTACTTTATGATTACTAGAGCTTGGATGTAAGGCGGAAGTTATGGCAAGAATTTTGATGAAAGGCAATGAAGCCATCGGAGAAGCGGCGGTACGCGCCGGTGGCAAATATTATTTCGCCTATCCGATAACACCTCAAAGTGAAGTGGGCGAGTATCTCGCCAAGCGCCTGCCCGAAGTCGACGGCGTCTTCGTTCAGGCTGAAAGTGAAGTCGCTGTTGGCAATATGCTCTTCGGCGCTGCCGCATCGGGCAAGCGCGTGTTTACTTCATCGTCATCTCCGGGCATCAGCCTGATGCAGGAGGCGATCTCCTACATCGCCGGCGCGCAGTTGCCGGTAGTGCTGATCAACATTATGCGTGGTGGTCCCGGATTGGGTGGCATCCTGCCGGCGCAATCAGATTACTTCCAGGCTACCAAGGGCGGCGGTCACGGTGATTACCGTTTGCTGGTGCTGGCGCCTTCCACGGTACAGGAAGCGGTCGACTTGACCATGCTCGCGTTTCATCTCGCCGACAAGTACTGCAACCCGGTGATGGTCATCGGCGACGGCATGATCGGCCAGATGATGGAGCCGGTGGAGTTTCCGGATGAATTCAAGGAAGACCCACTGCCACCAAAGGATTGGGCCCTGGTCGGGGCCAAAGACAGAGAGCCGTTAATCGCCAAGTCGCTCTTCCTTGATCCGTACGCGCTCGAAAAGAACAGCATCGAACTGGCGGAAAAATATAAGCAAATGCACCGCGAAGAAATACGCTACGAGAACTACAAAGTAAGCGACAAGAATCGCATGCTACTAGTCTCCTACGGCACGATGGCGCGTATCTGCCAGACCGTCATCGACGAACTGGAGACGGAAGGGATCAGCGTCGGCCTGCTGCGCCCGATATGCCTCTACCCCTTCCCCGAAAAAGAAATTCATGCGGAGGCAGCGAAGAAGAATATCGAAGTAGTGCTGACGGTCGAAATGAGCATGGGACAGATGCTGGAGGATGTCGAGAAAGCAGTTCTTGGCAAGAAACCGGTGGAGTTTTACGGTAGGACGGGAGGTATCGTGCCTTCGCCGGAAGAGGTCAAGGACTACATTTACAAACTACTCAAGATCAAGAAAGCCACTACGGTGGAGTCGAAGTGAGGTGATGATTGATGACGGTTGAAATGAAACCAGATCCCAGAACGACATTCGAACGACCAAAGTCATTCACCGACGTCGTCACTCACTACTGTCCCGGCTGCACCCATGGCATCATCCATCGCATGATTGCGGAGACAATCGACGAGTTGGGCATCAGGGAACGCACCGTCGGCGTCGCGCCGGTCGGTTGCTCGGTGCTGATTTACAACTATTTTCGTACCGACTTCCTGGAGGCGCCTCATGGACGCGCCCCCGCGCTGGCGACCGGCCTGAAACGTGTTTCACCCGAGTTGATTCTCTTTACCTATCAGGGCGACGGTGACCTCGCCTCGATCGGTACCAATGAGATCATCCATGCCGCGAATCGCGGTGAGAAAATCACGACGGTCTTCGTGAACAACGCGATCTATGGTATGACCGGCGGCCAGATGGCGCCCACGACCATGCCGGGGCAGGTGACCTCGACGACCCCGAAAGGACGTGATGTCGAGTTGGCCGGCTGGCCAATTCGCATGGCAGAACTTCTCGCAACGTTGCGCACTCCCAGCTATATCGAACGGGTTGCGGTGCACACGCCGCAAAACATCGTGCGCGCCAAACGAGCAATCAGACGGGCATTCCGTAATCAGGTGGAGGGCAAATGCTTCTCGCTGGTCGAGGTACTCTCGACCTGTCCGACCAACTGGGGTTTGACTCCAAGCGAGTCGACCAAGTGGTTGCAGCGCGAGATGTCGCCCTACTATCCGCTCGGTGTCTTCAAAGAGCCACCGGAGGTGACTGAAGTATGAACCAGTTCGAAGTAACCTTTGCAGGTTTCGGCGGGCAGGGAATTCTCACCGCCGGGCAGTTACTGGCTTACACCGGAATTCATGAAGGCAAACAGGTAGCGTGGATTCCTTCCTATGGTCCTGAGATGCGCGGCGGCACCGCCTATTGCACGGTAGTGATCTCCGATAGTCGCATCGGCTCGCCAATTATCAACACCCCGCGCGGACTGGTGGTTTTCAATCGTCCCTCAATGGAAAAATTCGCACCGCGCGTAAAGCCGGGCGGGATTATCGTCGTCAACAAGTCATTAATCGACCTGGTTTCGAATCGTGATGATGTCACCGAGATTTTGGTGGAGGCCAACGATATCGCGATCAAAGCCGGCAGCCCTAAGACACTTAATATGGTAATGCTGGGGGTGTTCGTGGGCGCGACCAAAATCGTGGGGTTCGACAGCCTGCGCGAGATCGTGCAGCAGAAGATGGGACGCAAAAAAGACCTGCTGGAAATCAACCTGAAGGTGATCGAGGAAAGCTATCAACTGGGCGAGCGATATGTGAAGCAGCAGGAGGCTCACGCATGACAGCAACGGCGAAGCTTCAGCACGATTTCTCCAAGCTGCCCGAGATTTTCGAGCGTCATCCGCAGGATGACTCCTCGCTGATCATGATCCTGCAGGATATCCAGAAAGAATACCGCTATCTCCCCTGCGAGGCGCTCAAGCTAACTGCTGAACAATTGCAGCTGCCACTAAGCAAAGTTTTTTCCGTGGCGACATTCTACAACGCCTTCAGTCTCAATCCCAAGGGTGAGAAGGTCGTGCGCGTGTGTATGGGCACCGCCTGTCACATTCGCGGCGCTGATCTTATTCTCGATCAGATTTCCAATCACCTGGGAATCAAGGAGGGCGAGACGACCGAGGATGGCAAGTTCTCTCTCGAGGTGGTGGCCTGCGTGGGTGCCTGCGCGATGGCGCCGGTGGTGATTGTCAATGATCACTACCACGGCTCTGTCAAAGTAAGTGGTGCAAAACGGTTGGTGAAGGACAAGTGATGACGGAAGCAACTACGACAACAGCCGCCACCCGGAAAATCACCTCGGTGAAAGATCTCGAGAAGCTTCGCAGAGAACACAAAGCGGAGAATGACAAGTATCCGAAGCAGGTGATGGTTTGCTGCGGTACCGGTTGTCTGGCCAACGGCGCCGCCCAACTGGTCGAGGCGTTCCATAAGGCACTTGATGAGCGCGAGATCAAAGATTTCGAAGTCAAGGCGATCAAAGAGACCGGCTGCCATGGTTTCTGCGAGCAGGGACCGCTGGTAGTGATCGAGCCGAAAGGAATTTTCTATACTAAGGTCAAGCCCAGGGACATTCCCGAGATTATCGAAAAGTCGATTGAAAGTGACGAGGTAATCGAAAAGCATCTCTATGTAGATCCCAGGGACGGTAAGAAGATTGAGTGCTACGGTGAGGTCTCCTTCTTCAAGCATCAGGAGAGGATTGCTCTGCGCAATCTCGGTAAGATCGCGGCGCATTCAATTGGCGATTACATCGCCGTGGGTGGCTACCAGGCAATCGCGAAAGCACTTACTAAGCTGACGCCGGACGAAGTAATCGAAGAAGTCGACCAAGCCAACCTGCGTGGGCGTGGTGGCGGTGGTTTCCCGGCTGGACGCAAATGGCGCACCTGTCGCGATGTAGAGGCCGACGAACACTTCGTAATCTGCAACGGTGATGAGGGCGATCCCGGCGCGTTTATGGACCGCAGCATCATGGAGGGTGATCCGCACGCAGTCCTCGAGGGAATGATGATCGCTGCTTATGCAGTTGGAGCCAGGCGTGGGTTCATTTATGTGCGTGAGGAGTATCCACTGGCGGTGCTGCACCTGCAGAAAGCTATCGATGATTGCCACGAGTACGGTTTGTTGGGTGAGAATATCTTGGGTACCGACTTCAGCTTCGATATTCGCATCGCTCGCGGCGCGGGTGCGTTCGTTTGCGGGGAATCCTCGGCGCTGATGAAATCGGTCGCCGGGTTAGTAGGCGAGCCGCGCGAGAAATATATCCGCTCGGTCATTAAAGGGCTGTGGGGCAAACCTACCGTCCTCAACAATGTCGAGACCTATGTAAATGTACCGGTTGTTATCAACAAGGGCGCTAAATGGTTCACTTCCATCGGATGTGAGAACAACAGCGGCACCAAAGCCTTCTCGCTGGTGGGCAAAGTACGCAACACCGGTTTGATTGAGGTCGCTATGGGCACGACCCTGCGTGAGATTATCTACGATATCGGCCGTGGCATCCTCAATGATCGACCCTTCAAAGCCGTGCAAACAGGCGGACCCTCAGGAGGTTGTCTGCCGGAGTCAATGCTTGATCTTCCCGTTGATTTCGATTCGCTTACCAAAGCGGGCTCGATGATGGGTTCTGGTGGTATGATCGTGATGGACGACCGCACCTGCATGGTCGATGTCGCGCGCTATTTCCTGCAGTTCCTGGTTTCGGAATCGTGTGGTAAATGCGTGCCGTGCCGGGAAGGCTTGTATCAGCTTCACCAAATGACGATTGCGGTTTGCGAGGGCCGCGCCGAAGAGAGTGATCTGGAGAAGATCGAAGAGCTTTCTGACGTGGTGGTTAAGGCCTCCCTCTGTGGGTTGGGAAAATCGGGCCCCAATCCGGTGCTCTCGACCCTGCGCTATTTCCGCGACGAGTGGGAAGCGCACATCCGCGAGAAGCGCTGCCCGGCGGGTGTCTGCCGCGAACTGATCACCTACACCGTCAATGAGAAATGCACCGGTTGTGTCGCCTGTATCACGGCTTGCGCGTACAACGCCATCACCGGTGAAAAGAAACAACCGCATTTCATTCATCAGGATAGATGCACCAAGTGTGGCGCCTGCGTAGCGGTGTGCCGCTATGACGCGATCGACGTGGCTTGAGGAGAGAGTGAGTATGATTAACATAAGCATAAACGGCAGGCTGGTGCAGGCGGAAGAGGGTGAATTCCTGCTGACGGTGATGAAGCGTAACGGCTTCAAAGCGCCGGCGCTGTGTCATCACGAGGCGGTTGAGCCATACGGCGGCTGCCGGCTCTGCATGGTGGAAATCTCCAAGCCGCAGTGGAAAGGCTGGAAAGATCTCGTTGTCTCGTGTCTCTATCCGGTTAGTGCCGATCTTGAGGTACAAACTGACTCGGAAGCGGTAATCCAGGAGCGCAAAACTGTCCTGCATCTGCTGCTCGCCAGAAATCCGCACACGAAAGAAATCAAGGATCTGGCTGCGGAGTACGGTATAGTTCGCAGCAAGTATCAGGAAGTGGCCGAGCCGGATGATTGCATCCTCTGCGCCATCTGCACGCGCATCTGTGATGCCATGGGCTTCTCGGCAATCTCGTTGGTGAATCGAGGCCATGGGCGTGAAGTCGCACCGCCGCTCAACGAGCCACCGCCCGATTGCACCGGCTGCCTGGCTTGCGCGCTCAATTGTCCGACCAACTACATCAAGTACACCGACAACGGCATGACCCGTGAGATATGGGGCAAGACATTCGAGATGCTTCGCGACCCTCAAACCGGAATGCCGACGATCACGAGGGTCTTTGCCGAGTACCTCACCAAACATCGTGAGATTCCGGAAGAATACTTCGGTCTGGGTGACGAGTCCCACCGCAAACGCACCGCCAGGAATTTCGGCAAAATCGCGGCCTGGACACGTGAGGAAACAGTGCGGGAGGAGGCATAGCTGTGAATATGCGATTTGAAGTAACCCCGAATCTCTGTATCGGCTGCCGCACCTGCGAGCTAGCCTGCTCGTTCACGCACACGATCGAGGGCAAACAGGCCCGCAGCCGCATTTACCCACTCGATGGTGGCCTCAAAGACCTCTGGGTACCGGTAGTCTGTCTGCAGTGCGACGATCCCGCCTGTGTGAAATCGTGTCTGGTCGATGCGATCAAATTTAACGTCGATACCGGTGCTTACGAGATCGATGATGAAGTCTGCGTGCGTTGCATGGCATGCGTGGCAGCGTGCCCCTTTGGTTGCTCGCTGTTCGATTCACACCAGAATCGTGTTGTCAAGTGCGATCTTTGCGGCGGCGACCCGGCGTGTGCCAAATTCTGTCCTACGCAAGCGCTGACTTACAAGTCTGCTCTTTCCCACGCAGGATAAGTTTGTTACCGCGAATACCTTCGCACCCGCAGTTGCCCCGCGTGAATGACTGACGAGGTGCAACGTCGACATTATTGACATCGCCGCGCTAATCAAGTATCATCCGCATCTACAATATTGAGATTACTGGAGGAATCATGTTCCGACATAGATTGTCACTTATTGCTGCGATTCTGGTGCTTATGATGTTAAGCCTGGGTTGCAGCTCTGACAGCGGCGAAAAGGCAAAATCAGAAGAACCGGCGCAGAGTACGAGCCGAGGCCCGGTTAAGCTCAATGTCGACTTCGAATGGGGATTTCTCCCCGGGCAATTTGTCATGTTCTATTATCAGCCGGTAGACTCCATCCGTGAACGCGCGCCTGCACTTCTGAAGAAAGCCGAGCAGATGTACTCGGACGTTACTTATGCGCTGCAGAATTATGATGTTGATACGCTATATTTCTTCTGCTTCGCGGATCTGAAGGACCTGCTGAAAGACACCGGACTCAACTACACCACCATTCAGGGTGATTCAATTTTCTACGGTTATGGACCTGTTTTTGGACGGCAGATTACCGAATTTGTTATGGGAAAGATAGGCCAGCCGCACTATCTGTTTATGCAAGAAGGTCTGCCCACCCTTTACGACTACAGCAATCGCAATTTCCATGATCTGACCTACAGCTACGTTCAGCAGGGCAACTTTGACGGCATAAAGGCTCTGGTTGACAACGACTCGTATAAGGAATTGGATCCTGCAAAGCGTCAGATCGAAGCGGCATCGTTTTGCGGCTTCATGCTCACGCAATGGGGCACGCTGAGTTACCGGCAGAAATCGATGTTCAGACGCGTGTACGATTCCCAGGTAAGCTTCGCCAGTGCCGCGCAGCAGTATTTCGAATTCAGCATGGAGGATCTTGAGAAGCAATATCTCAATTTCCTGCCCACTCAAACTGATAAGGCGCTCCGGGAAAGTGCGGCGGGGGACAGTACCAAATGAGCAGTCAAGAACCGTGGCAGACTTCCATCACCGAAATCGGCGCGAACCTGATTCGAGTGCGCGGTTACGAAGTTGCCGACTTAATGGAATCACTCAGCTTCAGCGACGCCATCTTCCTCGTGCTGAAAGGCGAACTCCCCAGCAAATCAGAATCGGAAATGATGCGCGCAATCCTGGTCTCATCGGTGGATCACGGCGTGAGTCCACCATCAGTGCTGGCGGCTCGCACTGTGATGTCAGCCGGCAACTCGCTTAATGCCGCTGTCGCTGCCGGCGTACTCGCTATTGGCGATGTTCATGGCGGCGCTATCGAACAATCGGCACGCATTATGCAGGAATGGGCTGCCAAAGATGGTGATACTACAGAGTTAGCGACAACTCTGGTGAAGCAACTCAGCGAGAAGAAGCAGCGCATGCCGGGTTTTGGACACCGCCTCCACACTGCTGATCCCCGCACCGCCAAAATGTTCGAGTTGGCAAAACGGCATAACTTCAACGGACGGCATTTGGAATTGGCGCTGGCAATTGAGAAAGCTCTCGAAAAGAGTCTGGGCAAGAAACTACCACTAAACGTTGACGGCGCAATAGCCGCAGTCATCTCCGATCTCGGTTTCGACTGGCGCCTCGGCAAGGCTTTCTTCATTTTCTCACGCGTAGCGGGACTAGCTGCTCACGCCTATGAAGAGAAAACGACACAGCGCCCGATGCGCAGGCTGGGGGACACTAATGCGAAGTACATCGGCCCTGCCAAACGCGAGCTTCCCACTCCGTAAGGATTATCGAATAGGAATCGCGGATTGAAATTGCTGCAGCGCACACTCTCGATATGTATCGCCTTTGTGGTAGCATTGCTGCTGAGTTGCGCGACCACGAAGCCGGGAGTCGAGACAACGGCCGCCGGTCCGGGTCCTACCAATCTCACGGCAAAGCCTCGCAGCGGAGCTCTTGAATTGCGCTGGGATACAAATCGCAAAGCCGGCGATTTGATCAAAGGCTATATGATATATGTCGCTGAGGAGGGTGAACGATTTATCAAACAGAGTCAGGAGCCTTATCCCGGTGACAATAATTCCGAGACTGCTTTCGAAACCTATCCTCTCGAGGGCTTAACCAACGGCAAGCGCTATCGCGTCTATGTCACCACGGTGTTCCCGGGCAACGCTGAATCGGCTCCGAGTGACACGGTAGAGAGCATTCCGCGCCCCGAGGGCAGAGTGCTGCTGGCCGAATCATTCAGCGGCACCAACGACGGCTTTTCATTTTCGCAAGATAAGCATGTGCCGACTAATGACGTCGACAACGACATTTATCTTGCCGTCATCGATGGTAAAGCCTACCTGGCGTCTCCGAGTCGTATCGATTACGTACTCCGCACCACGAAATTCTACAAACTGGGCTCAACAGCATCGATTGATAGCGTGGATGTTTCCCGGAAACCGCCCGGTATGGTGCAATTGCTTGCAATCGGACGGGGTGATGCGATCCTGTTCCAGGATGAGAACAACTCCTACGGCTTGATCTACATCCGTTCAGTGAAAAGCGGAGACAAGCAAGTCGCCGAATTCGATTACATATACCAGCCCCGACGAAACACCCTGATCTTCCACTAGGATTCATGGCGATGGATAGGGGAGAGACTGCGCAGTAGCCAAACTCATGCCTACACAAAATCCGAAACAAAGCCATACCCGGAATCATTCAGACGAGAATCTCGTCTACATTGATATCAAGACCACCCGGCCCTCTGCACGGCTTCTTACTGTGGAGCTGTTCACAATCTCAGATCACGCGGAGCTGAACGACTCCATCATAGTTGCGGAGGACCCCGAAGCGGTAGTGGAGATGTCGGTCACCGACAAGTTCTTCACTCGCCTCCAGCAAATGAGAGGCTTTCGCTTCTGTGATGATTTGCTCGAATCACCACATCCGGAGTGGAACAGGATCGCGGGTTTTGTATCTGAACTACCGTTTATCGACCTCAAGTTGCTGATCTCCGTTTTCTTTCCGCAATTGGCCGTCAACAATCTCGCCGGCTTTTGTGACGCCTTCTCGATTACCGGCGATCTTTCCGACGCCGAGAAGTGCCTGCGCTTGCGGGAGATCGTCGAGCAAAAAGTACGCTCGCTGCCGGGCGGTGTCCAGCGCCAGCTCCGTTCAATATTCCGGGGTTTGCCGGAACAATATGAGCAGTGGCTGGAGCATACTACTTCGCTGTCAACCATGGCAGCCCCCGAAGTAAACGCACTTCATCTGGTGAAGCTGGAGCGGTTTGAGAATCTTACTTCGGGCAGTGCGATTGCTCCCGAAGAATTGCCTGACCTCTTGAATGGCACCTCACCCCAGATGAGCGTGGTGACCGATTTTGAAGTCCGCCGCGGTCAATCTTCCTACGCTCAAAAGGTGCTGGGGAATATGGCGGCAGGGGGTGTGAGCCTGGTGGAGGCTGCAACCGGGACCGGAAAATCAATCGGCTACCTGATGCCGCTAATCTCCGTCTGCCATGCCAACAAGGAACGCGGGGTAGTGGTGACCAGAACGAAATCGCTTCAGGAGCAACTATTTCGTTCAGATCTCACCAAGATTTCCCGCCTGATTCCGGATGGTATGCAGATTTCTATCCTCAAGGGCCTGGCTAATTACCTCTGCTTGCTCCGCTACAAAGTGTTCATTTCTGAGCTCGCCGAGCAGATAGGGCGCTACCCGGCGGAGGCTCTGGCAGCCTTAGTGGTTTGGGAGCATGATACCAGGTCAGGTGACCTGACGGAATCCGCGATATTCGATAGTCGCGACGCTGATCGCTTGATGTTTCGAGTCACTGTGGATGAGGGGAGCTGCCTGCGACGCAATTGCCAGTTCTACAACGACTGCTACGCTTTCAAGGCACGGAGACAGGCGGCAAAGTCACAGGTGGTTATCACCAATTATGCGCTGTTGTTCTCCGATCTGGTTTCTAACGCGGAGCTGCTGGGCAAGGCAGAGCATATCATCTTTGATGAAGCCCACCGCATCCAGGCCGAAGCCGTAAACGCGTTCTCGGAAACTGTCCCGCTGCAGGGGCTGAGTCGCTGGCTCGAGCGAATTAGCGGAGAGAAATTTCGCAGCTTTCTCGCCAAGTCACTGGAAGTGAGCGAAAACGATAACCTGGACCTGGCGGAACTGCGTGACAATGCCGCACTTCTGTCAGATGCTGTGAAGCGGCTGTACCAGGAGTTGCGGGATACTCTTCAGAGTGGCGGACGTGAGCCCGGAATGCGCCTGCGCTTTCAGATTGGTGACCCAGTACACACAGCTTTGGTCAGCTGTGTTCACGAGAGTGATGATAAGTTTGAGGCAATCCGTGGCATTCTCTCTGACTTGCAGCAGTCGGCGCCCAGTTCCAGCGATGAAGGTGAGCTCGAGGGAATCACCAACTTTCGCAGGGTCGTTTCTACCGTGGTCAAGCAAATCGAGACACTCTATAAGGTGGCCCTCGCTGAAGTTAACGCCGGCAGCGAAAATTCAGTGTTCTGGGCACTGCTTGGCGCCAACGGCGACGTATACATTACGATGGCGCCGGTTGAAGTTGGCGCGCTGTTGCACGACAAACTGTATCCCCGCTACCACTCTCTATTTTTTACTTCCGCGACACTTGATTCCGAGGACAACTTCGCCTGGATCAAGGCCAGGCTGGGGCTGACTGCAGAGAGCGAAATCGAAGCGCAGCAGTTCAAGCTCCCTTCACCATTCCCGCTGAAGGAACAGCTCAAACTGCTGCTGGCGCGATTCCTGCCACCGCCCAACCACCCCGAATATGTTAAGCGGCTCGGCAAGCTGCTCAGCCGCATTGTGAAGCAAAACCCGCTTCCCACCCTGGTGCTGTGCACATCATATCGGATGGTGGAAGATATCGCCGGCATAATGGCCAAAACAGTGGACCGCGCAAGCCTGCTGGTACAGCGTAGTGACATCCCCGCGCAGACTCTTTTGAATCGCTTCCGTCGGCAGAAGCGCGGCGTGCTGATCGGTACTGAATCATTCTGGGAGGGAATCGATCTGCCCGGTGAGCTATTGCGGCTGCTGATCCTGACGCGGATGCCGTTCGCGGTGCCGGATGATCCTCTCGAACAGGCGCGGCAGGAGAAAGCGACACAAGCGGGAGAAAGTGCATTCATGACAGTATCAATTCCGGCAGCGGTTCTCAAGTACCGGCAGGGAATCGGGCGAATGATCCGGAGTGCCTCGGACTGGGGCGCAGTGATAGTCACCGATTCGAGAATGGGGCGAAAACGTTACGGCCAGATATTTCTTGCAGCATCACCCGTGGAAGTAGATATCTGCGATCAGGAGGTCGAACTTTCCAAAGCCGTCGAGGTCTGGTTCGCTCACCATCGGGAGAATCAGAACTGAATACCGGCAATATCATCACTGCAGCTGTCATCACAGCAGCTATCATAGCAGAAGATAGTGGGAACAAATTCGCACATTTGCAAATTCTGATGTTGGCATTGTTTCCGACTCCGGGGCAAATCTGAAAGAACCGTATGCGCGAAATCTCACGTTTCGCTCAATCCGGTTCGGTGCTGTAGTTCGTTGAGTGACAAGAGGTTATTGGCAATGTCCTCAATGGCGAGCCGCAGACTCTGCGTTTAAGCGGATTTCAGCTTGCGGCGAGTGCCGCGGGACAAAGCTAAGTCTATGAATAATAACAGATTATAATCTTGAGTTCGTCGGCTTGATTGGCATGCAATTTTGTATTAACTGCTGCGGGATTATGACTGATGGCTCGATTCGGCCTGCCGGTGACGGCGGGATCACCGCGCCGTCTGCCAGATCCGCGAAAGCACCAGATTCTCGGCGAGCCCGGGAAGGAATCGTCGCTAAATCTGTATAATTAACGGAAGCAGGAGCTTATTCGTATGGTACGAGTCGACAGAATTGTCAATTATGCATCGATCTCGATCATCCTCTTCGTTGGGATTTTGTTCCTGACGGGAGTGATCGGGTTCCTCGATTCGTCGTACCGAATCGGCTTCGGAATAGTAATTATCCTTTACGGCGCCATCAGGTTGGCGATGACATATGTCAGCGATCGAGGGCGCGCCAAAAAGCCTTGACGTGTTCTGAGGGGCTGGCTATATTGCCAGCCTTTAATTGCGCCGCTTGGCACGATACGGAGTCCCAGAATGAGAATTTTCAAGTACTTCAGCTTAGTTCTACTACTCTGGCTGGTCTTTGCCGGGGTTGCTGCAGCAAGCCCGGTTGACGAAGCCCAGCAGATGTTTAAGGCACGCAAGTACGATAAGTGTATTGAATTCCTGCAAGACGAGATCAAGAAAGACTCCCGTTTCCATGAGCTGTACTACTGGCTCGGACGTTGTTACCTGGAGAAGGAGGACTACGAACAAGCGGAAAAAGCTTTCGACGAATGCCTGGACCGCAAGGGCAATTATGATCCTGCCAAAGCTTATCTGGGTCTCACATACGTCTATGAAAAGAAATTCGACGAGGCTAAGAAGATCCTCGAAAAAGGCGCGGCGAAGAGCAAGGATTACAGGGGACTATTTGACGACAACCTTGGCCACTACTATGTGTCGCAAGGTGATTTCAACAACGCCGATATTAACTTCCGCAAAGCCCTGATCGAGGAACCGAATAACATCGAATACCAGCGCGATCTGGCAGACATGAACTATGAGAACGAAGTCTATGCCGTCGCAATCGAGATGTACAAGAAGATCCTTGAGATAGATTCGACTGATGTCGAGACCTACTTCAAACTGGGACGGGCGGAGTATAAGCAGCGACAATTCAGTGATGCGCTTCAGAATGTATCCAAAGCAATCGAGTTTGATTCGAGCTATACTCCGGCTTACAACATGATGGGCGACATCTTCATGATCACCGGACTGTCGGCGCTTAACGAAACTCCAGACAAAGCACAGGATTTCTTCAAGAACGCAGTGTGGGCTTACGAGAAGTTTCTGTCGACTGGTGGGAAGGAAACCGCGGAGATCGATTATCGCCTGGGCCAGGCTTCGTACTACGTCCACGCTTACGAGACAGCGGTCAATTATCTCGACAAGGCGATCGCCGGCGGGATTGACAAGTCCCAGGCATACGATCAGAAGGCTAAAGCCTTGTTTCGCCTACATCGCTTTGACGAGGCAATTCAAGCCTACAAGGACTATGAGCAGAAGATCACCGGCGGTGATCCCAACTTCAAGTGGACTCCGGAATACTACGACTTCTTCAAGGAGCGCGCCATCACGCTATTCCAGCTTTATTTGGATGGCAAGAAGGAAGGTGACGCCGACTCGACACTGCTGGAGCAGGCCGTTCCCAATTACGAACAGGCAATCAAGCTCAAAGACATAGACCCGCAACTTTATGTTCAACTGGGTCTGAGCTATTACTACTTAGGCGAATACGAGAAGGCAATTCCGTGGTTCCAAAAGAAGATCGAGGCGGAGCCCGATGTTTATAACACGTACCTCAATCTCGCCTTCGCGCTGCTGAAGTTGAATCGTGATGCGGAAGCGATGCAGGAGATGATTAAGGTTACGGAGCTAAAGCCTGACTATCTCCCCGCCTACGAGACTATCGCTAATACCTACATGCACACGTTGCATGAACGTGAGAAGGGGATGGAATGGTATCGCAAGTGGGCTCAGGCTGACCCGAAGGCATACCAACCTTACAAGTGGCTCGGCTTTGCCTATGTGTCGGCGAAGCCACCGCAGAAGGACAAGGCGGTCGAGAATCTCAACAAGGCCATCGAGAAGATGAAGGCAAATGGTGTTGACATTTGCAAGGAAATCGACGTGATTACATGGCTGGCTCAGGCTCACAGCTTCTATGAAACAGTGGAACATGACAACGAAGCACTCAAATGGGCTAATCAAGGCTTGAAGTGCGATCCAAATAACGAGACACTCAAGAATCTGAAGGAGTCGCTGGAATAGTGCGGCTTAGAGGATAAACCCTGAGGAAGTTGGTCAATGGCTGAAGACAAAGCTGAACCGAAATCAGAAGCAGGTGCCAAGCAAACTGCCGAGACAAGCACGCTGGGTGATGAGCGATACCAGTATATAGGCTTTGAGGCTTTCGGCGCCAAACCCGGCAAGTTCTGGAAAAGTGATACTGAGCGCCAAAGTTATGTTGAAAAAGTCAAGGAACAGGTCGGCTCGATCTATCGCAACTCAGTCGTCTACTCTTCGGCGATAAGCGCTACCGATCGTGTCTTTATCGTCATCGCCAGCCTGGCGATGATTGTTTCACCATTCCTGCCCTGGTTTTCTGTTAAAACGATTTATGGACCGGAGTCTTTTACCGGCCTTTTAGGTTACTTTCACCGTGATGGTTTCTGGTTTTACGTCCAGATGATGGGTGGCTGGGTCATCCCGGTAAGCGTGTACCTTTTGACGGCGATGGCATTGCTGTCGCTGGTGCTGGGAATCTTCGGACTCGCGGCTCCCTTTATGAAGTCCAAGTCAGAAGCGGCTTATGTTCACAGAGTGAAAACTCTGTTGCGGCTGAACGTCATCCCCTTCCTGGTCTTTCTCGCCATCATCTTTCTGGGCTTAGTCACCCAGCAGATACCATTCGGTGAGCACCTTGGCGTCTATGACCTCGGCAGCCGTTATTCTTTTGTAACGCTGATCCAGTTTTCCAGCTATGGATTCTGGCTGGCGGTCTTTGGGATTTTGCTGAACTTTAATAAATCGCGTGAGCTTTAAATGTTGTGGGAGATGAGTGAAGCCGCGCACTTGAGTAATTCGAATTAATTGACGTTTTAATGAAGAAACTCGGAGGAAATTTCCGGTGAAACAGACCATTTTCGTGACAATCATTACGATCGTTGCTTTTGTGTTCGGTTACGTCATCTGGGGACCAATTTTGGGATCACAACCTGAGGGTACTATCCCCAACTCGGTTCATCAGGGGGGCCCACTGGTCGTCGTACTGATTGCGATTCTCTTTATGCTCCTGTCGTTCGTGGTCGAGCGCTTTCTGTCGTTGCGCGTGGCCAAAGGCAAGTCTTCGGTCCAGGTGTTCTTCAAGAACCTGATAGGAATGCTGCGTGACGGCAAATATGACGATGCCGTTGCCGCCTGCGAGAAACAGCGGGGAACAACGGCCAACGTGTTGCGCGCCGGCATCGAGCGTTTCGCAGCCGTCAAGACCGATTCGACTATGGACTCGGAAAAGAAAATCGCCCAGGTGCAAGCCGCCATCGAAGAAGCAAATGCTCTCGAAGGACCACTGTTGGAGCGCAACCTGATCGCGATGTCAACCATCGCCTCGATTGCAACCATGGTGGGCCTGCTGGGTACAACTATTGGAATGATTCGTGCGTTCGCGGCTACCGGTTCAGCGCAGGGCGGGGTCATTGACGCCAATCAGCTTGCCAAAGGTATCGCTGAAGCGTTGGTTAATACCGCCGGTGGACTGACATCCGGTATCCTCGGAATCTTCTTCTATAACTTCTTCGTGAATAAGGTTGACTCGTTCAACTACACGACCGACGAAGCAACTTATGAAGTCCTGCAGCTGTTCAAGACTCAGGCTGACCAGGCATAGAAGAGGACATAAGAGACAAGGTATAAGAGATGGCGATTAAGAAGAAACGCAGGATTGCAGTACGCATCGATATGACACCGATGGTGGATATTGCCTTTCTGCTGTTGATTTTCTATATGGCGACCACGCAGTTCAAGCCGCCGGAGCAGAAGGAAGTGACCCTGCCGACATCACACTCGCAGATCGAGTTGCCGTCAAAGGACAAGATCATGATCACCGTTACTTCTCTGGACTCGGTCTTTGTGGATTACGTGGAGAGAGTTGAGCAGGAAGTAAACGGAAAGCCGATTTCGAAGCTGGAGCGCGTCTATTATGAGACCGATCCCTTTGGGGTGGGCAATATCGTGAACCAGTTGCGTGCTCGAAATCCGTTTGCTCTGGTGATAATTAAAGCCGACAAGAATGCCAAGTTCGGTACTATGCAGAAGATCATGGATACTATGGTGGAATCCAACCTACCACGATTCCAGGTCGTGACCGAACTTGAATCGGATAAGATATAGAGGAGGTGAGACTGAATGGCTGTTGATGCCCCGCAAAAAGAACCCAGTGGTGGGAAGAAGAAGGGTCTAAGAAGACCGAAGCGCCGTATCGCCATTCGTATCGACATGACCCCCATGGTCGATATCGCCTTCCTGTTGCTGATCTTCTACATGGTTACGACCGTGTTCGCGATGCCGCAGGCGATGGAAATCAACCTTCCGCCTAAGTCCGACGATGACCAGTCTCAGCGCCAGAAAGTCAAGAAGTCGAACCTGCTTGACGTCTACGTCGATAAGCACGGCGACATCTACTACGATATCGGTAAGGCGCTTGACACCGGTGAGGACATCACTGTGCCGCGCCGCGTGACCCTCGATTCGCTCAGAACGTTGTTTATTCGCTATAACTGGGATCGCCCCAAACTGAATACCCTGCTAATCATCCACCCCGATGCTCCGTATTCTAGATTGATCGACCTGTTGGATGAAATCGAGGTCTCTGAAGCACTCTTGCGACACAACAAGGACTTCATGAAAACCTATCTGGCGGCAAACCCCGATTTCGACAGCTTTAACTTTCGCTATTCAATCGATCACTGGGGCCGACAACATGACAGGCGCATGGCGAAAGTCTACGGAGAGAATGGAGGAGGTGACAACTAGCTATGACAACAGCAACTCGCGCAGTCAGATGGTCACCGATCGGCGCATTCGAAATGAAGCGCTCCTATTGGGGCAATATGTTCAAGGCCGTGATCATCGTCCTGTTGTTCTTCGCACTGATCATCGGCGGCATTGCCCTGATCAGGATGCTCACTGCGTCCAATTCAGGCAATGTTCCTACATTGGTAATCAAAGACATTTCCGAGCTGGGGCCGCCGCCGTCACTGGCGCGCAAGCCGCAGCAGATCAAAGTGACCCAGGAAGTTGCACCGCCGAAGTTTACGCTTCCGGAAGCTGTCCCGGACGAAGAGGTAACTGAAGACTTCGTGGTTGTTTCCCAGGAAGAACTGGCGGAAATCACATCTCCGGTTATCAGCGATCAGGAGGGTACCGGTAATATCAAGGTGGATATCCCGCTGGAAGATTACCTGCCTTCGCCGGATGAATTCGTGGCTGTCGAAGAGCAACCGGTTCTGCTGCATAAAGTGCAGCCGAAGTATCCGGAAATCGCCCGCAAAGCCGGTATCGAAGGCTCGGTCTGGGTCAAGGTACTGGTCGACAAGGACGGCAAAGTTCGCGATGCGATCATCGTGAAAGAGTCCGGCGCCAACGCTGGATTTGAAGAGGCTGCTCTGGCAGCTGCCAAACAGAGCGTGTGGAAACCGGCCATGCAGAACAAGCAACCGGTAGCGCTGTGGGTAGCCTACGAAGTGAAGTTCCAGCTTAAGGGACAACGCTAAAAAGAATATTCGCCGGCAGCCGTATCACGCTGCCGGCCTTTCCTCACCGCCGTAGATTCGAAAAATCCCTCGCCGAAGTAGCTGAAGATAATTTCAAGCGACTCCTGCGTTTTTCGCAATATCCCGGGAATAACAGGCTT
>CAYXUL010000047.1:0-1513 GCA_964468475.1 uncultured Ignavibacteria bacterium | reverse complement strand
TACCCCAGTATCGCGAAGAAGGCGGGAATTGAGGGATCGGTCTGGATCAAGGCGCTGATCGATCTGGACGGGTCAGTAATGGATGCCATTGTCGCGAAAGAATCGGGTGCCAACGCCGGTTTTGAGGAGGCAGCACTGGAGGCGGCACGCCGCAGCACCTGGACCCCGGCGCTGCAAAACAACCAGCCCGTGCGGGTGTGGATCTCCTACGAAGTGAAATTCAGGTTGCGATGAATGGTGTAATAGC
This sequence comes from uncultured Ignavibacteria bacterium, assembly GCA_964468475.1. Lineage (GTDB taxonomy): Bacteria > Zixibacteria > MSB-5A5 > CAIYYT01 > CAIYYT01 > JBECKX01. The sequence continues at coordinate 1,266 of CAYXUL010000047.1, read as the reverse complement.
TCTATTATGAAATTGAAGCCACAAATCTTGGGAGTACACTACTATTGGGGTTGTTGGAAATGAGACACCGGGTATTGCTAATCGGATTATGTATGCTTGCCCTCTGTTGGGTATCTGCTGATGCTCGCACCTGGACGGCGACGGAACTCAAGGACGCGGGTAAGGACAACTGGATCTGGAGCGACAAGCACTTCGATGAATCACTCAGAGCCAAAGTCGTCGAATACGAGGATGTCGATGAGCCGCCGGAAGTATATCGGCGCGCCAAAGTAGACTATCCCGATGCCGCGAAGGTTGACGACAAGGTTCTTGAGGGAGATGTTGTTGTTAGCATAGTCGTTGACGAACACGGTAAGGTGGTCTACGCCCAGGTTGAGAAAGACAGTGGCCTCAATGTAGGCTTCGAGAAAGCAGCAATCGAGGCTGCGCGCAAAACTCGCTGGCATCCCGGCGAGAAGGACGGCAAACGGGTGCCGGTACATCTGCTGCAAACTCAGCAGTTCAGGTTTCTTACCACCAGGGAAGGTTGGCCGATTTCGAAAGTCGGCAAATGGGATTACATCGCTCAGATCGGACCGCTTCTTGGTGACTCAACGCTGGCGCCTGCGCAGGTTTCCTCCTCTCGCACTCTGTACAATGCTGCAGAGGAAGACACAGCAGATGCGAATGAAAAGCTGCCTGAAATAAAAAAGAAAGCGACTCCGAGATATCCCGAAAAGGCCAGAAGGATGGGAATAGAAGGAACCGTCTGGGTTGAAGTCTTGGTAGGAACGGATGGCCTGGTTCATGAAGCCTTAATCATGAAGGATTCGGGACGGAACGTCGGTTTCGAAGAATCTGCACTGCTCGCGTCATTGGAATCGAAGTGGAAGCCAGCTTACAAGGACGATCAGCCGGTGGCACTATGGATAGCGTACAAAGTTGACTTTAGGCTTCAGTATTGATTTTAGAGAGTAGCGAAGCGATAGGATGAAATGCGATACGAAGGAGAGAATAAACACAGTATCGCAGGAAGGAGTAACAAAATGCGGTTCGTAATGTTGATGACTGCGTTTTTGCTCATTCTGGGTTGTGCTGACAAAGAGATGACATCACGGTCGGAATCATCCGACCTGGCAAAAACGCAATGGGGTGAGACCGTCACCTCGCTGGGAAACTGGCACTGGAGCGTAAACGTTAATGGTGAGGCCTCCGCGCCGGGAGAATCAAATCTCGATCCGAACGCCTTTGTCGCGGTAGATCAGCCGCCGAAGTTCAAAGATCGAG
>CAYXUL010000046.1:0-26493 GCA_964468475.1 uncultured Ignavibacteria bacterium | reverse complement strand
CCGGTAGTCGTGTCAGCGGGGATCTGCGGGGATGCAGATGGTTCGGGTGGAATAAATATTGGCGATGCCGTGTACATGATAAACTACATCTTCGCCGGCGGTCCTGCGCCGCTCGATCCACATGGCGGTGATGTTGACTGCAGCGGGCAGCTCAATATCGGTGACGCAGTTTATCTGGTGAATTACATCTTTGCCGGTGGCCCGGCGCCTTGCAGTGGATGTTAGCGAGTCCGCTACGTTGGGCCTTTGCTAGATTATCTCCGGACGATCAGGAAGTTCGTCCACATCGTCGGACCCGCTGGGCAGCTTCGCTTTGAGTTCTTCTCCCATGATCGAGATTGCTTTGATCAAACCCTCTGCGTGATCCCCCGATTTCATACCGTCGATGATGAGCCCCAGAGGTTTGTCCCAGTAATCAGACGCGACATTCGCCGTGACAGCTTGATCGACAACTATAGCCGCCTGGCGCTCCTTTAAGGAGAGCAAAATGAGAACGGCGGTATTTCCACTGGTCCGCTTAAGTCTGCCAAAAACCTGCCGGGCTCGTTTCCAAACGACTCGCCGGTATCGCGAGCGGGTCTGCAGGAAAACTGCATCCACGCCAAATCCGAGCATGAACCCGACAATCGCCCACAATGCCGCCTGCTGGTAGTTGTAAATCATCCCCCAGTCGTTCAGGCGGGTGAAGTAAAGCGAGCTGAAAAAGCCAAGCAGTGCCAACAGCCCCCCTATCGTCAGGCGCTCTGCTACCCAGCCATAGCAGTGGGAGGTGAGACGAACTACAATCTCCGCCCTGGAGGTCTGTTCCGCCTCACTAACAGCTTTCGTTATCGCCTCGAAATCGGGCTCTGAATAATACAATCTCACCAGGTCAGGCATATATCATCCTTTGTCGTCATTACCAGCCTCCACTCGCCCCGCCGCCGCCTGAGGAGCCGCCGCTGAAACCACCAAAGCTCGAACCTCCACTGAATCCGCCGCCGCCGAAACCGCCACCCCCACTTCCCCAGCCGCTTCCGAAGAAGCTGCGCCAGGTAACGGACTTATCCCCTGCCGCGGCTTTTGCCCTGGTATAGGCGGAGCGAAGATTCAAGGTTATGATCCCGAAAACGAACATGAAGACGAACAACGACATCATCCACGGAATATACCACGGCCAAACGTCACTGGTAGGCGCGGGGGGATTGTAGTCCCCGCCGATAGCAGCGACTATGCCGTTTAGCGCCGCCTCGATTCCTTCCGCATGTGCTCCGCGGCGAAAATCTGTTGCCATTTCCGAGGACGTGCCGACGATCCGACCACTCTCCAGGTCAGTGAGAGCCGGCTCAAGGCCATAACCGATTTCAAGCCTGATCCTGCGTTCAGCTACGGCTATCAAGAGCAAGACGCCATTGTCCTCCTGCTTCTTACCGATGCCCCAGGCATTGAATACTTCGTTGGCGTAAGTTTCCAGATTCTCTCCCTTCAATGAAGGGATAATCAAGACGCCGATCTCATTCGAGGTGGAGTCGCGATAGGCGATGATTCGCTGCACCAGATGAGCTTTCTGACCGGGAGTCAGCCAGTTTGCCAGATCCATGACCGGCGAATCATACTTCGGAATCTCGAGCGCCGCGAGACCTGCTGTCAATATCAGCAGGAGAAATACCGCGAGTTTAGCTTGCCGCCACATGATTGGCTTACCTCACCCCTTAGTTTGACTGAAATTCTTCTTTGACACTCGGGGCGGTTTCGGCTCCGGGAGTGCTGCTGAAGAATTCCTTTTCATATGGAAATCTGAAAATTGGCCCTGCTATCAGTGCTCCAACTCCACGCTGGCGATAGGTGTTGTAATCGCGTACCGCCTGGTTGAACATTCGTCTCTCCTGTGCAATGCGGTTTTCGGTACCTTCAAGCTGAGTCATCAAATCCTGGTAGACTTGCTCGCCCTTGAAATCGGGGTAACGTTCCACGACCACATTTACAAGAGAATTGAGTTGTTGAGAGAGCAGCGCTGATAAGGAATCAAGCAATACGGGGTTCTCCTGATTAAGCGCCTGCTGTGCGGAGGTCTGCAGGTCTATCACTCGCCGGCGGAGAGCAACAACTTCGGTCAGCGTTTCCTTCTGTCTTTTCATGAAGTTGTCAACGGCCGCCACCAGGTTTGGCACCAAGTCAAATCTCCGCTGGTAGACGTTCTCAACCTGCGCCCACTTCTCATTCACCGCCTGCGAGCGATCAACCAACCCGGCCCGCGCGCTCCATACCCAGGCGGCAAACCCGAGCGCTATAACCAGCAGTATTGCGATTATGATCCCGACCACTTTCATGCGTCACTCCTCAGGCTAGATTCCTGACGACAAAGATGAGCTTCCTCGGGTAATGAAGCAAGTCAGAATTTAGGGATTATGGAGATAAAGTATGAGACCGCTACTGCTTGAGCTTTTCCTGAAGCTCTTTGTTGCCGGGGTCGGCGGCCAGCGCCTTCTGCCACGCGTCGCGTGCTTCTTTGGTGTTCCCTAAAGCGGCGTGGATATCTCCGAGGTGTTCAAACACAACCGGGTCATTGGGCACCTTCGCGATTGCTTTGCGTATTTGCGCCAGCGCCTCCGAATAACGCCCCAGCTTGTACAATACCCAGGCATAGCTGTCGAGGTAGGCGCCGTTCTCCGGGTCGGCCTTAACAGCTTTCTGAATCATTGTAAGCGCGTCGTTCAGCCGTACTCCTTTGTCGGCAAGCATGTAGCCAAGGAAGTTCAGGGCGCCGTCATGATCAGGGTCAATGGTCAGCAGTAGTTCGAAAGCCTCAACTGCTTTGTCGAAGTTGCCCATCTTCTCGTATTCGGCGCCGGTCTGGAAGAGGGCACGAACAGTATCGCCGCCGTTGTCGACCACCTGACGCAGCATTACTATTGCCGAGTCGGACATATTTTGCGAAGAGAGCAACTGCGCCATGAACAACCTGATGTTGTTCTGGTCATCCTGCACGCGCCCCAGCGCCGATTCGAGCACTTTCATGGCGCTGTCAGGTTTATCCTGTTGCTGCAAAGTGTAAGCCAGGTTAGTCCAACCATCAGGGACTGTAGAGTCAACCGCTATCAGGTGTTTGAAGTAGACCTGTGCCGAATCGTATTGCTGGCCCTGAATTGCATAGCGCCCGAGATAAAACAGGGCATAACGGTTGTCCTTATCCACCTGCAGAATTCTATCGAAGAACTGCTGCGACAATTCCGGCATCTTCTCACGCATCAGCACCACGGCGATACGCTGCAGAACGTCCAGGTCTACCTCAGAATCATCAAGTCCCAGTAGGCGGTCGGCGATAATCCGGACGGAGTCCTTGTTGTCTTCAATGTTGTAGCTTTCCAGCAATTGCGCCAGCAGCAGCGGATCGTCTGGGTGAAGCGTGATTCCGCGGGTCAGCACCTGCTTGGCCTCATCATGCTTTCCGGCCTGGTGAAGGTACAGAGCATACTGGCCGTATCTCTTGGCATTATCCTGATCAAGTTGCAGTGCGGATTTCATGAAGGAAGCGGCCGAATCGTACATCTGTGCGCTGGAGTACATCTCCGCGATACGCTCGAACAAATCAGCATTCATCGAGTACTGGGCTGCCCTGCGGAAGTAACCGGCCGCCTTGTCGAGGTTGTTCGCCTGCGCCGCGTAGATGCCGAGATTGTAGTTAAAGTTGACGTCGGTCGAATCCTGTTGCCACGCCATCTGGTAAGCGTCCTCCGCCTGTTTATGATTTCCGAGCTCGCGGAAGCAGTCGCCCATCAGGCCGTAGATTTTGCTGTCTTTCTCTTCAATCGGCAGAAAGGTATCGAGCGCTTGCTGCGGACGACTCAGGTTGAGGTAAAGCGATCCCAGGGCGAGACGGATATCATAGGAGTCGGGCTGGTAGGAAAGTGCCTGCTCATACTCCTTGATAGCCTCGTCGAAGGCATGCTCTTCCTCATATATGGTGGCGTTGGTGTAATGGTCGTAGGCATCGGGGTTGATTTCCGCAGCCGGTTGCCGCGCGGGTTTCTTTCCCTTGCCCAGCACCTCAGTCTCATTTGACTTTGCGGCGCAGCCTGAAAGAATCAAAGACAGTGCTAATATCAGAAGTGCCGTGATGAAATCGGTTCGTCTCGAGTATCGCAAAGCTACTTCTTTACCTTGCCTTTCACTTTGTAGAAACCGCGTTTGCCGACTTTGAGCAGGTACTCGCGCGACACGTCTATTTTCGCCGTGTGGTCGGAGACCTTCTCGCCATCGAGTGAAACGCCTCCTTGTTTAATCAAGCGCACCGCCTCTCCGGTTCCCCCGGTTGCGCCGATTTCCGCCATCATTTTCGGAAGCCAGACAGTCTCTTCATTCCAGGAGAAAGCCACCTCAGGAATCTCCTCGGGAAGGCCACCCTTGGCGAAGATCTGCTCGAACTCCTGTTGCGCTTGCTCTGCGGCAGAGTCGTCATAGTACATACGCACAATTGTGCGCCCCAGTTCCTTCTTAAACTCCATCGGGTTAGTTCCCGACGCAATCGCCTTCTCGATTTCGTCGATTCGGGTTGAAGCGACATCGCTCACCAAACGGAAATACGGCACAATCAGGCGATCGGGGATCGACATAATCTTGCCAAAAACTTCCTTTGGCGGCTCGGAGATACCCACGTAATTCCCGATTGACTTGCTCATGCGCTGGACACCGTCCGTGCCTTCAAGCACCGGCAGAGTAAGCGCAATTTGCGGTTCAACGCCGTAGGCTTCCTGAATCTGCCTGCCGGTCAACAGATTGAATTTCTGTTCAGTAGCACCCAGCTCAACATCCGCCTTGATCGCGACCGAATCATAGGCCTGCATCAGCGGATAGAGCAGTTCATGAATCGAAATCGGTGCTTCCGCTTTCCAGCGTTTGGTGAAATCCTCACGCTCCAGCATTCGGGCGAGAGTCATCTTGCCGCAGAGGCGAAGAATTTCCGTAAAAGGCATGTTGGCAAACCACTCGCCGTTGTGCCTCACCTGTACTTTATCCTGCGGCAGCACTTTGAAGAACTGTTCTAGATAAGTCCTGGCGTTCTCTTCCACCTGCTCCTTGGTCAATTGCGGACGTGTAGCTGAACGCCCCGAGGGGTCCCCTACCTGCGCTGTGTAATCGCCCACGATCACCACGACCTGGTGCCCCAGATCGCAGAACTGCTTGAGCTTGCGCAGTCCAACAGTGTGGCCCAGGTGGATGTCGGGGGCGGTCGGGTCAAAACCCTGCTTGATAATCAGTGGTTTGCCCGTCTTAATCGACATTTCGAGTTTCTTTTCCAGCTCGCCTTCGGGCAAAATCTCAACGGTATTCTCCCGAATGATCTCCATTTGCCCGGCGACAGTTTTCGGAGCGGACTGCATCATGCCTCCATCAAAGTGCTAAGAGGGTGTCAACGCTAAGCGCCGCAACACCGTGTATTCTTACAGTATCGACCAATTGCGGCGTCGTATTCACACGCCTGCAAGTCGATCATCTTCTCTCATTAGCTACTGAGAATACGCGAATCATGGGTGCGGGACAAGCCCTATTCGGAGGCGGGCGCAGCGATGGCTTCGATCGCCTCTTCACCGAGACGCTTTTCAATCACCGCGGTAGCAATTACATCCCCCCACACATTTGTGGCGGTGCGGAAACGATCCAGGAACCAGTCGACTGCCAGGATACTGCCAATTCCTTCTGTAGGAAGCCCGGCGGCGTGAAGTACCATCACCATGGTAACCAGACCAGCCTGCGGGATTCCGGCGGCGCCAACGGAGGCAAGGATCGCAGTCAGGAAGATCACTAACTGCGTGCCAAGCGTGAGGTGAACCCCGTAAAGCTGAGCAATGAAGATGGCAGCGACCGCCTCGTACAGCGCGGTGCCATCCATGTTGATTGTGGCGCCCAGCGGCAGCACGAAACCGCCGATCTTGTTCGAGATTTTGGCGTTCTTTTCTACTGCTTCCATCGTCACCGGCAGGGTTGCGCTGGAGGATGCTGTCGAGAATGCAGTGACGACCGCCTCGACGGTATGGCGCAGGTACTTGATCGGTTTTCTTCCCGCCAGGAAATAGAGGATGGCAGGAAGCACAACGACACCGTGCAAGGCCAACCCCAGCAACACTGTCAGCGAATATTCTGCTGTCTTTATCAACTCCCCCTGAAAGGCGCCCCAGCCAACTTCTCCCAATTTACCCGCGATCAAACCGAAAACTCCAAACGGCGCGAATAGCATGAAGTAGCCCACGATCTTGAGGATCACTTCATTGATTACGTCGAAGAAGTGAATCACCGGCTCGGCTTTGGCCCCAACTGTAGTAAGCACGGCTCCGAAAACCAGCGAAAAGACGATAAGCGGCATCACGTCAGTACGTGCGGCTGCGGCGATAATATTGGGCGGAAACATGCCGAGGATCACATCGAGAATTGAATATTGTCCTGCCTGTGGCGCGGTGGCGGCAGCATCGATCGCGCCACCTACTCCCGGCTGAATCAGGTTGACGACGATAATTCCGATGATCACGGAGATAGCCGTCGTGGCCAGATAATAGACGATTGTAGTAGCGCCGAGCTTACCCAGCTTGCGGACATCACCCAATGACGTGACACCACTGATCATCGAAGCTACAATTAAGGGGACAATAATGAGCTTAAGCGCGTTTAGGAAGAGAGTGCCGAGAAACGCGAAGTCGGAAGCAATACCTTCCGCGTAGACACCCACCAGGCCGCCAAGAATCATCCCGATCAGTAATCCCCAGAGGATGAACTTTTCGCGATTGAATTTCATGGTTTCTCGAGCAAAGATTCAGAGGCCACTATGCTTCTGTCGCAATGGTCGCGAATTTTGAAGGCTGATGCCAGCGGTTTTTCAGAATTGTCACGGGCTAATGCGAGGATGTCAGCCGGGATAGGCGCCTTTGATATAGTCCTTGAGGTACCGATTCTCAACTGCAATTTCACTGGTTTCGACACGCAAAACGTCGCCGATTGATACCAGACCCACAAGTTTGCCTTCATCCATCACCGGCACGTGGCGTATCCTGTTTTCCGTGATGAGGCCGCGAAGATAGTCGAGGGAGTCACCGGGCACAGCGATTATCAGGTTGCGTGTCATCACGGAACCGATAGGAATGTCCATTACTTTGCCATCATTCTCAAATGTTAGCCGGAAAATATCCCGCTCGGTGATGATCCCTACGACTTCGTGGTCATCATCAATTACCACCAGCGATCCTACCTGATTGCTGATAAGCCGCGACATACCTTCGCGGATGGTTGCCCGCGGAGACACGGTAACTACCCGCTTGCCTTTACGCTCCAGAATGGCTTTTGCGTTCATGCGATCCCTCCTTCCACTGACTGATATCTGCTGCAACGCGGCTCACGCTGCGGGGACCTGTTGCACGGTGATGGCGTATTGAAGAGTGCGTTGCTCTACTTTAGCTATTTATGATACGCTTGCGGATGGTAATTCGTATTGGCGAAATTTCCAGCTATTCCTGCTACTATGCCCCCTTCCCTTGCGGGGCCAAAAATGTTACATTTGTGCACTTGCTTGCGCTGGAAGGATAGCCATTGCCGCTACTGGGAGAAACATTCGCACTCATTACCGCCGTCTTCTGGGCCTTCGGCAGCCTGCTTTTCAGCTTTGCCGGGCGGCGGGTGGGGGCTTTTTCGATTAATGTTATCCGTATTCCGATAGCGGCTTTCATTCTCATAGGACTCTGTTTTGTGGTACAGGGCAGGCTGATAACTGAAACAGCTACTACCCCTCAGGTTCTCTGGCTGGTTCTCAGCGCATTTTTCGGATTGGTGGTCGGTGATTGGTGCTATTTCAAATCATTGGTGATTCTGGGGCCACGAGTCGGCTCGTTGCTGGCCGCTTCCACGCCGATTTTTGCGGTCGTTATCTCCTGGATCTGGTTGCGCGAGACCCTCGGATGGCTTGATCTGACCGGTATCCTGGTAACCCTTTCCGGTCTCGGCTGGGTCACCCTCGAACGAAAAGCGAAGCCGTTCGGTGCCCGAGAGGGTTCCAAGACCACGGGGTATCTTCTTGCCGCAATCGGAGCCTGCGGACAGGCGGCCGGACTGGTGACGGCAAAGATCGGATTGGGAGACAACGTCAGCTCTCTCAGCGGGACTATGGTACGGATGGTCAGCGCTTCGATCATGGTCTGGGTAGTGGTAGTAATTCTTGGCAGGTTCGACCGCGTGCGCAAGGCAGTGCTCGATCGTAAAGCGTTGCTGGCAATGATCGGCGCCGCCATGGTTGGTCCGGTATTTGGTGTCTGGCTTTCCTTGTTGTCGATCAGGTACACACAGATCGGCATCGCAGCGACGCTAATGTCGACCACGCCGCTCTGGGTGATACCACTCGTGATGATTATTCACTCCGAACGACCCAGTGCTCGCGCGATGCTGGGCACGGTCGTGGCAGTGGTTGGAGTGGCAATCTTGTTCTTGTTCTGATCTCGGCAACGCCGTAGGTTGTCTTAATGATATCGGAGGTGCACATTGACCATTATTCCGAAATGCACAGTTTTAGCAAGCTTGCTTGTATTGCTCATGGGGCCGTCACAACTCATGGCTAAAGTCCCCGAAACGCCGGAGTTCCTGCTTAAGCAGGCGGACGAGACGTTCAATGCCAACCGTTACGATGAGGCGGAAGGGCTGTATGAAAGGGCCCGCGTCAGCGCCAGAGATGCCGGCGATTTGTCAGTGGAGATTGAGGCTACCGCCCAGCGCGCGCGCTGCAATCTGACGCAGGATAGGTTCGATTCTGCCAAGGCATGGCTCGACAGGGCCAAAGCCATCGCGGTGCCCGAGCAACCTTCGGGATGGGCGCGCTATCTCGGGGTGAAAGGCCGCTGGGAATGGCGTAACGGCAGGTCAGAAGCTGCGGTTCCGATTTTCGTCGAAATGTATGATTTCGCGACCGCCCACAAGTTGTACTATCACCAGGTTGACGCAGCCCACATGGTTGCGATCGTTGCGCCGCTGGATCAACAGGAAGAGTGGGCATTGAAAGGTATCAAGGATGCCGAAGCCAGCAGCAGTACACGATGGCTTGGACCTTTGTGGAATAACCTTGGTGGTACCTACTGTGATCTCAAGCGCTATGATGATGCGGTCAATGCCTACAAAGAAGCACGTGAGTATCACTGGCGCTTCGGAAGCGAGATGAACAAATTTTGGGCCGATTACTCAGTGGGATATGCCCTCAGGCTGGATGGCAAGTTTGACGAGGCCATGACGTGGCTCAGCCCCTGTCTTGCCTGGGCGCAAAGGCTGGGAGACCACGACGCTATCGGCAGCACTGATGAGCAAATCGGTGATGTCATGGCGGCACGAGGCAATAAGAAAGACGCGCTGCAATATTACCAAACAGCGCTTGAACAATACAAAGCTGCCGGCTTTGCCGAGAGTAGCCCCAAGCTGATCTCGGATTTACAAAAGAAAATCAACGCGCTCAACTAGCCGAATAGATATGCAATGCGCGGCACGTTTCAGCGTACCGCGCAAAATCATCATCTGTATCCCCCCGTTATCGTAACAAGTTTTATTTATGAAGCCTTCTTGATCGACTTCAGCATCCCATTGAACTGGTTTTCGAACCGCGCCTTCTCGGCATTTGGCCCGGTCAGCTTAAAGAAGACACTGCCTTCGGGGCCATCTACTACGGCGCCCAGCAACAGGTAGTCGGGGCGCTTCTCCTGCGATTTCATCATTGGCCCCGCGGAGAAATTGAAGGTGCCGCTGACTTCAACTGTACTGATCTTACAGCACTCTGACTCAACCGTACCTTTGATAGCGTTTTTCTCCGCACTGGAGCCGTCGGGCATTTCCATCTGGCCGATCCAGCGATCGATATTGGCGCTGACCGCTCCTCCCTGCTCGGGGCCGAAGTAGTACACCGCGCACTCAGCTTTGGTATCGACGGTATCGATGAAATAGGTCTCGACACGCATCGGGCGCTTACCCGCCGTGACCCAACCATCAGGAACAGTCCAGGTGATTCCCGCAACCGAGTGATTGCCGCCGGCACCCATCGAGTGAGCAGCCTCCATCTGGCCGGAAGTCTCCGGCAAGTTCGATTCGCCTTGTTGCTTCTGATTGTCTGATGATGACGAACATGACGCGAGCATGAAGAGTGCGGCCACTGCGAGAATCAAGATTAGGGACTTATTCCTTGTCATACATAACTCCTTTCAAATCTCATTTTATACGAAGCGATGATAACATATTGTGGTGCTCGCGCAAGCAAATGTGGAGTCGAAAAGTAGAGGAAAATTCCGGGTCGAGTATGGCAAGCTCGCATCGCGATCCCCCGGGCACGTGCCTACAACGGTATATTTCCGTGCTTTTTGGCAGGGTTGGAATCGCGCTTGGTGGTGAGCATCCCCAGTGCACGAATCAGGCGCGGGCGGGTCTGCGCGGGCTCGATAACATCATCGATATAGCCACGCTCCGCCGCGATGTAGGGATTGGCGAACTTGTCTGTGTACTCTGCGATCTTCTCATCGAGCATCTTCTCTGGATCATCAGCCGCTTCGATCTCTTTGCGGAAAATGATCTCCACCGCCCCCTTCGGTCCCATCACGGCGATCTCGGCACTCGGCCAGGCATAGTTCATGTCGCCGCGCACATGCTTGGAATTCATCACGTCGTAAGCGCCTCCGTATGCCTTGCGAGTGATGACCGTCACTTTCGGCACTGTTGCCTCGCAGTAGGCATAGAGTAACTTCGAGCCGTGTTTGATGATTCCGCCATGCTCCTGTGCGATGCCGGGCAGGAATCCGGGGACATCCTCGAATGTGACCAGCGGAATATTGAAAGCATCGCAGAAACGAATGAAGCGCGCGCCCTTGAGGGAGGAGTCGACATCCAAAACTCCCGCGAGGTGAGCAGGCTGATTGCCGATAATGCCGACCGACTTGCCCCCCAGCCGGGCAAAACCGACGGTGATATTCATGGCGTAGTCGGCGTGGACCTCGAAATACTCACCGTTGTCAACGATCAGCTTGATGACTTCGATGATGTCGTACGGTTTGTTGGGATTCTCAGGGACGATATGGTTTAGCTTCTCCTCGACGCGATCTATCGGATCATTGCACTCCAATTGCGGGGGATCATCGAGGTTATTTTGGGGGATGAATGAGACCAGCTTGCGAATGTTGAGCAGTACCTCCGCTTCCGAGTCATACGCGAAATGTGCTACACCCGATTTCGAGGCATGCGTATCGGCGCCACCGAGTTCCTCCATGGTGACGTCTTCATGAGTCACGGTCTTGACAACGTTTGGCCCCGTGACGAACATGTATGAGGACTTGCGCACCATGAAGATGAAATCGGTAATTGCGGGCGAATAGACCGCACCACCGGCACATGGACCCAGCACTGCGGAGATTTGAGGCACGACACCTGAGGCCAGCGTATTAAGCAGGAAAATGTCGGCGTACCCGCCGAGAGAAACGACGCCCTCCTGGATGCGCGCACCGCCGGAATCATTGAGTCCGATTACAGGCGCACCGACTTTCATTGCCATGTTCATGATTTTGCAGATTTTTTCGGCGTGGGCTTCAGAAAGCGATCCACCGAAGACCGTGAAATCCTGGCTGAACACGAAGACAATTCTATTGTCGATCAGGCCGCAGCCGGTGACAACGCCGTCACCCGGAATTTTCATCTTGTCGAGCCCGAAATCGGAGGAACGGTGGGCCACGAACATGTCGAATTCTTCGAAGGAACCGGGGTCAAGGAGCAGTTCTAGCCGCTCTCGAGCAGTCAGTTTGCCCTTCTTGTGCTGCGCTTCGATTCGCTTCGGTCCGCCCCCCTGTTTGGCTTCCTCCTGCTTCTTGCGAAGAATCTTCAGCTTCTCTTCCATCGACATCGCAGTTGCCCTCGAATTCTAAATGTCAACTTTCTCGCAGCGATACTTAAGGCCATCGTAGGCGATCCGCGCGACCTTGTGCTCCAAATCGTGATCCATCGCAATCAGCCAGCGTTCTTCCGCTGCTTTGGGGACGATAGCCCGTTTGAGCCGCTGAGTATCGAGCGGAAACAAGTCGGCTGCGGCTACGTACGGTACCCGCAAATGGTGACAGCTTGGGAAAGCATCGGCATAGTAAATCAGCTTCTGCCCGTCCGCTTCAATCTCGATCCCCATCTGCCCACGTGTATGGCCGCCGATGGTCACGACTTTGATGCCCGGAACAATCTCCTCCTCGCCGCTGACAAGCTTCAGCAAGCCCGCGTCGGCAATCGCCTTCAAGCGTTCTGGAAAATAGACTCCCGAAGTCCGCTCATCGGGATTGTTGGCGTCCTCCCATTCGTCAGCGTGAATATAGTGAGTTGCATTTTCAAAGACCACAGTTGGTTTGCCGGAATCGTCCGCCTTGATTGTCCCGCCGACATGATCCCAGTGCAAGTGCGAAAGCAGGACGATGGTGATGTCAGCCGGCTTCAAACCATGTTCTTCTAGCCCGCTTACCAGTCGCGAGGGCTCATAGCAGCCATAGAGCTGGCGCTGCTTATCCTCCATGAAATCCCCCAACCCGGAATCGATCAGAATATTGTGTTCACGATCCTGCACCAGGAAGACATTAGTATCCATCGGGATGAGATTGTCCTCGTCAGCCTGGACATACTTGCTCCAGATCTTCTTGGGCACTATGCCAAACATCGTGCCGGCATCGAGATGGAAACGATTCTCGACGATACAGTGGATTTGGAACTTGCCGAGTTGGAGCATTTGCTTATCCGCCTAACGATATCTTGAAAAGTGTTCGTAAGGGTGGCCAGTGCGCGCCCACCCTTGCCTGTGAACTCAATTAACAAAGGGCACGCGCAGCGTGCCCCTATAAGGATGCCATCACAGGTTTGTCAGGAATAAACAATTCTGCATCGCACCATTGCGGGCGCGACGAAGTAGTGAAGTCCATTTTGCAGTTTTGCAACCCGACTGCACCAGCTTCGTCGCGAGCAACCTTCGCAATAGCCGTTTCCAGGAAATTACGCCATTACCCACGCAGGTAGTTATTGGCGATTACAAGGCGCTGTACCTCTGAGGTACCCTCGTAGATTTCCGTGACGCGCTGATCGCGGTACAGTTTTTCGATGACTGAAAATTCGCCGATGTAGCCGTAACCGCCGTGAATTTGCATTGTCTTTTGCACACAGAAATTCGCAGCTTCTGAGGCGAACAGTTTGGCTTGTGCAGCTTCCTTACCGAAACGCTCGCCGGCATCCTGCAGTTGGGCTGCTTTGTAGGTCAACAAACGGGCGGCTTCCACCTTGGTCGCCATATCGGCTATCATCCACTGAATTGCCTGCAGCTTGGCGATTGGAGCGCCGAAAGCGATTCGCTGCTTGGAATACTTGATCGCTTCATCGAGCGCGCGTTGAGCGATACCGGTTGACTGCGCCGCGATCCCGATCCGGGCGCCATCGAGGGTCATCATGGCATAACGGAAGCCTTTGCCCGCCTCACCAAGCAGGTTTGACGTTGGGGCTTTCACGTTCTCATACCAGAGACGTCCGGTGGTAGCGTAGCGCATTCCCATTTTTTTCTGCAGAGCGGCTTTCTTCAGGCCGGGAGCATCTCCGGGGACGATAATCGCCGAGACTTTGTCGCGATCGCCATCGCCAATGATCTTGCAGAAAGTCACTACGAAATCACAGACGTCACCATGCATGATGAAAATCTTTTCGCCGTTGATCACATAATGGCCATCCTCAATAGTTGCGGTCGTAGTCTGATTGGCGGCATCAGAGCCGGCGTTGGGCTCAGTTAAGGCAAAGGCCGGCACAGTTTTGCCGACTGCGGCATCGGGTATCCAGGTCTTTTTCTGCTCATCTGAACCATGTCTGATAATCGGATCGCAGGCAAGCTGTCCCACTGCGGCGAGCAGTGATGACGGTGCATCCCAGTAAGCGATTTCCTCGATCAAGGTGGCATATTCAAGCGAGGAATGTCCGCCACCGCCAAATTCCTTTGGCATCACAAAGCCGCAAAATCCTTCCTTGGCGAGCAGGTCGAACATGTCGCGTGCGAACACGTCGCCTTTCTCATCCCACTGTTTCCCCAGTGGCTCCAGCTTGGGGCCGATCTCTTTGAGTTTATCGCGAATCGGCTGCTGGACATCGGATACATTGTATGTCATAGTTTCTCCTAGAGGCTTAAAATACTCCCATAAAGCTCGCAATTAATCGCGTGGACACGCAAAAATCAACCGAATTATTGACGTTCACTTTTGCTCAGCTTTGATATTCATTCGCCCTCAAGGTCTCCAAAAAAAGAGGCTGAGACCGAAGCCTCAGCCAGCGCGAACAGCCCTTCTGACCTTATGAATTAACTGCTCGCTCAAATCTGACTAACCCGTCCACTCGAACGGAGGCAATGCTTTCAGGGAATCTCCAGCCTGGGAAAGAAGTGACCAGTGCTCTCCCGCTGACTCGGTTCCCGACTATTGTATGGAGCAACAGTGCTCCGGGTTCGGACTAAACGATCTTTTCCTTCTTACGCTTCTCTGCGACTGCACCCTTGATATACTTGATGATATCCTGCGTCGACGTGCCGGGACCGAAGAGCTTATCGATGCCCTGATGTTCCAGGTTCTTGATATCTTCATCGTCCATAATGCCGCCGCCGAACAGGATCATATCGCTGCAGTTTTTCTCCTGCATCAGTTTCTGAATCGCAGGAAACAGTGTCATATGGGCGCCGGAAAGGATCGACACACCGACTGCATCGACATCTTCCTGCAGTGCAGCTTCCACGATCATACCCGGCGTCTGGCGCAGGCCGGTGTAAATTACTTCAAAGCCGGCGTCGCGGAACGCCGCAGCGATGACTTTAACGCCGCGATCATGCCCGTCCAGGCCTGCTTTTGCTAACAAAATTCTGATCTTTTCGGAATCGTTCATATCGTCATCCTATACTATCGGCGGCTCCGTGTAGTCGCCGTAGACATCTTTCATTGCCGCGCTGATTTCACCCACGGTCGCGTATTGACGCACGCACTCGATGATATACGGCATCGTATTCTCGTCGTTACGGCAGGCACTTCGCAAATCCTCCAGCGTAGAATCGACTTTGCTCTGATCGCGCAGTGATTTTGCCTTCGCAATCGACTTTCTCTGAATCTCTTCGACCTCTTCGCTAATTTTGAGAATCGGGATCTCGATCTTCTCGTCCGTGTGCACATACTGGTTCACGCCGACGATAATCCGCTCTTTCTCATCGATCTCGCGTTGATAGACATAAGCCGCCTTCGCGAGTTCCTTCTGCAGGTAACCTTCCTCAATGCAGCGCATCACGCCGCCGCGACGATCGATTTCCTCGAAGTAAGCTTCAGCTTCCTCCTCCATGCGGTTGGTCATCGATTCGACAAAGTACGAACCCGCCAGGGGATCAATTGTATTGATTACTCCCGTCTCGTGCGCCAACACCTGCTGCGTTCGCAGCGCCAGCAAGGCTGCTTTGTCGGAGGGCAGAGCGAGTGTTTCGTCCATCGAATTGGTGTGAAGTGACTGAGTACCACCCAGCGCCGCCGACATGGCTTCGTAGGCGGTGCGAATCAGGTTCAACTCCGGCTGCTGGGCGTTCAAAGAGCAGCCTGCGGTCTGGGTGTGGAAGCGCAACATCCAGGAACGCGGACTTTTGGCTTTGTATTTGTAGCGCATCCGCTTGGCGTAGATACGACGCGCGGCACGGTATTTGGCGATCTCTTCGAAGAAATCCATGTGGGCATTAAAGAAATATGACAGCCTTGGCGCAAAATCATCGACATCCAGACCGCGCTCAATTGACTTCTCGATGTAAGTAAAACCATCCGCCAGCGTGAATGCCAGCTCCTGCACGGCTGTTGAGCCCGCCTCACGGATATGGTAACCGGAAATCGAGATCGTATTCCACTGCGGCATGTGCTTGGTGCCGAACTCGATGGTGTCGACGATCAGCTTTACCGAGGGTTCCGGCGGGTATATCCACTCCTTCTGCGCGATATATTCCTTGAGGATATCATTTTGCAGTGTCCCACGCAGATTTTCCATCTTGACGCCCTGCTTTTCGGCCACCACGATATACATCGCCAGTAATACTGAAGCCGGCGCATTGATTGTCATAGACGTGGAAATTCGCGAAAGGTCGATTCCGTCAAATATCTGCTCCATATCGAGGAGAGAGTCAACAGCAACCCCGCACTTGCCGACCTCACCCAACGAGAACTCATGGTCAGAATCGTAGCCCATCAACGTGGGCAGATCAAAAGCCACGGAGAGACCGTGCTGCCCCTGTTCGAGCAGGTACTTATAGCGCCTGTTGGTCTCTTCCGGAGTTCCCATGCCGGAAAACTGGCGCATCGTCCAGGGTCTGCCGCGATACATCGAAGCATGTATGCCGCGCGTGTAAGGGAATTCACCCGGGAAATTGAGGTCTTTGAAGAAGTCGAGATTTCCGGAATCTTCCGGGGTGTAGATCGGTTTTACCGGCGCCGAGGAGACCGTGACGTATTTTTTGCTCTTATCGGTCTTGGCATCGGCTTTTGCCTTCCATTCATCGTAGGCTCGCTTCAACTCCTTCTCGAAGTGCTGCTCCGGAGTTGAAGTTTTCTCTTTGACATCAGCCATTTACCAGTCTCCCACGAAAATAATGTTCATAGATTTCATCGGCGACGCTGTACGGGTCGGTTTCACCCGCCAGCAGTCTGTCGCTCATCGACTCGAACTGTGCGTCGAAATCGAGCATCTTGTCAAGATCGCGTGCTACCCTGTCTCTGACAGTGAAGATGATCTCAGTTTTGAGCTGCCGCTTGCGGCGCTCCTCAAGTTCGCCGTTGTTGGTGACAAGTTGTCGATGCTGGGCGATTCGCTCTATCAATAAGTCTACACCCTCGCCGCTGACTCCGTTTGTACCGACAGCCCCGATTTCGCTACTTTGTGCCTGCGTCCGCTCGTGGATCATATGATTGAGTATGCCGAGCAGGCGCTCGCCGCCGGGGCGATCGATCTTGTTTACACAAAATACATCAGCGATCTCCATCAGTCCAGCTTTCATTGTCTGGATCATGTCGCCCGACTCTGGCACGAGGATCACCACGACAGTATCGCAGGCCTCAACGATATCTATTTCGATTTGCCCGATCCCTACGGTCTCGATGAGAATCAGGTCCATACCAAATGCATCCAGCACTCGCACTACATCGCGGGTGGCAGCGGCAATACCACCGCTCTGACCACGTGAGGCCATGCTGCGCATGAACACTGAGTCAACATTCGACAAATGCTGCATGCGCACGCGATCTCCGAGCAATGCGCCGCCGGTGAACGGCGAGGTTGGATCAACTGCAATCACTCCTATCTTGAGACCCTGGGCGGCGTAGCGGGTGATGGCCGAATCCACCAGCGTCGACTTGCCGGCGCCGGGCGGGCCGGTGATACCGACGCGATATGCTTTTCGTTCCAGGCGTGACAAGTCTGCCAAAATGGAGCGATAGTCCTCGCGACGATTTTCTACGTGAGTGATGATTCGAGAGAGTGCACGGCGATCGCCCTGCTTAAACTGGTCGAGGATGGTCACCGGGATCTACCCCCAACTAATATCTTTTACGCGTAGCTGGATCTTGGTTACACCCTGGTAGTGGTTCTTCTCAACCACGTAAGCCATATCAAAATCGACGCCGTGCATCGAGAGGGGTTCTGCATAATCACCAAAACCGAAGCCGATCACATCAAAGACCTTCCGACCGGAACGGACTTTCATTCGCAAGTGCCCGCGACCAACGACGTAGGGCCTGCCGACGATCTGCAACTTGCGGGTTACGAAAACCGGTTTCATATTTTCCGGTCCAAATGGTGCGAACCGCTCCAGCATCTCTACCAAATCGAAGTCGACATCATCAAGGTCAAGTTCGGCGTCGATATGCAGCTTGCGTACCAGGTCCTCAGGCTTGAGATTTTCGGCCGCAACTCGCTTAAAGCGTTCCTTGAACTCATCGATCTTATCGGGTGCAATAGACATGCCGGCAGCGTATTTGTGACCGCCAAATCTGAGCAAGAGATCTTCACACTGCTTCAGTGCGTCGTAAAGATGAAATCCAGGAATTGAACGCCCCGAGCCCTTGCCCTCGCCGTTGTCCACGGCGATCAGCACGGTTGGCAAATAATAGCGTTCAACCAGCCGTGACGCGACAATCCCGATGACGCCCTGATGCCAGCCCTCAGAGTTCAGCACAATTGCCTTGTCGTTGTCGAGGTCGATGGTCTCCTCGATCTGGCGGAGAGCCTCTTCAAGAGTATTTTCGTCGATGGTTTTCCGGCGCCTGTTCTCTACTTCGAGGAACTTGGCAATCGAACTGGCTGTTTGCGGGTCTTTGGTTGTCATTAGCTTGATTGCCTTTTCGGCACCGCCAAGTCTTCCGACGGCGTTGATCCGTGGCGCAATAATAAAAACGATCTGGCTGGTGGTGATCTCTTTTCCCATCAGATCGCACTCGAACACCAGGGATTTCAACCCCGGTTTCGAAGAGCGCATAATCTGATCTATGCCGAAGTGCGTAAGAATTCGGTTCTCGTTCACGAGCGGGACAACGTCTGCTGACGTGCCCAGCGCAACCAGGTCAAGGTGCTCATTTAGCTCGTTCTCATCCTGGCCCAACTTTCGGTACAACCCCTGAGCAAACTTGAATGCCACTCCGACACCTGCCAGCTCTCGGCCGATACCTTCGGGACCAGATAATTTTGGATTTACCACCGCGGCGGCATTGGGTGTCACTTCTCCCGGCTCATGATGATCGGTGATGATGCAATCGATGTATTTCTCTTTGGCATATTCCACCTCCGAATTCGCGGTTATGCCGGTATCCACCGAGATAATCACCGATGCGCTCTTGCGCTCGGCTTCCAGAATGCCGTCTTCGGAGAGGCCGTAACCCTCGACCAGTCGGTTAGGGAGATAGTAGTGGACGTTGGCGCCAAGCTTATTGAGCACCAGGAACATGAGCGAGGAAGCGGTGATGCCGTCGACGTCGTAGTCGCCGTAGATCATGATAGTTTCGTTGTCGCGCAGGGCTTGCAGCAGGCGCTCAACCCCGAGCTCGAGACCGGGAATCTCGAACGGGTCCATCAGGTCAGACATATCAGGATTAATGAAGCGGCTGATCTCGCCCGACTCACTCAGGCCCCTGCTGACAAGAATACGGACAATCAGCGGCGGCAGTTCGAGATCTTTGACGAGATTGTCGACAAGATGATAGTCGGGTGGAGGCGCGACAACCCACTGCATCTTCACTCGATTTTTCGAAATCAAAATATCCTCACAAAGAAGATTTGTCTGAAGCAGGACATAAGCCGAGTTCTGTTAAGCCATTGGCCTGCAGTCATTTCTCTACGATGCCGCTTTCACGGCACCTCCAGCGACCTACCCGAGAGTGATAGCGAGTCTGAGCACCTCTCCTCTCCTATTCGGTCTTGCTTCGGATAGGGTTTGCCAAGCCGAAAGACTCTCGTCTTCCGCTGGTGGTCTCTTACACCACCGTTTCACCCTTACCCCGCACAAGTGCGAGGCGGTCTACTCTCTGTTGCACTTTCCGTCGGATTACTCCGCCCTCCGGTTAGGAGGTATCCTGCTCAGTGAAGCTCGGACTTTCCTCACCCCGATAATTCAGGGCGCGACTGCGTCGCCTGCTTCAGAACAAAACCAGCAATTATTATCTCAATTAAAGCGATGGATTAGCTAATGCCCGTGTTTGCCCTCTAATCGCTGGGCTCAACTTGACTTCGCCAGCGCACGCTAATACATCATCCGGTAGTTAGGGGCTTCCTTGCTAATTGCGACATCGTGCGGATGCCCCTCCCGAAAACCAGCCGTACTCACTCTAATAAACTTTGTATTCGAACGCAAGGATTCGACATCTTTCGCGCCACAAAGTCCCATTCCAGAACGGAGACCACCCACAAGCTGGAAAACCATATCGGACAGCTTGCCCTTGTGGGGCACGCGTCCCTCGATCCCTTCCGGCACCAGTTTGCTGACGTCCGCTGTATCTTCCTGGAAGTAGCGATCACGACCACCTTCCTTCATGGCGCCGATAGATCCCATCCCGCGATAGACTTTGAAGCTCCTGCCTTCCATCAAAACCGTCTCGCCCGGGGATTCGTCGGTTCCCGCCAGCAGCGAACCAATCATAACGGCGTGCGCGCCGGCAGCAATAGCTTTACAGATATCCCCCGAGTAGCGAATACCGCCGTCGGCGATTACAGGAATCTCCTGCTTTGACGCCGCTTCAACTGCCTGCATGATTGCGGTTACCTGCGGCACGCCACCACCGGTTATAACCCTGGTTGTACAGATTGCTCCCGGACCGATTCCCACCTTGATGGCATCGGCACCCTTATCAATCAGGGCCTGGGCGCCATCTCTGGTTGCGACGTTTCCGGCGATCAAGTCTGTGTTGGGGAAGCGTTTCTTCAATTCACCCGCTGCATTCAGAACGCCTTTACTGTGGCCGTGGGAACTGTCAAGGCAGAGTACATCCACGCCGGCTGCGACGATTGCTTCAGCTCGCGGAATCATATCCTTAGCTACGCCCACCGCCGCGCCGACACGCAACCTGCCTCCGGCATCCTTACAGGCGTTGGGGTAACGCAATTTCTTCATGATGTCCTTGAAAGTTATCATTCCTTTCAAGTTCATATTCTTGTCAACAATCGGGAGCTTCTCGATGCGGTGCTGATGCAACTTTTCGACCGCTTCTTCGGGGGTTGTACCTTCCGGTACCGTTATGAGATTTTTGTGTGTCATCACATCCGACACCGGCGTTTCCAGGCTGGGGTGAAATCTCAGATCGCGATTGGTCAGGATACCTACCAATTTCTCGCCCTCGACCACCGGGATTCCGGAAATGGAATACCTCTTCATCACATTCAATGCGTCTTCGACTGTCTTGTCGCGGCTCAGCGTGATCGGGTTGACGATCATACCGGCCTCGGAGCGCTTGACCTTGTCAACCTCATCCGACTGCCTTTGGATTGACATATTCTTGTGAATGATTCCAATACCACCTTCGCGCGCGAGCGATATCGCCAGATCAGACTCGGTAACGGTATCCATGGCAGCGGAGACCAGGGGAATATTGAGGCGAATGGTTCGCGTGAGGAAGCTCGCGACGCTTACGTCACGGGGGTGCACCTCTGATTTCGCGGGCACAATCAGAACATCGTCAAATGTGAGTCCCAGATCTTCAAGGACCTGCGCCATAAGCTAATCGTCTCCTTCCCAGATCAGAATTCTGCCGCACGAAGCACACGTTTGAATTGTCTCACCCTTCTTGATGAGCTGGATCTTTTGCGGTGGTTGCGACTTGTAGCAGCCGCCACACGCCCCCCGTTTGAGACGAACGACGACATCGGCGCCTTTGCCGCGCCGGACGCGCTCATAAATCGACATGGCCTGTTTGGGAACCTTAGCCTTCAGGTGATCGCGGTGGGCTTCCTTCTCGTCGACTTTGCCCTGCACCGAATCAAGTTGTTTCTGAAGTTCTTCGAGCCGCTCCTGATGATTCGCGGCTATTTCCTCCTGGCGGCTTTCAAGCTCTTCGACGTCCGTCTTGAGTTCCTCGATCTCATTCATCAGATCAAGGGAGCGCTCCTCGTCGGCAGTCACCTGCGCCTTGGCTGCCTCGATCTGCGCTACCAGGGCATCATATTCTTTATTCGTCTTGATGGTCAGCATCTGATCCTGAAACTTCTTGATATGCTCTTTGTTCTCGTTCACTCTCAAATCGAGTTCCTTCAATTCAACCTGTGCCTGAGTCAGCCGCTCCTTTTTTTGCTTGAAGTCGGCGGCAGTGCGTTCAATCTCCTGCTCCAGGTCTCTCATCATACCGGGGAGGAATTCCTTCGAACGCTCCAGTTCGCCGATCCAGTAGTCGATGTCTTGTAATTCCTTCAATAGTCTAATGTCTTCATGCATCTAAAGCGCCCTCCGAGGGTAGAGGCTGCGGGCCGAAACGGTAAAAAAAAACGCACTGATCTTCTCAGTGCATTCTTCTGCTTTATCTCTTAAATGTTTGGAAATAGTACTTTGTATCAGTTTGAGAACCTGCGTCACCAGTTTACCTCAAGCGTTTCCTATATGGTGGGCAATACTGGATTTGAACCAGTGACCTCTCGGATGTGAACCGAACGCTCTAACCAACTGAGCTAATTGCCCTCTCAAATCTGTAGCAGCTGCACTTAGCAATTCTTCGCAACTCTCATTTGATCTTATGGGCCCAGCAGGGCTCGAACCTGCGACCCACTGATTATGAGTCAGTTGCTCTAACCAACTGAGCTATGGGCCCGATCGCCGACTATAGCTATTCATTATATCAATGACTCCAGCAGCTGTCAAGCCAAAAGCCCAGCCCCTTACAGTTGCTTACACAGCACCGCTCGAATGTATCCCGCGCTGTTCGAAAATTACGAAAAAGACACAAAAAACTAATGCTGACTGAGCAAACAAAAGCCACCCTGTCATCGTCACATTTATGCGAGCACAAAACTCTCATAGTTATTTTGATATACCCCGCACATTGCGGGATCAGCAACCCTACATCATCGCATAGGAGCGGCTATGCCGAGGAAGCTACCACGCCCCAAGGACTTGCCCTTGAAGCCCGGCAAGCAATATTGGGTTTCGTACCGTCTGCAGTCCCTTTCCCCCGAGAAATTCGTCAGGGTTACGAACAGAATCCTCAATGATGATTACTGCATGATTCGGGCAATGCACCCGGGTCCCCAGAATGCAGGATAGTTCCTGTTGGAGGTTTAGGAAACAGTTCGAGAGAGATTGAGCTGACGTTTTGGGGGCTAAGCAACTATTACGTCATGTGACGAACGGCACAACTTCGTCAGCGGCCGAATGATATGCCGAGCGCCTCAGCAGCCTTGACGGACTCGCCATTGGGGTCGACGTGCTTGAACCCACCGATGGCATCTGCTATCGGCGTACTTTCAATCCGCCCGCCGCGATAGCAGACCATGTGACCGTAATCTTCCTGGTGAAGCAGATCGACAGCTTTCTTGCCGAAACGAGTTCCGAGATAGCGGTCGAAGGAACACGGTGTCCCACCGCGCTGTAAATGTCCCAGAACCGTGGCGCGGGTGACCATTCCGGTTTCCTTCTCTATCTGGTCAGCGACCTTGAAACTGATCCCACCAAGTTTCTCGTGGATGGTGCCTTTGTCCTCCGGATTTTGAATTGTCACATCACCATCTAGTGGCCGGGCGCCTTCTGACACCACGACAATTGAGAAATTGGAGCCGCGACTGCGGCGGTGCTGAATCTTGTCGTAGACTTTTTCCATGTCGTACGGAATCTCTGGGATGAGGATAACATCCGCGCCGCCGGCGATACCCGATTCCAGCGCAATCCATCCTGTATAACGCCCCATTACCTCCAGCACCATGCAGCGATGGTGGCTGGCTGCGGTTGTGTGAAGTTTATCGATAGCCTCTGTCGCTGTCACGACTGCCGTGGCGAAGCCGAAGGTCACCTCGGTCGATTTCAAATCGTTGTCTATCGTCTTGGGTACACCGACGATATTCAGGCCATATTTTTCCTGGAACATATTGGAAACCGCCATCGTGCCATCGCCGCCGATAACCATCATGGCTTCGATACCAAGCTGATCTATGGTTTCCATTACCCGTTCAGAGCGGTCGACCTCCACTACTTTGCCGCCTTCCTTAACCCGCCACTCGAAGGGATTGCCTTTATTCGATGTGCCAAGGATCGTCCCGCCCTGCGGCAGGATACCGCGCACTACCTGGGGAGTAAGGTTTTCGTAGCGCTGGTCCATAAGTCCTTCGTAACCGTCCAGGAAACCGACCAGGATCCAGCCATGCTCGCGGCTCGCAGTCAGCACGGCTGCTCTGATTACCGCATTCAATCCGGGGCAGTCACCGCCGCCGGTGAGAATTCCAATTGTTCTGATGTTTTTTGTCACTGTTAACGCTTCTTGCTACTCGCTGTTTTCGTTCTTTAGTGATTTACGGTACAGGTAGACCTTATCGATAATGCTCAGTATTTCATCCGCATTCAGGCCGTAGTCCTTGCCGACCTCGGTCATGATTTCCTGCTTCGCCACTGCCAATTCATATTTCGTCAAATCGGAGGGGAGTGCCCAGCGCTTCTTGAGATAGCGAATGTAGATTTCATTGTCCTGCTCACTCGGCACACGTGACTCCGTGCTGTCACTTGACGCCAGGCTGTCACCGGCTGCTGTCGCTGTTTTCTCGTTTGCAGAAACAGAATCCACCCGGGTCGAATCGGCATAGGTGGAATCAACGCCGAGTGAATCGAGGCCTGCCATAAGATCGGCAGATTCATTCTGGGTATCTGTCAGACTGTCAAGTTTCATGAGCAGGGCTTGTTCTGATTCATCAATATGCGAATCGACCGTGACCTTAAACTTATCGAGTTCGCTGGCAATCATTTGCTTAGTGTCACGCAATTGGGCTTCCTGCGCCTGCACGCCGATATAATTGCGCACCAGCAGGTACCCCACAACAAGTACCACCAGCAAAAGGGCGAAAATGATATACGATTTTTTCATAGCTTAAGCTCCTTGAGAGGAAGGTCAGTTGTGTGGAGCGGGAAGTCAACAAAAAGTCGTGGGGGGATGGTCGCCAGGAAATCGACGTTTTCCGTAGGGGCATGCTGCGCGTGCGCACAGTCGTGAACAAACTCTGCAATTGAAGGGCACAGGCCGTGTGCCCCTGCGGTTTGCAGGTGCGAAGGACGGATGCTCGTGCGCGGACGGCGTGTGTCCTAAGGCTGTCCGATTAGCGAGGCAGAGGAGTTTGAACGAGGCGATTGAGAAATTGAGCAACGCTGTCTCTGAACGTGTCATACCGACGAAAGTCGGTATCCAGTCTAAAATCCTCTTGGGAAGAAAAGCATTTAGACTGGATTCCGGGTCAAGCCCGGAATGACATGCTTATAGATAGATTGCGCAAGAGGACCCTTCTATCACTCGTAGACAACGCAGCGTGTGCGCATTTGTATGTGTACTTCCCAATCATCGGGTGCACGCCCCGACCTGTCGGGTTATGCTTGCGGCGTCCCTACGCCTTCGGTCCCACCATCTCCGCCGGTTTGACGAACTCGTCAAACTGCTTTTCATCCAGAATGCCCAACGCAACCGCAGCCTCTTTCAAGGTCGAGCCGTCGGCATGCGCTTTCTTGGCGATCTTGGCGGCTTTGTCGTAACCGATATGCGGGTTGAGCGCTGTCACCAGCATCAGCGACTTTTGCATCAGCTCGTCGATGCGATCCTTCCTCGGTTTGATCCCCACCGCGCAGTTGTCATTGAAGCTCTCGCAAGCATCCGCCAGCAGTCGAATCGATTGCAGCAGGTTGTAGATCATCAGCGGCTTGAAAACATTCAATTCGAAATTGCCGGAGCTCCCACCAATATTAATCGCGGTGTCGTTGCCCATCACCTGCGCACAGACCATGGTCATTGCTTCTGATTGCGTCGGGTTGACCTTGCCCGGCATGATCGACGAGCCCGGCTCGTTGGCGGGAATCTCCAGCTCTCCGATGCCGCAGCGCGGTCCCGAAGCCAGCCAGCGGACATCATTGGCGATTTTCATCAGCGAGCAGGCGAGCGTTTTCATCACACCGGAGGCTTCCACTACGGCATCGTGTGCCGCCAGCGCCTCAAATTTATTGGGCGCCGAGACGAACTTAAGGCCGGTGAGTTCGGCTATCCTCTTCGCTGCTGTTTCGGCAAACTTGGGATGGGTGTTCAGCCCCGTGCCAACGGCGGTTCCGCCCAGTGCCAGCTCATAAAGGCGCGGCAGGCAGTTGTTGATGCGGGTCAGGCCGTTCTCGAGCTGCTGCGCGTAGCCGGAAAACTCCTGTCCGAGCGTGAGCGGTACGGCGTCCATCAGGTGGGTGCGTCCGATCTTGATTATATCGTTGAACTCCTGCGACTTCTGCTTGAGCGTGTCGCGCAGCTTGGTGACCATCGGGATCAAGCGGCGGTTGATTTCCTCGGCGGCAGCGATGTGCATGGCTGTCGGAAATGTATCGTTGGACGACTGCGCTTTGTTGACATCATCGTTGGGGTGAATCGGTTTCTTCGAGCCGATCTCTCCCCCTGCCAACTCGATGGCGCGGTTGGCGATCACCTCATTCGAGTTCATGTTGGTCTGTGTGCCGGAGCCGGTCTGCCACACCACCAGCGGGAAATTGTCGTCGAGCTTGCCTTCGATCACTTCGTTGGCAGCTTTGACAATCAGGTCGGCTTTCTCCGCCGGTAGCAACCCAAGTTCCTTGTTAGTCAGCGCGGCGGCTTTTTTGAGGATTCCCAGCGCCCGGATCAACTCACGCGGCATGCGTTCGAAGCCGATCTTGAAGTTCATTAATGAGCGCCCGGTTTGTGCGCCATAGTACTTATCAGCAGGGACTTTGACCTCCCCCATCGTATCAGTTTCTATGCGGTAATCCATGGTTCCTCCGGT
>CAYXUL010000045.1:0-26809 GCA_964468475.1 uncultured Ignavibacteria bacterium | reverse complement strand
GGAAGCGCGCAAACAAGACAAAATTGAGGAGCAAGATCAATACTGGACTATACTGTCTTGATTTACGATAATACGATAGCTGGGTGCAGTTTTTTTAGCAACAACAAAATACTTCGCGCTTGGGTAACAGGCTTGCAAACGTTGCATTCAATCAATCGAACTTGATTAGGCTGCCACCTCGCCAGACTTTGCGTTCGCTCTGTAGTGATTAATAATGACCTCTGGTTGCAGTTTTCGGTGGTTACTCAATTCGATTGCAATATGAAGAACTCAGAACTGCGAGATATGCATGAATCCAACCCATGATCCGGACGAGCTTAAGCTCTTGGGCATTGATCAGATAGTTCTATGTGCGTGCCGCAGACCCTGAGCACAGAATGGCTCATAATGCCTTCTGCAATTCAAGGATTAGCTTTCAGCTTTCACGAGATGATCCAATTCCCAGCTCTCTGCTAGACAGAGGAGATCTTGGGTTCCTTGCCCTTGACCGGCTGCTGCAAAGCGTCGAAGCTTCCTGGCAGAGGTTAAACCCAACTTTTGTTAGGACGATTGTGAACTCTACCGGTGAATCGCCAGAAAGTCGATCTATGGGCATACCGCGCACGGCGCCGGTCCACCGCCGAAGATGTAGTTGATCAGGTAAACCGCATCACCGATTGAGACACCACCACTGCAGTCGGCATCTGCTGCTTCAAGCGGCACAGGTGCAGGGCCACCGCCGAAAATGTAGTTGACGACGAAGACGGCGTCACCAATAGAGACGCTGCTGTTGCCGTCAGCATCACCGCAAGTGTAGGTCGGCTCGCTCTCATTGATAAAAGCCGTTGTGTCGGAGAACGTGCCGCTCAACCCGACATCGGCAATAATCAAGACAGAGTCCGCGTGCGCTCGCCAATCCGGAACGATCAAGTGCGCCGTCATGGACGGCAATGCAACGGCCGCATGAAAGAAGGTGGTGTCTGAAACACTCGAGGCAATTTCCAGATAAAGATCATAGCTGGTGGAATCGCTGAAATTCTCTACCACCATATCTTTGTCGTTGGTAATCCATGCCGTGATGGAGTCACCTGCAGCCAATGAAAAGTCGGACACTTCAAACACAATTTCAGAGTCCGGAGCAATCGAGATTAACTGTATGTATGGGGGCTCCCAATATGAGCGATCGGTATAGTCGGCTACGCCATACATGGTAAAGCTCGGTTGGGCAATATCCGCGCTGAATGACGCGCTGATAATTCCCGATTTGGCCGTGCCACCGCGGAAAATGCGTTTCTTGCCATCCAGGACCGTGAAAGAGCCATCGACAACGCCTGTTGCCTCACAGAACCACATACCATTCGGGAGAACATAACCTGTGGGTCGATTCTGCGTTGCATCAGCTGGTATGATCGGGTGCCCCCCGTCCACGTTACCAAATGTACCAGCTTCACCAAATCCCAGGCTGTCTGAGCCCATCATGATAAAAACGCTGTCCGTCTCGCCGAAATAAACTGCGGCTGCGGGAGCTGTCGACGTATCCGAGAGGACCAGATCTCCGAGATAGTTGCTGAGCGGATCCATAAGGAACAGCCCCTCAGATCCTCCCCAACCCGGCAGCGGCTGATACGACCAGGTATCCGTGACCAGGTCAATGGCGATCTTCTTAGTGTTGTCGCCCGGGAAATTACTATCCAATACATAGATATACCAAGTCGTCGGCGTTAGCCCGTCTTGCTCGCACTTGTAAGGCACGAGAACATGACCGCCGTTGCCATTATTGTTGAAAAGCATGAGCACGCGATCATCGCGTGTCGCAGAGGAAAACATATCCTGGCACTGCCAGAAGGTCGCTGATGGTGTGGAGGATGCAAATTGGGAGTCGATATGCATCTGTTGCTCGAAGCCAAACTCATATAGCTGGAGCCTGTTGATTAGGTCTCTGCTTTGGTCATTCAGAGGGACAAGATTCAGCAAATTGTATCCAGGGAAATCATCCCCCACGATTCTGAGGCTGTCGAAGTAAAGTAACTCGCTTATCGCAAAGCCGAAGCACGATCCCTCCCAGGTACCCTTGAGTGCGCTCCATTGTGCCAGCGCCGATGGCTTGAAGATAACATCGCCAGGAGGAGCATCGAAATAAGCCTGTCCCTCGCCAACGGCGTTTACAAAAGTCGACCAGCTTGGAAAGAAATCGGGGTCACACAAGGTGCAGAGCCTTTGACATGGGGTTGGGTCGGCACAATAATCTATCCCCTGCCAGACTGCCTCAGGCCACATGTTTGCTTCGCTGTTGGCAAAACCCCAGTTGTTGATGAGAAGTTCTGAGCAATCCGGGGCTTCCACGACTGTAACATTGAATCCTACCGTGTCTGCCATGGGGGGGATGCTCGAGTCCTCGACTCTTATGTTGAAGAAGTACTGGGCCGGATACGTGGGTATCCCCGTCAATGTGCCCTCTGAGCCTCCGTTAAAGACACATCCGTAGGGCAAATCTCCGCCGAGCAGTGACCAGTTGAAAGGTGGCGTCGGTGCAACCGCCTCAAACTGGAACGAATACGGCACGCCAAGGAACCCGATCGGCAAAGTCTGATTCGACACTATGTGGCAGAAGCCGTCACAATAGTCGCCAATTCCGTCATCATTCTCATCCTCCTGAAGCGGGTTTGCTACCAAGGGACAGTTATCGCAAGCGTCGCCCACGCCGTCCCCGTCCCCATCCTCCTGCAAGGGGTTGCTGGCGAACTCGCAATTATCAACTGAGTTATCGACGCCGTCGTTGTCGTTATCATTGTCACAGGCATCGCCAACGCCATCGCCTTCAAAATCGGCCTGATCAAGGTTTGAGACATCTGGACAATTGTCGCAGTCGTCGCCTATTCCATCTCCGTCCGTATCGAGGCAGGCGTCGCAAAGAATAGCCAGCATTCCATCTTGACCACCGCCCTGAGACGGCTGGAACGAGTCAAAGCATGCATGCATTCCTGACGTCATAAGGCATCCCACATTGACATTTTCAGAATTATCCAGATCAACGTCAACGGCTTCATCATCGCCAGTGCCCCCCAGATACGTGCAATAGTTTAAAACATTTCCGCCTGCGCCAAACTCTGCCACGAATCCATCGGAGGGTCCGTTCAAGGTCGAGTATACGGCGTTCGGCACTGGTAGGTTACTGGATTGCGTTCCACCGGAGATAATAGCTTCTCCACCGCTTTTGACAATCAGTCCTTCCGCAAAATCGTATCCGGAACCACCAAAAAACGTGCTGTAGAGCAGCGACGATCCGGAGAATTTGGCGACGAAGCAATCACCAGAGCCGTTGAAGGAGTTGTCATAGGCGTTAACGACGGGGAAGAAAGAGGAACCTGTGAATCCGCATATGTAGTCATTCCCGGAATCATCTACGAAGAGCTGCGTTCCTGATTCGTCACCCGAAGCTCCCATGTACGAACAATATTGTAGCGCCCCACCATCGGCGGAAAAACGGAACATTAGCACATCTAATCCCCCGTGATAGGATGGGTCAAATGCGCCTACTGTCGGCAGATTATTCGAGCCTGTCTCTGCTACTACATGGATCCGGCGGGAAGCATCCGGAACAGCTTTCCAGGCATAATCCCAACCGTTTCCGCCGAAGTAAGTGCTGAACAGCAGAGCGCCCGCTGGATCGATCTCCGTTACGAAAGCGTCTGCATCAGGTCCCCCGAAAGTAGTCTGATACGCGTTGACTGTGGGATAGCCATCCCCCCAGGTACCACCTGCCAGGTAGGCATTGCCAAGTGTATCTGTTGTTAGACCAACCGCCTCTTCTCGAGAAGTCCCTCCCAAGTATGTGCTGTAGACCAGGTGATCGCCGGTAGACGCCAGCTTAATCGCAGTTACGTCACCCTCCCCGTTGTAGGTCGAATCATACGCATTTGTCGTTGGATAATCCGCGGACCAGGTCGAGCCGCACGCCAAGATGTTGTGGTCTTTGTCTATGGTCATGTGCCAGTGGTAGTCAGTGCCAGAACCTCCAACAAAAGTTGAAAAGAGAAGGGTCTGGCCGCCTGGCGCGAATTTCATCAGGAGTCCGTCGAAGTTTCCGCCGTACGTGCCGTCATAAGCATTCAGGGTTGGGAAATTGGCCGACGCGGTGTTGCCGGAGACATAGATGGAGTCACCTTCATCAACGACTACCGTGTTTACGAAGTCGTTTCCGCCGCCACCCATATACGTGCTGTAGCTCAAGACCGGATCTACGATCAGTGGCTTCGATCGATCATACCCCCCGTCTATGCGAAAGCCGAATGTTGAGTCATCGATCAAAAGGTAGGAGCCCGGGACAGCAACCTTTACTCCCTCGATAATCTGATAGATTCGCGGCCGGAGTTCCTTGATTTGTCCCCATTCCGTCTTTACCTCCATCTCGCCCGCGTCATTAACAACGAGAGCCGGCGTCCCCGAGAAATGGATCTGTATTACACCCGGGTCGCCTGCGGGCGCGACGATAAAGTCATACTCAATTTCCCCCCCATTGACGTAGTAGTGCACGTCCACACCGTCGTAAACGTGCTCAAAATACACTTCAGAGTAGCTTGGTACACCAGTCCGCCACTTTGACTCATCTCGCCCGAAGAAGAAATTACTCGGCCACGATTTCGGCTGCACTGCTCTCACCTGCGGATTCGGATTCGCCCCCACGAATCTCTTATGCATAACAAAGCACTTGACCGGCGTATCTTCTGGAGTCGGCATACCATGGCCCGGCCTCTTTGAAAGATTTGCCAGTTGCACGTACTCGATATATGAACCGGTGTTGGTCAACCAAAGCGTGGTGGCCCCCTGTGCTGTCCGATACTGAATCGAGTCGGGCCACTGCCCCTGGTTTTCCGTGAATGCGATTGAGTTGAATGAGTCAAAATTCTGCGGCTCTGCGATTTGATCGCAGTGTAATTCACGATTGGTCCCCAGCACAATCAGGCCACACAGGATTAACAGACAATACCTGCCCATATTGGCGTTGCCTCCCTAGAGAGTTATGAGAAGATTCGACTATTGTATGCGTCGGGCATCCGCGAGCGCAGAAAACAAAACAAAGCGCGAAATTCTGCCCATGTGTTGGAGAAGGTCCCCCAAATGCCGCCAAGTCCACGCGAGCGATCCGACGTACTACGGGCCTGTACTCTGCTGCTATGTTTTTTTGGTTTGAAGTAGGTCTAAGTTGTATGCTGCACCCGCGAAAAAATAAGAACTACGCCGGATTCTGTCAAGTATTTACTAATCGATTCCACCCGATGCTCTTAAGGAAACACCTTGCCAGGGCATCCTGATACGCCCGCCTATTTTCCAAGAAAATGCAGTTGCCACAAATCGCGGGTGCTTTGCGATAGAAACGGAGTAAGGGCCAGCTTTCCTGTCGTCCCGATGCTGTTTTCCAAGTACTCAATCTCGGCAAACGCCGCCTTGATGTCAGCATCAGGCTCCACCCTGATTCCCGCTTGACGCAAGAGCAACAGTCCCTTTGCCTGCAGCGACAGTTCCAGTTGAATCCGCAGATAGCATAGCATATCCGCGATAGCTTCACCCGCAAAACGCGATTTGAGTGACTCCAGGTACCTGCCGACTTTGCTATCGGAGATCTTTCCTGAGATGATCAGCTCCAGCATTTCTGCATCGGCGTCCAGACCTACGCCTAACCAGTTTCTGGTTACTTTTTCACTCCGTTGGAACACGGCAATCACACCCAGGGGTGCAAGCACCAGGATCACCAGCGTAGTGACCATCGGTGTAAACGGAAAGTGATTATAGGCCGAATGAAGAAGATAAACCAGGACAAGCCCGGGAGCATAGGCGCGTATTGAAACAACTCCGAGTCGATCAGTAAGCGACTTCAGCACCATTGCAAAGATCGCGGTGGCGCCGCTGTGCATCACCGCTGTACCAAAACCCCTGATCGCAAACAATACCGGGCTGTGCTCGCCCAAGATGACGAGGTAATAGAAGTTTTCCACCAGGGCGAAGCCGGTACCAATAGCAAAGCCGTTGATGGCGGAATCAACCAGGAAACCCACCCGGCGGGACCTCACGAGGTACACGATGAATATCGCTTTCACCGATTCTTCTATCACTGGCGCGATATAGCGAGAATAACTCAGTCGCTCGATGTTAGTGAGGTCAATAAGGTAGCGATTGAGCCAGAAGCAGACCAGTGCTGCAACCACGCCGGCCGAGATTGATTTCAGCACAAGTTTGAAGCTTACAAGCTTGAAACTGTCCAGATATATCAGGCTCAAAAGAAGGACAATGACCGGAACAAGTGACAGAAATGAGTTGAGTACAATCACAGAATTTTCAGAGAGACCATCAATTCAGTTTGTCGGCGCTGGTGGATTTCCACAGCCACGGCGTAGCCCGCTGACAAGGTTAGATCCTGATGTGACAACATTATCAGTTTCAGGTCAATTTGTCCACCCAAATCAAGGTAGCGTGTCCGCAGCGCTTTCTTGTCGAAGTTTGTCGCAAGCCCGCTAACGAAGAGCGAAGTCCGCGCCCAGGAAGCATAGAAACTTGGTATGCCAAGCTGCCGAAAGCGCAGAGGCGGCAGATTCAACTCAAAAATCGATTTTACGAATGTAGTTCCCCCCGCCTGGTTAAGCTCCAGCCCGGGAAAACTGGAGTAGTCGCGATACCGCTTTGAGGCGCCGTGATCAACCCAGTTGTTGCCAAAGCCACCGAAGTAGAAATTAGCCAGCGGCTCAATCCTCGACGACGGAGAGCCGCCTATTGAACTGCGAAGCCAGACCGAGGTGTGATCCACCGGCAAATTAGTGCCAAGGTCAAGGGTTGAATAGACCCGGGGAAAGAACTTTCTGTTAACATACTTCGAATTGCCTGACAAATGCCAGAAGATTCCACGTTCATAATCAACGGCACCAATTGAGGCGCGCTCGTTTCTGTAGTTGACATATGACGCCAGGGATAGGAATCTGTCAAACGACGTAGTTATGTTCTGGTAGGCAGGAAGCTTCTCCAGGCCACCATAGCCGCTGAACTGAAAGCCATAGCCCGCTGTTTTCGGACCATCCATAAGCAGCGAGCCACGATAGCTGACAGTTCCGGAATAGCCTTTGCGACTGGTTTTAGTCGGGCCAAACAAATCATAGAAGTCGGCAACGTTGTAGTTGGCGTCAAACGCCCAGGCCAGGTGAGAATACTTGACGGAACCATGAAACCGCTCGTCCTGTGCGATTCTGCGGTTTGGCGAATATGATGCAGTAAGTTTTATATCGTGAAAGACCAGCGGATCAGACAAGTTGGCTCGCATGCCGTATGCGACATAGTCGCCGTAGCCCTCGACTACCGGATACGCAGAAGTCAAGTTGACATTCAGAAAACTGTGATAGTCTCCTTCATATGTTGTCAAAGAATCCAGATTAACATCAGCAGGCGAGCCGGCAATCCAGGTTTTAACCACCGGATATTTGTCCACAATCTCCTGGCCCTGGTAAATGATAGCGTTTACGTCTGTAAGGGGCTGAGCCTTGAACATGACCGGCGTGAATCCATTGGCAGTGAAGCGAAATGCGATCAGTGAATCTGCCGAATACGGTAAAGGCCGAAAGAGACCCGATTCGCAATTGGAAAGAATCTCCATGGAGTCAAGTTCAGAATCGTAGCGCCATATGTTGGAAACGCCAGTATAGTAACTCGAGCCAAGCAGGTAGCGATCGTCCGGCGAATGGACAAAATTGGCCGGGCTGCTGTTCTTGAAATCATACAGGATCGTATAGCTGGTATCTCCTTGCATGAGATCGTTCACGTTCATTTGGATCAACGTCTGCCGGCCACTTATCTCTGAAAGAGCGCTGGTGAGGGTCGAGCCATCATGGGAGACATCGATATCATAGATATCTCTTCCGTAAGGCCAAGAATACACCTGATGCCATTTGTCGTACGGATAGGGTATCCTGACCAGTGTCGAAATGCCGGCACTGTGCCTAACTCCCCAAAGTGTAGAGTCGGCATCGCAAAATGCCAGATCCCCTACTCGTGAGTCTTTCTGCAGCAGGCGCGACTTCCCTGATCTCACATCAACCACATTCAGATCGCGCCATTCGTTATTGTCGGACGTATAGAAGAGCTGCTTGTGCTTCTCATCATAAGCCAGCGAGCCGACAAAAAACATTGCGGCGCCCTTGATGTCACAAATCTTCCTCATCGAACCATTATCGATATTGATCGCCGCGATATGCGATATACTCCCCGGGTAGTTCACGGCAACGTACAGCTCCCGTAGCTCGGGATCAAAGCAGGCGCGTGAAATCGACCCCAGCGCCTGATCAGCAATCTGGCGATACTCTGTTGTGGGGTATTCTCTGATAAGCTCGAGGTTCCTGCTTTGGAATTCATGCTCCCACGCGATCCAATCATGCCAGGCCCGGCTCAGGCTGAGCCCAAATATCCGCTTGAAATCTGATGCAAAGTAGCTCTTGGAGCCTTGCTGGCGCGCCATCCACTGCAACAGTCGCTCGGGGCCGTATTTGAGAGCAACATAGCTCACGAAACGGGTGCCATAGAGATAAGCATTCACCGTCAACTGGAAATCAATCTTGGTGCCTTCAGTTTCAAGCCCGACAAGGTCATAGATAGGCGCATCCTCGAGAACGCGCGTTCGAAAGACCATTTCATCATAAGGCCCCAGCGCTCTTCCGAGTCCACCCGCCATCCATGTTTCCATAAAGACTGCGATGCCTTCGTGGTACCATCTCGGAGCAGAACGACGTGGCACCGTAAGATGGCTGTATAGCATAGAGAGCGGTTGATCGGGATCCTCCCTTACCTTGCCCATGAACAAGGTTCTAAAGAAGTTGTCACTGCCGACAGCCCTGTCCCCCGCCACGACGTGAAGTAGTTCGTGATTCATCGTAGCATTCATCCGCTCGTTGGCAGGGGCTGACTCATAGACATAGCTGAAGGGAGCAATGGCGATGGAAATGTGGTTACGTGGCGCTGTGCTTGTACCGCCATTACCGTAATCCGACATATCATGCAGGAGGACAGTGATCTTTTCCTTCGAGTGATAGTTGAACAGCCTCTCGTGTAACGCCAGAGAATTTTCGAAGCATCTCGCAGTGTGGGGGACCAGGTACTTGTTTATCTCGCCGTAATAGATCAGTTTGAGATCTTTGGTTTCAAGGCATTTAAACTGTGCGTGGGAAGTTGCCGGCAAGAGCGTCAGCAGGCACAAGCATACGGTAATGAATTCGAAGAGCCTGTGAGCGAATGTTTGAGTATTCACGGATGTTACGAATCCTCTCCGGCAAGGAGCCGGTACAATAGAGCAGACCGCGTAAACGGTCAAGTTGATAAGACTTTTATTATTGGCTGTTGGCTTGCCGTTCAGCGGAGCGCAGAAAGACGGAAGCTCTTGCACTTTGCGACAAGAGCTTCCGCACCCTGGAACAACCGCAACGTCTTTCTTGAACAGAGAGAACGCTAGAGCTTCTTACTTTATCTACTCCGGTAGTTCGGGTTAGCAGCGTACCTTGAAAACTCAGTTAGCGCACCAGCCGTGAGACGAGCAAATTCCGGGCTCTTGACAGCATCACGAATGCGGTCAATGGCCATTGCTCTCGCTAACTCTGGTTTCGCAATGATGCGCGAAAATTCGGGCAACTTGAGGGCATTGTGGAATTGCGGCATAGCAACGAGGCGCGCAAATTTCTCATTGGCGAGAACCTTCAGGAAGTGATCACTGGTGACTCCACTCAGATTACGCCGGAATTCGTCGCTGGCAGCCAGCTTCATCGCAGCCGGATTCGCCATAGCGCGACGAAAGTCTCTGTTCTTCATTGCCTGAAGAAAGGCGGGCTCGGCCGTGAGCCGCTGAAATTCAGGACTCGCCAGCGCGGACATAACCTCGGGCTCTCTCGTAGCGCGCAGGAAGTCTGCGTTCTTCGCGGCCTGCAGGAAGGCAGGATTTGCGGTCACGCGTTCAAAATCAGGTCCGGTAAGCATTCTCATGACTTTGGGGTCAGCCACGAGTCTCGCAAAGTCATTATTCCCGAAGATCTTGGCGATATCAGGTATCGCCGCAGCGCGTGCGAAGTCAGGCGACTGCAGGAGAGCCGGAAACGCCGGGTCCTTGACAGCACGCGAGAACTCCTCGCTGGCAAGCAGCTTTGACAACTGCGGATCATTGGTCAGACGGGAAAACTCCGAAACGGCAAGAGCCTTGGCAAGGTCCGGCTCTGCCGTGGCACGCGCGAAGTCGGGCCCGGTAAGAATTGAAGCTATGGCCGGATCAGCAAAGGCGCGACTCATTTCCTGAGAAAACAGAATCTTTGCTATGTCAGGTTGAGCAGTTGCCCGGGAGAACTCAGGCGACTTCAGCATCTGAGCAAACTGAGGATTCGCGGTCGCTCTCTGCAATGCATCGTTCGCCATCAATCTGTAGATTTCCGGCGCTGCCGACAGACGACTAAAATCTGAACTCTGGATCGCTTTGAGGACAATCGGGTCCGCCGTAGCGCGGCTGAAATCGACATTCGCGAAAGCAGCAGAAATTCCAGGATTAGCCGCGTTGCGGCTGAATTCGACATCAGCAACCGCGGACAGCACGGCCGGGTCAGCCGTTGCCCGCGCCAGATCCTCATCCATCACAGACTTAAGGAAATGATCAGAAGTAACTCCACTCATATACCTGCTGAAGTCTCCACTGACAAACAACTTGGATAGTTCAGGGTCTGCCATCAGGCGACTGAATTCGTTGCTTGCCAGGGCGGCGCGAACCGAAGGATCAGCCATCGCTCGACGAAAATCGTCACTCGCAATTATCCTGCGAAAATCGTCGTCATTCAGCAGAGCGACGATTTGATCATTCTGAAGCAGTTCCTGAATTTCTGCGTCGCCGAGAACCACGTCGTTCTCATTCATCTGCTCCGCCTGGTACTTCTTTGCCGCTCCGATGGTGCCTTCAGCGCCTTCCTTGGTTGGCGGATAGCCGCTGAAAATCACGATCGCGACTGCCGCGATCACAACAATGATCCCTCCGAAAAGTAGTCTTGCATTCTTGGTTGCCATCACAACCTCCTCCTGTATGGGTTAGTTTGGATTGTTTTAGTCTATTTCTTTATCGTGTTTGTCCGAAATACATTAGACGGCCCAAAAGGTTGGTGGAAATCTTCAGAAAATTACGTCCGTACCGGATGTCTGAGTTTGCCCCACCTTAATCGTCCAATCTGAATTCCTGCGCCTTCTCTTGCCTCCCCGATTTCAAAGCGATGCGAATCTTCGCATGTGGTTCGCCGCTGCCTGCATCGCAAATGAGATGAACCTTGCCTGCGCGATCAAACGTAATCGACGCCACTCCTCCCTGCCAGCTGACATGCACGCTCTCCGGAATTTCACTTACTATAGCGCTTATCGAACTCTGGCTGTCATCCAGGCTGATAGCGACTGCGATGGGCGCTGTTACCGCGACCAGTGTCGCGACAGCCTTTTCTCCCTCTCGCTGAACCTCAACATTTACCATACTTGAATTCAACGACAGAGTCCCCTCATCAACAGTTGTCGCATCGGATAAATCGATTCCTCTGAGAAGAGTGCCTACGATCTGATCTTCTGTGGCAGCGCCGCCGCTCAATCCAATGATAGAAACTGTCGCGACCACGAGGAGAAGAGTCGCAGAAATGCCGGCTACGAACGCATAGCTGGGCCTGACAAATACGCTGGCGGCCATGAAATCTGAGAACCTGCCCCAGAGATTTCTCTTGCTCGACCTTTCTGGGCGCTGGGAGCTGTTCAGAGCCTGACTGATCTTCTCTCGCAGGTGCCGGGGCGGTGATACTTCTTCCACCTCCCGCAAGTTCTCAACAAGGCCGACCATTTCCATATATTTCTCTCTGATCTCATCCGAATTCTCGATCAGCTTCATCAAGCTGGCCGATTCCTGCTCCGAGTTCCGGCCGTCAATTTCTCGCTGAATCAGCGCGTCGATAGCAGACTTACTCATTTGCCACCAATCCTGCTTTTCGGAGTAATGGCGCAAGCTGCTGCCGCGCCGTGTACAGTCGAGACTTCACAGTCTTCTGTGGTATCCGGAGAATGTTGGACATCTCCTGATAGGAAAGGCCGTGAAAATGTCGCAATACTAAAACTGCACGAAGTTCCGGCTTCAGTTGCTGAAGGGCACACTGCACTTTGTTGCTCGTGTCGGATTCAAAAAACTCTTCTTCCGGGTTCTTGACTGCCGTCTTCGAAATCGGTGGAAGTGCCTGTCGCTTCCTGACTGCCTTAATGTGATCTAATGCCAAATTCACTGCTATCCTGTAAATCCAACTGAAAAACTTGTACTCTTTCTGAAACCGATGCAAACTCTCGTAGGAGTTCACGAATACCTGTTGAGTAATGTCACAGGCGTCGTCGTAGTTTCCCACTATCCGATACGCCGCATTAAAGATTGGCTTCTCGTAGCGTGTTACCAGAGTTTCGAAAGCCTGCCGGTCCCCTCTCAGACATTGTTCGACTAATTCTGCATCCGAACTTGTCGACATAATTACTGGCAACCATTCAAAAGGTTGGTAAGAATCATCTAAACCCACCCACAATTGTTTCGCGACTCGTTGGGGGCAGCTGCCGCTCTCATCCTCGCGGATCGCCAGCGGCGCCCCTCCCATCAAGCTCTAAAGCTGGTTTTCAAAAGATTTGGTCAAATCGGTTGCTCGGGTTTGAAAGATAGGGTCATCGCCGAGTTGAAGCAAGGATATTCTCCCCGGGTGGTTGCCCACTCAAGTTAGCGAGTAGCAACCAGTTAACACACGAGAGGCGATGAGTAAGCTTGAGTTTGCGGGATAGGAACCCAGTCGTGCTTTATGCCGAATTCACTCAATTGTGAAGATTCGATCGAGTCCGGAAAAGCGGAAGACGGTGCTGATATGCCGGTTGAGGTTTCTCAGTACGATATGATGCCCGGACTGATCCAATCGCTTGTAGGCAGCCACCAGGACTCCAAGCCCGGCGCTCGATATATACTCGAGATCTGCCATGTCGATCGTTATCGATCGTGCTACCGTGTCAAGAAATTCTGTGGCTTTCTTTACCTGGGCGGCATCGAAACGCCCGGATAACGCGACGATGTTGTCATCAATCTGCTTTACTTCAAACATCTCAATTCTCTCTCAATCGACTGTGACACCGTCACTTATTTTCTCTTCAGGTTCTTGATGAGAGTCACAGTGCTGTTTCGGTTATGATACTCGTATTTGACATCATCCATCAGTGATCGAGTCAGGTGAATTCCCAGCCCACCGTTTCGTCGATCCTCCAGAGGCGCATTCACATTTACGGGATCTGTCTTGGTAAGATCAAACGGCTCAACATCATAGTCCGTCAGGCTGATAAGGATCTGCGTGTTATCTCTTTCGAGCCTTATGGAAATATCGTTTCGGCTGGTAAGGTTGTAACGAACCATGTTGACAAAGATCTCTTCTACCGCCAGATTCAGGCTGTTCTTTAGCTCCTCACTGGAATCCTGATTACAGAGGAATTCGTTAACGAACGCCACAATATGCTCAAGAGACTCGAGCGATTTCCCAAATTTCTTTGTTGACACCTTAGCTGCCCACTATCTCGTAGTATTGATTCGGAATTTGCGCCTGTCTACTTTTGTCATTGATGTTGCTGCAGACACCAATAACCCGAAGCGCTGTCTACGTCAAGATATATCGATCGCTGCTGGCGGATTCGAGACCAGGCGCAACCCGCTCTCACGAACAGGTTGCACCATCGCCAATCTGGGCTGCAGCGGAATCAATTAGCCACGGTTCACCGATAACGAGGCAACGTTTCCTATTCCGTATTCGGCCTCCGGCACTGTGGTTGAGGAGGATACGGGGATCCCACGAACCTGGCCAAAGCAAAGTGTCCAGCAGGTCTGCCACTTCTGTGGCAAGGGAATTGCGCCAAGTAATTGTGCCCAGGATTTGTCCCGTGGGTACCCGATTTGGCTGCCGAGTCATACGCCTGCGCATCGTCATCAATGGCGGATGCGAGGATCGGCGGTGTACCAGAACGCGCGTCTCTAACTCAAGTCGCACCGAGCACTATTGGAGACTGGGTGCCGCAACCTCCTCAACGCCGTCATCCCCCATCCAGTTCATTCTACTTGCAGTCCGTGCACGGCGCCGGTCCACCACCGAAAACGTAGCTGATAATATACACCGCATCACCAATTGAGACCCCGCCGCTACAATCGACATCGCCTGCCTCTTGCGGAACGGGGGCCGGACCACCGCCAAAGATAAAGTTTATGACAAATACCGCATCGCCTATGGAAACACTGCCGTTACCATCAGCATCCCCACACGTATAGCTCGGTTCGATCTCGTGAGCATAGAAGGCAGTATCGGAGAATGAACCTGTCATCCCGGGGTCTTCCACGATCATTAGTGAATCGCCTGTAACCCGCCAGTCAGGAATGATCTTCTGTGTTGTGCCTGCCGGCAGCCCAATCAATTCGTGATAGAACGAGGAGTCGTCAGCCGCAGAAGCGATCTGAATGAAAGCATCATAGCTGGTGGAATCTCCGAAATTCTCAATCACCATTTCCTTGTT
Organism: uncultured Ignavibacteria bacterium; assembly: GCA_964468475.1. Lineage (GTDB taxonomy): Bacteria > Zixibacteria > MSB-5A5 > CAIYYT01 > CAIYYT01 > JBECKX01. The sequence continues at coordinate 12,235 of CAYXUL010000045.1, read as the reverse complement.
GGCTGAAAGCGAGGCAGAGATAGAATCACCCAGGGCGAGGTGAAAGTCAGAAATTTCATACACTATCTCCGAGTCTGGCTCAATGGAAATTATCTGGATGTAATATGGTTGGCCAATGCTGCGTTCCTTTAGGGTACTAGTGCCGTAGAGCGTGTAGCTCGGCTCTGGTGCAGAAGCGCTGAACGAAGAGCTGATGATGCCCGATTTGGCAGTGCCTCCCTTGAAGATGCGCTTTTGGCCATCCAGCACTGTGAAGGCGCCATCAACGACTCCGGTAGCGGTGCAATACCACCAGCCGTTTGGAAGCAAGATGCCGGTCGGTCTGTTTTGGGTAGCATCTGTCGGAATAATCAGACGGCCATCTACAATTTCCCCGAAGCTGCCATTCTGACCGAAGCCGAGGCTGTCAGCGCCGGCGAGCGCGAAAAGGCTGTCCACTTCACCAAAGAAGACCATACTCGATGGAGTAGCCGAATTGTCAGTGAGCGCGAGGTTACCCAAATAATCGCTGACTGGATCCATGAGGAGCATGCCTTCTGAACCACCCCAGCCAGGCAGCGGATCGTACGACCATGTATCCGACGAAACGTCGACCACGACCTTCTTGGAGAAATCGCCGGGGAAATTACTATCCAGGACATAGATCTGGAGAAGATTGGGATTGCCTCCATCCTGATCACAAGCGTAGGGAACCAAGACATGTCCACCATTACCGTTATTGTTGAATAGCATCAGCACTTGATCATCCCGGTTCGTAGCCGCGAACATCTGCTGACATTCCCAGAATGTTATCGAAGGCGACGTGCTAAGTGACTTTTGATCGATATGCGTCTGTTGATCAAAGCCATACTCATAAAGCTGAAGTTTATTGATGAGCTGTCGGCTATCATCACCGAGCGGCACTTGATCGAGATTATCGTATCCGGGAAAGTCATCACCCACTACCCTTAAGCTATCGAAATACATCAGCGTGCTGATAGCAAATCCGAAGCAGGATCCCTCCCACGTGCCCTTGAGGGCGCTCCACTCCGTGACAGCTGAAGGCCTGTAGATTACATCGCCGGCGGGCGGATCAAAGTAGGCTGCTGTCTCACCAACTGCAGAGGCAAAGGTAGACCAGCTGGGGAACAAATCGGCATCGCACAAACTACAAAGTCGGCTGCAGGGTGTGGGATTGGCACAATAGTTAAATTGCTGCCAGTAGGCTAACGGCCACAGGTTGGCTTCGCTGTTACCGAATCCCCATCCCAGGATAGAGAGGCTGGAACAACTGGAAGCATCAAGCACCGTTAGCTGAACTTCCAAAGTGTCCGCCACGGCCGGAACGCTGGAGTCCTCCACCCTCACAGTAAAGAAATAATCGGCAGCGAAGGTCGGGGTGCCGGTGAGGGTACCTACGGTCCCACCGTTGAAGGTACAGCCAAACGGGATATCACCGCCGAGCTTGCTCCAGTTATAAGGTGGTGTCGGTCCCACAGCTTCGAACTGAAAGGAGTAGGGCAGCCCAATAAAGCCCAGCGGCAGTGTAGTTGGAGAGAGAATATGGCAAAAGCCGTCGCAGTAGTCGCCAGTGCCATCGCCGTTTTCATCCTCTTGCAGGGGATTGGTGACAAACGGACAATTGTCACAGGCATCGCCGAGGCTATCACCATCGGAGTTCTCCTGCAGCGGGTTGCTGGTGAACTCACAATTATCAACCGAGTTATCTACTCCATCATTGTCATTGTCGTTGTCGCAGGCGTCACCGATTCCATCACCTTCGACGTCTGCCTGATCAGGGTTTGCGATGGCAATACAATTATCACAGGCATCGCCAACACCGTCGATATCAGAGTCTTGCTGGCTGGAGTTCGCAAGATCAGGGCAGTTGTCGAGCCACTCGACAACTCCATCATCATCGGCATCAAAATTCATTCTCAGCACAAATACATCGGCGGCGCCATTTTGCGATTCATCATAAGATCCGCTGGTCACAGGAAAATCTGTAGAATAGGTAAGCCCCACTATGATCAAGTCCCCCTCTTTCGCACCGTAGCTACTCCAGGCCAATCCACGAGCGTAATCGAAATCTGTTCCCCCAAGGTAAGTGCTCAGATCATAGCTGGATCCGTCGGGTGAAACGACGCTCACGAATGCGTCTGCGCCGCCGTCAGCGTAACTCTCCCCGCCAGTTAATGGTAAAACGACCGGGAAATCGCTGGAGGTGGTTGCTCCGGTGACGAATGCGCGGCCAGAGCTATCCACCACCATGAAAGTGGCGTTCTCATCCACTGAGCCGCCGAGATACGTGCTATAGAGCGGGGCGCCTCCCAACCGCGGTAACTTCATGACAAAGGCATCTGTTGCGCCTAGTGTAACATCCGCAGCACCGGATGTAGTGGGAAAGTCGGCGGAGTTGGTATTCCCACACAAGTAGAAGTCGCCGGCGGTGTCCTGCGCTATTGTCCACCCGTAGTCCGTCGTAGATCCGCCGATATACGTGCTATAATCGAGGGTAGATCCGTCCGGAGAGAGCCGGGCAAAATACGAGTCTCCCGTTCCTCCCAGAGTGTTATCCCATGATGCCCCAGCCATCGGGAAGTTCGTTGAGCCTGTACCCCCAGTCAGGCAGATTTCACCATCGACTGCATCCAGGACCATGCTCTCGACAGACTCTTGTGCATCACCCCCGAGCAATGTGGAGAAGACGAGCGAGGATATCCCCGACAGTGATGGGTCAAATCTGGCAATCGCGACATCAAACGGGTCACCACCATAAACCTGCTGGTACGCGCCGGCGGTTGTCGGAAAGTCTGAGCTTGCCTGGCCAACGCCAATGACGACATTGCCATCCTGAGCAATCGCTATGCTAGATCCCCAGTCAGTGCTTGTAGATCCGCCGATATGAGTACTATAGTAGATAGATTGGCCGTCCGAATTCAAAACGAGAAGAACTGCATCACCAAAATTGCTCATCGTAGGTTGGTATGCATTCACCGTGGGAAAGGTGGCTGAGGCCGACATGCCCGTAATGCAGACTCGATCTGCCGGTCCGATTGCAATTGCGTTAGGTATATCCCAGCCGGAACCGCCGACAAAGGTTGAGTAGATCAAGTTACTGCATGTTGAGTCGAACTCCGAAACATACATGTCCTTGACTCCATTAAAGCTGCCGTCAAAGGGAGTAACCGTCGGGAAGCCAGTTGATTCGGTATAACCGGTAACAATGATATTCCCCGCGCTATTGACAGCTACGCTATTGCGGGGATAGCCCGGATCTAGTCCACTGTCGTCACTTGCTCCCCCGAGAAATGTGCTGTAGACTATTTGCGGATCTATAGTCAGTGCCAGGGTCGGTTCATAGTCAGATGTTACTTCGAAGCCAACCGTCACACTATCAAGCAAGACAAACTTTCCACTGACCGGAACGCGATCTCCACCCCTGAATTGATATACGGTGGGTGAGAGCATCACCAGTTCACCCAGCCCGGCATCGATGCGGAGCAACCCGGCATCATCCACACAGAGACCGTCTGCTCCATCATATCGCATCTTGATCTGCCGATAGTCTGCTCCTGGCGCGACCACGAAATCATATTCGACTCGGCCTCTGTTGCTATAGTAAGTCAGGTCGATACCGGAATACACATCGCCGTAAATGACTGATTTATAATTGGGTACATTCGTGTGCCAATTGCTGGGATCATTACCATAGAAGTAGTTGCACTTATACTCGATAGCGTCCTTCCCCAGGACTTCTGGGTGCGGAGACGCACCAACAGCTTGAAGTGTCAATGTCCTTCTGTGTTTGGGTTGGTCGAGGTGCGGCTGCAGCTGCCCTCGATCGTTAACACACGAACGCTCAGAACTGAGATCGGCAACTGCGGTGGCGGCCTCGAATGGGCCAATAACGTCAAAAACTACTCGATCTCGCGTTAACCAGGTTGTGTAGCCTGGCGCTGAGCACTGGAAAAGCACCTCATCATCCCACTGCCCGGCGTTCTGAGTGAACGTCAGCTGGGTTTTCGTCTCTGCCGCGTAATCATCGCTGTCACTGGTGCTGCTCGCTTGACTGTTAAAACTTTGATTGTCCTGAGCCGGCAGAGCTGACAGCAGGAAAAGTGAATTCAGAATAGCAAAAAGAGTCACCCTTAACATCTTCTCCATCCGTGTCCTCCATCAATTGTTTGTGAGCCATCGAGACTTGGGCAGGCCATCAATAGCTGCAGGTGGTAGTTAATCAGTGATTCCCGTGTGGAATCTGACTACCCGTTCAGTGAGAAGTTTGTTGTGTTTCTGATTTGATCAGTATCTGCACCATCGGAAATTGAGGCCTGCCGTGGAGCTTGAACTGGGGTCGCAGGTTCGCGGTGGTAAGCTCACGGTTAGACGTGCGGCCTGTACTCGAACTCATTCAATTTGAGAGTTACAGGTACCATATTAGAATTAGTGGATCCAGATTCTCCTTGCTATATACTGCACCCAGCGCAGCGTGTCAAGTATTAATTCCCTTTGCTGTTCTGGCCGGTGCGAACTGTGACATAGAAGAGTGAACAATCCACGGATTCGTCGTCAAGCTTTCTATGAGTCCCCGCCAGAACACCGTGCTGCGATCAGTGTCTTCAGCCGAGTATTAAGCTACGCCTGTCGATCAATCACGAGCATAGGCAGTATAATGCTTGCATGCGTATTGGAGGAAGCGTATTGCAGGACACAGGTTCCCACACTGCGCTTCGGTTATATTGAGGTACTGAGATTTTTGATTAATTCTATTTGATCATTTCAGCAAAGCCCGGACACTGCCGCAAGGGCGCGAATTCGCTGAAATTCCTGAGAAGAGCGAGTGAGAAGTTGGATGGCACTAACAGAAGTTTTCTCAACAGACCAATGGCGTCGTCATGCTCTCCCACCATTGTGTAGATAAGAGACAACAGCTCCATAAAGTAGACGCTGGAAACATGGTCCTTCTCAAAGGGAACGAGGTCAACTGCTTTGCGGCCTGATTCCAGGGCGAGCTCATAGTTTCCGAGACCGGCGTTGGTTATTCCGTGGTGGATCCAGTACCGCGCATCCGATGGATCCTCGGTAAGCTTGGTGTCGAGGATCTCGCTGGCAGCCATATAGTGTTCGCGTGCCAGCTGTTCCTGCCCCATTCTCTTGCACAGGCGAGCCTTGACTATGAAGTACACTTCCTTCTCGCCTTCGTCCACCCAGAGATTCTCGATCGCCTTGTTCAGGTCGCCCTCAAAATACTCAACCAGGACATCAAAGAGAATCCACTCAACCGCCAATTCGGTAGGATTGAAGTGTGCTGCAGCCTCGTGGAAGACCTGGACTGCGGCGGAGAGGTCCCAGTCTTTGAGGATAAAGCACATTGCTTTCTTTACGTAGAGATCTGACCACTCCGGGGCTACCCACTGACATCTCTCGAGATACTTGATCGCTTCGTCATATCTGCGTATCAACATCAGAGTATTTGCTCTCTCGTAGGTGAAGAGTGCTGAGCGGGGATCCAGCGCGCTCGCCTTCTCGATCAAAGTCAGGGCCTCGGACCAGTTGCCAAGCCTGCGGTTTATGAATGCCTGCGACGCGATAACGCCAGCATCATTCGGGCGATTTTGCTCAACTTCTTCGAATGTTCGCAGAGCCGCGGCGTAGTCGGACTTTCCATAGTACTGGTAGAAGCCAATAGCTTGTTTCGCCTCAGGCAGATCAGGGGTTATCGCGAGCGCCGCGTTGATCGCATCCTGTGCCAGCGCCAGCCGTTCGGGCGAATGATCATAGTGAAACCAGTACATTGATAAATGTGCTCGGGCCAATCTTGCGTGAGCAAGTGCGAATCGAGGATCGTGTGCGGCAGCATCCTCATAGAGCTGGATGGCCTTGGCAATGTCGTCTTGCCCCAGGCTGCGTGGAAAGAGTTCGTTGGCACGAAGAAAGAAATCGTATGCCTCCAGGCTGGCGGTCTCACCTGATACCTGCTTGGTGGCGTTTGCCTCTCCGAATACCACCCCGAGAGAGTTTACCACGCTTCTGGCGACTTCCTCCTGCACAGCAAAGATCTGGTCAGCAAGCCTGACATAGCTGTCCTGCCAGTTTACTCCATTCTCACCATCGGCAATCAATCTGGCACTAACTTTTACGACGGAGCTTTGCTCTGTCCCGGCAAGCTGCAGTGATCCGCAGACCAGGTGTGATACTCCCAGTTCTGAGCAGATCTGCGGAATTGACTTGTCGGTGTGAGCGTATAACCGTGAGCTGTTGTATGCGATTACTTTTAGTTTCCGTTGCTTAGCGAGCTGGGCGCAGATCTCCTCGGCGATACCGGTAGCAAAATAGTCGTATACTTCGCTGCCCTGGTTGTCAAACGGGAGAACGGCTATGGAGACCTTTTGTTCGCCGTCCCCGATTCCAGGCTCCCAGGCAACCTTCCGTCTCCCCTCCAGGTACTCAAGAAGCTCGGCAACGGAGGCAAATCGTTTCGCCGGAAGTTTCTGAAGTGATCTATTGATTATGTAGAGGAAGAGATCCGGGATCTCCGGCCTGATGCTCTGGGGATCAGGATGGGGATCATGGGATAATGAAAACAAGACCGAAATATCGTTAGTGCCGGAGAACGGCTTGTGCCTGGTAGTCATCTCGAATAGCATGATGCCTAACGAGAAAATATCTGAGCGGACATCAAGTTTCTTCCCCTGCGCCTGCTCGGGGGACATGTAAGCGACTGTGCCTACTCGACCACCTGGAAGCGTATGTCTGGTGGACGTTTCTGTCTTTGCCAGACCGAAATCCAGGATCCTCGCCCGCCCATGATGGTCTACCATAACATTTCCGGGCTTGATGTCGCGGTGAATGACCCCTGCCTCGTGCGCCGCCTGCAGTCCATGACATACCTGCCCAAAAATCTCTCGAATTGCGTCGAACTCGAGTAGTTTTTCGCTGATGAGCTCCTTGAGAGTTTTACCCTCAATGAACTCCATAGCGATAAACTGCCGACCGTCCACGTCTCCCGCAGCAAACACCGAAGCAACATTCGGGTGATTTATGCTCGCTTGACACTTGCCTTCCTCGATGAACCGACTCCTCATGGTCACATCCTGTGCCAGTGTCTGCGAGAGCAATTTTAGGGCAACATGCCGATTGAGATTATCGGTGGCGAGAAACACCTGCCCCATTCCCCCTTCACCAATCGATCGTACAATTCGATACTCCCCTATCTTGAAACCCGCATCGGCACCAGGAAGCTCTCGAGTGGAATCAAGCGGATCATCTCTATTCGCATTGTCCATTTATTGGCCCGTCCAGTTTTCACTTGGGTGATAAGGGTATGATGCACGATTGCCCAGTATGATACAACGTCTCAAGATTCGTGTCAAGAAAGTGATGTGCCACGTCTAACAGGCAGAGAAGCAACAACTTCTCGTGAATTGATCCCCGGATATTTGCTCTGGCTGGCACAAAACGTAAACAATGATCCCGAATACGCTTCTGGCCGTGATGGGGTCTGAGACCCCTGGGTGAGAATCCATTGTACCGGTTCGAGTCCGGTCCCCGGCATTTTGATATGAAGGGTTACAAAGCACTGGCGAGTAGTGGCTTGGGCTGCAATAAGTGACCTGTGCCGAACTTGTATCAAAGGCGTGTCCGCTGGGTGCTGGCAGGAGTAATATCTTGACACAGCGAACCAGCATACGCAAGTAATCCGAAAATTGAACCTGCAACCAATCGCCTTCACAGAAAACCGGGGACAGTGGGATGCGCAGGTCAGGTTTAGGGCCAATGCCGGGGAATTCGAGAAAGCCACGCATCACCTAAACAGTCGTTTAACTGCCATCGCTCAAATTCGTGATGATTCCAAATGGGATTGGTACTTTAAACGTGCCTTTCCGCTCTCGCTGCGACTCGGATTGGATCAGGTAGCAGAATCTATTGTTCTCAATCTGCCTGAAGATTTCACGCTTATCGACCTCCTGGGTGTTTGCAACGATGTTGATTCTGCGAATTGGTTGAACTATGAAGCTGTGATTAACAAGTTGTCGGACGACAGAATTCAGCAGCACTTGAAATCGGAGCTTGCGGAAGCAGCAGTTCGGATAGGAATGATTTCGCTTGCTTTGAAATTGATAGATGAGTCTGGCAGCGATAGCGGTATTCTTTATGGGTGTATTAGAGTATCCATCGACCATGGTTTTCTTGGTTTGGCAAGGCAGCTGGCGCAACGAATCGAAGACAATGATGAGAGAATCAAGCTGCTGTGCAAACTCGCTGTACTTGAATGTCGAGCGAGTGTACCAAGTGACACCAAATTGGGCGACGAGTGATTCGCTCTGACCACCAAAAGAGTGTATTTCCCGTCACTCTGAAGTAGACACGGGCAGCTTGATCATGATCTGAAGCGTTGTGGCTCCGGCATCAGGCTAACTAGAGTAGCGTCAGATAGTCCTCAATGGACAAACCCGTTGGCACAAATCCGGCACATCTAGTGGGGGGCTTTCCGAATCGCGAATGCGTCATATCAGTGCAACGAGGAGTTCAACCTCTTCGATAATCCCGTGGGAGTTTAAAGCAACATATTCTAGTCTACCTCCTATGCAGTCTTAGCACCTATACCGGTCGGAATCCGATAAATCCGAGTCACATTTTCCAGCTGCCAAACTATGGCTTAACTTTCACAGAAAAGCTGTCCACTTTGTTTGAAGACGCACAAAACACGCTCATCTTAGCCTCTTGAAACACGCTGGTCACGAAGCCTCCAGAACTCAGCGGACTTTGATTCCGGAGTCATCGTTTGAAACACAGCTGTACAATTGCTATTCAATTGAGGACGCTGGCTTGACCGACGAATCTCGAACGCAGCGAACTAGTAGAACAGCATCATTGCTACCGAATACTACCGCACTGCGGTCAACAGATGGGTCATAGATGAAAATCTTTCCGTTTGCCTCCTGGGTCCAGAAAGTAGCATCGCTGATCTCACTCGATCCAACCCTCGGACCAAGTTTAATAAGGACTGCGTCAGTAATCTCTTTATAAGCAGGTAGACGCCAATTGTCATACCCTCCGAGTCTAAGCTGTGAAGCATAGTCCAGAGCTGCTGAGTGAGTCATCTGCAAATCGGCTTGTCCCTTTTGCCACATTAATCCAGTTTCCCTATCAGAGATAGTACCATCACCGTTGTCAATGAACCTACTTGGGGAAGCTTCTTCGGACATGTTTATTGAATCGAGGAATTCGACCCTCACTGCTCGGTTTATGATGGGTACCCACCCGGAACCAATGCCGCCGGAACCATATGTCTCTATATAAGTTACCTTCACTTCGACTCCATTTCTGAGGCGACCGTGGGATACGCGAATACTGTCAGCGGTGAACTGCGTTCGTTCAGTGAAAAAGACGCTCTCTTTCGAACCATGATTTGGATGCACAGCAAATTTCTGGCCATCCGCATATAAACTCTCGACAGAGCCTTGAATCGTATTAAGCGTCTTCCTCATGATTGCGACGTACGTTTTCTCGTCGAGCTCTCCTGTTGCCTCCAAACGATTATCCTGCTGGAACTCACGAACGGCTCTTGAAGTCTGGCGTCCCCACTTGCCGTCGCAGATACCTGGTTCATACCCGAATTTGGAAAGTTTGGTCTGCACATTCCAGATCTGGGTCGATGAAAAGTCCTCTTGAGGATTGGCTGCAATCAATAATATGCAAAGAAGGCCTAATGCTGCCCGCAAGGTAAAGGTTAGAGCGTTAATCCCCCTGCTCTCACTAGGAGAAGTGAATAATGCTCTTGGCACTGAAGTTTGTTTCTTCATTGACTGCCCTCCCACTGACACATACTTGTGTCACATACTATTCTATCAGATCTACGAGGAATCTACTCTCACATCCGTTTCAAATCAATCATATAGTATTTGCACCATGAAAGTCAATGTCTTATCTTTCTTTTCTTACTTAGCTCTTACTCGATGTGATTGTTACTAGGTACAGAAAATGGGTCACTAAAGACTTTTCCGTCATCAGAAGAATCTCGCGGGAACGCACTGCCGAACATCATCACATCTGATGACTTTTTAGTTCTTGACCCAGACTGAGACTCTTACGTATATAGCAATATAGACCGTCAAGGTGATTATATAGAAACGATCTCTTCTCAAAGAAAGCATCTCTAATCTGTGATATCTAAGGACGGTTAGAGGAAGGACGGGGCAAATGATAGCAAAACTGCAGATGACATTCCAGAAGTATCGCTTAACCGTGGTTCGAATGTTCATTACCTTTTCTATTTTAGCGGCGGTCTTTCCGTTGCGAGCAGTTGCAGATGAGGAAGAACTTGTCAAGGCAATCAAGGAGAGGCGTGTTGAAGAAGCAATTCGATTGATTCCAAGCTGTGACGATCCCAATTCCGTCGACGAAGATTCTCACTCACTTCTGTGGTTAGCAATTCACAACAACCTACCAGCGGTCGCGGCATCGCTCTTAATAGCTGGCGCCGATGTGAACAAAACCTCACAGGCCGTTGTAGCGAGGGATGTATCGTCCGAATATCTAAATGCTAAGGGCATTCCGGTTCCTCAGGGTAAGTACAATATGAAAACGCTGGTTGATTATGTGCCTCTACATGAAGCCGCTCAGACTGGAGCTGAAGTAATTCAAGTGCTCATTGATGCAGGTGCGGATGTGAACTTGCGCAACAGTGACGACGTTACTGCTCTACATAGAACGAAAGACCTCGCGGTGGCAAGGCTGCTCGTAAAGAACGGAGCGTCTCTAAACTGTAGAGATCGGTGGGGAACAACGCCTTTACAATCCGCGATAAAAGCATCCGCTGATGTCAGCGACTGTGTCGAAATAGTGGCCTACTTTCTGGAGCAAGGGGCGGCAGACTATGAGATGGAGGGAGAAAATCTCGTAGACTATGCCATTCATCATAGTGCTCCAAGCGACGTTGTCGATATTCTGATCGCCTATACTTTGGCTCCCAACAGTGATGATTACAGTTTCTCTCGCGAAGGTTGTGGGAGCTATCACGTGCCGCAGGCTCTCGAATGTCAAAGAATCGCTCTTCAGAAGGTCACGGATCCTCAAAGTTATTTGGATGCGATAAGTCTCTTCACCATGGCGATTGGTCTTGACCCTGAGCTTTATCCCTCCTATCTCTACATAGGGGCCTACTATGCATCTCGTGAAGAACTCGAAAAAGCGGTTGAACTGCTATCCGCTGGTGTGCAGTACTGCCCTGGCGCCTGTGAACTCTACGTAGATCTCGCCCACTATCAAAAAGTCTTGGGCGACACTGAGGTGGCGATGAGAACGTTGAGTTCAATAACAAGTGAAAATGGTATAGGCTCAGAGTGTCTAGCTAAGGCGTACTACAACCTCGGCAATCTTCTCGCCGAAGATGAGCAGCTAGAGAAGGCAATCGGAAGCTATTCCAAGGCCATAAAAGCCGATGCATATCATCTTAAGGCGCGGAGAAATCTCATCATTACTTTACAAAGGCTAGGTAAAGCCGATGAAGCTATCGCTCAAGCGTCAGCTCTTGTGGAACTTGACCGTAGGAGCGAAGAGGGTGAGTGGGCAGCCCAATTCCTGGACCAGGTTCAATGACCACGTCTAATGCCGTGGCAGACTCCACCTATACGGATCTATGCATTAAGTGAGCCGAACTAAATTGATCACCCGCTCACTTCTCTCTTAGTCCTCTGACAGACATCGATGAAAACAAGCGGTACCTGTTTTCGCAATTGTCCAGAAGGCTCAACTAATATCTAATTCATCTTAATACAGGGTTGGTAAGCGGGATTTTCTTAAAAACAAGTTCATCGAAGCGTTCTCAGCCACAATGCCGTACTAGCAAAAACAGCCTATCTCACAAAGCCAGCATTTGACCTTGACAACATGGATATTATGTGCGAGGTTGCTTCAGTGGTGTGTGAACATACTCTATTCACTCTTCGCTGACTGCTCCCAGAATGATACAATACTCCTGAAGAGGTTGAATAATACGCAGGCTCGGTAGTGAAAGATCGTCGATGACCTGATCGACAGGAGGGAGGCAGGCATGCTCATTAACACTGATAATCATTTGTGCATTCATCCTCAGGAAGATTTGGTCGACAGGAGTCGGAGACTTCGTCGGTGTTTGCTGCTCTGTATCGCTTTTTCTATCTTGTCCATATCCGCATGCCTCGGAAACGATCATTCTAGACATGGAGTCACGATGTCCCTCTCATATGGAAGGCTTCAAACTCACGAGATA
>CAYXUL010000044.1:16981-27822 GCA_964468475.1 uncultured Ignavibacteria bacterium | reverse complement strand
AGACTGGATTCCGGCTTTCGCCGGAATGACTCGCTCTAGTTGTTCTCTAATAATCGATGATTAGCGCACGGGCGTGGATTCCCCCGCCTTTCGCCACGGCGAACAGGCCGCGGGAATGGCCCGCCTCCGGCGGGTAGGCGGTTAAAGCATTGCTTTAACCCTCAAAACAGGGGCTTCAAACTACCAATTGTTTTTGTTGACAATCCCGGGGCAACTCTTTACGTACGAACTTGAGAAGGAGTAAGCGTGCGACTTGTGCTGCAGCGGGTGAAATGGGCAAAGGTGAAAGTAGAGGATGAAGTCGTTGGCGCAATCGACAATGGCTTAATGACTTTGGTCGGGGCGACTCATTCCGATTCTGAGCACGATGCCGAAATCCTCGCGGAGCGCGTCGTTAACTTACGTATCTTTGAAGACGAACACGACAAAATGAATCTATCTTTGCTGGATGTCGGCGGCGCGCTACTCGCAGTGAGTCAGTTTACACTTTATGCCGACACACGCCGGGGCAGACGGCCGTCATTCGTCGATGCGATGGAGCCCGTAATGGCTGAGCGATTATTCGATCACTTCAAGGACCAGGTGAAGGCACGCGGCGTGAAGGTGGAATCGGGAATCTTCGGGGCAAAGATGGCGGTGGAGCTGTGCAACTGGGGTCCGGTGACGATTGTATTGAATTCGGAGGATAAGAGGTCGTGATCGTGGCGGGCAAGGACCCGCCGTGGCGGGCCGGGCACATGTGGAGAGGTCGTGGGGAAACACACCCCGTCCCCGATTCTCCGCAGAGGCGGAGAAATCGGGGCCACCCCTCTTGATAGAGGGGAATTGAAGACTGGACTCCGGCTTTCGCCGGAGTGACAGTGTTGTTGCTTGGGGAATTGATTGCGCTGGTGGTGCAGGAGTGGATTCCCGCCTTCGCGGGAATGACGAAAAAACGAAAACGCGGCGCAGACGGGCGTCATGTATGACGCCCCTAAACCGTTGCTGGACGAAAAACGTCGCGGCCGATGGTTTTTGACGCACACAGTAGATCCTTCTCCCCTCGCTCATGATTGGGAGAGGGGCCGGGGGTGAGGGAGATAAGGACATTCGTTCTGAAGTTTAGAACATGACTATTGATCTGAGCAGGACTTTGGCAAGACGATTTACTCTGCATATTGATGAAGACCTCAAAGTAGAACTTCACCGTCTGATCGGGAATCAGCGGGTGACGCTGGCCTCCGGGTCGCCGCGCCGCAAGCAGATTCTCAAGCTGGCGGGCATCGATGCTAAGGTAATCGTGCCGAGCATCAGGGAAGACTTGAACGGCATCGAGTCGCCGCGCGATTATGCGATCGCGCTGGCGGAACAGAAGCTGGGGTCGGCGCCGGTGGATGATTCGCTCACGATCGCCGCGGATACGATTGTGGTGCTGGATGACAAAATCCTCGGCAAGCCGGTTGACAATCTCGATGCACGTCGTATTCTACGTTTTCTGTCGGGACGGCGGCACTGGGTGATGACCGCGCTGGCGGTGCGTAACGGCGGTTCGGACAAGGTCCATACTGACGGTGAGCGAAGCTATGTGACTTTCAACGACCTGAAAGTGGCAGACATAAAATGCTATGTCGATTCGGGCGAGCCGATGGACAAGGCGGGCGCGTACGGCATCCAGGGGATGGGAGAACTGCTTGTGCAGAAGCTGGAGGGGAGTTTATTGAATGTGATAGGATTTCCGATTGAGTTATTCGTGCGGATGCTCAGGGAGATACGTGGGTGAGTTTTGAGTTTGGTCAAGACGATGCCAGGACAATAGGGGAGTTCTTAAAGAGCGTCAGGCTGCAAAAAGAGCTGGCGATAGAAGAGGCTGCGGAGAGCCTGAAAATCCATCGGCGATTCCTGGTGGCGATCGAGGAAGACCGCTACGAGGATTTGCCGGGGCCGATCTATAAGGATCTCTTTCTCAAAGCGTACTCCGATTACCTCGGGATTGACCTCGAGGAAACGTTGCTGCGGCTGCCGGAGAAAGACCCGAGCGCCCAGCCCGATCCGGATGCCGGCAAGGAGCCTGCGAAAAGTGAGCTGGAACGGGAAATCCGTAAGGATATCAGCAAGATGCCGACTGCGTCGGCCGGGGGAATCAAGCGAACGCGGACACATATGCTGATCCTGACGGTCGTGGCTGTGGTGATCGTGATCGTGATGGTGGTAATCCTCAAGCTGGGCGGTGGAGGAACATCGAGCCCGCCGAGTAGTACCACTCCTACCGCGACCGAGGAAACTCCGGCGGTGGCTGCGGATACTTTGCAGGCGGCAGATACGACCAGCGCGCTGCAGCGGATTATGGTGCGAATTGAAGCGACCGACAGCTGCTACGCCGAAGTGTATGCCGACGCAGAGAGTATCGAGGTTGGGTTTGTGCTTCCCGACGAGCCGATTCGCTGCACGATGCAGGACAGCCTGTGGGTGAAGCTGGGGCGGCCCGGCGTGGCGCGAATCTGGGTAGATTCGCTGCCGGTGCGATTGTGGCCGGCGAGCGACCGGGGAGTGGTTTCGCGAAGCATAACGCGACAAAATTATCTGGGCTTCGTGGACAGTACACTCCTATTGGATTGGCGCTGAGAGGTCGACAAATATATTAGAGGATGGGGAGTCGCCGCCGTAGATATGGCAATACACGCCCCGTCTTCCTCCGATGAGAGATCGGGGGAATCCACCCCTCTCAAGAGGGGATTGGGAAGGCGTAATGATAAGACAGAGGAGTTGCCTGCAGAGGCGGGCCATTCGGAGTAGAGTTCGCGGCTGCGGCGCGAGCGGGCGCCATATATGGCGCACCTACACCGTACGTAGTTGGAAAAGATATGAAGTTTAAAGAAAAACTACAGTATCAGATGATAGGGCTCAAGAGCCGCTCGTTGCCCATGGACGAGTTCGAATTCCCCGGTTCGATGCAGGGCAGCAAGCGGATGCTGATCACGCTGCCGTTCGGGATTCAGACCAACAGCGTACTGCTGCGAATGGTCTCTGAGCTGCCGGTAGTGTTTCCCTCGAGTGATCTGATGATTGCAGTGCCCAAGGGTGACACTGAGGTGGCGCGGCGTTCGGGGATTCATACGGTCGCGCCCGACCTTTACGCCGCCAACTGGCTGGGACTGCCCAAGAAGGGCTTTTTCAGGAAGATAGAAGAATTTGAAGCCTCCGTATTTATCGATTTTGAAACTCATAAAAATGTATTTAATGCCCTAGCAGCAATCCACTCGAAAGCTGGTTTGCGAATTGGACTCGCCGGTGTGTGGGGCGCGCCCCTGCACAACTTCGAGATTCGGTCCAATTTCCAGCATGACGAGTTGAAGATGTACCGCAGCATGATGGACGTGTTGACTTCGGTGCAGCTTCAGGCTGTCATGCCCGATATCACCGAAACGTCTTAGACTCCATGGATAAGGAGAGACAGCTTGTATTTATCAGGCCTGGAGATTATAGGCTTCAAATCGTTTCCTTTTAGAACAACTGTTGAATTTGCGAACGGCGTAACGGGGGTCGTGGGGCCAAATGGCTGCGGCAAGACAAATGTGCTTGACGCCATTCGCTGGGTGCTGGGCGAGCAACGGATTTCGATCCTGCGCGGCGGACACATGCAGGATATTATCTTCGCCGGAACCCGCGAACTGAAGCCGCTGGGGATGGCGGAGGTGTCGCTGCATATCGTCAATTCACACGGTGTATTACCCACCGAATATAACAATATCACGATTACGCGCCGCCTCTATCGCGATGGTGAGTCGGAGTACCTGCTCAACAACGTTGTCTGCCGTCTCAAGGACATCACCGAACTGTTTGCCGATACGGGAATGGGGGCGAATGCCTATTCGGCGATTGAGCTGGATATGGTGGAGCAGATTCTTTCCGACAAGGCAGATCAGCGGCGTCTCCTGTTTGAAGAGGCAGCGGGAATCACGCGCTATAAGAACCGCAAGCGCGCAGCACTACGCAAGCTGGAAGCGACTGAGCAGGATCTTCTGCGCCTCGAGGATATCTATACGGAAGTAAAGACACAGGTGAACTCCCTGAGCCGTCAGATGCGCAAGGCGGAACGCTATAAGAATCTCGATGAACGAATCAAGCACCTCGGACAGGTGCTGCTCAAGGAACGCTATCGCAGGCTGCATAAACAGCTCGAGGGCGTGCGCGAGCAGAAGCGTGTCAGCCAGATCAAGCTGGCACAGCTTGCTGGCGAGATGGACAAGTGGGAGATGGGCCGCGAGGATTACGCCGGACGCAATTTGGAAATTTCCCAGGAATTGCGTGCTTTGCGGGTTAAGCTGGAGGAGTGCTCTGAGGAGTGTCATCGCCTGGAGACAGAGATCTCAGTTACCGAAGAGAAGATCAGCGGCGCGGAGGCAGCTAATAACAGTGACTCCAGCGATATCGAACGCATTGGCGAGAAGCTGGAGCAGCTCGAGCAGGAACAAGGTGAGCTTGCCGCCAAAGTCGAGAGTAGTGAGAAGGAACAAGAGGAGGCACGCAGGGACGTTGAAGAAAAAGAACGTCAAGCTGCCGACAAAATGGCAGCTCTCGATCAGGCACGAAAATCTACTGAGAATCAACAGCGCGACCTTTTCGAGATTGAGGGGCAGCGTTCCCTATCGGAACAATCGCGTAACAGACTCAACGAGCAATTGACTGAGCTTGCGGCAGACGAAGCCGGCGCGCAAGAGCGGTTGGATGAGTTCAGTCGAGAACGTCAGAGTGTCCAGACTGAGCTTGAATCGATTTCTATGCAGTTCGAGCGGGCACGTACGCAGCAGGATGAACTGACGCTTGAAATAGAGAAACTTACCGCCGAATCGCAGTCGACCGAGGAGAAGATCGGTGCGACGGAAAGAGAACTCCACGAGACTCGCTCTGATGTGAGAAGCGCAGAGACCGAGATTCAATTGCTGGAGCGAATGATAGCTCACTACGAGGGCTACGGCTCAGGCGTGAGCGCGTTGTTTGCCGAAAATTCTGGACTGACGGGCGTAATCGACACTGTCGCAAATCTGTTGCACACTGAGCAGAAACATCGCGTAGCGGTTGAAACGGCGCTTGGTGAGGCAGCTGAATATGTTGTCGTCGAGTCGAGGGAGGCCGCTGAGAATGCCATCGAGTACTTGAAAGCGAACGGCCAGGGAAGGGCAACATTCGTAATAGGGGATGAGCTGAAGAACTTCAATCCCGGAAATAACGGGCATGGAAACGGCAGCCCGAATCAAGCAGTCAACCAGGCGATCGATGCCTTAGAGGTCGTAAGCACGCGCAACGGTTACGACAAGCTTGCGCAGCTGCTGTTGGGTGACGTCAAGATTGTCGCTTCTCGGCATGAGGCTGAGACGCTGATTGATAATACCTCGAATAGATTGCGAGTAGTTACTGATGATGGTCAGCTTTACCTGGCTCGCGAGATCCGTTCCGGTGGTGGAGCCAGCAGCATTACGTTGCTGGGTCGCGACGAGGAACTTCGTACACTTCGCGAGAGAGTGGCCGAGAAGCAACATAAGGTCAGCGAGCTCGGCAATCGACTTACAGAGCTACGTGACGGCGAATCGAAGCTGCAACTGAAGGTCAAGGAAACGACATATTCGCTCTCGGCAACGCGGCAGCGCCTCTCGCAATTGCAGGTGGAGCAAACAGGCAAGCAGTCGCGGTCTGACCAGTTGACGGAGCGCCTTGATGAGACTAAACAGCGGCTTGAGACTATCGCCAACAAGAAAGCGGCTCTTACCACTGATCTGGCGAGACTGGAATCTGACTATTCGCGCCTGGACGCTGACCGGGAAGGCAAAGAGCAAGCTCTGCATGAACGTGAGGATTACCTGCAGATCCTGGAAAACGATGTCACGTCCGCCGGAAGAGCGCTGGATGACGCCCGCATGCGGCTGGTGCGGCTGCAATCAGAGCTGACGTCGCTACAGGGCAACATTACGCGCACGGGAGAACTGATCGAGGAGCATCGTTTACAGCGAGAGAATCGCCGCACCGCCAGAGAGCAACGAACAGAAGAACTGGCGCAATTGCGACAGCAGCTCGAAGAATCTCGCGATCGGCTTTCTGAGCGCACCGTGCAGCTGGATGAGATGCGCGCCGCAGAAGGCAAACTCACGGAACGTCAGGGCGAACTTACCGAGAAGCAGTCGGAGTATGAGCAACTTCTGAAGAGCACGCGGAGTTCGCGTGATGAGACTTCCGAAGAAAATCAGAAACTGCTTGTAAGCGAGACCGAAATCAATGCTCGTCTCGAAGACGTTGCTTCGCAACTACTGGAGAATTATGAGGTCGAAGCTCAGCATATGGTAATGCCGGAACCGTTGGCCGATGAAACCTTCCGCGAGATGGAGCTGGAGCTGAGCGAAAGCCGCGAGAAACAGCAGCAGTTAGGCATGGTCAATATGCTGGCACTGGAAGAATACGAAAAGGAGGCAGAGCGCGAAGCTTTCCTCCGTAATCAAATTGACGACCTGACTAATGCCAAAGATGATCTGAAAGCCACTATTACGCGCATAAATTCCACAGCACGCAAGATGTTCCACGAGACGTTCACTCAGGTCAGAAAGAATTTCCAGGGCGTATTTTCGGAGTTGTTCCAGGGTGGCGAGTCTGATCTCAGACTGGAAAACGAGAACGATCCGCTCGAATCGCCCATTCAAATTTCGGCACGCCCTCGCGGCAAGCGCTTCCTGAATATCACACAGCTTTCGGGCGGCGAGAAAGCACTTACTGCGATTTCGCTGCTGTTCGCTATTTATCTTGTGAAGCCCTCGCCGTTTTGCATCCTGGATGAGGTCGACGCTCCCCTTGACGATGCCAACGTCATTCGTTTCCTGCGCATGATTCGAAGTTTCGTGGGGAGGACACAGTTTATCCTGATTACGCACAACAAGCGCACAATGGAACAGTGCGACCGCCTTTACGGTGTCACGATGCAGCGACCCGGTGTTAGCCAGGTCGTAAGCGTCAACTTCGAGAACAAAGAACGACCGCAGGAACTCGAAACGCTCGAGTTCATTCAGGAGGAAGCCGAACAAGTAGCAGATGATCCTCCAGTTGCGGAGACTAAGTCTCGTATCAGTGAAGAGGATGCTAAGGCGGCTATGGCAGCATCGATAAATGAAACGGCGGCTCCGGATGAGGACGACGCCGGGGAAACGGCCTCGGATGTAGACGAGGTTGACTAGCAAAAGATAACTGCTGAGAATAAATGGGATTCTCCTTCAAGAAGCTCACTTCCGGGCTTTCCAAGACAAAAGACAGTCTGTTCACCCGCATCAAGAGTGCGGTTGGGCTCAGGAAGAAGATCGACCGGGAACTTCTCGATGATCTGGAAGAAATCCTGATTACCTCCGATATCGGGGTTGAGACGACTCTCAAGGTGCTCGACTCGCTCACTGAGAAAGCGGCAGAAAAGGGTTACGATAGTGAAGAGGACGTGTTCCAGCTTCTCAAGGAATCGCTGCTGGACCTCTTCCCGGCGAATTCTAACTCATCAATATTCGCACTCTCCGACAAACCGCAGGTAATCATGATTGTGGGTGTGAACGGCACCGGCAAGACTACCTCAATTGCCAAGATCGCGCGTCGGTTCGTAAGTGACGGGAAACTAGTGACGATGGCGGCTGCCGACACATTCCGGGCGGCAGCGATTGATCAATTGCAAATCTGGGCAGATAGAGTTGGTTGCCGTATTGTCAAGGGGAAGGAAGGGGGCGATAGCGCTTCCGTCGCCTTCGACTCAGTGAAGTCGGCTGAGGCTCGCGGGGAGGATGTGGTCGTTATTGATACTGCCGGGCGACTGCACACGAAGACAAACTTGATGGAGGAGCTGCGCAAGGTTAAGCGTGTCGTCACCAAGGCGAAGGAAGCGGCTCCGCATCATACCCTGCTTGTCATTGATGGCACCACCGGCCAAAACGCCCTGCAGCAAGTAGAAACGTTTAAGAAAGTGCTCGATATTGACGGAATTATAGTAACCAAGCTGGACGGCACCGCCAAGGGCGGAGTGGTCTTCTCAATTGTAGATCGTTTTCAGTTGCCCGTAGTGCTTATCGGGCTGGGAGAACAAATGGATGACCTTGATGAATTTGAACCGGCTGACTTTGTTGAGGCACTGTTTTCATGATAAAGGAAATCGAAATAAAGACGAGTTCGCGTCTGCAGTTCATCGATATTAGCCGTCAGATAGCCGAAGCAGTCTCGGAATCGGGAGTGGAGCAGGGCATCTGCGTGATATTCACTCCGCATACGACTGCGGCGATTACGATAAACGAGAACGCCGACCCCTCGGTCAAGAGTGACATCAACCGTAAGCTCTCCGACATCTACCCCGAAAAGGACAACTATCAACACGCGGAAGGGAATTCCGATTCGCATATCAAGTCATCGCTGATCGGTTGCTCGGAAACCGTGATAATTCGCGACGGCAGGCTCTTGCTGGGCACGTGGCAGGGGATCATGTTTTGCGAGTTCGACGGCGGTCGTAATCGGCGCGTGCTGATTAAGATTGTCGAAGGCTGATGCCTACTATTGAGATTGTCACTGTCGGACGAGTCAAATCTGGCTGGATTCGAGACGGTGCTGCTCACTATTCAAAACTCTTATCCAGATATCGCCGGGTGGAGTCTACTACGGTGAAGGAGAACTCCGGCAGTTCCGATGCCACCGAGGTTGTTCGCACAGAATCAGCCCGCATCGAAGAGAGACTTGTCGCTTCCAAATGTAATATTATCCTCGACGTCGGCGGCAGGGAATTCGACTCTCTGGCGTTAGCGGGGCATCTTGCCGAGATGGAGAATAATGGGAAACCGCTGCAGTTCCTGGTAGGTGGTGCGCATGGATTGTCGCAGGATGTCAAAACAAAGGCCGACCTGCTGCTATCGCTCTCCAAACTGACGTTGCCGCACGAATTGACAATGCTGGTGCTCCTCGAGCAACTCTACCGAGCCTATTCGATCCTGGCTGGTGCGAAATACCATAAGTAGAGCCACCGGGGGCGGCGCCAGCAAGCCCAATTGAAAAATGTTATGAGAGAGTGGCAGTGAGGTTACTTCTCTTCCAAAGAGACCAGCTTATCCCATGCGGATTCAGTTGAGAGGCGCGCCTGCAAAGTAGAACTTGCCAGCTCCTGAAACTTCTGGTAGGCTTTACGAGCATCTTTTTCATCACCGCGAGCCAAACTGGTGAGCGCAAGGTAGGCGTATATCTCCGGCTTTTGGTCAGCATCATCCTTAAGCTTCTGCAGGGACTTTTCGGCTTCTTTGTAGTTGCCGATCACGTAAAGTGCCTTACCCACCTGGAAGCGCGCATCGACGTCATTGGGGACAATTGACAGGGCGCGATTTAGATCAAAGAGCCCGCCTTGCTTGTCGTTGCTCCAGATCTTGCACCATCCCCGCATTTGCAGTGCGCCTACCGAATTAGGGGACAGGTCGAGAATTTTGTTGAAGCACTGGAGCGCGTTGGTATAACGTCCCGAGTTGAGATAGTAATCGGCAGCGGCACGGTAGTCGGCGCGAGCAGCAAGATTCTTGCCCAGGGCGACATTGGCATCAGCTCTGCGGAGATAGGCCTGCACGTAGTCATGATCTTTCGCCAGCGCCAGCGTATAGTGACCCGCAGCCTCGGTGTATTTGTGGTACTGCATCAGCTCTTCCGCCTTGGCAAAATGATCCGCTGCAGTCAGCTCTTTAGGTTTTTCAGGTGCAGTCTTGAGTAGATTCACGGCAACAACGGTAGTCTCACCGGGGTCGATCTTTATGGGCTGGGTAAAATCGTCATAGCCTTCATGTCGCACCAGCAGCGTAAGGTTGCCGGTCTTCATGCGGGTGAAGGTACGCTCGGTTGTGCCCAGATCTTTGCCGTTTACAATTACCTGTGCATCCTCAACGTTGCAGTTAATCTTCAGTTGGCCGAGCTGCGGTTTGGTTACTGCCGGTTTATCGTTGGCTGCTGTACGCTTGCCGGAACTTCGGCCATTGTGTGATAAGGGTTCCAGGCTCGCGTGCAAAAAAGCGCTGCCGTTGTCAGCGATGTTCACGGGATATGTCCTTGCCTGGTAGAGGTCGCTTTCCACTTTCACCTGATAGGTGTTGTTTCCGAGGCCGGCAAAGCGAAAGGCGCCGTATTCGTCGGTCACAGTGAAAATATTCAGTTTAGGAATACTCACATTAACGCCCGCCAGGACTTCGTTAGTCTCAGAGTTCTTTACTATACCGAACAGCATCGGCTGCGGCACTGCCGGTGCAGCAAGCTGCTGGACGAGGATGACGATCGCAAACACCAGCACCAGTGCGGCTGCAACGCCCAGGGTTTTCTTGTCAAGCGGACCTTTGGTAAGTGTGTATTTTTTCCCGCGAAACTTGATAGCCTCTCCGGGGCGCGGTGGCGGTGTAAGGGCTAAGAGCACTTTATTACCGCGCATATATACGATATCATGAGCCGGAGTGTCCGTTATCGGATCATCTTCAGAGGATGGGATTGCTCCCTGAACCTCAGTCTCGTCGGAGGGCTGCTGATTGAGAATCACAGGATCATCCTCGGCGGCTGGTGGCAAGGGAGAGGATTCAGCCTCAGTTGTCGATTCGTGAGCCTGACCATTTAGAGTCTTGTCCAGGTTTTCGAGCAGCTGCTGCTTCTCAGCGGCTGAGACTGTTTCGCATTCGCCCTGCAAATCGCCGGGCTTGCTGCCTGAAGATTGCATCGAAGAATTCGCCGCAGGCTTGATACCTGTGTCTTTCCGGATTGATGCGCCTCCCCGGGGATCTTTTACATCTTCTTCAGTCTGTGTGCGCATAAGCACATCGGCAGCCGATTCGATTTCCAGACTTCTC
>CAYXUL010000044.1:0-16881 GCA_964468475.1 uncultured Ignavibacteria bacterium | reverse complement strand
TTACGACAGAAGACGGCGCCGTCGAACTTGTTCTCAGTACCACATTTCGCGCACTCGATCATATTCCTCCCCGCTGTTAACGGCACGAGTCATTTCATATATCGTCAATGGACGCAATAAGTTTTAGCCAAATTCCCCGCTCAGTCGTCCCTATTGGCAGGAAGGAAATTTACGCTTGACAGGCCACTTCCGACGCGCTATCGTATGCACTTCTTAGCAGCGGAAGTTGTTGCTCTTTATAAGTTTTGGAGGATTGGGAAATATGGCACGAAGGCTGCTTGCGCTCTTGCTCACCGTCTCAGTTATAAGTCTGCTCGCAGGCTGTGGGAGTAATAACGGGACCGGAAACGGAAACGAATCGAATCCTACTGCGAATACGGTGAAGCTGCGTCCGGACAGGTTACCTACGCTATTAGAGGCCCTGGTATATGAGGGTTGGGTGGTGAAGCTTGATCAAGATTCGAATTGGGTAGACGCGAAAAGTCTCGGCAAGTTTTTCTGGGACGAGTTCGACTATCGCTTTCTTTCGCCCAGTGATGCCTCCACTCAAATTGACTCGGTCTTTAAAATAGACGGGAATATTTACGATTATGATGTGATAGCGATAACTCTTGAGCCCTACCCGACCGATCCCGACCCGGCTCCGTCACCCACCATAATCGCCGAATCGCCGATTGTCCCCGATGTCTCAACTATCATGAGTTTTCCTGCGCAATTCGGGACGAGTACGACCGGCGCCTTTGTGATTGCTACCTTTTCCGACGGCAAGTGGTCTGCTCTTGGTCAGGATCGATCGAATGAGCGGCACGGTATCTGGTTTCTTAAACTGACCACGCAATCCGATGGAGGAGAGATCTACCAGCAAGGTGTATTCTTGCCCACGCTCCCGGACACAGGTTACCTCTATGAGGGCTGGGTGGCACTTTCATCCGGCGATACCTTGTCGACAGGCAAATTCTATTTTCCTGACTACCAGGATTACAGTGATCAGTACAGTGAGCTTGGCGGCACGCCGAACTTCCCGGGCGAAGATTTTCTTGAAGATCGTCCCGACCGGGTGCCTGCGGACCGCTGGCCACCAGACTTGATGTCCGGTGGGCAAGCGTTCATTACGGTAGAACCGGTGCCTGATAATGATCTTCAGCGTCCTTCAAAGTTCATTGTCTTGCGCGGCAATTTGCCGGTGCGAGCAGCGGACAACAGTGGAGATGCGCGCAAGACGACGTATCCGATGGGAAATGAAGCAGCTTTGACTTTCCCAAGGATCGAAGCAGTAATTTACAACCAATAGGTCTGGCGAACTGCGAATCCGGAAATGCCGGCGCCGGAGAATGCAAAATCAGTATGCAGCTGCTGTGTTCGAGCCGGCATCGAGAAATATGAAATCGTCGGGTCGATTCCGCTTGGAATCGACCCTTTCTTTTGTCTATCTTTTGTGGGATTGTTGGAAGCTGTGGGCACAAGCGCCTTCAGCAGTGCGGCGAGGAGCAAGGGCAGGCTTGTGATTTTTGAAACTTTCACCTTCCATCCTCGTTTGTCCCTAAACATGAGCAAGGAGTGGAGGAGATGACGGAGAGCCAGGAATTTATCGCCCCGGATTCTGAAACAAAACCCCTCGGCGGGGGGTCTATGTTAGTAAAGATCTTTAGCGAACCGTCGGCGGTATACAGGAGTATCAAGGCTAAGGCTTCATGGGTCATACCGATAGTAGTGATCGTGCTGGTGACAATCGTTTCGGGATACTTAACTTTTCCCTACCAGATGAAAATGCAGGTCCAGCGTCTGGAGCAGAACCAAAATATATCTCAGGACCAACTCAAGGCTGCTCGCGAAGGCATGGAGAAAGTTCAGGACAGCCCCATCGTGGCGGCGATTTCTGCCGTGATAGTAGGGGTAGTTTTCGTCATCGCCGTTTTGATCGGAGCGGCTCTGTACATGTTAATGGGAACGGCTATTTTCGGAGGCACGGCGAGATTTGCTCAGCTGTTTGCCGTAAGTGCCTGGTCGATGTTGCCGATGATGCTGGGAACGATAGTAAAACTACCTTTAATTCTTTCAAAGGGAAGTCTGGATGTTCGCACCTCGTTGGCGTTATTGATGCCGGGCGAAAGTCTGACCAATTCACTTGTCTCGGTAGTAAATTCGGTAACGGACATTTTTACAATCTGGTCTTTAGTCCTTGCTATAATTGGGATCTCTATAGTGTACACCTTTTCGAAAGCAAAAGCCGCCGCCGTCGTCCTGGTGCCGAGTGCAGTGCTTGTACTCGTTGGTCTCGGACTGTCAAAGATGTTTGGCGGATAGATTATGCGATGCTTCGTCAAGTAGTTGGCGGCCACTTCAGCATTGAATCAATTGAGGAGAAATCATGGGAGTTAGCAGGAAGTTCGTTTGGCTGGTAGCAACTGTAGCCGTTCTCGTATTGTCATTTGGCCTGAGCGCAGTCAGCGCCCAGCAAACAGAGTTTAGTCTCGACGATTGTATAAAGGCAGCGCTTGATCACAATGCGAATGTCATCTCCAAGAAAAACCAGGTTAAGGCTGCCAAATGGAATGTCTGGGAGGCTTGGGGTAATGTACTACCGAGTGTTTCGACCAGCGCGAACTATAGTTTCTCGAAGACGTTCGGTCCTCAGTTTATTCAGCTCCCTGATACGGCCTATATCGGCACAGATCCCGGTTCCAAACGATACAGCACCGGCCTTGGCGTAAACTTTACGATCTTCGATGCGGGGGCGACGTGGCTGAACATTCGCAATGCCGGCCTGGCGAAGGGATCGGCCGAGCGGGATTATAACTCCACCGTAGCTGACATAGCCTATAACACAAAGATCGCGTATTACACCCTGCTGACCGCCAACATGTTGCTCAGCGTGCAGCAAGACGCGCTAAAGCGTTCAGAAAAGCAGCTCGAAGTAGTCTCGAGTCGCTACGAGTTGGGCTCGGCGTCGCAGTCGGAGAAGCTAAAAGCTGAGGTCACTGTCGCCAATGACTCCCTGACGCTGCTGCAGCGCGAAAATGACATCAGCGTGGCGGAATTCAATCTCAACGTGCTCTTGAATCGCGACGTGTCACTGCCAATTAAGGCAACCGATCAGCTTGAGCCTGTTACGCTCGAAAAGACGATGGATGATTATGTGAACGCATCCATGGAGTCCAATCCGGGGCTGCAAAAGCTGAGGCTCGATTTGCAGGCGGCCAAAAACTCGGTGTGGTTAGCTCGTCAGATTTGGTTGCCTCGGGTAACCGCGAGTCTGGGGTGGGGCTGGAACCCCGTTGGCTCTGACGATTGGTTTTCATATAAGTATGAGGATGGATCATACCGATTTGGGGTTTCGATAAGTTATAACCTGTTTGATGCCTTTAAGAAGAAGACTCAGCCGGCTAAAGCCAAGCTTACCGCCATGTCTTTGTACGAGTCGCTAAATCAGCAAGAGAATACGTTGAAGGCGAACGTACACGAGGCGTATCTCAACTTCCAGAAATCGAGACTGCAGCTGGAGGTGTCGAAGTTGGCAGAGCGATCCGCCCAGGAGGACTTCCGGCTTCAGCAAGAGCGCTATCGGTTGGGAGCCTCCTCGATTCTGGAGTTGCTGGATTCGCAGGTGTCACTCACTAATGCGCAATATTCCCGGGTTCAGGCTCTGTTCCAACTAAATCAGGCAGCGGCAAATATTGCACGCTCTTTGGGGCAGAAATAGAAGAGGACCAGAACCCGACAGAGCCGGTCTGAACAGCGTTGATTTTACCGTAGCCTGTATACTGGCGGGAGAAGTTATATGACCAGGAAAAAACGAAACCTGATAATAGCGATTGGGGCAGTCGTTTTAGTTGTAGTCATCGTCGTTGCCAACCTGAGATCCTCAGGCGGCGATATCAGCTCGGTGCAGGCAGAAGATGTAAAGCAAGGGGAGATTGTCTCTGAAGTCGAGGCTACGGGATGGATGCAGGCCAAGACTACTGTACAGATTAGCGCTGATGTCTCAGCCAAGATCGTGGAGCTGCCGGTTGAAGAGGGTCAAGCCGTAAAGAAAGATCAGGTGCTGGTACGCCTGGAACAAACTCGCTACAAAGCTGCAGTAGGACAGGCACGAGCATCACTTGCCGGAGCGAAAGCCGCCGAAAAACGTGCTGAAGCCAGCCTGGCTGAGGCAAAACAAACTTACGACCGCACCAGTTCTCTCTATGACTCCAAGCTGGTGTCAGAGGAGCAGTTTACCAGCGCCAAGACAGCGTGGGATGTTGCCAAGGCAAATCTGGAAGCTGCCCAATACACTACCGAACAGGAAAAAGCTTTTCTCGATCAACGACTCGACGATCTGGAAAAGACCGTGATTCGATCACCGATGGACGGGACCATAACTGAATTGAACGCGGAGATCGGCGAAATTGTCCTGATCGGAACGATGAACAACCCGGGCACCGTGATCATGACGGTGGCGGATTTGTCAACTATCGAAGTTGAGGTTCAGGTTGACGAGACTGACATCGCGAGGGTGAAGCTGGGGCAGCCGGTTAAGATATCGGTTGATGCGTTTCCCGACACTACTTTTCGCGGTAAGGTAACAGAGGTCGGTAATGCCGCTATCAAGGGGACGACAGGCTCAACTGATGTCGCGCCCAACTTCCTCGTTAAGATTCTCCTTCTCGATAAGCTATCGGACATGAAGCCGGGTATGACGGCGACAGCGGACATAACCACGGCAAGACGTGAGGATGCGACCTATGTACCGATTCAGGCTATCGTGATGCGTCCGGAAAAGGTTGACACGCTTGAGACGGCGCCAAAGCCCGAGCCCGGATCCGGGGAAGCTATGGCAGCAGAAGTCGAAAACGACAGCGCTACCGGCACACCCGCGAAAACTGAGGAGAAACCAAAGGACATCGAAGGTGTATTCAAGGTAGTAGATGGCGTAGCGCGTTTTGTGCCGGTTACGACCGGGATTTCAGATCAGCAGAATATGGAGATAGTTGCCGGCCTGAATAAAGGCGATAAAGTGATCACCGGTAGCTACCGGATTCTCCGGACCCTTAAGGACGGCGACAAAGTCAAGATAGAGAAGTTATTCAGCGACGCAAACAAGTAAGGCAAATCAGAATGACAGTATTGATAGATACAGAGAATCTCTGGAAAACCTATAGGATGGGCACAGAGGAGCTGCACGCGCTCCAGGGTGTGACGCTTCAGGTTGCGCGTGGCGAGTATCTCGCCATTATGGGACCGTCGGGCTCCGGAAAATCGACTCTTATGAACCTGATCGGGTGCCTGGATACACCAAGCCAGGGCTCCTACCTTTTGAACGGTCGACAGGTTGCCAAGATGAACGATGACGAGTTGGCAAACATCCGCAATCGCGAAATCGGCTTTGTATTTCAAACATTTAATCTGCTACCGCGCGCCACAGCGCTGCATAATGTGGAACTGCCCCTGATTTACAACGGCACCGATTCCAAGACTCGCACGGAAATGGCAAAACGCGCGCTGGAGATGGTAGATCTCGGCGACCGAATGATGCATCGGCCGAACGAGCTTTCCGGCGGTCAGCGCCAGCGTGTCGCCGTTGCCAGAGCACTGGTCAACAAGCCCTCGATTATTCTCGCTGACGAGCCAACGGGTAACCTCGACTCAAAAACCGGAGAAGAAATCATGGGTTTGTTTGCCCGTTTGCACATCGAGGGCAATACAATCATACTAGTAACTCACGAACCTGATATCGCTAAACACGCGAATCGGGTTATTCATATTCTCGACGGCAAAATCGAGAGGGAAGTCATTACTTCCAGCGAAACCATAGATCAAATCTAAACCGGCCACCTCATGATAGTGGAAACCCTGCGGCTTGCCGCGCTAGCCCTCTGGGCTCATAAACTTCGAACCGTCCTGACACTGCTCGGACTAATGATCGGAATAGCCTCGGTTATTGCGATTATCTCAGTTCTTGACAGTATGATGCTCAAGATCGATATGGTGTTCGAAAATCAGGGCGCCTCCACCATAATGGTTACGCGCTTCGGAATCATTACTTCGCACGAGGACTGGCTGAAGGCGCGAAAGCGAAAACGATTGACGCCAGAGGACGCTGATGCTCTGCGTAAGAGCGTCTCCTACGCCAATGAAGTCGGCCTGGAGATGGAGCATGGCATGACGGTCAAACACGGGTCCAATTCGCTGTGGGGAGTTCAGGTGATGGGAGACACTCCCAATGTCGTGATGATTCAGAACATCGAACTGGAATCGGGGAGGTTCTTCTCTGATGTTGACCAGGAACATCGCCGTCACGTGGCGATTATCGGGCAGACGATCAAAGACCGTCTCTTTCAGTACGAAAATCCGCTGGGAAAGGAAATTTCGCTGCGGGGAACCAAATACACGGTAATTGGTGTCGGCGACAAACAGGGATCGGTATTTGGAAACGACATGGATCGCTACGTTCGCATACCGGCGGCGACGATGATGAAGGAAACCGGCAGGCACCAGAACGTGACAATTCTCGTCAAAGCAATCCAGCCTGCTTACATCAGCCCCGCGATGGACCAGATCAGGGCTACCCTGCGGGCGCGTCGCGGTGTAGCTTATCACGACGATGACGATTTCGCCATGTTAACCGCGGATATGCTGCAGGAATTCTTCGGAAATATGACGGCTCAGCTCCGGCTGATCGCGGTAGCGGTTCCGGCGATTGCGATCGTGGTGGCGGGCATTGTCGTTATGAATATAATGATGGTATCGGTAACGGAGCGGACGCGGGAAATTGGGATCCGCAAAGCGGTGGGGGCGCGGCGTCGTAACATCCTCATGCAGTTCCTGCTGGAAGCTATGCTGATGTCGTTCCTGGGATCGTTGCTCGGGTCGGCGCTGGGAATCACTATACATTCCCTGATCGCAGAACCGATGGGGGTGCCCTTCGTGATCTCTACCCAGGCACTAATCATAGGCATAATTATCCCTGTTTCGATCGGTATTTTCTTTGGCATTTATCCCGCCTGGAAGGCCGCACGGCTAGACCCTATCGATGCTCTGCGGTTTGAGTAGGGGGGCGCACACTCGGCTATGAATGTTTTCGAACTTAAAGAAGGCGTCTTCCTGGCGTTTGACTCGCTGCGGGCCAACAAATTTCGCGCCTTTCTCACAATCGTAGGCGTGACAATTGGCACGGCTTCGGTGATAGCGGTCGCTTCCATCATCGCTTCGTTCAAGGCTTCAGTGGAGGGTCAGATCGAGCAATGGGGCTCAAACATGATTTCGGTGACGAAGTTTCCCCCAAACACCAACTGGAGAGAACTCAGCGAAGAAGAGCGCAAACGCGATCCGATAACGATTAAGGAAGCTGAGTGGATTAAGGAGTATTGCCCTTCGGTGGACGGAGTGGCGCCGCAAAACTTCTATTTTCGACCGGGCGGCAATGTCGCGAAGTATAAAGACAATCGTTCTGAGAATTTTCAATTGTTTGGCACAACCACCGACTGGGAGTTGGTGCGAAACCGCTACGCGGCAAGGGGCAGATTCTTCATCGACGAAGAGGATCATGACCGCGCCATGGTTTGCGTAATTGGCCCGGAGGTAGCGGATGTGCTCTTCAAGGGTGATGATCCTCTAGGCAAGCAAATACTGATGAATGACGTTCGGCTGAGAGTCATCGGCGTCCTCGAGAACCAGGAGAGCTCCTTCGGCAACAACAATAACAACCTGATTATCCTGCCGTACGGCACCTATGAGAAGCTCTACCCCTGGGAAAAAGAGCTGTGGCTCAACGTACGCGCCGAGAGCGCGGAGAAAGTCGATCAGGCAAAGGATGAAATCAGGGAAGTCTTGCGCCGTTTCCGCGGAGTTCGCTATAACGAAGAGGATAATTTCGCCTTGTTTACCCAGAAATCGGCGACAGAGATGTTTGACTCTCTGATTAAGGTAATTGTATGGGTGGTACTCGGAATCTGCTCGATCGGGCTGCTTGTCGGCGGAATCGGTGTGCTGAACATCATGCTGGTTTCGGTGACTGAGCGGACTCGTGAAATCGGCGTGCGTAAGGCAATTGGCGCTCGCCGGCGCAACGTTTTTTTTCAGTTTTTGATCGAAGCAATGACGATGACCGGCACGGGCGGGGTTGTGGGAATCCTTGTCGGATATATCGTCGGTTTGATAGTTGCCGGTCTGCTGTCGCTGCCTCTGGTGATTCCAATAAAGTGGATTGTAATCGCATTCGCCGTCTCTGTTGGTGTCGGGCTGATTTCAGGGCTGGCGCCGGCGTGGCGAGCTGCATCGGTCGATCCGATAGTAAGCCTGCGTTACGAATAGGCTATTTTCTCAGGAGCGAGCAGGAGTTTGTTGCTACCATTGCTCATGGACTTTATTGGTCAGTACTGAAACTGAACATGGGGGCTGAGTCGTTCGTATAATAAGTGCTTGCTGGAGAGGTTTGAGCAAGTAAGTTTTTTTATGGAGCGGCACTAAAACATGCGATTTGTTTGCAGGATAGTTGCGTCGACGCTTCTGTTGATGCCAATGTTGATTGCCGGGGCGAATGGCCAGGGCGTCGAGAACATCAATATGGATAGGTCGAGATTCTTCGTCGACTACGCCGTGTTTGCCGATTCTATCGACAATCGCCTTGATGTCTTCTATAAAATCTTCAATGACGGCTTGCATTATGTAAAGGAGGGTGACAAGTACGTTGCCAATTACGAAGTCAATGTTAAGGTAGACGGTGACGATGACGAGCAGATTACCGGCAAGTCGATCGAGCGGCAGTACGTGCTTGACTCGTATGATTTGACACACTCGGGAGAAGGTTATCTGATAAACCAGCTCAGCATGTCGGTGCCCGCCGGCGATTTTGACCTGATCGTGGAGTTCGTCGACGACAACTCAAAAGACAAATCGACAATCGAGACACATTTCAAGAGTCCCGACTTTAAGCGGGGCGGGGATATGTCTCAGGTGGAGTTTATCCAGAATGTGGAAAGTGTTCCCGAGGACTCACCTTTTCACAAGGGAGAAGTCGTTGCGCTGCCATCGGTGGAACGCTCCCTCGATGGCGAAACCTCCAAGCTGGGCATTTACCAGGAACTGTATCTCGGAGACTATATCGGGGATTCGGTTACGTACAGCTATCTGATTCACGAGAACCATGATAATTTCGAGATTGCCGATTCAGAAGGGGTGCTGGTCACTACCAAGCTTACTCGCCTGCGCAAGTTTATAGACGTGAGCGAACTGGTACCGGGCGAGTTCAGGCTGCAAACCAAGCTGACGTACCGGGGCAGACCCATTGTGGAAAGAGATGCGCAATTTATGCTAAAGTGGTCATTGGCATCGCTTCTGAAAAACGACTTCCCGTATGCCGTAAGGCAGTTGAAATACATCATCAGCGGTAAAGACAAGAAGAAGCTGCTGGCACTTCCTGACTCCGAGCGAGTCAAGGGGTTTGAAGATTGGTGGGCAAGCCAGGATCCGGATAAGAGCACACCGGAAAATGAGCTCCGCGAGGAGTATTATCGAAGAATCCGGTATGCGGACCAGTACTTCTCTACTCCCGGGCGTGACGGTTGGGAAACCGATCGCGGAATGATATATGTCCAATATGGTGAGCCGGATGATATCGATCGACATCCCTTCGAACTGGACCGGCGACCTTACCAAATTTGGAGGTATTATTCTCAAAGACGGATATTCCTTTTCGAGGATACCAAAGGTGATGGAGACTATCAACTGCAGCAGCCCTATGATGGCGACTGGCGAAATATCGGGAATGGACTTGGACCTTAGACCGATTGGCTGCAGATAGAAATGGTAACCCCTCATATAAACCCAGCAGGAGCAATTGAAGCATGAAGCGATGGGAGTATTTAATCTGGCTGTTCGTGGTGCTCTTCGCAGCTGTAGCAGTGGGACAGGACTCCGCTCAATCGACGCAGACACCCCCGACAGCGCCAGCGACGCAGTCTCAGACCCAGACTGCGACTCAAGAACCTATTCACGTTTGGGCAGACGCGAGCTCTTACAAATATTACCAGGATAGCACCAAAAGCTATGTCGAGATCTATACCGGAGTTAAGCGGGCTGATTTCCAGTTCGAGGAGCTGGATGGCGAGTATCGCGCCGGCTGCCTGTTGTATGCCGAGGCAATCGATACAGCTACAAATGCAGTGGTCGACTCGGTGAGTGATCTCATCTCCTTGCGCGTAAAGTATCTGGAAGATGCCTATGATAACAGTGTTCGTCAGTTTGAAGTTCTGGCGATGTTGTTGCCGCCGGGGGTGTATCGTATGAAAGTGACGGCCGTAGATGTGATCACCAAACGATCAGGCATCTCAACATTTGGGCTGTCGGTCAAGAACTACGACACGCACGATCTTATGGCAAGCGACATCGAGTTCGCCTATGATATTCGACCGGTGCCAAACGACAAGATGAAATCGGATATGATCAAGGCACATCGTATTATCCAGCCGAACCCGAATCGTTATGTTTCCAACGACGATTCGCTGCTCTATGTATATTTGGAGGTCTACAATCTGGGTGTGCCTACAGGTGACTCGGACAAATTCGAGTTAAAACCTTCACTCCACGATCGTTTCGGCTATGAGATCAGGGACTACCCCGTGCAAACACTTGGTAAGCCGGGGACATCGGCAGTGGTGACAAAAGGCATACCGATTTTCGGGATTCCCGGTGGGGAGTATGAGCTTGACTTGGCGATCACCGACAAGGCGACCGGAGAGCAAACTACTACGTCCAAGTCATTTGTGATGATCTACTCCTTCGATCAACTCGCGCCGACGATGACTCGTGCGGGACAGTTCACAGAGGAAGACGCCGATTTGATGGCGAAAGTCATTCGTTACATCAGCACCAAGGAAGAAAAGAAGACCTATGACCAGCTCGATCTCAACGGCAAGAGGCAGTTCCTGACTCAATTCTGGGAGCGCAAGAATCCCAAGCCCGGGAACGGAATCAACGTGTACAAAGATGATATCTTCCGTCGTTTTGCATACGCGAACCAGAATTTCTCGACAAACCTGGTCGACAGAACCGACGGCTGGCGGACTGATCGCGGCAGGATTTACATCACGTACGGAGACCCGGACGACATTGTGCGACATCCGTCACAGATGGACAATAAGCCGGTGGAAATCTGGCGCTACTACAGCCTGCCCGGACAGCGTGGGAATGACTACTGTATATTTGTTGACCAAAACGGATATGGCGACTACCAGCTGATGTCGTCGTCACTGATCGGGGAAATTAAGAACCCTCAGTGGGATAATTTGTTGACGGAATTTTAAGCCAATGCTTTCGTGACGGGCTTAAAGTTGTGCTTGCCGCTGTGCTGGCATCCCATGTGCGAGAGTCTTGGAGACAAGTCCTCTCGATATCGGCACGGTTCCGCGCGTGCTAATATTTCGTCATGAAATCAAATCCGGCAGGCTCAGACTCATCGTGACATTTCTAACTATCCTCTTGGTGTTAGTCGCAGTCTACCTGTGCGTGTGCTTGATAGCATTCATGGGTCAACGAATGCTTGTCTATCATCCGGTCGCGGCCTTGCTGAGCGATCCGGCAAATGCCGGCCTGAACTTCACCTCAGATACGTTAACTGCCGGCGACGGCAGCCGATTTCTCCTGTGGCGAATAGGCGAGACCACCGACAGGCAGATTGTAGTCGTCTATTTTCATGGGAATGCGGAAAACATCTCACATAATATCGAGCGATATAAATTCCTCAACGACCTGGGTGCTGCAGTCTGGGCGGTTGAGTATCGCGGCTATGCCGGTGTAGGAAAGTATCCTACTGAAAAAGGCATAGAGCTTGATCTCGACGTCCTCGCGGATTACATCAGGCACGAATTCGGCGATCGGGATGGCAGGTTTCAAAGGAAGATTGTTCCCTATGGCAGATCGCTGGGTGGCGCTGTCGCGGCCAAGCTGGCCAGAAGAATACCTGCGGCCGGGATAATCCTGGAATCGACCTTTTCCTCAATGGGCGACGTTGCCCGCGCATCGTTCCCCTTCTTGCCAACCAGCATATTATTGCGAGAGCATTATGACTCCGAATCAGTCCTTAAAGAGCTCTCCTGCGCCAAGCTGATAATGCACGCTCCGGGAGATGGAGTAATTCCGTTCCGGCTGGGCAGAAAGCTGTTTGACGCTGCAGCGGCCCCGAAATCATTCGTCGAACTCCCCGGCGGACACAATGAGCCGCTCTCAGTATCTCAATCGGTGCTGGAGCCCGCGCTGTCTGAGTTTCTTGCTAAAATCTGAGACAACGCAATCGCTTAAGTACAAAAAAAGAAAGGCGCCGAAACGCATATTCTCGACGCCATAAGTGGATTCATCTGGAGTCGCGTGAAAAGCTGCTGCGACTACTAATCTCGATTTCCGGTTCGGGCTAGTGCCCTGATTTTCCTCCCTGCATCCCCGATTTCGAAGAATCCGGCATAACCTTCTTTTGCATCGGCATTGCCTTGGTCGAAGGAGGAGGCGTCGTCATAGGGATGGCCGAGACCATACTCACCGGAATAGTGACCCTAGTCTTGATGGAGTCATCCATCTGGAAAGTGAATGACTTCACGAATTTATTGTCTGAAAAGTCTTTCGGGACCTTCACTTCGATTTCTTCACTCTTGCCGGGCTTGATCTTCTTGGGCAGATCAACATCAAAGAAGCCTGGAGCATCGGCAATCATCTCCAGATGAAGTTCCTGATCAGACTCGTTAGTAACCTTGATCTCTTTTTTCTCGCCACGATCGTTCGGGTTAAACGTGATCATGCCTTCCGACAGTGCGAGCGGTCTCAGAGAATCGGATTCGCCGCTATTGTACAGCTCGCCAGAAAGAAGCAGATTGAAGTTGTCTCGGGAATTATCATTCACCGTAACCCGCGCACTCTTCCGTATGCGGCCGCGCTGTCTCGGATGCGAGTGAAATATAAGTTCAACCTTTCCGCTGTCACCGACAGGGATCACCTCTTTATCGAGAGGTGCTTTGGTGCATCCTCAGCCAGGTTTGACACGGAGAATCTTAAGCGGTTCTTTGCCGACGCTGAGGAGTTTATAAACGTGAGTGATCTCCGAATTGTTCGGCACGTAGCCAAAGTTGAAATCGTCTTCGGGCACGTAGACTTTCGCCCCTGAAGCTGCTACGGAATCCGTTGCCTGCTTCATATTCTCATTTGGCTT
Organism: uncultured Ignavibacteria bacterium; assembly: GCA_964468475.1. Taxonomy (GTDB): domain Bacteria; phylum Zixibacteria; class MSB-5A5; order CAIYYT01; family CAIYYT01; genus JBECKX01. Next base: position 3,707 of record CAYXUL010000044.1, on the reverse strand, counting down.
CGGTTTAATCGGTTGCTTTCCCTGTCCGAGAGCGACTGCCGCGACCAGCATTACGCCGGCAAAAAGGCTTAACGCCGCCAATCTCGGAGAATTCAAACGTCGCACAACTGTCTCCTTAGATGAATTACCAGTGGGCACTTTTAATTAGATCAATTTAGCCTATTAAAATCGCCCGTCAAGTATGTTTCCTGATACATTTGGTCTTCGTCTTCAAGCGATTCTCATTTGCGATCAGCTCTAATCTTTCAGCGAACTGATTGATTCCGCCAATCGTACCGGAATTGTGTAACGGCTCTTATGGGTATCGTCGAACTGAACCGTGATTGACTTATGCTGATTCTTGTCGGTTACGGACTTAACGAGAGCAACCGTAATCTTTCCAACGCCGCCCGGTTGCACCGGCTCATCTGGAATCTCAACACTGGCGACAAGATCATCAGGCTCGCGGATCAGGGTCGGCTTAACGGCCTCTTTCGAGTGATTACGGTATTCAATCACAAAGGTCTTGCCGAGATCATCCGTGGTGGCGTTGAGCTTCTTGTTTTGCGTGAAGTTTACCGGCCCGATAGTATCCTCTTGCGCCGGCGTGAAAACGTAGGCGGTAAATTGGAGCGACAGGTTGCCGGCACCGGGATCATTCGTGCGAACAGTAACGCGCTTGTCCTGAGTCAGTCGACGGGTGCCGCTGTCAAACACGATATCGATTGGCACACTGTCGTTGACGGCGACCATTCCCACGGCGCTCGAGGCTTTGGTGCAACCGCACGATACCTGGACGTTGCGAATATTCAGGCTGTCGGTACCGATATTGTATACCCAAAACCGGTGACCGAATTTCGCTCGTTGGGGGATGTAGCCCATGTTAAAGCTGGGTTCCGGCGAAAACGCTTTCGGGCCGCGCTGCTGCGCCAACGAGAGCGCTGTCATAAATATGAGTAAGACGGATACGGATAATATGAGTCGTTTCATAGGTGTTCCTCCGGTAAATATTGAACGAATTACTTGCGATTTTTCGTGGCGATCTTCTTGCATGGCTCAGTTTACTTTGGCAGGTACGTTATTTCAGCACCTTGATCGGGATCGTCAGTCTCGTGCGGTTGGGATCGTCAAATGCCAGCGTGAACGACGCTATCAAGGCGTCCTCCTTGACACTACTGAGATCATTTATCTTCAAACTAACAGCCATCTCCCTTCCCGGCACCAGCGCCTGGCCCGGTAATGAGACGTCAATGAGACCTGGTGGCGGCGCTTCAATCAGTCTCGGAATCAACGTCAGCTTCGAGAGATTAAACAAGGTTATGCTGGTCGTATCGGAGTTGCGATTTCGCGGCAGTTCGATTGATGTGGGCGAGATATCGAGTAATTTCTGCCCGTCTGTATCGTAGTTGATTCCTGTCAGTTTACAGGTGATTACAGGTCGTTTCCTGCTGTCAGTAAATATGCGCGGCGCCTTCTGGAACTTTCCGAGCTCAAATTTGCCGGTATCCAGTAGAATATTGACCGTCAGGGTGTCGCCGGGATTGGCGGTGCGCTTGGTGAGCGGTATCGAAGTACAACCGCAACCGGGGTTGACCTTAGTGATTCTCAGTGAAGTGTCGGCGTCGTTCACGATATAGAGTGTATGCTTGACGATTTTTCCGAAGGGGATATAGCCGAAGTTGAATTCTTCACCCGAGACTTTTATCGGATTTTCCGCGGGTTGGGCCTGCACCGGCTTCGTGAATGCCAAAACTGCAATAACTAGCGGCGCCAACGCAGAAAGTATGAGAGCCGACTTCCGATTGAGCAGGCATGATTTGTCAACCGCTCGCTTTGTCTGAGAAATGTCCGGGGTACGCATTAAGTCTGATTCAAGATAAACGTCTAAGTCTAAGTCAATAATCAGCTTGGTTATTTACATCTTATACACGATTGCTCAGGCCCGGCGCTAAATTTTTCCGATTTTTTTATCATGAAAATTATAGTAAAATATTGACAACTGCACGTTTGTGCAGTTACCTTGTGCCGGAAGAAATTAAGCAATTTACCTCCGGGAGGGTAACGAATGTCCCCATACGACGATTTAACCGCACGTCAGCGCGAGGTGTACGACTTTATCGAGGCGCGTATCAACCGGGACGGTCAACCGCCGACGATTCGGGAAATCGGCGCCGAGTTCGGAATTTCCTCGACGAACGGCGTGCGCTCACTGCTGCAGGCGCTGATTCGGAAGGGTTATATCGAGAAGACAGCTGCCGTGTCGCGCGGCATCCGCTTGCTCAAAGAGAGTATCGCCGATGCGGTTACGGTTCCGCTGGTAGGTGATGTGCCTGCCGGCCAGCCGCTGCTGGCAGAGCAGAATATCACGGAGCGGCTGGTATTTGACCGGTCGTTCGTGCCTTCAGGGGAACTGTTCTCGCTGCGAGTTCGCGGTGACAGTATGGTGGAGGCAGGGATCATGGATGGTGACTACGTGCTCGTGCGCCGGCAGCAGAATGCCGATTCCGGCGATATTGTGGTGGCGGTGATTGGCGACGAAGCCACCGTTAAGCGATTCTTTCCGGAGCGGCGAAGAGTCAGGCTGCAGCCGGAAAATGCCGCCTACGGCCCGATTATCGTCGAGCGCGACGCGCCGGGGTTCTACCTGGCAGGGAAAGTCGTAGGGCTGATGCGGAGGATGTAGCGGAGCGGCATTCTACTGCGCCATTGCTCGATTACACACCCCGTTTTTCGTCCTCCTCGAAAAGTCGGGGAGAACGAAATCCACCCCTCTCAAGAGGGGAATTCGGATTATCAGGATTATCGGTCTCGGTCGTCGGTGCGGCAGTAGCATGTGAGGCAGGTCTCTGAAGAGACCTGTCATTGACAAAACAGTATGAAGGCAGGAGTTAGAGTCTCTTGCCCTACAAGAAAGATTCGCGACGATTGATGTACCAGGATATGGATGACGAAATAGAAGTAATCGCGCTCTTTTCGGAGCGTGCCCTCAAACCGTGCCGGTTCCGCTGGCGGGGCAGGGTATACAAGGTCGAACGGATCACCGGCGACTGGAGCAGCGATGTCGGCGAAGCTAAGCTGCATTACTTCGCGCTGGTTGATTCAACCTCGAATTTCTTCCAGCTCTGTTACGATGAACGCAGCCTGAGCTGGCGGGTGGCGAAGGTGTGGGTGGAGTAGGGGGACGGTTCTTCTTGCGCCTACGGTGCGACGGCCGAATAAATTCGGCCCTACCCGTATTCGCAGTGCAGGTCGTTGGCTAGTGGCCACTAACACGCTGCCTTACACCATATGTCGACAGATCGAATTCCCCTCTGGTAAGGGATTGTTGAAAAAGCCTGGATAAGAAAACAATGTCATTGCGAGCGAGTGGAGTCCGAAGGACGTGAGGAACGCGGCAATCTCTCTGTGATAGCATAAACCATCACTGGGATCGCCACGTCACCCCAACAGGTTGGGGTTCCTCGCGATGACCGTTTCACGCTCCACCATCGCTCTATTCCACTTTTTCAACACGCGCGGTAAGAGGGGTGGATTTCATCCCGATCTTGATCGGGATGAAAGACGGGGTGTGTCAGTATCTCTGCTCGTACCTTCGGCGCGATGTCAGACAAGAATGTCTGACCTCCTAATCGGGCGCTATATATGGCGCCCCGACTCCGTCTAATGGGTACTCCCGTGCGCTTAACCGCTCAGTACAATGCGGTAACGCGCTTTACCGTTTTTGAGAT
>CAYXUL010000043.1:0-28749 GCA_964468475.1 uncultured Ignavibacteria bacterium | reverse complement strand
CGGGGTGTGCCCCCCCCACACAATCCCCCTTTACATTCCCGCCCAAAAATCCTACCATAGCTCAAAATCGGCGTTACTGACTCGATTCATCGAAGGAGTCTTACCATGTACACTACTGCAAAACAAACATATACCGACGAATTGGCGGGCATCCGCAAAGCTGGTCTCTTCAAGGACGAACGCGTCATCCGCTCGCCGCAGACCGCTGCGATCAAGGTCACTTATCCCGAAGACAGCCCCCAAAAGGAAGTCCTCAACTTCTGCGCCAACAACTACCTGGGGCTGGCGAATCACCCCCGCATCATTGAAGCTGCCAAGCAGGGACTCGACTCACACGGCTTTGGTCTCTCCTCGGTGCGTTTCATTTGTGGCACGCAGGATATCCACAAGCAACTGGAACGCAAAATCGCCGAATTCTACCAGATGGATGACGCCATTCTCTATGCTGCGTGCTTTGATGCCAACGGCGGTCTCTTTGAGCCGTTGCTCGGCGCCGAGGATGCCATCGTCACTGACTCGCTGAATCACGCCAGCATCATCGACGGCGTCCGTCTCTGCAAAGCCAAACGCTATATCTTCGAGCACGCCAATATGGCCGACCTTGAAGCCAAAATGATGCAGGCGCGCGCCGACGGAGTCAAGAAGATCATCATTGCCACCGACGGTGTCTTCTCAATGGATGGCGACGTTGCCAACCTGAGAGAAATTGTACCACTGGCAGAAAAGTATGACGCGATGACAATGGTCGATGACTGCCACGCGACCGGGTTCTTCGGCAAGACCGGCAGGGGCTCGCTCGAATACAACGGCGTTCTCGGCAAAGTCGAAATCGTCACCTCTACGCTCGGTAAAGCGATGGGGGGTGCATCAGGCGGTTTCACTACCGGCAAGCAGGAGATCATCGACATGCTGCGCCAGCGCTCCCGGCCATATCTCTTCTCGAACACTGTTGCACCCGCAGTGGTTGCCGGCTCGATGGAAGCGTTCAACCTTCTCACTGAAGGCGATAAGTTGCGCGAAGATCTGGCGGCAAATACGCAATATTTCCGCGGCGAAATGACCAAACATGGTTTCGACATTAATCCCGGTGTCCACCCAATTGTGCCGGTTTTGCTGCGTAAATTTGATAACGATGCCGAACTTTCGCAGCAAATGTCGCGCGACCTTTATGACGAGGGCATCTACGTCGTCGGGTTCTACTATCCGGTGGTGCCCAAGGGGCAGGCGCGCATTCGGGTGCAAATTTCCGCGGCGCATTCCCGTGAGCAGATCAGCCGCCTGGTGGATGCGTTCGTGAAAGTTGGCAAGAAACATAAGGTGATAGCGGCGTAGGTGACCACTCTGTAAAGATTAGCGGCAACAGCCACCTTCCCCTCTCCCATGAATGGGCGAGGGGAGTCCGGACAGATCAGCGAATTGGTAGGTGCGAATTCATTCGCACAGTTTGATATAGCTTAAGAATGGCCGAATAAATTCGGCCCTACACTCCGATTCTCATTCGCGGCCGAGGGGAGTCCGGACAGATTAATGAATTGGCAAGTGCGAATTCATTCGCACTTCACAGGCAGTAGAATACAATCGCCCATAGTCTCTCTCCCGCTTTCGGGAGAGGGCAGGGGTGAGGGTTGAATCAGGAAAAATGACATTCTAACAGAAGGACAATATCGTACATGCAGGCAGTAGCAGAGTGGAAGGACATCAAGGGTGATGTAAAGAAAGAGATAGATAGCTTTCTAAAGGGTCAGCTCGATTCCGGGGCCGTTGACGAGAATATTTACAACAAGGCAATGTCGGATGTCGGCGTTTACGCCAACCTGACGCGCTGGATGGAATCCCCCGATATTGACCGGGTCTCCCCTAACTGTAAGCAGGGGATATTGAAGGCGCTCGCCGACAACCGCTGGTCTGATATTAATGAGTGTTTCTTCACTGAGGTTGAGTTCGGCACCGGCGGCATTCGCGGTCGTGTGGTTATTACCGACGAAGAACTGGAAATGCTGCGCGATGACGGTATTCAGGCGCCCTTCCTGCGTGGTCCCAATACTATCAACGATGTTGTCCTCCTGCAAAAGTCTGCCGCTGTCGCCAAGTTTGGCAAGAGCAAAGGCTTCAATGAACTGGTGATCGGCTACGACAGCCGCATCCGCGGTGCAGAGTTTGCCCGCATCATCGCTGAGTTGTTCATTGAGTATGGCTTCAAAGTCTATCTCTTCGATAGTGTCGTACCCTATCCGGAAGTCACCTTCGCTATCCCTACGCTCAAAGCCGACATGGGCATTCTGCTCTCTGCCAGCCACAACGACCGCCGTTACAACGGCTACAAGCTCTCCTGCGGCAACGGTTCACAGTTCTCGGTGCAGGAGCGACGACAGCTTCTTACCGATTACATCGCCAAAACCGGTTTCGATGAAATCAAACGGGCAGACTTGAATAAGGCGACCCAGGATCAGCTCGAATTCCTCGGTGGCGACACTCGCCGGGACGACACCAACTACTACAGCTTCAAAGGCAACCCGATCAATATGCACCAGCAGCATTTTGAGCAGATTCGTTCATTTCTGCTTGATGAAAAGCTGCTGGCATCACAGGCCGACCAGCTTCACATCGGCTACTGCGCCTATAACGGCGCAGGTCGTGATGCCGTACCGCGCCTGATCAAATCCCTCAACATCAAGGAGCTTGATATCATCTCTTCGATGCAGCCGGTCAACGGCATGTTTCCTGCCTTTGATGATCTCAAGAGCCCCACGGGAAAGAAGGTCTATCAACAACCTGACCCGGGTGACAAGATGGCCGCAGCTACCGCAGTTGCGGAATTTATCAAGGAGTACGGTGAGAAGAAGTTTGCCGGTCTGCAGGCGCTGATCGGCACCGATCCCGATGCCGACCGTGTGGGCGTGGTGGTGCCGGTGCCGGAGAGTCATCGCGAGATTTACGGCGGCGAGAACCACGTCCTCCTCGATGCCGACACCGCCTGGTCGATTCTGCTCTGGTATCGCATGCAGAAGCTGCAGGAGAAAGGTGAGAAGTTTGATCGCTACAACATCGTCCAGTCACACACAACAACCGATGTGATACCGTTGTTGGCCACGAAGTACGGTATCCCCTGGGTCAAGACCTGGGTGGGTTTTGCACAGCTGGCTGCTGCAGTGGAGAGAATCTGGAACGGCGAGAAAATGACGCCGGAAATATATTGGACGATCTACAAAACCAACAATCTCTCCAAGGATTCAACCTTCAATTTTGCCGCGCTGGAGCAGTCGAACGGCTTCTCGATTCTGGGTGGCAAACCTGACAACGACATGTCGATGGGCAGGGAGGGACACGTCCGCGATAAAGATGGAATCTTTGCTGCAATTCTTTTCCTGGAAGTACTCGCGTACGCCTCTGACATCGGCAAACCCGTGCTCGAATTGGTAGATGAGAAATTGTATCTCGATCCCGATATCGGTTTGATTCGCACCGGCTATCGGGCATCGCCGGTGTACGGTCAGTATGAAGGCATCGAGGGCCGTTCGCAGAAGATGCGGGTTATCCACAAGGCTGAAGAACTCATGGAGAAGGTCAAGAATAATCGTGCCGTAGAAATTGCCGGTATGGAAGTCTCCGGCTATGAAGTCTACAAGACCGGCAAGTATGATGTCCAACACGGCTACACCGAAGGCTTTAATCCCGACGATCCCGGCACCTTCCGTTTTCCGGATGAAGGGATTCGCCTCTTCTTTGGCAACGATTTCAATCACTGCACCATCAGGCCGTCAGGCACTTCGCAAAGCCTGCGGTTTCATGTGCAACTGCGCAACACCGATGTGACCGCTTCGACGCTGAAGAACGAACGCATCAAGATGGAAGAGAAGATACAGGATATCTTCGAATCTCTCGGCGAGCATTTGAACGTTGACTGGAACGAATAGCGACCACGATTGTGCCACGGGGAACCGCAGCGGTGCATTCCGAAGCACGGGGCTCTAGAAGATCCGACATGTCACACCCTTCAGCCGTCGCACACAAAGAACGCAGGAGGTCAGACATTCTTGTCTGACATCGCGCCCCAGGCGCGAACAGTTGGCAGATATCTCGTCCCTGCTTAAGCATAACTTGTGCGCAGCAGTCGCCGGAGACCCCTGCCGTACGCAGCTTGAGCTAGCAGGTAGGTGCGAATTCATTCGCACCGGTAACCGCAGGTGACAACAGACGCCCTGCTCTCGCGTCTTGGACGCGATGGCCGAATGAAATCGGCCCGATCACCGAAGCAAACGTACCCAAATCCACTCTTGAGGGTTTGTTGAAAAGGACGGCTCATCGAACCCACAAGAGTTGTGACCTTGCGATACGCCAAAGCATGTCGCGAAGATCGCGTCATTGCGAGCGACCGCAGGGAGCGCGGCAATCTCCGTGGTAGGTGGTAGAAGAGATCGCCACGTCGCCCCGCAAAGCCGGTGCTCCTCGCGATGACTTCCTTCAACCTGGCTTGTGTGCAACGTATTTTTCCAAAGAACCTTTTAGACGAGGCGTGTATGTCGCCTCCTCAACCCTCATCTCAACATTGACTTCTGACATCGAAATCGCTTACGTAACATAGTAGATAACCACGGTATTCAATCAGGGATAAGACCCATTGCCGAATCCACACCCGCTGATAGTCCATTTTCCGATAGCACTCTTTATCCTGGCTGTTGCCTGCGAGTTGACAGCCTATTTCTATAAGTCAAAGCTCTTAAGCGTATGTGCACTGGTAGCGTCGATAGGTGCCGTGCTGGGGGCGATCGCAGCGGTTGTTACCGGACTCTTCGCCAAAGGCATTGTCCCCAAAGGTTCACAGGCTCAGATTGTGGTCGGCTCGCACGAGACAATGGGGTTCATCATGCTGGCTTGCGCAGTAGCATTTACCGCCTTGAAATTGTGGTGCTACTTCCGTGAAGATGATCGCGTGCTCACACCACTAATTGCAGTTGGATTGGTGGGAGTAGTAGTGACGATTATCACGGCGCATGAAGGGGGGCAGCTTGTGTTCGATTACGGCGTGGGCGTACAGAAGGCCCCGCCGGTGAATCCGCTCAAGGCGTATCCGTACGGTTCTGAATCAGTTAAAAAGAAATTTGAAGCCGTAGATTCGTCGGGGACCGGGAACTCACCGGATAGCTCAGCGACTGAGTGATAGATTGGTAGTATCCAGGACAAAGCGATGCCAAAACTGCTGAGCAGAATTGACTGATAAATTCTGGAGGAACAATGTGGCGCAAAATGTTTTCGACGTCCAATGACACAGCGGTGCTGGTCATGAGATTCGCTCTCGGAATCGTAATACTCCCTCATGGCCTGCAAAAGATGTTCGGAGCCTTTGGCGGCTTCGGATTTTCAGGTACAATGGCGTACTTCACAACTCAGGCGGGAATTCCGACTATTTTCGCATTCCTGGCGATCATGGCCGAGTTTCTCGGATCTCTGGGACTTATCTCAGGACTGCTGACCCGCATAGCTGCCTTTGGGATTGGGGTGAACATGGTCGTAGCGATATTCCTCGTTCACATCCATAACGGCTTCTTCATGAACTGGAATGGTCAGCAGGCAGGAGAAGGCTTTGAGTATCACCTCCTGGCACTTGGTCTGGTGATTGCGCTGATGATTAAGGGCGGCGGACGATGGTCTCTTGATCGCATGATCTCCGAAAAACTGGCCAGATAGCAGGTCGCTCGCGATTTCTGGCGCGCCGAAACTGCCAAAGTTCTTTGGGTGGGGAAAAACGTGATATCGATAGTTGGGTGCAGGCGGCGAAAGCGTCAGCCTCAAACGTTGTGCCTAATCGCTGCCGTTCGAGTCCGGAGCTTCTGATTTGCGGGTTACAACGACTCGAACCTTCTCGATGCGCTGCCCATTGACCTTCTGCACGATATAATCGATTCCATCTGCAGAAACTCGTTGACCCACCTGTGGCAGAGAACCAACGAGGTCGTAGATATAGCCGCCCACTGTCTCGAAATCCTTTTCTTCCAGTGCCAGATCGAGTTTCTCGGACAAGTCATACATCGAGAGATTTGCTGATACCAGGAATTCATTCTCCCGCACTTGCACAAGTTCCTCTTCTTCGGTGTCGTGCTCATCCTGAATGTCACCGACGATCAACTCCAGCAGATCTTCCATTGTCACCAGCCCGGCGGTGCCGCCATATTCATCAACGACAATTGCGATATGCAATTTCTGTAATTTGAATTCTTCAAGGAGCGCCTTGAGCGGCTTGCTCTCCGGAACGAAATAGGCAGGGCGCACCAGTTGCGTGAGATCATCGTTGGCTGTAGGCAGCGGATACTTCTTGAATATATCTTTCACATAGAGCACGCCGACGATGTTGTCGATGTCATTTTCGTAAACCGGGAATCGGGAATAGCCGGTTTCCGCAACAACCTTCTGCACCTGCTCGATCCTTGAACCTTTTTCCAATGCGATGATCTCGATGCGCGGCACCATAACTTCACGCACTTCCGAGTCGGTCAGCTCGAATACGTTTCCGATCATCTGCCTGATATCAGGCTCCATCAGCGGTTCGTCGAAACCTGCCGAATCGGCCAACTCCTCAATGGCGCGTTCGACTAGCTCTTCTTTGCGCTCTTCGTAATCCTCCTTGTCCTGCATCCGCCCCTTGACGCGAATCATCGAATTGACGAATGGGCCGGTGATGGCCATCAGCAACCGAATCAGCCAGGCGCGTCCCTGAATTACCTTCAATACCTGCTCCTGCCTGAGATTGGGCGCCACGAAACTGGTGAGGAAGAAGTAGAGCATCCAGCCGACCAGTATCAATCCGATCTGCAAAATCAGACGTTCCGGCGAGTCGAGACCAACGCTGGCCCCGATAATGAACCAAAATACGGTGGTCACCATCAGCGTACCCGACTGCAGCAGTGATGATGTCACCGCCAGCCTTCTCGGGTTCTCGATCAGGAAGCGCACGTTCGTCAAGCGCCGGCCCGAGAGGGATGATATGAACTTCTGCTCGTCATAGTCGGACAGATAAAGACCGCTGGTGGCAACACTGAAGATGTAGGCAGAGTAGAAGAGAATTGCGATGAGTACCGCCAGGATAGCAATTGTCATCTGCCCCTCGCCCTCCGCAGAAGTTGCAGATACTTTTCCTCTTTGGCAGCCATGATCTCGCGCTTCTGCGATGTCGGATGGTGAACACCACACAGATGAAGCAATCCATGCGCAGTCAGTTTCAGGATTTCCTTAGTGAAGGAATGCTGTTGCTCGGCGGCGTTGCGGCGAGCTTCGGGGATCGAAATATAGATCTCGCCTATTAAGGGGTCGTCCTTTTCCTCTAAGGCAAATGACAGGACGTCCGTGGTAGATTCCTTGTTGCGGAATTGCTTATTGATCCTTCTCATCTCAATATCTTCAATAAACACAATATTGACATCCCGGCTACGTTTTTCACCTCTGAGAACGATCTTCGTTAACCTTCCCAGGTCGGTGCGAGGAATACGAGAACCCTTCACCGTGTTGTGAACATGTGCTGTTCTCATCAAACCGGTGTCTCCTCCGGCTCTTCTTTTTTCGGATACTCAATGCGGCTGTGGAAAGCGCCGATCAACACTTTGACGAACGCATCCTCGATTCCCTGTAAATCCTTAAGCGTCAGGCTGCATTCGGAGAGTTGCCCGGAATCGACCTTGTCGCCTATCAGTCTGCGCACCAGGCCGCGAATTCGTGCCGGTTTGGGATCTTCGAGTGTTCGAGAAGCTGCCTCAACCGAGTCGGCGATCATCAGGATGGCCGTTTCCTTCGATTGTGGCTTTGGTCCCGGATAGCGATATTCTGACTCTGAGATTTCCTCGTCAGGGTGAAGCTCCTTGGCTTTATTGTAGAAGAAACTCATCAAGGAGGTGCCGTGATGCTCCTCAATGAAATCGATGATGCTGTCAGGCAGGTCGTGTTCCTCCGCCAGTTCCCGTCCGCGCGTGATATGTGATTTAATCACGATCGCCGACATCGATGGCGCCAGTTCCTCGTGTTTGCTTTTGACACCAAATTGGTTTTCCACGAAGTATTCCGAAATTTCCATCTTGCCGATGTCGTGATAATAGGCGCCGATGCGGGCCAGCAGCGAATTAGCCCCGATCGCCTCAGCGGCCGCCTCCATCAATGATCCAATCACCAGCGAATGGTGGTATGTTCCCGGCGACTCCAGCGCGAGCCGCTTGAGCAGCGGATGGTTCATATCGGACAATTCGAGCAGGGTGATATTGGTGGTGAATGCGAACAACGACTCAAACAGCGGCAGGATCGCCATCGCAATAAACGTCGATGCTACAGCATTAGCGATACCATACCCACACTGTTTGAGGATGATACTCGTGTCCGAGAAACTGAGAGCCTCGAAGAAATAGGCGGTGACCACATACGCCACCACGAGGTAGAGCATGCCCCCGTAGAAATCGCTTCGCCGCTTTACATTGCGCATCGAGAATGATGCGGTAAAACCGGCAATCATCACCAAAAATGCGAATTCGAAGTTAAATTCATACAGTACCCCGAACAGCAGCGCCTCGGCAATTGTGGCCAGTATCGCCGTGCGCAGATTGTAGAGTACTGCGACGAGAATGATCCCTGTCGCGACCGGCACCAGGTATTTGCTTTGCCCCGCCTGTTCGGTAATGAGGTAGCCCGCGATCACAGTCATCAGAATTATCAGCAGTAAGGGAATCACCCTGATCAGCCGAAAATCCTGCCGGCCGTTCATATGGTAGTAGGCCAGCAGCATGCTGAGGAAAATGAACGAGACGAAAATTATCCTCGCTACAAACGGCAGCAGGAACTGCACTGTTCCCGATTCGGTTCCCGTTTGAGCCCGGTGCTCCGCCAGCGCGCGTAACCATTTGAGATGCGTCTCTGTGACCCGCTCGTTTTTCGCGATCAGTCGCTGCCCGGCGTGGAACCACATCTTGACATCTGATATATTTGCAATTGCGGCAGCGCGCCGCTGTGAGGTCTTTTCCTCGGAGTAGGTGAGGTTGACGACCAGGAACGAATTGGCGATTTGGTAGAGCGACTCGACCAGCGACTTGCTCTTACCGTGAAGCTGGATCTCGATTTCTTCGCGCAGACGCTTGCGGGCATCATGGAGCCCGTAAACCTGGTCTGCGGCGAAGGACGCTTCACGGCTCGGTTTTTCTACGACAACGGTCTGGAAATTTGACGGAACCGTCGTGTCAGAAGCTGCCACGCCGACAATGTAACGATCCTGCAGGCTGGTCTTGACCAACTGCTCGAGATGAGACAGCGAGTCGGCGGATTCCAACCGGCGCAGATAATTCTCGCCGATGTTAGGATAGAATAGCCGCAGTTTTTCAGCCGCCCGCTCCGGTGGATTTCCGCTTTTTTTCAGGCTGTCGGCCAGGTAAAAGAGGCCATCGAGCGCCTTGAAAACTGAGTCGACCTTTCCGCCATCATACACCAGCACCGCCGAAAGCGAGCTAATTGCCTCGCGGCGCTCGAACTCCAGCTCATCCTCGGTCTTGTAGACCGGGAAATCAAACGGAGCGATGATATCTTCCGGAGCAATCTCGCCCAGCTGCGGAGTCGAAGGCGGCGCGAACATGTGCTCCGGCGGAAAAAGGAACGAGGCGAAAAGTATGCTGAAGACGACAGTCAGGCCAACCCAGAATCGGCTGGCGCCGCTGACACCTTCGGCTGTGTTTTCCTTACGGAGGCGACGTCGCACCTTCCGTAGGGCGCTTTTAATCGGTCTAAACATGTTGTAAAATTCTCAGTCTAATTCCGCCCTGATTCGTAGCGCTCAAATGCACGAATGATATCTCTCACCAGTCGATGCCGGACAACATCTTTGTCGGTGAGGTAGCAGAACTTGATTTCCGGGATGTTGCGGAGGATTTTTTGAATTGCAATCAGGCCTGAGAGACGCTTGCGGTCAAGATCGATCTGGGTGACATCGCCCGTCACGACTGCTTTCGATTCCTCACCAATTCGTGTCAAAAACATCTTCATCTGCGCTACCGTTGTATTCTGTGATTCATCCAGAATCACAAATGAACTGTTAAGCGTTCTGCCTCTCATGAACGCAAGTGGTACGATCTCGATGACACCCAACTCCATCAGTTTCTTTATCTTATCGGCAGGAAGCATATCGTGTAAAGCGTCATATACCGGCCGCAGATACGGGTCTACCTTGGCGCGAATGTCTCCGGGGAGAAATCCCAGCGATTCGCCAGCTTCAACCGCCGGCCGCACCAGGATAATCCGGTTATATACCTTCGCCTTCAGTCCGGCAACTGCTTCCGCCACAGCAAGATATGTCTTTCCGGTTCCTGCCGGGCCGATTCCAAAAACTATATCATACTTTTCGATAGCCTCAATGTATTCCCGCTGACCCACGGTTTTCGGGTGGATTTCCGTCTTGGCGATTGAGGAAAGCGCCGAACTGATCTCCAGCTCGGAAGCCGGCCCGGTGCCCGATTCCTTAATAAACCCGATCGCGTACTGCAGGTACTGATCGGTTATCTCACCGTACTTCTGCAGGCGTTTGAACAGATCGTCGAACAACAACTGTACGTTCGCGGCATCGGGTCCGGAAAGAGATATTCTTTCGCCCCGCGCTACTACTTGTACGTCAAAGTGGGATTCAATTGTCTTGATTAAGTTATTATTGTTGACGAACAGGACACGTGGGTCTACGTCCTGCAGTTCGATAATCTTTTCTTTAGGCGTACTCAAGTACTGTCTTCTGACACCTCTCTTCAAGCGGCTTATTTATAAGATCGGCTTTTGCCGCTATTCGGTTAGCCCCCGTCTCCATCCCATCCACTAGCCAATTTAAATGGCTACTCCTTTTTGTCAACATTTATCGAAAGGTGCAATTCGGCCAATTGTTCCCGATCCAGCTCGGTGGGGGAGCCGTCCATGAGTGATTGAGCGGCTGTTGTCTTGGGGAATGCTATGACATCCCGCAGCGATTCCGACCCGGTCATGATTGCCACAATCCGGTCGAGTCCCAGCGCGATACCTCCATGCGGCGGGGCACCGAACTTCAAGGCGCGCAACAGGAAACCGAACATGCGTTCCGCTCGTTCCTCGCTCATGCCGAGGATTTTCAAAATTTTCAATTGAAGGTCAGAGCGGTGGCAGCGGATGCCTCCCGAAGCCAGCTCGAAACCGTTGCATACAAGATCATATTGATTTGCTTTTGCCCGAGCCCAGGGATGGTTCGGATCGGATAATTTCAGGTCTGAGTTGAATCCCTCGTCCAGAAGTGGCAGATCTCCCTCTTTCGGTGAGCTGACGATGTTATGCATGGCGTCGTAGCGATCAGACTCCGGAAGATACTCGAACAATGGAAAATCGATCACCCAGAGGAATTTCCAGAGTGATTTGTCAATCAAGCCGAATTTCTTGCCGCAGTAGGAGCGCACCCGGCCGAGGATCAACTCCGCCTGCAATTTTGGTCCGGCGGCAAAAAGTACGAGGTCTCCATCGCCTGCCTTGCCCATTTCCCGCAGTTTCGCGATATCCTCATCGGTCAGGAATTTCTTGATCGGCGAACGCAGCTCATCGGCAAATGCCACCCAGGCCAATCCTTTGGCGCCCGCGAGCTTCGCCTGCTCTTCGATCTCATCCACCTGCTTGCGGGAGACGCCCGCCTGCCCCGGCACCACGATTCCCTTCACCACTCCACCGGCCCTGATCGCGCCTGAGAACACCTTGAATTCGCTCTTGGCGAATACTTCAGAAAAGTCAACCAACTCCAGCCCAAAGCGCAGATCAGGTTTGTCGGAGCCGTACTTGTTCATGATGTCATCGTAATCGTAACGCGGGAAGGGAGTCTCAATCTCAACGTCGAGCACATCCTTGAAAGCCGCCGCCATCATCCCCTCGACGGCGGTGAAGACATCATCCTGCGTCACGAACGACATCTCAATATCGATCTGCGTGTGCTCTGGCTGCCGGTCGGCACGTAAGTCCTCATCGCGCAGGCAGCGCGCCAGCTGGAAATACTTGTCGAACCCGGCGATCATCAGGATTTGCTTAAACAACTGGGGAGACTGCGGCAGGGCAAAGAACTTTCCCGGGTGTACGCGAGACGGCACCACGTAGTCACGAGCGCCCTCCGGCGTCGAGCGCATCATCAGTGGCGTTTCGATTTCGAGAAATTGCTCCTGATCAAGATATCTCCTTACCGATGAAGTCAGCCTATGACGAAGAATAATCTTGTCAGCCAAAAATCTCCTGCGCAGGTCGAGATAGCGGTAGGTCAGCCGTAAGTCCTCGTTGGCGCCGGTGTCTTCTTCGATCTCAAAGGGAGTTGTTTCTGATTCGGCGAGGATTTCAAACTCGGCGACATCCACCTCGATTTCGCCGGTAGGCATGTTCGGATTCAGCATCCCCTCCGGCCTTTTGCCCACTTTACCCGTTGCACTGATTACAAATTCACCGCGCAGATGCTCGGCCACCTTGAATCTGTCCTCGCTGAAGTTGTCGGGATGAAAGACAATCTGCGTTACTCCATACCTATCCCGCAGATCAACAAAGAGGATACCGCCATGATTGCGGTATTTCTTGACCCAGCCATTAAGCGTGACTGTCTGGCCGTGATGGTCGGCTCTCAGTTCACCGCAGGTATGGGTTCTTTTCAGGTCAGAAAAAGGTTTCATGTACAAATCCTGATGGAAATTACGAAATTTGGCAGAGCATGTCATTCCCGCTCGCCTCGGCGCACAGGCGCGGCCGGGAATCCACCCCGCCAAATCAGCCGCCAATATATAGAAGCGCAGCCGCTTGCCAAGCGGAATTATTGACCTGAAGCAGTCCGGAAATAGTTGACGAATCGAGCGATTTGGCGATATTAAATCGGGTATCTTCACTGATCTTCTGCAGGGGCAGATTCTCGCCCGGACACCCATTCCGAATTGATGCAAAAATCGTTAGTTCTCCATTCTTCGGAGGAAAACCATGAAAGCCCTTCTGACCACCGCAATCTGCTTACTGCTATTCCTCGCACTGGTGCCAGTCACCCGATCTGCCGACGTTCCTCACACGATAAACTACCAGGGCAGGCTCACCGATGACCTGGGTAACCCGATTGATACCGTGGTTGCGATCTCGTTTCAGTTCTTCGATGCTGAAATTGGTGGCAACTACCTCTGGAAGGAGTCACATCTGGATGTCGTTGTCACCAACGGTCTCTTTAATGTCCTCCTCGGCTCGAGCTATCCGCTGACTCCCGATATCCTCGATGGACGTACGCTGTGGATGGCAATTGCTGTAGGCACTGACCCGCAGCTGGAAGGGCGGGTACCAATCGTCAGTTCCGCTTACTCGATCCGCTCCGAGGAAGCTGCGCGATCCGTCTATGCCGACACCGCGGGCTATGTAAACGGAGCGTTGACCTCCGGCTGGGTGATCGATGGTGACATTGTTCACTTGGGTGATGACGCCGATTTCGTTGGGATCGGCACCTCCTCACCTGGCGCGAAGCTGGAAGTGAACGGCAACTTGCGACTCTCAATCGATTCTGATATCGAGTTCGGCAGCCACCTCAACCGGATCAGAGTCTCCGGTGGTGATCTCTCCCTCGAAGCGGAGGATGATATCTGGCTTGAGCCGACGGATCGAATCTATATCCGCTCCGCCTCTACCAGTAGCTGGATGCTGATTGCTCCAGTGGAAGAGATGGTGGGTATCGGTACAACCTCCCCCTCCGAGCTATTGCATATAGTAAACGACTCTGACGGCGGCCGCGCCTTCCTGCAAATCGAATCATCCCACCCCACTAACTGGCATGAAGCCGGCCTGCGCATCAAGACCCCGCAGAATACCTGGCACCTGCGCATGGATGATGATACCAATAACAACATCCCCGAGGGTGCATTGGGACTGCGCAGTCAGGTCGGTGTGGAGGCAATGACCTGGCTGGAAGATGGCAATATCGGTATTGGCACTACCAACCCGCAGCAGCGGCTCCACGTCTGGGGGAATCTGAAAGTGAAGGACACGTTGTTCGCGGGCGCATTGCCGGAAAACCTCGTCAAAGCAGAAAACATCGTGGATGAGCCGGGCGTCGCCAACTCGTGGGGGAATTATCTCAGCGTCATTCTAACCACTTCCTATCAAGATGTTGTCTCCAGATCTATCACCGTGCCGGGGCCGGGTTATGTAATTGCGTCAGGTTTCGCCATTGTTTCAATTGACCACGGCATAAGTGGCCACGACCTCGCCGAGGTCGGGATTGCCACCACCTCTGGAGGCACGCCGGTCGGATATAAACCCTTCATCATGTTGGGATACGACGTTAATGCCGGTTCCTTCACGCTTCCGATCAGTTGTCAAAATGTCTTCACCATCCCGTCAGCCGGCACGTACTCGTACTTCCTGGTGTCAAGGAAATCAGACGATAGTGGAGGCGAGCAGCATATCGGGATAGCTCAATTGGTGTTGCACTATGTCCCGACTTCCTATGGTACTGTGGAGTTGTAGATTAGTTGTAGGGCATGCCTGTCTGAGACCTGCTCTGCTGCCTTGGGTACGTCGTTAGGAATGGCTCGGACTATGCTTTCCCAACACTTCAAGGACAGCATCTACAAGCCCATTGAATAGGAGGTTATGAGGATAGTGTGCCTGTGGATGGTAATACGCGAGCACCAGTCCGAACTCTTCAGCCCGTGAGTATTCTGTTCCGTTTTTCGTACGATCGTAATCTAGTGGGCGGTCGCAAATCGTGTCATCAAATATTCGGCGTACGTCAGGCCCACACAGAATCGTTACTTGGGGAGATAAGATATTAATCTGATCCCTCAGAAAACTCCTGTGGTCCCCTGCAAAGTGCTTTAGTTTACGCACATCGGCACTACCACCGCCAGGCGTTTTCTTGAGGTTTATAGCAGCGATCTGCTTAAGCCACTCTAGCTGGTTCTCGCCGTAATCAACTTCTTTTACGTCGAGCCAATTCGTTCCAGACGCTGAATCAAGCAGTGCCTTGGTCCACTTCGCTATCAAACCCCACGTCTGTCGCCTCACTCTTGTTCTGACAAACTCTCTCAAATCCCAGTCACCTTCATCCACTGTATCATTGGGTTCCTTTAGAACGTAAAGCAATCTTATGGGGGCATTGCAGTAACTTTGGGGCTCAATTGCGCCGTCTCGGACGAATCTTGGTCTCATATCCCTGTAGCCCTTCCAAAGACTTTCCTCGCTCTCGATCAGCGTCTCCGCTGACAAGGGTGTCCGAGTAAGTACATTTGACTGTGGCAGACGGCAAAGCGCTTCCGCGACAATAGACTCGACTACTATTTCCTGCTCCCCACTCCCCAAATCTTTTACCGTGACCTTCCCCTCTTTCAATTCATCCCCAAACAGCAGTACCGCAAATCGTGCGTTTTGGCGCGAGGCTTCTTTCATCTGGGCTTTCATTGAGCGGTCAAGGTAATCGAGATCAACCGCCAGCCCCTTGCTACGAAGCTCTTGTGCCAGTCGGACTGCTTCGGCGCGTTCTTTCTCACTCACCGCGACAATGAATGCATCAAGCTGCGACTCGGCGTAATCGGGAAATCCCGCCTGCTCCACCGCCAGCATGATCCGCTCCATCCCGGCGGCAAACCCTACCGCAGGTGTCGGCTCACCGCCCAATTCTTCGACCAGCAAATCGTAGCGCCCGCCACCACAAAGCGCATCCTGTGCGCCAAGTAATTCTGAGCGCACCTCGTATGCCGTGCGTGTGTAGTAGTCGAGCCCCCGTACCAGTCGCGGATCGATTTCAAACTTGATTTGCATCTCGGTCAGTGTCTGTTGTACCAATTCGAAGTCTCGCTTGACAGCGTAGTCGTAGAATTCGCTCAACAGCGGGGCTTTAGCCATCAACTCCGCAGTTCTCGCCTCTTTGCTGTCGAATAGCCGAAGCGGGTTACGATCAATCTTCTCTTGATCCACCCTGGGGAAATCAGCTCTCATCGGCTCGACAAATTCCAACAGCTTCTCCCGATGTTTTGCCCTGATCTCCGGCGTCGCTACCGAATTAAGCGCAACGATGAAGTCCGTAATTCCACATTCCTGCAGGATCATCACACTGATCGCGATGATTTCCGCATCCACCCGTGGATCATTAGCGCCGATTGCTTCGGCGCCAAATTGATGGAATTGCCGCTGCCGACCCTTCTGCGGTTTCTCCTGCCGGAACATCGGCCCGATATAAAACAGCTTGTGTATCGGCGCTTTCTTGCCGAGCGACTCTTCCGTAAACGCCCTGACCACCGATGCCGTCGCCTCAGGGCGCAGTGTCAGGTTGCGGCCGCCCATGTCGGTGAAGCTGAACATTTCTTTGGAGACAATATCCGTTCCCTCGCCGATACCCCGTGCAAACAGCTCAGTCATTTCAAAGATCGGTGGGCGGATTTCTTTGTAGTTGAAGCGCTGCATTACCCGGCGCACGATGCTTTCAAGATGTACCCATTTGTCGGATTCAGGGGGCAGGATATCGAATGTGCCTTTAATTCGCTGGTACTTCATCGTCTCCTACCTACGAAGACTCAGCCTTGCGTCTGGCCAGTTTGGCGCGCAGAAATACGGAAAGTGCACCCCCCAGAATATAACCGGTTGCATCCGCCATCCAGTCAAAAACCGACGAATCACGGTTGGGCACGAAATATTGCACGGTTTCATCGATGGCGCCGTAGGCGAGCCCGAAGCAGAACAGGATCACATAGAAAACTACTCGCTTGTTGGACGCGTACACTTCCGGAAAAGCCCTGAAAATGAGCAGTGCCAGCACGCAGTATTCCAAACTATGATAGAACTTGTCAATATTCGGCACATCGAAACCGGGTGGCTTCGCGGAGGGAATCGTCGAAACAAATATGATCAGGCCGGCATATAGCAGCGGCGGCAACTTATAGAAAAAGAAGTTTTTGTCGAATCTCATCATGGGGAAAGTATATAACAGGTATTGCAGTCGGCTGCAAGCGACATCAGGTCTAACTTTCCGGGCCGGAAGCGGCCGGGCTTGACTTTGAAATTGGCGATCTTATATTCGTCCTCACTAAGCGGGGGGTGACAATGCCGACTCGCAGTGACGATGAGAAACTCTCTGGCGGCGCATCGGATCACACCAACTCCCAGGCGCTTAGTTATACAATGGAGACAAGGAAGTGAAGAAGCAGCTTTCTGATAGACTGAAAAACAAATCAGCCGTAATTGGCGTGATCGGTCTCGGCTATGTGGGCCTGCCGCTGGCTATAGAGTACTGCGAGGCGGGCTATCGTGTCATCGGATTCGATATTCTGCAAAAAAAAGTAAAGCTGATCAACTCCGGCGGTTCCGATATCGGTGATGTCGCACCGGTTCAGGTCGCCACGGCTATCAAGCAGAAGCGTCTGCTGGCAACCGGCGATTTCTCGCACCTCAAGGAGTGTGACGTCGCCGCGATTTGTGTGCCGACGCCACTGTCGAAAACGAAAGACCCCGACGTTTCCTTTATCCTGAACGCCCTGAATGAATTGAGAAACTACCTGCACAAAGATATGCTGGTGGTTCTGGAGTCGACCACATATCCGGGGACGACCGAGGAATTGATCCTTCCGAAGCTGGAAGAAACCGGACTGAAAGCCGGAAAGGACTTCTATCTCGCCTTCAGTCCCGAGCGGGTAGATCCCGGCAACGCCAGCTTCCACACCAAGAACACGCCGCGCGTTGTGGGCGGCCATACCCGTACCTGTGCCCAGATCGCCAAGCAATTCTATGAGTCCGCCATCAGTGCCGTTCACGTCGTCAGTTCCACCAAGGCTGCCGAGATGGTGAAGCTGTTGGAGAATACCTTCCGCTCGGTAAACATCGGCCTGGTTAATGAAGTCGCTCTGATGTGTGACCGGCTCGATATCAATGTCTGGGAGATCATCGATGCCGCCTCTTCCAAGCCGTTCGGTTTCATGCCATTCTACCCCGGCCCCGGCCTCGGTGGACATTGCATCCCGATCGATCCGCATTATCTCTCGTGGAAGCTCAAGAGCCTCAACTACTACTCGCGCTTCATCGAGTTGGCGGGTGATGTCAACTCGCACATGCCTGAATATGTGCTGGAACGAATTGGCAGGCTGCTCAATGAGAAGGGCAAATCGATCAAGGGCTCCAAAGTTGTGGTCATCGGTGTGGCCTACAAGCGCAATATCTCCGATGTCCGCGAATCGCCGGCGCTTGATTGCATTCGGCTGCTACAAGAACAGGGTGCCAGAGTATCATACTGCGATCCCTACGTGCCCCTGATCCGAATGGAACCGAAAGGTATGAAAGCCACGAAGCTCACTAAGGCTTTGCTGAAGTCAGCGGATCTCGTCGCGATTTTGACCGACCATACCGACTATGACTACCAAATGGTGGTAGATAACTCCAAGCTCATCTTCGATACTCGCAACGCCACCAAGAACACCAAGCGCACCCGGGGCAAAGTAGAGCGTTTGTAGCAATCGCACGGTCGCCCAGGAACCGGTAAGAGTCGACGGCTCCTGCGGCATCCCAGATCTATCTATTCAGTTTCGACAAATCGCCGCAACTTGCAGGCACTCATCAACGTAGCAATTTGCTGTATGATTCCGTTCTCTCGTTCGCGCAGACTGGGGGGAGCAATTGTGACAGCAGTACTATTGCTCTGCCATGCAGCCCTGTTAGCAGACTTTAAGCCGAACGTCGATCCGACGTTGTCTCTTCCGAGAATCAACGCGAAAATCGAGATCGATGGACACCTGGATGAACCCGCCTGGTCTGGGGCAGCTATCGCCACCAACTTCGTTGAAACCTATCCGGGTGACCTGATCAAACCTGACGTGAAGACCGAGGTTCTGCTAATGTACGACGCCGACAATCTCTACGTCGGCTTTCATTGTTACGACGATCCTGCCACCGTGCGCGCCTCGCTGAGGGAACGCGACAACATCTTTCAGGATGATTATGTCGGGCTGATTCTCGACACCTTCGGGGATGCAGCTTGGAGTTACGAACTCTTCGTCAATCCTCTCGGCATCCAGGGAGACCTGCGGATGAATGTCGACGGTGAGGAAGATATGACATTCGACATGGTTTACTACTCTCGTGGTGAGATAACCAACGACGGCTGGATAGTTGAGGTCGCAATCCCCTTCAATTCGCTCCGTTTCCCGCATCGCGACCGGCAAACCTGGAGGGTCGACTTCTGGCGTAACCGTCCGCGCAGTGCACGGCAGCGGATGAGCTGGACAGAGATCGATCGCAACAACCCCTGCTTCATGTGCCAGTTCGGTACCATCACTGGAATTACCGGCGTCGAACCGGGCAACAAACTTGAGCTGATCCCGGCGGTGATTGGCTCGCAGGCTTCGATACTCAAAGAGAGTGATAACCCGGCATCTGGCCTGAGAAATCTCGATCCCGATGCTCAGGCATCCCTCAATGCCCGCTACTTGCTGACCTCCGATCTGTCCGCTGAAGCAACCTACAATCCCGACTTTTCCCAGGTCGAATCGGATGCGGCGCAGATCGACGTAAACACCACCTCGGCACTATTCTTCCCGGAAAGGCGGCCGTTTTTCCAGGAGGGTAGCGAGCTGTTCAGCACCTGGGTGGACGCCGTCTACACTCGCTCGATCAACGACCCGATCGCCGCAGTGAAGTTGAGCGGTCGTATCGGCAAAACAGCACTCGGCTATATCGGCGCCCGCGACGAGAATTCGCCCCTGATCATACCATTCGAGGAGGGTAGCGGACTGCTGAATGTCGGCAAAAGTACTTCGAATATTCTCAGGCTGAAGCGGCAATTGTATGGCGATGCTTTCGTGGGATTCATGGCTACCGACAGACGGCTTGATATCGGTGGCTCCGGCTCGACATTCGGTCCCGATATCGGGCTCCGCTTTTTCGAGAACTACCGCCTAGAATTCCAGGGCTTGCTTAGCCACACCAACGAACCGGTAAATTTCGCCGCGTCCAATGATCTGTCGCCGGAGACTTTCGACAATGGTCGTCACACTTCGAAATTCGATGACGAAAACTACTGGGGCAATGCTTTCTACCTCAGCTTTGAGCGGAGCGCCCGCTTGTGGAGCTTCGATATCGATGTGGATCAAACCAGCCCGACTTTCCGGGCAGACAATGGCTTCATAACACTCAGCAATCGTCGGGAGATCAACGTGTGGACGGGGCTCGATTTGCGGCCCAACAAGAAAGTACTCATCGCTTATGAGCCGTCGCTGACAGCAGGGAGGGTTTGGAACTTCGAAGGCAAACGCAAGGATCAGTGGCTGAGGCCAAACATCAGCGTAACCCTCCCCGGCCAAACCGTCGTCCAGGCGGAGCTGCTCCTGAGCCGTGAGAATTTCCGTGGTGTCCAGTTTGATCACATCCGCCATTCCCGGATATACCTCGAAACAAGACCAACGGGTGCACTTGTGTGTGCGCTGAATGCCATGCGGATTCACTACATTGCCCGCAACGTCTCGCCTCCCGTACTGGGTGATGGCTATCAGTTTGATGTCGAGTTGACATTCAAACCGCTGCAGCGGCTGGTGTTGGCGCCTTCCTGGACTTACACAGAGTTGAATTTCCCGCACGCAAGTGGCCTGATCTTCGCCGGCTACGTAACTCGCACGCAAATGAACTATCAGTTCACGCGCGAATGGTATCTGCGTCTCATCGTTCAATACGACAGCTTCGACCGCTCATTCAGCCTCGAGCCGCTGATAACCTACGAGTTGAATCCGTTCACGATTTTCTATCTGGGCTCAACTCACAATTACCTCAATGTCCAGCCGGGAGGCAGTTGGGAACCGACGCAGCGTCAGTTCTTCGCCAAGTTCCAGTACCTCTTCAGGCTATAGCTTTTCGCAAAATGAAGAGAGGCGAATCAGCTGATTCGCCTCTTACTAGCGTCAACTTCGGATTGTTTCTGAATTCTACGGTTTACCGTTGATTGACAGTATCAGCACTATGTCGCGCGCCGTTACATCAAAGGGCGTGTTTGCAGCAATGAAATAGACCCAGAAATTCTCACTGAAAATTACGTCCTTGGTAGCATCGAAATTCTTCAGAAAATCGTGCGACTCACCCCATTTGATCTCCCGAGTTGCACCCGGGTCAACGCTGATGCCGTCAAGCACGAGCACCGCGTTCTTCTTGATAGCATCAACCGTGGTTAGCTGCTTCTCCTTCGAAACATAAAGTTGCCCGGCAGCCACGCTGCTGCCGTTGTTATCTATTCTGCAGGCGAAGCCTATGTCATCGATGCTGTTGATATCTGCGCGGTGATCCTGCCAGTCCGAGTTCTCGGTCAGGTTTACATTGATGGCATTCAGGTTGGTCTCGGTTTGTGCCGTGAAATCGTTGATATCCTGAAGAATAACGATATTTCCGGTAGTTACGCAGTTGGCGCCCATTACCAGCGCCAGCCCCAGGATCACCAGTGTCGACTTGGCCATTATTGGCAATATCTTCTTAATCATCTCAACGCCTCCTACTGGGTAAAGCCGAAGTAATAGTTAATACCCACAGTCAGCAGCCCGTTCTTGCGAGAACCCTTGTTATTATTGAGGGTATTGGACGGATCATCATAGGGGAAGATGATGGCCTTGCCGCGAAGTTCTACTGAAACCTGGTCGTTGAAAGTGTACTCAAAGCCCAGACCCAGCCAGTAGGAACCGTTCGAATTGCTGGGAATGCCGGTGCGCTCGAACTTGGCAGTCGAGAGTCCGACCATGCCATAGGCTCCAAAGCCACTGTAGCCGAGCACGTTACCGATGAGGATATCGACGCCGAAACTATTGAAAGTCCCGCCGTCGTTTTTCATCACTTCGTTCCAGCCGTTCTCATCGACTGTAACCTCGCCATCCCCATTCTTGAGGTAGGTGTAATTCGGCTCGACCGCGATAAATCCGGTAAGTGGCAGTCGGGCCTTGACGCCGTAGGCGGTTCCCGATTTAGCGTCGTCCTGCGCCACCGGGATATTCAACCCGCCGAACGCACCGACGGAAAATCGATAGGCATCCGCCTGCGACGCGACGATAACAATCGCCAGCGCCAGCAGCGTCAGCACTGTCTTGAGCTTCATTTTTCCTCCAGTTTATGAAACAGTTGTCTGGTCTCGATTGTATCTAGCCCAATGAAAATAGGTAGAGATTCGCCCCTTTGCAAACGAATTTGCGGCCATCAGGCGAACCCGCGCCTTCCGCGCGCTTGCGTTACCGAGCCTATCTTATGGTTGCCAATTGGTCAGCATTGGAGTAAACTTAGACAAGTGCAAAACTAACTGTCTCTTTTGGAGGGAGAATAATGAAGAAATTTGCAGCTTTGATGGTAATCTTAGTCTTGGTAGCAGCCCCATTGCTCCTCTCTGAGATGACCGCTGATGAAATCATTAGCAAGCATATCGCCGCGATCGGTGGCGAGAAGGCATTCAAGGATATCAAATCATTGGTTGCCACGGGCAGCATGTTTGTTAGCGGGATGCCTCTCGATATCAAATCCTACATCGTCACGCCCGACAAAGCCTACATGGAAGCCTCAACCAACAATATGACTGTAATGTCCGGTGGATCGAATGGCACGGATGCCTGGCAGATGTCACCGCAGACGGGTGCCGTTTTGCTCGAAGGTGAGGCGAAAAGAAGCACGATGGAGCAGGCAGAGCTGTCTCCACTTCTCGATTACAAAGAGAAAGGCGACAAAGTCAAGTATCTGGGCGAAGATATGGTGAAAGGCGCCAAGGCGTACAAGGTAGAAGTCGTCGATACCGCCAACGATTCCACGACCTACTATTTTGATGCCGGCACTTATTATATCCTTCGCCAGAAATCGAAGGGCGGCACAGTCACTTTCTCAAAACATCAGAAAGTTGACGACAAGATTGTTCGCCCCTTTAAGATCAATATCGCCGGTCCTGCTGCACAGGGTCAAATCATGATCACGTTTGATACCATGCAGGTTAACGTTCCTGTACCCGATTCCCTCTTTGTGGTGCCGGCGGGTGCTATCAGCCAGTCTGAATTCCAGCAGCGGATGGAGCAAATGCGGCAGAAGATGCAGGGTGGCGGACAACAGGGCGGCGGCAAAGCCCAGCCTGACAGCGCCAAGTAACCCCTGATTCAATACTCGTAACGTCAACGGGCTGCTCCGATAAGGCAGCCCGTTTTCCTTTGTGGCTGTGTCGCTGTCACAAGCAAGCAACGAAAAACCGAGAGCGTGTACCCAAATAATCTTGGTTAGCAAAGCGGGGGCGCTCGTAACATTGATAAATCTGTATTTCAACCGGCAAGCCGACTACCCAACCCTGAATCAACCAACAACTTCTGCGCGCTTCTTAGTAATGCCGGATCTACCACTCTCACAGGGAGACGAGAGACATGAGCAATCGTTGTCGTTTGTTGAGCGCATTCTTACTTATCACTATCACAGTGATTCTTCCTTTGTCAGCTTCGGCCCAGACACCGTTGACATCCGAAGAAGTAATATCAGGACTTGATAACCCCGTATTTGTCACTTCGCCGCCCGGGGACTATAGCAGGCTTTTCATCGTGCAGCAAAGCGGCACGATCAAGATCATGGATCTGGCGACCAGAACGCTCGAACCAAAGCCATTCCTTGATGTCAGCGGCAGCATCATCTTCAGTGGCGAGCGGGGTCTGCTGGGATTAGCGTTTCATCCTGATTACGCCGGTAACGGCTTTTTCTACGTTTACTACACCAACACCTCGGGCAACAATGATGTTATGCGTTTCCAGGTGTCTGGCTCCAATCCCGACAGTGCTGACGCCGGCTCCGCTATGCTGGTTCTGGAGTTGCCGCATCCAACTTACAGTAATCATAACGGCGGCTGGATTGCTTTCGGCCCGGATGGATATCTTTACATAGGCGTCGGGGATGGCGGCGGCGGTGGTGACCCCTTCGCTAACGGGCAGAATACCTTCACGCTTCTGGGCGCGATGCTTCGCCTCGATGTTGACGGCGGTACTCCCTACGCCATTCCGCCGTCCAATCCCTTTGTCGCTGGAGGTGGCGCCGGAGAGGTCTTCTATTGGGGATTGCGCAATCCGTGGCGGGATAGTTTTGATCGCGAAACCGGTGAACTCTACATCGCTGACGTGGGTCAGAGCACCACTGAGGAAGTTGACTGGCGGCCGGCAGCTGACAGCGGCAATATCAATTTCGGCTGGAATCTCAAAGAAGGCACCAACTGCTACAACCCGCCCACGAACTGCGACCCCGGAGGTATCACTACTGATCCAGTTTACGAATACAGCCACGCCTTCGGCTGTGCTATCACGGGAGGCTACGTCTATCGCGGCTGTGCAATTCCCGATTTGCAGGGAACCTACTTCTTCGGCGATTACTGCTCCGGGTCGGTGTGGTCATTTCGCTTCGATGGCACCGACACTTCCGATTTTCAGAATCGTACTTCTGAGCTGGACCTCACCAGTTCCGGTTTGGTCTCGTTCGGTGAAGACAATTTTGGCGAGCTCTACCTTCTTTATCAAAGCGGCGCCATTCGCAAGATTGTCCCCGCAGCGGGAATAACCGATTGCAATAACAACTTTATTCAGGACAGTTGCGAAGTCGCGCTCGGTCTGGCATCCGATACCAATGGCAACTTCATTCCCGATGTATGCGAGCAGAGTTACGTGTGCGGTGATGCTGACGGAAGTGGGGGAGTGTCAATAGGGGATGCGGTGTTTCTCATTAATTACATATTTGGAGGCGGACCGGCACCCAGCCCGTTGGCAGCCGGTGATGCTGACTGTAGCGGGTCTATTAGCATCGGTGACGCCGTTTATATCATCAATTACATCTTTGGTGGCGGTCCTGCACCTTGTGCCAACTGCCCCTGATTGCTGCCGTTGCACTTAAGCAGGATCAGGTAGTCGAGGAAATGACTCCCGCAACGCCCGTTTCATCAGGAGGAATACCAACGTCGCCACCACAACAGCTGCGAGCACTTGCGCAACAGCCGCGCCGGTAAGCCCGAAGTGTAAAATGAGAACCAGTGAGAGGGAGACAGAAACGGCCAGGCCCGTGCCTGCGGCATAAAAACTATATTTAATCTTGCCCAAGCCGAGTAGTGCCACGCCCATCAACGCGTAGCTGCTCCAGATAAGATACTTCAACGACAGCAGCTGAAAATAGAATCCGGCATCCGCATATTCGACCCCATAAAATCTGCGAATGAACAGCGGCACCGCGACAAAAGCAGCCAGCGTAGCAGCAAAAGAGAATATGACCATCAACCGCTGATATTTCCGCAGCACCCGTTTGAACTCTGACTCGTTGTCAGCCTTTTCCGAGAAGTAGGGCGTGGCAATGCTTTGGATGGTTGCAGTAATCTGGTTTAGACCCAGGATGAAAATCGTGGCGATACTGTAGTAACCGAAGGCCGCGCGGTCTTTGATCAGGTAGTTGAGCAAAAGGATATCGACGTAGCTGTTTATGGTTCCGACCAGATTGGCAGCAAAGCTCCAGCGCGCGAAGTACCAGGTATTTTTGAACAGTTCCTTTGATTTCTGCGCAAATCGCAGGTCATCCCTGATCAGGAAGAAGAGCGGAAGCAGAACAGTGAATGCCACCGCCACCGTTGAAATCACAAATCCGGGAAAGCCGTAAAAATAGGTCAGAGTCACGATTGCAATAACACCCACCAGTCGAATGGCTGTCTGCAGCTTGGCCATCAACTTGATCCGTTTCAGCGCCTGCAGGTACATCATTATCAGTCCGGCAAACACTGTAGCCGGAATCGACAACATGAAGACCTTGATCCAGGAATTGACCTTCTGTTCGGGGGAGAACCAACCGAGTTGAGAGACGACGGCGATAGCTCCGAGAACCAGGAGAATGGGTATCAGAGTATACCGAAAACTGCTCTTCAGGACAGCAGAGCGTTCTTCCAGTGGTCGGTTCTCGGAACAAATCTTCAGGACGGCCGTGTTGAAGCCAAAACCGGCGATTATCACGGCGATACCGACAAATGACTGCATGGTCTTGATATCCGCCATTTCAGTCGGGGTCAGAAATTTGATCACCAGCACCTGTGAACCGAATGCCAGCAGATTTATCACGAAGTTGGCAGAGAGCAGGTGGAAGAAGCCCTTGCGGGCGACATCTTTGATTAAGAAGGTTGCTTTGGTTAGTGGGGGATGCGTGCCTGGTGATGTCATCGGGTCGGTTGTCATTGCTTTACTGCTTTTCGGGCTTGATGCCATATATCCGCGAAAACAGCGGGTAATCGAATCTCCGTGTTCTTACGCGCTCGATTTTCTCAGCCAGCGTTGGTCGGTTTGCACTGAACAGTTTGCTCAGCGCCTCCGTAAGCTGATCTGCGTCACCAGTTTCAAAGGTCATCACTTGTCGAGGACGAGGTACGCAATCACTGGCGATGACCGGGGTGCCGAACCAGTCGGCCTCCAGAATCGACAGTGCCGAGCCATCAGAGCGACTCGGGCGTATGAAAGCATCAGATTTAAGATAAAGTGGCCAGATTTCCTCAAGTGGGATTCGGATGAACTCGACTCTGTCATTTAGGTGATGTTCATCAATGAAATTCATCGCCTGCCGCTCCAGCGCCTTCGACTTTACTCCGTTCACGCTGGCGATTAGCTTAATCGATTGAGCGCTTTCCGCGTTCAGTTTCAGTAGCGCCTGCAACACGGTGTCAAAGCCGTACAGGTCTTCGCCTTTGTACTCCTCAAACCAGCCGGTCATGCTTATAGTGAAATCACTTTCGTCAAAGAATGCGCCATACTCTTCTTCAAAATCATGCAAAGTTTGCTCGGCAAATGTCGGCGGCAGGAACGCATCGATCTCTGTAACCGAGCGGGCGCCAAGCTTTCTGGCGAGTATGGCTATCTCTGAGTTGTCTGCGAGCACGTGGCAATGCTTGATAAGTTTGCGAGTAAGCCAGCCGCTAATACTTGCACTCGCGGTTGTATCTCGCAATGATGCTCCGTGCACATGCAGGTAAACCGTCCTGCCTAACCACCCCAGAATTGCCAGCGCAATCCGCAATCTCGGGGAAGGCGAATGTTGATGGATCAGGTCGTACTCCCCACGCAGCATCTGCCACAGCCCGGTGATCTTCCTGACACCAACAAAATCGTAGACGGTGTGATTCTCCCTGATGGTGGCCCCGCGAGTTTCGCAGAAGAAGTCCACGGCAATGTTCTCATGCTCCAGATGCTGCAACACCCGCTTGATATGCACCGAGATGCCGCCATAGGGTGGAGGATAGGGTCCGATGAGAGCGATGCGCCTGGAAGTTCTCTCTGACTGTATCGACTCTCTTCTTGTAATGGTTGCTTTCATAGCGAGCTTATTGCTTCAGTATATCACTTAGGTAGCTCTGACCCGGCTCGGAGATGATCCAGCGAAATTTTCCTGCCTCGGTGCGCCGTAGCTCCGGTTCGTGACTAATCGTCACCGACACACCTTCGCCAACCAGCTTTGCTACCGAAGCTGCCAGTGATTTGGTCTCCGCCTCATATTCTTCATCGGTACGTTCCGGCCATTTCGCAACCGCTATCGAAATTTGATCAAGCGTATGTTGGCGAATTTGCGCGTCTCTGATCGTCTTCAAGGAGCTGAACTGATAGGTCATCGCCGCCGGTGAGATCAATCTGCCGCCGGGCGTTCTGATGGTATCCGCGAGCCTGCCTTCGATCGACTCGATTAATGGTATGTAGTTGCGGCCGCAGTTCTCGCAAGTTTGGTTCTCACTAAGCTTGACGAAATCACCGGTGCGATAACGAATTAGCGGCATCACGTAGTTAAGAAATCCGGTAGCAATCAATTCTCCCGTACGCGGGTCGATCTCGCTGACACCATATTGAGGAACCGTGTGGTAGTTGCGCGAGCCTTCACACTCACCAGCCAGCATCACCTTCTCGGTTATTCCATAGTGCGCATATATGCGGCAGCGGAAGACCTCGGCGATCAGTTCTCTCTGCCACTCATACACCGACTCGGACGCCAGCAATGCCGCCTTTGGTTGATACTTTGTGGCAATACCGTGGTGCTTAATCGCCAGCGCCAGGGAAGCTACCGCCGTTGGATAGCCGTGGAGGAATTTTATCTGCGATCGTTCAAGGAGATCGACAATTGTCTTCGCTTGTTCTTTGGTGTGAATGTCGGGGAGAATCCGCAGCGCCCGGCGCCAGTGGTCCCAGATGTATCCGCGTTTTGCTTTGAAGTAGGTGCGCAACTCGGCGCGAAAATCCCCCGGTTTATAGCCCACTCGATCCCATTGATGGCAGATGAACGCCCACTCACGCTCGCCGGTTGATTTTTCTTCGTAAAAATTGAGCGCCTTACCACTGGTGCCGGAAGTCTTAACGCTGATAAGCCCGGAGGGGTGAGCCCGCGCGGAAATGAGAACGTCGAGGTTGTTTCTGACTGTAGTTTTGTCAAGGGGTGGTATCCGTTTGAGATCATCGAGTGATCGAATCTTGCCGGCATCGATCCCATGTTCGTTGAAGAGTTGCCCGTAATAGGGGACATTGGCCCCGGCATACCGCAACAAGTCCTGCAGCCGCAAAAGCTGATAGTTGAGCAAGTGGTCACGTGACCATTTCTGTGATTCCTGCAGAAAGGCATAGGCTTGCCAGAAGGTGCGGCTTAACCTCCATCTCGGCGGAATCACAATGGCAGCTCTCTTCAGATATGTCTTGAAGGGCGCAGGCAGCCAACCCAAGCCAGAAAAACTCATGATAGATCAATTGCATGCTTCAACGCAATTGGCAACCAGACAAAGCT
>CAYXUL010000042.1:15605-29333 GCA_964468475.1 uncultured Ignavibacteria bacterium | reverse complement strand
TCCAATTTCCGTACAATCCCAGTACTTCAATTTCTGCTCTGTCTCCAGGCAATTCAGACAGGCTGAATCGAGACGATGGGATGAGAAAGCAGTCGCAGTGACCACTCTGAAACTGTTTTGGAAGGATTCCGACCTCATATCCGGGGCACTCTTTTACCAACACATTTACGTCCATTGGCCGGCTGCTTGCGCAGCAGCGGTTCAAACCTGGCCAACCACCATGCAGATCAGGAAGACTGAAGTGATTTCGATTTCTATGAGAGCCCTGGACGGAGTCCACAGCGTCAAGGACGCCAGGCTCGTTTCACCCGCGGCTAATTTTCCTCAGCAGCAGCTTACGTACCGGTTAAAGAGAAAAGAGGACTCGCAAGCACGTTTATGATTTTCTCACTATCCAAGCATCAGGTAACTCAAACAAGGAGGCCCTTTGAGGTACTCAAAAACACTCACGGTGACACTCGCTATTTCATTGCTGTTTGTCGCCGCGATCATTGCTTCGTGTTCAACCAGCCCGACAAGTTCACCCGCATCCCTCTCTAACGCGGATCTGTCAAGCACGCCAACGTCACTGCCCCGCCCTGCGATTGGTGGTCCGCCCGGATATGAGGATGCCTACGTCAATGGCAACACCGTGAGAATAAACGCGATTGAAGTAAAACAAAATCCGACGGGAAAGGCCCAAGCCGATCTGTACGAGGTCATATATCCCTTTGACCCGGCCACCGGTACGGAATTGTCCGGCTCCTGGCCAGATACTCCGCAGTGCGACCCGTGCGACCATACGGGCAATGGCGACACGCCGGATGATTATCATGACCACGTTCTGGATTCACAGCCGTCGAACCCGGGTCATGGCGAGTACAACGCGCTCTGGCACGTGTACCTGATTATGCCCAACTATACAAATGATGCGACGCACAACGCAGCAGTGAACGACATGCTGAATTCCATGCTGCCGGCAAAGTCAGAGGCTGCCGTGGATGAGTTGCTGGCAACACAGGTGGACGGCATTCCAATAGCCAATGAGATCGACACGCAATTCTACTTCCTTTGCGCAGTCGTGAGTTCGAACGCAGGTGCGCATTCCGGCTCACACTAGTGTGTCGGTACGCCCGGTCAGTTAGAACATAACCGTACCAAATCTGGCCGTGCAATCACGTTACCAACGTGCTTGCACGGCATCTTTTTTGGCTGTAAGCTGGAAAAAAAGTGGGCCACCTTTGCCGGCATCAACGAGACCAAAGGAAAACGTAGAGCGTATGGAGTTCCACGATTGACGTCGTAACTGCACAAACAGCCATGGGTTGCGGAGGTGTGTTCCTGCATGCCCACCTGCGTCAATTGCTCTCTCAGTTCAGCTCCGAGGTTGCTCAGATAGTTGCCATATCTCATCCCCACAGACCTTCAGGGAGTTTGCGGCCCATCGAAGGCTGTGATTACGAACAACTTAGTCCAAATTTCCGCCTGTCCGATCAAAATTGTATTGTAATTCCTGATTAAAGTCGTTATTTTTGTCCTAGTTCTTAAGCCGGACTCAGGCAAGATTCTTGGACTGTTTAAGAAAAGCGAGTCAATAGTGATGGCAGAATGTCAGCATCGATGGGCAATGATCAACCAGCAATTCGGCTTTACCGTCTTTGAGAAATGCTCTCACTGTCAAAGTGTCAGAACCTATTTCTCTCTGCACGACACCTGGGATGAATACAAAGAGGGTCAGTGCCACTGGGCTATCGTAGAAAACGCCCAGACATTCAAATTCGATCTTCAATGCAGCAACTGTGGCAAAGTAGAGAAATTCGATGATCTCCTCGGATTGCTTTTTTGCACCAGTTGCATCGCTGATTGCGAGGTCGAAATAATCCGCCGGGAATGTGCGAAAGACAGGATATTTATCCTGGTTGCGTTTGGTTTTCTGCCTGAGGCAGAATCGCAACCTATCCCGGAACGGAAATTGCAGATTCTATCCGATTATTTCAATCAGCAGCGGGATACATCAAGATCGCGAATTAAGATAATATGGTTTGATAAAATAAAGAGTCTTCCCTTGTGCCGGGGCGAGTTCATTCACGACGTAGGAATGTTCTCTCTTGAGGCGCCGGAAGAACGAAAACCACTGTTTTGACCGAGCTAGGTCAGATATCCATTGGAAATAAGCCGGAGAATACTTGATGAATACCAAAGATCTGGTGGAAAACGCAGGGTTAAAGGCGCTTACCGCAGTTGAGCCTCGTGATGTGAGTGGGGTTTTTGTCAGTGATATGCTCAGCGATGCAATGGCGGGTGCAAAGTCGGGCAATCTGTGGATTACGGTACAAACCCACAAGAATATTGTCCCCGCTGCCAACCTTGTCGACGCATCTGCTGTGCTGATCACCAGCGGCAAAAACGTTCCCCAGGAAACACTGGATCTGGCGAGCCAGCATGGAATCACAATCCTGTGGACCGAGCTGCCGACTTTTGAAATGATCGGCAAGTTGTATGCTCTCGGCCTGGTGACTAAGTAATACCGACCCGAAAGCGTCGCGAGGAATCCGATAAAGCAACCGTCGGAGAGTTTTATATAACATAACGTTCGCGGAGTAACAGAAATGCCCGTGAGAATCGGTAGAGTCAAAACAGCGCTCGATGCGGCTGTCATTGAAGGAAGTGATTGGTTAGACCTCGAAGTCGATCACATTTACGCTTCCGATCTCATGAGCGACGTTCTCGCTTACGGCAGACCTAATTCAATCCTGCTAACAGGCTTGGCTTCACATCAGGCAATCGTTGCCGCCCACATGGCAGAATTCAAGGGGGTTGTCCTTATACGTGGGAAAAAGCCGGAGAACGGGTCAGAGGCGTTTGCCCGGGAACATCACATGGTGCTGCTGTCCACGTCGCTGGATATGTATGATGCCTGCGTGCGACTTGCATCCGAAAGACATGAACTTCCGCCCGACGTTGTCACCGCTCCTCCTGCTCAGAAACCTGAAGAAGTCTTACTCAATTCCAGCTTTGTCATCGAGGGCAGTGACTTTGCGCGGGCCGGCATGGTTTCCACCGAGATCAAAACGGTGCTCAAGAAAATCGGAATTGAACCGCGCATCGTGCGGCGGGTTGCCATCTCAACTTACGAAGGCGAGATGAATGTGATCATGCACGCGATTCGTGCCAGAGTTCATTTGTCCGTTACACCGAGAATGATTGAAGTGGTGATCGACGATGAAGGCAAAGGAATACCCGACATCGCGATGGCGATGGAGGAAGGATTTACCACTTCCACCGATGAGCAGCGTGCGATGGGTTTCGGTTCAGGAATGGGATTACCCAACATCAAGCGCAACGCCGATGATCTTGATATCAGCAGCGAGGTTGGAAAAGGAACGACCCTGGCGATGAGGTTCGTGTCCGAAGCAGATTAGGAAATTGATCAACTCGTGAATCGAGGAATTGCCAGTGGCAAAGTACTACCACGCCCATAGGGTTGACCCGGAAAAATGCCGGGGCTATATGACCTGCATGAGGCATTGCCCCACACAGGCAATACGCGTTCGCGACGGTAAAGCGGAGATACGCGAAGAACTCTGCGTCGATTGCGGCACCTGTCTCTCCGTGTGCCGCTCCAAGGCGATTGTCCTCGATTCCGAACCCATCTCACCGCTTACGAACTTCAAGTACAAGGTTGTGGTGCCCACCCCGTCGCTCTACGCGCAGTTTGACGCGAGCATTCATCCTTACATAATTCATATGGCGCTCAAGCGCCTCGGTTTTGACGAAGTCATAGATATCAAGACCTCGTCGCTGGCCCTTGGTAGCGCGCTCCAGGAGTATATCAAACAGTACAAAGGCCGGCTGCCGTTGATCTCCTCCTATTGCCCGTCGATCGTTCGGCTGATCCAGGTTAAGTATCCTGATCTGGTTGAACTTATCGTACCGATGGAAGTACCTCGGGAAATGACCGCGCGTGAGATCAGACGCACACTTCCCGCCAAGGTGGGGCTCAAGCCGGAAGAGATCGGGATCTATTATATAGCCAATTGTCCGGCGAAGTTTGTTTCGATCCGGCAACCGGCGGAGAAATCCCGGTCCTGGTTTGATGATGCGATGTCGATCAGGGACACTTATCCCGTATTGCTCCCTCAGGTTGTGGCAATTAAGGAGGAGTTTGATCCGTCCCAGGTACCGGAGGACTTCGCCTTCAGTCCCGGCTGGGTAACTTCGGGAAGTGTCGTTGGGTCTGTCAAGGCGGAAAACTGGCTGGCAATTTCAGGTGTCGATCACGTGATGCAGATTCTTGACGATATTGAAAGCTCACGACTGCGAAACGTCACCTTCGTTGAGGCCCTGGCGCATATGCTGGGTTGCATCGGCGGTCCACTGAATGTCGAGAACCCCTATGTGGCTCAGTCCAACGCCGCCAAGCAAAAGCGAAAGTATGAGCGTCCGGTCAAGCCACCGCGCGAAGAAGTGGTGCGTCGACTGCAAGAGGGCTACTATTCACTGAGCAATCCGATCCTGCCGCGCCCCACGCAGTATTTCGATACAGATTTGGAGACATCGATCAAGCGCATCAGGGAGCGGGACAGAGTGTACCACAATCTTCGCCAGATAGATTGTGGCTGTTGCGGCGCGCCTACCTGCAAAGCATTTGCAGAGGACTTCGTCAGGGGACAAACCAAGCTCACTGACTGCATCTTTCTGGCGCAGCCAAATGACGGGAGCAACCGGTGATCCATGAAACTTCATTTTATCAGCGAGAGCGCTTATGACTGATCAGGACTACAACGAGATTTTTTCCGGCTTTAAGGGTGAGGAAAGCGACCTCATCACGATTCTGTTGAGGGTTCAGGAGAGGCTCGGCTACATCTCCAAAGATGCAATCAAGCATATCTCTCAGTTCCTGCGGATTTCGGAAAACCAGATTTATGGTGTGGCATCATTCTACTCCAAGTACCGCTTCACTGAACCGGGCAAGAAGTGCGTCAAAGTCTGTATGGGTACGGCATGTCATGTTCATGGCGGCAAGTATCTGAGTGATGCCGTAGGTTGGAAGCTTGGTATTTCGATCGGGCAGGTGAGCCCCGATCACCGCTTCGATTTCCGGCGGGTGAACTGCCTTGGCTGCTGTGCCCTGGCGCCTGTCGTTGAAATAGACAATCGCGTACATGCGCGGATGATGGTAACTGATTTAGAGGAGATGATGAGTCGCGGTGAATGATTTAGCTGCCAGAATTGAAACGGCCCGCGCGAAATGGGATTCCCTCAATAACAGCAAAGTCCCGGTTATTTATATCGGCACGGCTACCTGCGGAACAGCCGCAGGTGCTCTGGATGTTCTCGAGGCCGTGAGAACAACGTTGAAGGAGAACAAGCTCAAGGCAAAAGTCGTGCAGGTAGGTTGCATTGGCCCGTGCTACCTGGAGCCACTAATGGACATCAAGATGCCCGGGGAAGCGAGGGTTAGTTACGCGAGTGTCACGCCACAGACGGCAAGAGCCATAATCGAAGAACAACTGATTAAGGGTAAGCTGCCGCTGAAATACGCGGTTGGACACTTTGGCGTAAACGGCAACGGCCATATCGACGGTATCCCGAAGTTCTTTGAGCTGCCGATGCTAAGAAACCAGGTACGACTGGTGTTGAGAAACTGCGGATTCATCGATCCGGAAGACATTGATCATTACCTTGCCAACGATGGTTATGCGGGACTTCGCAAAGCGCTCGAGCTTTCGCCTGAAGAAGTGATTGAAATAGTAAAAGACGCCGGGCTTCGGGGTCGCGGCGGCGCCGGATTTCCTACGTGGCGGAAATGGGAGATTTGCCGGGGAGCAGCCGGCACTGATAAATATATGATCTGCAATTGCTCCGAGGGAGATCCCGGGGCATTTATGAACCGCTCTTTGATCGAGAGTGATCCGCACGCAGTTCTTGAGGGTCTGCAGATTGCCGCCTACGCCATCGGCGCGAGTCATGGCTACGTCTACATCAATTCTGACTACAATCTGGCTATCTCCCGCCTGCTGAAAGCTACGGAGCAGATGCGGGAATACGGCCTTCTCGGTGACAACATCCTCGGCTCCGACTTTAGCTTCGACGTCATAGTCAAAGAAGGTGCAGGAGCATTCGTCTGCGGCGAAGAAACCGCATTGATTGGTTCGATTGAAGGCCGGCGCGGGATGCCCAAGTCACGCCCACCGTTCCCCGCAATAGCGGGCCTGAAGGGTAAGCCTACCATCATCAATAACGTCGAAACACTCGGTGCGCTGCCCAACATCCTGCGCAACGGCGCCGACTGGTACAAGCAGTTCGGAGTGCAGGGCAATTACGGAACCAAGACCTTCTCACTTGTTGGCAAAGTTCGCCGTCCCGGTCTAATCGAAGTGCCGCTGGGAATCAAACTTCGCCAGATCATCTTCGACATCGGCGGTGGCTCGTGGAAGCCTTTCAAGGGAGTGCAGACCGGCGGACCTTCGGGTGGCTGCCTTTCGGAAGAGTCTCTCGATATTCCTGTCGAGTATGAGTCGATGAAATCAGCCGGTTCGATTATGGGGTCGGGCGGAATGATCGTGATGGACGAGGATAGCTGCGTCGTCGATCTGGCTTTGTACTTCCTGCACTTCACCCAGAATGAATCGTGCGGGAAATGTGCACCCTGTCGCGTCGGCACCCATCACATGGTGGATATCCTGGAACGAATTGCTGCCGGCAAGAGCCGGATGGAGGATTTGTCGCAATTGCAGGTGCTGGCCGAGACTGTCGCTCGCGCTTCCCTGTGTGGTTTGGGCCAGACAGCACCAAACCCGGTACTGACGACCCTGCGCCATTTTCGTTCCGAATACCTGACGCATATCAAAGAGAAGCATTGTTCCGCCGCAGCCTGCAAGGAGCTTGTCGAGTATGAGATTGATCCTGCTAAGTGCAACGGTTGTCAGCGCTGTGTGAGCATCTGTCCAACCGAAGCAATCTCGGGGGCTAAAGCGGAGATACACAAGATAGACCAGTACCGGTGCATTAAGTGCAAAGCTTGTTACGAGGTTTGCCGATACGATCCGCTGGCGGCGGATGCTGTAGTGATCACCTCAAGGCGGAATGCATCATGAAGAAGCGCAACACTACCATCCAAGTAATAATTGACAATCAGCCACTTAAGGTATCAAGCGGCGTTACTATCCTGGAGGCCGCCAGAGAGCATGACATCTTTATTCCGACACTTTGCGCACATGAAGAGCTGTCACCGCACGGGGGATGCCGTATGTGCATTGTCGAAGTCGAGGGGATGCGCAATCTGCCGACCGCCTGCACGACTCCGATTCAGGACGGCATGGTAATCCGGACTCACACCGCGCAGCTGCAGGAAACAAGAATGGAGATTCTGCAGCTCTACATGAGTGAGCATACCTCCAGCTGCCTGATCTGCGACGAGAAGGACGACTGCAAACGGTTCATGCCCACGATTCGCAAAGCAGGTGTAACCACCGGCTGCCGTTATTGCCCCAATGATGGGCAATGCGAATTCCAGACTCTCGCCGAGCAACTCGGAGTGACCGAGATCAAATACCCGATCTACTACCGGGGAATGCGGGTGGAGACAGAAGATCCATTCTATGATCGCGATTACAACCTCTGTGTCCTCTGTGGAAGATGTGTCAGGATGTGCCAGGAAATTCGCACGGCAAATGTCCTTGCGTTCACGAATCGCGGCCGCCAGACGGTAATCAGTCCGGCGTATGGACGTACTCACCTTGAAGCCGGCTGCGAATTCTGCGGGGCATGTGTCTCGGTCTGCCCTACGGGTACGCTGCGAGAGAAAACGCGTGCCTGGGAGGGCAAAGAGGACCGCGAGGAGATCACGACCTGCACCTTCTGCGGCGTTGGTTGCCAGGTGCGCTTGCAGATTAAGGGTGATCGCATCATCGGCAGCCTGCCGGCTCCCGATCCTTTGGTTAATAACGCCCAACTCTGCGTGAAGGGAAGATTCTGCGGCACGGAACTGGCAAATGGCCCGCTGCGTTTAAGAAATCCTTATCAGGTGATTGGCGGCACCAAGGCTGAAATTTCCTGGGAGACTTCTGCGACTACTGCTGCCGAGAAACTCGCCGAGTGCAAGCCGGACGAGTTTGCGATGCTGGTCTCACCAAATTGCAGCAACGAGGACCTCTATGTGGCGCAGAAGTTTGCTCGTGTCGCCATGCACTCGAACAATATCGATACCTCAGCCAGACTTTTTTATGGTAGCGGATTTGATGCCTATCTGAACTTGTTCAAGATGTCATCCACGCTGCAAGAGATGCAGAAAGCCACTGCGATTCTGTGTTTGGGGCTCGATTCGCGCTTTGCGCGCTCGGTTGTAGCGGTGGCGTTGCGCAAAGCTGCCAGGCGCGGCGCGAAGATCATCACGATTCATCCCCGAGAGCACAATTTGACTTTAATGGCTGACAAATGGATTCAGCCGCTACCGGGCGAGGAAGTCTCACTTCTTGAGAATCTTGCGAAACTGATCGGGAAAGGTGTGAAGAAGGCCGGGACTAAAGCCGCGGGAATGGCGAGCCGCTCAAACCACAGCCGTGATCTATCTGAAGTGGCAGAGATGTTACGTGGGTCCGAAGCACCGATGATCCTGATTGGGTCAGAGTTTTTGCAGTATGATTCCGCCGCCGCAATCTTCAAAGCTGTCGAAGGTCTCGCGCAAAAGCTGAAAGCAGGAATCCTGCCGCTGCCTTCCCTTAATAATCTGGTTGGCTCGGTTCTGATGGGCGCCTACGGTGAGCTGCTGCCCGGAGGCAATTCAGCTTCCAACGCCGAAAAACGAAAACAGCTAGCTCAAATCTGGGGCGCTCGTGTGCCAGGCAAGAATGCGTCTCAAAATGCCAAATCGCTGGCGAAGGGAGCAAAGGTTAAAGTGCTCTATCTCGTAGGTGAGGTGCCAACCGGCTGGCAACCCAATGCTGAGTATGTGATCTTCCAAAACATCTATCCACCTGATGGCTTCTGCCACGCAGATCTGGTGCTACCCGCAGCCGCATACACCGAGGCGGACGGATCATTCATCAACGGTGAGGGCCGCGTTCAACGCTTGAATAAGGGAGTACCTCCTTTCGGTGGTGCTCTGCCCGATTGGCAAATTCTCAGTCAAATCGCTAAGAAGCTGGGGGTGCAAGGGTTCGGTTACACTTCGATTGAAGGCATTCGCAAGGAAATCGCCAAAGTGATCGGAGAGCGCAGACGTGTAATTGACTTCTCTCGGGAACCCAAACAACTCGCCTTGAGCGCCAAATTGGTACCCAGGTCGGCTGCACCTGCAGCGAAAACCAAGTCCAACGGGAAGTTTCCGTTCCTGCTGTCTATTTCGGCGATCGAGCACTCGCATCGCGGATTCCCGCTCTCCACCTGGGTCGAAGGATCAAAAATGTTGCTCACCGAAGAGGTGCTCGAAATCAATCCTCATGATGCAACGAAGGCCGGCATCGACAGTGGTGCGGAAGTGGTCATTATCTCGGATCATTTCGAGAAGACTCTCCCCGTCAAGCTGGTTAGTGGACAGCCTGCGGGGACGTTGCATGCCTCATTGCACGACTATCTTCAGTTCAACCCCAATCCACATCCAGTGAAGATAAGGAGAAAGAAATGTTCCGGGTGATCGCCAATCAAATGATCGTGCCCAATGTGCATCTTATCACGTTGCGTGCACCTGCAGTAGCCCGAGAGGCCAAGCCGGGACAATTCGTGATTTTGCGTGCTGAGGAAGAAGGCGAACGGATTCCGCTGTCACTTTCAGACTGGGACGCCGCCAGCGGCACGGTTACGGTGGTGTTTCTAAACATCGGCAGCACGACCAGCCGTCTGGCATCGTTGCAAGCGGGAGTGGACATTCCTACGGTTGTCGGCCCACTCGGAAACGCGACGGATATCGAGAAGTATGGCACAGTGATGTGCATCTGCGGCTGCTATGGTATCGGTAGTATCTACCGGATTGCCAAAGCGCTGAAGGAAGTGGGTAACCGAGTCATTACGATTATGGAGGCGAGAAGCTCTTACCTGTTCTACTGGGAGGAAAGGCTCTCTTCAGTTTGTGATGAAGTGATCCAGATCACGCGCGACGGAACGAGAGGATATCGCGGGCATGTGCACAAGCTACCGGATATCCTGAAAGATCTTGATGAGCCGGTTGACCGGATAATCGTCAACGGCTGCACATTCCTGTTGAAACGGGTCGCGGACGTGACACGATCCAGCGGCATAAAGACTATGGTCAGCCTGAATCCGATCATGATTGACGGGACCGGCATGTGCGGTGTCTGCCGGGTGACGGTTGGTTCTACCACCAGGTTTGCCTGCGTTCACGGCCCCGATTTCGATGCGCATGAGGTTGACTGGGAGGAATTGCTGCAACGCCGTAAGACATACATGGCGGAGGAGGTAGTCCCCCTGCGAACCAGCCGGTGCGAGGAGCGTCATTTCCAAATGCAGGAGCAGAGCCGTGAGTGAGGTTGTGAAAAAGAAGAAGTACGACCTGGACCGACGGGATATGCCAAAGCAACCGCCGGAGGTCAGGCGATTTAACTTCGATGAAGTGGCATTGGGCTATACTCCGGAGCTGGCAGTTGAAGAAGCGAAACGCTGCATTCAGTGCAAAAGGCCTACCTGCATCGGCAATTGCCCGGTGGAAATCAATATCCCCGGTTTTCTCAACCGAGTCGCCGACGGGGATTTTGCCGGTGGCATCAGAATCCTGAAAGAGAAGAATTGCCTGCCTGCTATCTGCGGGCGAGTTTGCCCCCAGGAAGAGCAGTGCGAGAAAACCTGCATCTTCCACAAGAAGGGCGGTCAGATCGCGATTGGCCGCGTCGAGCGCTTTCTCGCAGACTGGGAGGCTCAGCAGGGTGAGCTGGAGATGCCGGAATTGCCCAGGAAGACTGGTTATAAGGTAGCAATAGTGGGGGGTGGCCCGTCCGGACTTACTGTCGCCGGCGATTTGATCAAGATGGGGCATGAAGTCACCGTCTTTGAAGCCTTGCACAAGATGGGAGGCGTGCTGGTCTACGGCATACCGGAGTTTCGGTTGCCGAAGGTCATCGTTAACAGGGAAGTCGAATACCTACAGATGTTGGGCGTTGAACTGGTGACTGACTTCGTGGTGGGCAGGACAAGAACCATAGACAGTCTTCTCGACGAGTACGATGCGGTGTTCGTGGGATCGGGCGCCGGTTTGCCATGGTTCATGGATATTCCGGGAGAGAATCTCAATGGTGTCTATTCCGCCAATGAGTATCTGACGCGCCTGAACCTGATGAAGGGTTTCCTCTTTCCCAAGTACCATACGCCGGTCAAGCGGCATCGCAAGGTCGCAGTAGTCGGCGGTGGTAATGTCGCTATGGACTGTGCGCGCAGTGCCTTGAGATTGGGCGCGGAATCACGGATAGTGTACCGACGCTCTCGCGAGGAACTTCCGGCTCGGCTGGAGGAAATCGAAAACGCCGAGGAAGAGGGTGTTATCTTCGATTTCCTGACTCTGCCGCTGCGCTATATCGGTGATGAAAATGGCTGGGTGAAGGCGATGGAATGCCAGAAGATGGAACTCGGCGAGCCTGACGCTTCGGGGAGAAGGAGGCC
Source organism: uncultured Ignavibacteria bacterium (assembly GCA_964468475.1). Taxonomy (GTDB): domain Bacteria; phylum Zixibacteria; class MSB-5A5; order CAIYYT01; family CAIYYT01; genus JBECKX01. The sequence goes on along the minus strand of CAYXUL010000042.1, from coordinate 17,744 downwards.
TGTGCCGATTGAGGGTTCCGAGACTATCTATGAAGTTGACGCTGTTGTCTGTGCTATTGGCAACAGCCCCAACCCACTGATCGGCGCCACGACTCCCGGTTTGATAATCGGGAAGAAGGGCAATATCGAAGCGAATGAGGAAACCGGCGCGACTTCGCGAGAGAAGATCTGGGCGGGAGGAGATGTCGTCACGGGCGCAGCTACAGTGATTCTGGCGATGGGAGCCGGCAGAATAGCCGCCCGCTCAATTCATGAATACTTGACGTCAAACGGGTCGGCTTGAGCCTCAGGAGGTACCCGCGGATGACTGAGAAACATATGAAGCTGAATTCAGTTGAGGAAATCCTCGATTATGCCATAAAGAAGGAAGAAGAAGCCGCTCGATTCTACGCTGATCTCGCTGACAGGGTTGAGCAGAAGGCAATGGGAGACGTGTTCCGGGACTTCTCCAAAGAAGAGCAGGAGCACAAGAGGAAATTACTTACTGTCAAGAGTGGAAGTGCCGCGATGCTCAGCATGGATCGTGTCCTTGACCTGAAGATCGGCGACTATCTTGTTGACATCACCTTAAGTCCACACCTCGATTATAAGCAGGCACTTATCATTGCGATGAAAGCCGAGAAGGCCGCTTTCAGGCTTTACCACAACCTGGCAGCCACAACCGACGATGAGAATCTGAGAGCGCTGTTGCTAATGCTGGCTCAGGAAGAAGCGCGCCACAAACTCCGATTCGAAATCGAGTACGAGGATTATTATCTGCGCGAAAACTGATGCGTGGAGATCTCAAAGCGATCAAAATAACGTTGTTCTCAGAGCGAGCAGGCTTTCAGCGCTATGAGCATTAGTGCAAGTATACTTCAGGCAATTGGAGGCACGTCGATGGTGCGGCTGCGGGACGTGGTTCCTGCAGTAAGCGCGAAAGTATATGTAAAACTAGAATGGGAGAATCCCACCGGCAGCATGAAGGATCGTGCGGCTCAGGCGATGATTCACCGGGCGGAGAAAGACGGACGACTCAAACGCGGCGATACCATTGTCGAGTACACCGGTGGCAGCACGGGCATATCACTGGCGCTGGTTTGTGTTGCCAAAGGGTATAAGCTCAAGATTGTTACAGCTGACGCTTTCAGTCCGGACAAGCTGAAACATATGGCCGCTCTCGGCGCCGAGCTCACGATGGTACCGAGCGAAGGGGGGCTGACCACCAAGAAGTTGATCCTTGATATGATTGAGGCAGCGCGCGAAATCAGCCAGGAACCCAACACCTACTGGACTGATCAACTCAACAATGCTGACAGCATCACCGGCTATTACCCTCTGGGTGAGGAAATCTGGAATCAGACAGGGGGTGAGGTTGATGCTTTTGTCCATAGTGTGGGTACTGCAGCTTCCTCGCGCGGTGTCGCAACCGTGCTCAAGAGCCACAATCGAAAGCTCAAGATGGTTGCTGTCGAACCGGCCGAATCCGCGGTGCTGTCGGGTGGAAAGGCCGGCCCTCATAAGATTGAAGGGGTGGGAATCGGCTATATGCCGCCACTCTGGGAGCCGAGCCTGGTGGATGAGATCGTTGCCGTTAAGACCGAGGATGCCAAAGCAATGGCCAGGCGCCTGGCGCGCGAGGAAGGTTTATTCGCGGGTACATCCTCAGGTGCAAATGTTGTCGCCGCTCTCCAGGTAGCGGAGCAGTTGGGTCCGGATGCCAGTGTGGTAACCCTGATGGTCGATTCGGGGCTTAAGTATCTTAGTACCGATGTCTATCGAGCTTGATGTGCGGTGCTTTTTTCAGAAGCAAAGACCGTAGTAGACTGCCTGAATACCGTCTGATAACAAGAATTTCCAAAATCCGTTCGAAAATCGGGCATGATTTCTTCAATTGTGCAGGATAAATGCACTCTGCCTGTACGCTAATGAACGCGAAGAGCTTCTTGAGAGTGTTAAACGGCTGAGCGCTAAGAGGAAATCCAGTTTCCGCGTTGAATCAACAGGTGCACTCGGCAGAATCAGCTTCCCCATGCCAGCGAGTGCAGAATCTAACCACGGAGACTTCCTGACGGGTGTATCGCGCTGCGGGGCAAGCACTTATGCCCGGCACCAAGCCGCATTAAAGCTGCGGACGAATAGCTCCGAAACGTTGAGAAG